>NZ_JBHUBT010000006.1:0-290730 GCF_042788715.1 Arthrobacter sp. NPDC056886
AACAGGTACGCGGCCGGAGCCAGACTCATCGCCGTCCCGGGGTGGCCGTTCCCGACCTTCTCCACCGCATCCGCGGCCAGCACCCGGACCGTGTCTACCGCACGCTGATCCAACTCGGTCCATGACAGTTCTTGCTCTTCCAAATGTGGCACGAAAACCGGGCCCCTCTCTGTGCTGACGGCCGGCGGTACGCTCTATTTCCCGCCCCGGGCACAGTTCGGTGCCCGCTGCGGTTCGTACCAGCCGTTCACCATCGAAACGTTGATCTATCATTCAGACGCAGATGCAGAGCCGCCTATTCCGGCAATTGCCTGTAAGCGTGCCCGTGTGCGCTGATCTAAGGACAGCCTAGTCCCATTCCACTTTGTGGTCAGCGTATATCTCACCAATTGGACGGGATTTCGCTTATATGAATCACCGTCCGCCGTTGCGCGTGTGAGCAGGTGTTAACACGCCGGAATCATGTGCGCTGCCCGGCGGCCCTGTGGCCCGGAGCTCCACGGTATGATTGGTGGTGGCCTTCGACTGGGGCAAAGACACGGGCGCCCGCCGAGCGTGGTGCCCGATCTGCAGCAAAGCGCGTTGCGAAATCCACCCGGGGCTGCACAGCCAGATAGAACTGCACAGCAGACAAAACTGCACGGCAGACAAAACAGCACAGCCAGACAGAACAGAGTGACTGCCACCGTGAGCACAACTAATACGCCGCTGAACGCCTCCCCGGCCTCGGAAAGAATGGGCTTCGGCCGCAAAGCCAAGGCCTATCTGGCGCTCACGAAACCCCGCGTCATTGAGCTCCTGCTCGTCAGCACGCTGCCCACCATGATCTACGCCGAACGGGGCTTCCCGTCGATCGGCCTGATCCTGGCGACGCTTGTGGGCGGGGCGTTCGCGGCAGGCTCGGCAGGCGCGTTCAACTGCTACATCGACCGCGACATTGACAAGCTCATGCACCGCACGGAAAACCGGCCGCTGGTCACCGGAGAGGTCACGCCCCGGGAAGCATTGATCTTCTCCTGGCTGCTGGGCGCGGCGGCGATCGCCATCCTCTGGTTCGGGGCCAACCCGCTCTCCGCGTGGCTGGGACTGGGCGCCATCGTCTTCTACGTGGTCATCTACACCATGATCCTCAAGCGACGCACGGCCCAGAACATTGTCTGGGGCGGCGCCGCCGGGTGTTTCCCGGTCCTGATTGCCTGGGCTGCCGTCACCAACACGGTCGAGTGGCCCGCCGTCGTGCTGTTCATGGTGATCTTCCTCTGGACCCCGCCGCACTACTGGCCGCTGTCGATGCGCTACGGCGAGGACTACCGCAACGCGAACGTGCCCATGCTGGGCGCAATCGCCGGTGCCAAGGTGGTCTCGGTGCAGGTGGTCCTCTACGCGTGGGCCATGGTGGCGTGTTCGCTGCTGATGATCCCCGCCGGCGGCGCCGGCTGGGTCTACACGGTGACCGCCGTCGCGGCCGGTGCCTGGTTCCTGTACGAGTCCCACGCCCTGTACAACCGCGCCCAGGCGGGCGACGTGTCCAACAAGGGAGCAATGAAGGTCTTCCACGGCTCCATCAGCTACCTGACGCTGCTCTTCATTGCCCTGGCCGTCGACCCGTTCGTCGGCTCGGCCATCATGGGCGGCTAAGGCCTCAGTTTCATTTAGCCGACGCTCCCTCACCAGTGGTGGGGGAGCGTCAGCTGTATCAGCGGCAGCTGCATCAGCGGCAGGTGTATCGGGGGCGCGGTCCCTCGGCCAGGCGATATCCTGACGAACCGGCCTGTCAACACCAACGCATCAATACCGAAACAGGCAACACCGACCAGCTATGCAACCCCAGGGGAGCCAGTGATTAACCGCAGCGATGTACTCCAGGCAGAAAGCCGCATCAGCGGCTACGTGCGGCGCACGCCGTTGCTCCGCGGAGGTACGGCTGCGGCCCCTCTCTGGTTCAAATGCGAGTTCCTGCAGCACACCGGCGTTTTCAAGGCCCGCGGCGCGTTCAACCGGCTCCTCGCTGCCCGGGAGCGCGGGGAACTTGACCCCGGAGTAGGGGTGGTTGCGGCGTCGGGCGGTAACGCGGGCCTGGCGAACGCCTACGCCGCGGCGGCACTCGGCGTTCCGGCGACCGTGTTCGTGCCGGAGAACGCCCCGCGGGTGAAGGTGGAGCGTCTTCTCCGATACAACGCGACGGTCCGGCAGGTCGGGGCCGAGTATGCGGAAGCTTTCGCCGCCGCAATGGAATACGTGGAAGAAACCGGCGCCCTCTTCTGCCACGCCTACGACCAACTCGAAATCGCAGCCGGAGCCGGCACCGTCGCCGAGGAGATCCTCCAGGACGAGCCCAGCATCGACACGATCGTGGTCGCCGTCGGCGGCGGAGGGCTGTATGCAGGAGTTGCGGCGGCGGCTGAGGGCAGGGCACGCGTCGTCGCGGTTGAACCCTTCAACATCCCCACGCTGCACGCGGCCCTGGCCGCCGGCCACCCGGTCGACGTGGCCGTTTCGGGAGTCGCCGCGGATTCCCTGGGTGCCCGGCGGGTGGGCGAGATCGCCTTCAACATCGCATCGCTCGTCCCTCCGACCTCCGTCCTGGTGGACGATGCCGCCATCGTCGCCGCCCGGTCGCAGCTGTGGAACGACTACAGGATCCCTGCCGAATACGGAGCGGCGGCGGCGCTTGCCGCTCTCACGTCGGGGGCGTACACGCCCGGTGAAGGCGAACGCGTGGCGGTGATCGTCTGCGGGGCGAACACCGATGTTTGCACGCTGGAGGACCGTCCCGGCGCCGGGACCGCTGGCGAACCTGCCTAGTCCGCGGAGGCCTCCCGGCCCGGCCCCGTTGAAGCCTGCCGGGAAACGGGGACGCTGCCGGCCTGCCGCTGGTCCCTCGCCCGTTGGTCCCTGTCCCGGCGCCGGTGGTCCCGCTGGTCCATGGGGGAGTAACGCCGGTCGAAGCGTTCCCGCGCGATCCGTCCCAGCCTTTCGACAGTGTGCCAGCTGATGACCGCGATGAGCAGGGTCAACGCGATGGCCGACACCGCGACAAGCGGCGGCAGATCCGCCGTCGAGCCGCCATTGAGCCAGAGAATGACGGGGTAGTTCCACAGGTAGGCGGCGTAGGACACGGCGCCCAGCATCTGCGCCGGGCGCGTCCATTTCGGCATCCCGGCGGTGCGGGACGCGGCCAGGGCGACCAAAACGGCTGAGGCAGCCATAGCAAGCGGGCCGCCAATGAGGATGAAGACCGGCGTTTCGTTGGCCTTGGGGAAGAAGATCAGCGCGGCCAGGACGGCGACGGAGCTGATCAACGCCGCACACCTGAGGCGGTGGCCGGCGAACCAGCTGAACACGTGGACCCTGTACAGCCGCAGGGCCGCTCCGACGATCAGTCCCAGGCCCCACGTCGTAGGCAGCGCGTAGACCAGTGAGTGGAGTTGCGGGGCCAGGGCCGCCATCGCCAGCACGGTTGCGGACATGAGGACAAGGGCGACGGCGGCAGAGAAGCCAATCAGCCGGCCCTGTCGGTTGCGCCGCAGGGCGAGCACGAGCAGCGCCGGCCAGATCAGGTAGAACTGTTCTTCCACGGCCAGGGTCCAGAGCGGTCCGATCGCCATGCTGACGTCGAAGGGCAGGGGCAGGTCTTTGAGGTAGCCCAGGCCGGCGAGGACGGTGTAGCCGACGATTCCCTTGGACCGGTCCCCAAGGAAGTCGGTGGCCAGTTCGACGATCGCGTACACGCCCAAGAGGGAGATCAGCGCCGGCACCAGCCGGAAGGCCCGGTGTGCATAGAAACGGCCGTAGCGAATTTTTCGGTGCCGTTCAATGTCCCGGACCAGCACGTTGGTGATCAAGTAGCCGCTCAGCACGAAGAAGGCAATGACACCAACAATGCCAGCGCCTTGAAATATGGCAGGCCAGGAATGTCCCAGCAGGACGGCGCCTACGGCAGCACCGCGAAGCACGTCCAGGCCGTCCAGCCGTGGGCGCGGTGCATTTTGTTGGGCCGCCTTCGCGGGCCTTTCGCTGACTAGTGTTGCCACTTATCCTCCGGTGCCTCTATCTGGCCAGTTCTGATTCCAGTTGCATTAAGGCAAAACCGAGCCGTCCTACTTTCTCTGCATGCGATTGCGGCCTTTCTCTGCATGCGATTGCGGCGCCAGTCCTGCGCCGCCTCCAAGTATCCCCGACTGGGCTGGACGTAACCTGACTCCGGCGGCCAACCAGACCCGCCAATCAGAGCCTCCGGCCGGCCGCTCGCGTGCCGGCGATTGGCTGCCCTTCCAGGCATTAGGGCTGAGGGATACAAGATCCAGTATTCCCAAAGTTCCCCCGACCCGACAAGTGACCGGCCAGTAACTAACAGTCGAATGGTGGGAGAATTTGTGCCTTCTGGGCTCCCTGCTGGTCTCGTCTTGTCGGCAGCTACAGCCGTGTCATCAGAGGTTGTGGGCCAGCAGTTCGAGCCCGATCACCAGAAGGCTCAGCACAACCTCGGCGAACATGATGGCGGCCTTGTGATGGAGCGGGATCTCGAGGCGCCGGATCGCGAGGAACCCGACGATGCCCAGCGAGACAACCAGCACCGCCACCGCCCAGCCGAGAGCAGCCGCCGTCGTCAGCAGACCAAAGCCGGCCGCCGCCAGCAGAAGCAGCGGAGTGACGAGGACGCCGAGGCCGTCCGCGCTGACCGCGATCATGTGGTGCAGCTCTTCACCGGTGGGGAGCTTGGAATGGACGGTCAGGTGGCTCAGGAGGTCGGCGACGAAAATCCCCAGCAGGGAACCGATCACCACGATGCTGAGGGTGGCCGCCGCGGCTGCGGGTGTGGTCTCGTCCGCGTGGCTCCGGAGCGCCAACACCACAGCCAGGCTCGTGAAGATGATGTAGACGCGCTCTTTGAGGCTCGCCGCGCGTTGGCGGGCTGAGGGTGACGGGGGCACGGTCGGTTCTGTCGCTTGCATCAGAGAAGGCCTTCCGGTCAGCGTCACGGGGACGAACGGCAAAAGCCCACCGCCGCGACGATCCATGTCCATGCCATCCCATGGTCCACCCGGAAATCCCGTCAAAGCCAGCCTTCGAGTCGTGAATGCGGCTCTTACCCTCATTGCCGCTGTTCCCGGACCGGCACTCCGACAGCAAACGCGGGGTCACTTACCGCCCGTTCCTTATCGTTCCGGACGGGCGGTAAGCGGCCCCGCGCTGCTTTGTTCAGGGGTGCTGCGGCTGGCTAGTCCACCGGGCTGTAGCGCGCAAGATCCGCGGCGTTGGTGGCCGCACTCATCAGCAGGGCTGCCGCCAGCATGTGCGCGCCGACGAGCAGCGCCGGGATGCCGTTGTAGTACTGCGTGAAGCCGATGACGGCCTGTAGCACTGTGACGCCCAGGAGCATGAACGCCGCAGAGCGGAACGGCCCCTGAATCCGCCCGCGGACCACAAGGAACACCGCGAACAGCGCCCCGGCTGCCACCAGGTAGGCGGGCACCGCATGGATGTGCGCGAACAGGTCCCAGTCGAGATCGTTGCGCGGGGCGTTCGCGTCGCCGGCGTGCGGGCCGGCACCGGTCACTACCACGCCGAGGCAGACGGCGACTGCGGAGAGAAGCGCGACGGCGGTCATCACCGGACGCGCCGCGCCCGGCAAGGCGGCAAGCTGCACGGTCCTGGCCTTGCCGGTTCGGCCGTAGGCCCGGTTCACCAGGAGGGTCGCGAGGACCACGAGGGCCATGGACACAAGGAAGTGCAGGCCCACAACCCACGGATTCAGCTGGGTCAGCACCGTGATGCCGCCGATGACCGCCTGGGCAGGGATGCTCGCGAGCAGGCCGAGGGCCAGCAGGAAGAGGTCGCGGCGTTCCTTCCGCAGGTTCCACAGGTAGACCAGCATCATCACAGCGACGGCCGCCAGGGCGAACGTCAGGAGCCGGTTGCCGAATTCAATGATTCCGTGGATTCCCATTTCGGGGGTGGTCGCCAGGGATCCTTCCGTGCAGCGCGGCCAAGTGGGGCAGCCCAGGCCCGAGGCGGTCAGCCGCACGGCGCCGCCGGTCACAACCAGCACGATCTGGCCGATCAGGGACAACACAGCCAGCCGCCTGACCGTCTTGTCCACGCTGACTGGCAGCCGGGAGGTGATTCCGGAGACGATCCGGGGAGTTCGTGACGCCGTGCTCACAGTTTTCTCAATTCCACTTGAACCAACGGGTTGCTGCGCCGCCGGCGATCGCCGTCCAAAGCAGCAGGACAAGCACGGCGGCACCATTGACGCTGCCGTACAGGAAAGCATCCCTCAACGCCTGGCCCAGCGCGCCGGAGGGGAGGAAATGCACGATGGCCTGCGCCAGTGCCGGGAGCCGCTCGGCCGGGATGACGATTCCGCCCAGCGCGCCGAGGAGAATCCAGAGCAGGTTGGTGATGGCCAGGGTCGCCTCCGGCCGGACCGTTCCGGCGACCAGCAGCCCGAGTGCGGTGAAGGCTGCGGCTCCGAGCACCAGGATGGCCAGGCCGGGCAGCCAGCCGGCGGGGTTGGGCTGCCAGCCCAGCACGAGGGCCGCCGCTGTCACGATGAGCACCTGCAGGAACAGGACGGCCAGGACGGCCAGGACCTTCCCCGCAATCAGTCCGGTGCGGCCCAGGGGAGTAGTGGAAAGAAAGCGCAGGACCCCGTAGCGGCGGTCGAAGCCCGTGGAGATGCCCTGCCCCGTGAAGGCCGTGGACATGGCGCACAGGGCCAGGATGCCAGGGACCGCGACGTTGATCCGGCTCGAACCGAGTCCGTCCAGGAGCGGTGTCACGGTCAGGCCGACCATCGCCAGCAGCGGCAGCACGATCGCGAGGATCAGCTGCTCGCCGTTCCTGAGCATGGTGATGGTCTCGTACTGCCCCTGCAGCAGGATGCGGCGCAACAGGGACGCGGGGGCGCTGCCGTGCGCGGTACGGGCCGCGCTGGCGCGGTGTGCGCTCTCCAGCGGGGCGCCACCTGTTACGCGGGTCATCGGATCTCCCTTCCGGAGATGTCCAAAAAGACGTCCTCGAGGCTGCGGGCCTCAAGGCTCAGGGAGCTGGGCATGATCCCGCGCGCGGCCCACCATGCGGTGATCGCGGCGAGGTCGGCGGGGGTCAGGGCGCCGGTCGCGGCGTAACTGCCGGCCCGCGCCTCGGTGACGTCGACGCCGTCGGGCAGTACGCCAGTGAAGTCCAGTCCGGGTTCGGTTTCGAACAACAAGGTGCGGATGTGCTGCGCCGGGTCGCCGGCGGGCAGCTGGTGCCGCAGGAGCTCGGCGACGGTGCCCTCGGCGACGTTGCGGCCGGCGTCGATGATGTAGACATAGTCCGCGAGGCGTTGGGCGTCGTCCATGAGGTGTGTCGTCAGGACGATGCCCATGCCGCTGTTCCGCAGCTCGGAGATGAGGTCGAAGACCATCTGGCGGGACTGCGGGTCCAGGCCCGCGCTGGGCTCGTCGAGGAAAAGCACCTCCGGATTGCCCACCAGCGCCGCGGCGAGGGCGAGGCGCTGTTTCTGCCCGCCTGACAGGCGCCGCACATTGGCGCGGCTGAAGGTGTCGATCCCCAGTCGTTCGATGAGCTCATCTACCGGCCACGGGTCCTGGTACATCCCGGCGATGTGCCGCAGCAGGGGAATGGGCCGGGCCGACGGCGGCAGGCCGCCGTCCTGCAGCATGACCCCCACGCGGGCGCGGAGCCCCGCACCGGCCGAATCGGGGTCCTGGCCCAGTAGGCTGATAGTGCCGGCAGTGCGCTTCTGCAGCCCCTGGGCGCATTCGATGGTGGTGGTCTTGCCGGCGCCGTTGGCACCGAGCAGGGCCGTGACCTGGCCGCGTTCGGCCATGAGGGAAAGGCCGCTGACCACGCGCAGCATCTTGCCGTCGAGGGTGGGCAGTGGACCAACATCCTTGACAAGCCCGCTGATGGTCAGAACGGGGGATTCGGGAGATCGCACCACAGCATTCTACGCGATGTAGTACGTCGGCTCCCCGGAGGGGCAGTCCCCGCAGGGAAGCCATGCCTTACTGGAATGCCGGAGTAAATTACGACATGATTGTGTTGTGTATTCCATGAGCCCCTCTGCGTCCGCAGCCCCGTCAGGGCGCGGCGCCGCGCGCGTCGGGTCCGCCCGGGCGCACGTGGCGGCTGTACCCGACGTCGTTCCCGCGGCCGCCGGCACCCACACCCACGACGCCGAAGAGCGCACGCGTGACCGCGTCCTGAACGCGGTGCTGGAACATGGACCCATCAGCGCAGCCGAACTCGGCGACCTCCTGGGCTTCACTCCGGCCGCCGTGCGCCGCCACCTCGACCACCTCGCGCGCAGCGGAGTGATTGAGGTCAAGCGGGTTGCCCGCGCCGGAGCCGGCGCCGGACGGCCCGCCCGCCGCTACGTCCTGAGCTCCCAGGGCCAGTCGACCCTGGGCAACGACTACCTCGACATCGCCTCCGTCGCACTGCAGCGCCTCAGCGAGGCGGCCGGCCCCGAGGCAGTGCGGCAGTTTGCCGTGGAACGATTCGCTGACATGGAGCGCCGCTACGCACCCGAGATCGAGCAGGCCGGACCGGACATCACGGCCCGCGCCCAGGCTCTCTCCGAGGCCCTGAGCCGCGACGGTTTCGTGGCCTCGGCGCAATCACTTGTGGCCAAAGCGCCGCTGCCGGCCGCGCTCTCCAGCGTCCAGCTCTGCCAAGGGCACTGCCCCATCCAGCACCTGGCTGCCCAGTTCCCCGTGTTCTGCGACGTGGAGACCGAAATGTTCGCCCGGCTGGTCGGCGTCGATGTACGCCGGCTGTCCACCCTGGCGCGCGGCGGCCACGTCTGCACCACCCACATACCTACGGGCCGTCCGGCCGCCGTCGGGACTCCCAGTCCCGCAGCCCCGGTCAACCCGGACGAAGTATCCAACCATCTCCAAGAAAGGCCGTGATGACGGACCAACTATCAGAGAAAAAGGTTGCTGACTCTACTGTGATTTCGGAGATTCTGGAAAAGAATCCCGAACTCCACGGAATCGGCACGTACGAGTACGGCTGGGCCGACAAGAACGACGTCGGCGCCAACGCCCGCCGCGGCATCGATGAAGACGTTGTTCGCGACATTTCGGCCAAGAAGAGCGAGCCGGAATGGATGCTCGACCTCCGCCTCAAGGGCCTGAAGTACTTCGACCGCAAGCCCATGCCCACCTGGGGCGCGGACCTGTCCGGCATCGACTTCGACAACATCAAGTACTTCGTGCGCTCCACCGAGAAGCAGGCCGCAACGTGGGAAGACCTCCCCGAGGACATTCGGAACACGTACGAGAAGCTGGGCATCCCGGAAGCCGAGCGCAGCCGCCTCGTCTCCGGCGTCGCCGCCCAGTACGAGTCTGAGGTTGTCTACCACCAGATCCGCGAGGACCTGGAACAGCAGGGAGTCATCTTCCTGGACACGGACACCGCACTGCGCGAACACCCGGAGATCTTCCAGGAGTACTTCGGCACCATCATCCCCGTGGGCGACAACAAGTTCGCCTCGCTGAACACGGCCGTCTGGTCCGGCGGTTCCTTCGTGTACGTGCCCAAGGGCGTCCACGTGGACATCCCGCTGCAGGCCTACTTCCGCATCAACACGGAAAACATGGGCCAGTTCGAGCGCACGCTGATCATCGCGGACGAGGACTCCTACGTCCACTACATCGAAGGCTGCACCGCGCCGATCTACACCTCGGACTCGCTGCACTCCGCCGTCGTGGAAATCATCGTGAAGAAGGGCGCCCGCGTCCGCTACACGACCATCCAGAACTGGTCCACGAACGTGTACAACCTGGTCACCAAGCGCGCCATCTGCGAAGAGGGCGCCACGATGGAGTGGATCGATGGCAACATCGGCTCCAAGGTCACCATGAAGTACCCGGCCGTCTACCTCGTGGGTGAGGGCGCCAAGGGCGAGACCCTGTCCATCGCGTTCGCCGGCGAAGGTCAGCACCAGGACACCGGTTCCAAGATGGTTCACATCGCGCCCAACACCAAGAGCTCGATCATCTCCAAGTCTGTGGCCCGCGGCGGCGGCCGCGCTGCCTACCGCGGCCTGGTCCAGGTCCGCGAAGGGGCCAAGCACTCGGCCAACACGGTCCGCTGTGACGCCCTGCTGGTGGACACCATCAGCCGGTCGGACACGTACCCGTACATCGACATCCGCGAGGACGACGTCACAATGGGCCACGAGGCCACGGTTTCGCGCGTCAGTGAAGAGCAGCTGTTCTACCTGATGTCCCGCGGCATGCGCGAAGACGAGGCCATGGCGATGATCGTCCGCGGCTTCATCGAGCCGATTGCCCGCGAACTGCCGATGGAATACGCCCTCGAGCTGAACCGACTGATTGAACTGCAGATGGAAGGATCGGTCGGTTAATGACTGACATCACTACTGAAAAGGCCCGCATCGGCGCGCCCTCAGCCCAGCCGTTCATCAACGGTTTCACCGAGGAAGGCGAAAGCCTTTCACCGCTGAATGCGGCGGAATCCAAGTCGCCGCTGGCCGGCGAAGCCGTCAAGCGCCACTCGCACGGCGGCGGCGTCGGTGTTCCGGACAGCTCACGCGCCGGCCGCCTGACCTCCTACAAGCTGGCGGACTTCAAGCCGCTGACCGGCATGGAAGAGGACTGGCGGTTCACCCCGCTCAAGCGCCTCCGCGGACTGCACACCGAGGTCCTCAACGGTGCCGCGCCGTCCGTGAGCGTCACCGCTCCGGACAGCGTCAAGGTTGAGACGGTGGGCCGTGACGACCGCCGGATCGGCTCCGCCGCCATCCCCGAGGACCGCGTCTCCGCGAACGCCTGGGAGAACTTCGCCGAGGCCACCGTCATCACGGTCCCGTCCGAGGTCCAGGTGGACGGCGAGGTCAGCGTCCTGCTGACCGGCCAGGGGACCGAGGCTTCCGCGCAGCACATCGTGATCGTCGCGGAGAAGTTCTCCAAGTCCGTCGTCGTCCTGGACCACCAGGGCACCGCCGTCGTCTCGGAAAACGTCGAAATCCTCGTGGAGGACGGCGCGCAGCTGACCGTCATCTCGCTCCAGGAATGGAACGACGACGCCGTGCACGCCTCCTCCCAGCAGGTCAAGCTCGGCCGCGACGCCAAGTTCAAGCACATCGTTGTCAGCCTCGGCGGCGACCTTGTGCGCGTCACGCCCTCGGCACGCTTCACCGCCCCAGGCGCCGAAGTTGAACTGTTCGGCCTGTACTTCGCCGACGCCGGCCAGCACCTCGAGCAGCGCCTGTTCGTGGACCACGCGGTGGCCAACTGCAAGTCCAACGTCCTGTACAAGGGCGCCCTGCAGGGCCGCAACGCGCACACCGTATGGGTGGGTGACGTTCTGATCCGCAAGGAAGCAGAAGGCACCGACACCTACGAGGCCAACCGCAACCTGGTCCTGACCGACGGTGCCCGCGCCGATTCTGTGCCGAACCTTGAGATCGAGACCGGCCTGATCGCCGGCGCCGGCCACGCCAGCGCCACCGGACGATTCGATGACCAGCACCTGTTCTACCTGATGGCCCGTGGCATCCCGGAAGACGTGGCCCGCCGCTTGGTGGTCCGCGGATTCCTTAACGAGATCATCCAGAAGATCCACGTTCCGGCCATCGAAGAGCGCCTCACGGAAGCCGTCGAGCGCGAGCTCGCGGCAACGGACAACTAGTGCCCCGCACTAGAGAACACGGAATACATCAATGACCGAACAGCCAAAGGGTGAGCTAGTCTGCAACGCCAGCGAGATCCAACTCAAGCAGGCGCTGCGGATCCTGATCGACGACTACCCCGTAGCGATCGTGAAGGACTCGATGGGGGAGATCCACGCCATCGGCGACACGTGCTCGCACGCGGATATCTCCCTCTCCGAAGGAGAGGTTGAAGGCTGCAAGATCGAGTGCTGGGGCCACGGTTCCCAATTCGACCTGCGCAGCGGCGAGCCGCTGCAGCTGCCAGCCTATGATCCTGTTCCCGTGTTTGCCGTGACCGTCCTGGATGACGAGGTCTACGTGGACTTCACCAACGTCCTGAACGGCGCCGAGGCTCCAAACTTCAGCTAGCTGCCTGCAGCCGGCAACTCGCACAAGAAAACTTATCGCCAAGAAAACGCACGGTGCCGGAGGGCACGGTGCAGAGGAGAACAAGACATATGTCGACTCTTGAGATCAAGGACCTGCACGTCAGCATTGACACCGAGCAGGGCACGAAGGAAATCCTGAAGGGCGTCAGCCTGACCATCAGGACCGGCGAGACGCACGCCATCATGGGCCCGAACGGTTCCGGCAAATCCACGCTGGCGTCCACCATCGCCGGGCACCCGCGCTACAACGTCACCTCCGGCACCATCACGCTCGACGGTGAGGACGTCCTCGCGATGAGCGTCGACGAGCGCGCCCGCGCCGGCCTGTTCCTTGCCATGCAGTACCCCGTCGAGGTCCCGGGTGTAAGCATGACCAACTTCCTGCGCACCGCCAAGACCGCGATCGACGGCGAAGCGCCGAAGTTGCGGACCTGGACCAAGGACGTCAAGGCGGCCATGGCGCAGCTGCGCATCGACGCCGACTTCACCCAGCGCAACGTCAACGAAGGCTTCTCCGGCGGCGAGAAGAAGCGCGTCGAGATCCTCCAGCTGGAGCTCTTCAAGCCGAAGTTCGCCATCCTCGACGAGACCGACTCCGGCCTCGACGTCGACGCACTCAAGGTTGTTTCCGAGGGCGTCAACCGCGCGCACGGCGAAGGCAACATGGGCACCCTGCTCATCACGCACTACACCCGGATCCTGCGCTACATCAAGCCGGACTTCGTGCATGTGTTCGTCGATGGCCAGGTTGTGGAAGAGGGCGGCCCGGAGCTCGCCGACCGCCTCGAAGAAGAAGGCTACGACCGCTACGCCACCGGCGCAGGGGCGGCCACGATCGCTGCCGCCTCGGCTGCAGCCCAGGCGTAGTTAGGACTCCGCGATGACCGAACTCAATGTGGCCCGCACGGGCCTCGAGGATGTCGAAGAGGCGCTCAAGGATGTGATCGACCCGGAACTCGGGGTCAACATCGTTGACCTGGGCCTGCTGTACGGTCTGAAGTACTCGGACGACGACGGCGCCCTGCTGATCGACATGACACTCACCACGGCCGCCTGCCCGCTCACCGATGTCATCGAGGAGCAGGTCGGCAAGGCCCTGGACGGGGTGGTCGATGAATGGCGCCTCAACTGGGTGTGGATGCCGCCATGGGGTCCGGAACGGATCACCGAGGACGGACGCGACCAGATGCGCGCCCTGGGCTTCAACATCTAGGTCCCACCCATAGCTCCACACGCACCGACGGGCCGGCACGGCCCGGAGTGCGAACGACGGCGGCCCCACCTCACCGAGGCGGGGCCGCCGTCGTCGTGCCTTCTGGCGTTCCCTGATGGCGGTTCCCTTAACGGCGTGGCGGTGGTCTGATAAAGACAACAAGTCCGCGGCCACAAGCAACAGATCCGGCGCACAGTCGAACAGGAGGCACACCGGAATGGATGCCACTGATGCCACTGCACCGTCGCTGCCCCCCGGCGCTCACGGGGACTTCGTGGTTGTGGAGGACAGCGGCGAGTTCTCCTACTACCGCTCCAGGGAAGCCCTTCTAGCCGACTTTGAATATGTCGGCGAGGCCCGGTGCATCATTGACCGCAGAGCCACCACGTTCCGGCTCGAGCTGGACGAGCACCGCCATCTGCGGATGGGACCGCCCCTCGGGTCCGTGGAATTCCATTGGCTGCGCCAGGCCTTGGCCGACGCCCGGGACGTGCACCCGGAGGGGCACCGGCTCCAACGCGCCGACACCATCGGGCTCCCCGGGCTGGTGGCCGGACTGTTCGAGACTCTGCAGCTGGAACGCGGAACGGATGCTGAGCTGGGGCTTTGGAGCCTGGACATCGACGGGCTTGCGACGCGGCGCAATGCGCTGGCCGACGTCGACCGCCTCCTGGCTGGGAATCACCAGCTGGACACAGTCCTGGTGACCGACCCGTTCGGACATCAGTACCGCCCGGTATGGCACCCCAAACACCGGCACCTGGGCCACGCCGGATTCCTCAGCTACGTAGAAGTCCCGGTCCGGCGCTGGCCCCGACGCGGATGAGGCCACGCCGCTGAGCTATGGCTCTGGCACCGGGGTTTGGGGCCAGCGTTTGGTGCTACGGCGTTGCGGGCTACGGCGTTGCCACCGCAAACGTGTCGCACTTGTTGATGTCCCCGGTCTTGTAGCCCTGGTAGAACCACTTCTGCCGCTGGGCACTTGAGCCGTGGGTCCATGCCTCCGGTGAGACGCGGCCCGTGGCGGCCTTCTGGATCCGGTCGTCGCCCACGGCCGAAGCGGCCGAAAGGGCGTCCCGGATGTCCTTGTCCGTGAAAGGTTCGAGGTAGGGCTGGCCGGTCTTGGGGTCCGGCTGCGTCGTTGCATAGTGGGCCCACAGCCCCGCGTAGCAGTCGGCCTGGAGCTCAACCCGGACACCGCCGGAACCGGGGCCCTGGGGATCCTGCTGAGCCCGGTCGAGGTCGCCGAGGACGTTCTGGATGTGGTGGCCGAATTCGTGGGCCACGACATACTCCTGGGCAAGCGGGCCGCCGGAGGAACCAAACCGTTGCACGAGTTCCTGGAAGAAGCCGGGATCGAAGTATGCCGTGGTGTCGACGGGGCAGTAGAACGGTCCCACGTCTGACGTGGCAGAGCCGCAGCCGGTGTTGGTTGCGCCGGTGAAGATCACGGCATCGGGCCGCGGGTACTTCGTGTTGTACTGCGCCAGGTAGGCCGGCCAGAAGGCGTTCAGGCTGTTGACCGTACCGGTGATCCTGCAGTCGAGGCGGGCGTCGGCGTCGGCGCCGGTCCGGCAGGCCGGGGCAGAGCCCTGGCTCTGCGACTGAGGGTCCTGGGCGGGGCCGGCCAGGCCCTCGAGAAGCTGGGGGTTGATGCCGAAGAGGGCTGCCAGCAGCAGGATGATGCCGCCGCCGATCCCGCCGCCGATCATGGGGCCGCGGCCCATCCCGCGGCGGTCCTGGACCTGTGACGGATCCAGCGGGGCGTTGTCGTTAAAGCTCATGGAGTCACAATATCCCGCACAGGCCGCTGGGGCGCCCGGCAACGGTAAAGTTGGTGCGATGCCTTTTCTCGACAGACTCCAGCGCTGGGCCGATGACCGTCCCGACGAGACCGCCGTCGTCGTGGCCGGAGAGCACCTCAGCTGGTCCGGCCTCAGGGACCGGGCGGCGGCGCTGGTGGCCGCGGCACCTGCCATCACCGTGCTGTCGGAGCAAAATTCAACCCGCTTCGCCGTGGCCTTTGCCGCGGCCGTCGCTGGTGAGAGGCAGTGCGCTGTGCTGGATCCGGCCTGGCCGCAGCAGCTGCAGGACGGTATCACCGCACGCATTGCCCGAATGGAAGCGGCCCCGGCGGCTCCCCGCCCGGCGGGACCGGTGTCGGCGCTGCCGGCATCCCGGGGGACCGGGCCGGGCACAGCGCTGGCCACTGAGCCGGGCATTGGACTCATTGACGGCCCGCCCGACACCTCCTTCCTGATCGGCCTGACCTCCGGCACCACGTCGGTGCCCAAGGCGTTCACCCGCTCGCGGCGGTCGTGGCAGGAATCGTTCGAGGCCTCCATTGAATTCTTCGGGCTGACGCGGGATGACAAATCCCTGGCCCCCGGCCCGCTCGCGGCAAGCCTGAACCTCTACGCCCTCGCCGAATGCCTGTACGCCGGCGCGGAGTTCCACAGCCTGGACCACTTCGATGTCGGCGCCGCCCACGCGGCGGTCAGCCACGACGGCATCACCCGCCTGGTCCTGGTACCCACCATGCTCCGGCTGCTCAGCGAGCGCGGCCTGGCCGGCGGGGTCGACGCCTCCGGCGTCCGCAGCATCATCTGCGCCGGATCCAAGCTGGACGCCCGGACACTGGAGGCGGCCCGCCGCTGGGCACCGAACGCCACCATTTTCGAATACTACGGAGCGTCCGAACTGAGCTTCGTCTCGGGCGCCGGGCTGCGTCCGGGTGAACCCGTTGAGCCGGGCGGGACGGGCATCGGGAAGCCGTTTCCCGGCGTCGATATCCGCATCCTGGATGATCACGGCGCGGAACTTCCGGACGGCGGCGACGGCAACATCTGCGTCCGCAGCGGCATGGTCAGCAACGGCTACCTATGGGGCGACGACGGCCAGGCGCTGCGCTGTTTCGACGGCTGGTACACCGTGGGGGACCAGGGGTACCTCTCCGGCGGAACCCTGCACATGCTGGGCCGCCGCTCCGACATGATCATCACCGCCGGCACCAACGTCTACCCGCACGAAGTCGAGATGGCGCTGGCCTCCGTCCCCGGCGTTGCGGCGGCCGTGGCCGCCGGCATGACCGACGACCTTCGCGGCCAGCGCGTCGTGGCCGGCGTGGTGCCCTCGCACGGGGCGGTCACCGCCACCCAGCTGAGGACCGGGATCGACGATGTGCTGGCCCGGAACAAGCGCCCCCTGGAGTACTTCGCGCTGACCGAGCTGCCCCTGACGGACCGGGGCAAGATCAGCCGGCAGCTGCTGCTCGACTGGGTGGCCCGGAACGATCCCAGGATCCGGCGCCTTGGCTGAGCCGGGCGTGGGCACGGGGCCGTCTGAGGTCGGTCCGTTCCCGGGACCGTCCTTCCCCGGGCTGCTGCCGGAGGACCGGCAGCCGGTGATCATCGCCGCGCGCCGGACCCCGCTCTGCCGGGCCAACGGGGCCCTGAAGAAGCTGCGCGCCCACGAACTCCTGGCCCCGGTGCTCCGGAACTTGCTCGCCGACGCCGGCGCGGGTGCCGGCCTCGCCCCGGAGTCGGTGACCGACGTCGTAATCGGCAACGCCGTGGGCGGCGGCGGGAACGTGGCCCGGCTCGCCGCGCTGGAGGCCGGACTGCCCGTCACCGTCCCCGGCGTCACAGTGGACCGGCAATGCGGCTCCGGTCTGGACGCGATCGTCCTGGCCTCCCGGCTGGTCGCTGCGGGCGGCGGGGGCCTGTACCTGGCCGGCGGCGTCGAGAGCATCAGCACCGCTCCGCTCCGGGCCTACCGGAACGACGACGGCAGCCCCGATTTCTACACCCGGGCCCAGTTCGCACCTCTCAGTTTTGGCGATCCCGACATGGGGGTGGCGGCCGAGAACGTGGCCGCCCACTTCGGCATCAGCCGGGAACGCCAAGACGCCTTCGCGCTCCGCAGCCACCATCGTGCCCTGGCCGCCGCCGCTGCCGGGACGTTCGACGGCGAGATCGTGCCCCTCGCTGCGGGCTCCGGGGCGGCCGCGGCAGCCGACGACGGTCCCAGGCCGAGTCTCGGGCCGGCCCTGATGGCCCGCTTCCCGCCCGTGTTCGCCACCGGCGGCACGGTGACGGCCGGGAACTCGTGCTTCGATGCTGACGGCGCGGCCGCCGTGGTCATTACATCCGTGGAGCATGCCCGCCGGCTGGGCGCCACGGACGGGTTGCTCGTGCTGGGAACCGACACCGCCGGTGTGGCCCCGCAGCTCCTGGGCATCGGCGCGGCCACAGCAGCCGAACGGCTCCTCGCGGCACACGGGCTGACGGCCGCGGACCTGGGACTGGTGGAATTCAATGAGGCCTTCGCCGCCCAGACCCTCGCCTGCTTTGACCAGCTGGGGATCCACCCGGAGCAGGCCAACCTCGACGGCGGGGCCCTGGCTCTTGGCCACGCCTATGGAGCCTCGGGCGCAGTGCTGGTCACCCGGCTGCTGGCACAGGCGCGCAGGTCCGGGCAGCCCGGTGAGCTTGCCCTGGCGATGATCAGCATCGCGGGCGGCATGGGCACGGCCGCGCTGCTGGGGTTCACGAGCTTCACCTGACCCTCCCCGGGGGACATGCCCATTCTTCGCCGTGTCTGGTGGACATATGGGCCATATGTCCACTTTTGCGGGCAGGGGAGGGCATGCCCCTTTGCCCGGCACTGACATGCCCTGCCCTGACACCGCCGAACGGACATGCCCAGTCCTGACACCGCGGAAGGGACACGCTCTGTCCCGGCGCCGCCGAACGGACATGCTCATTCTTCGCCGTGCCTGCTGGGCATATGAGCCATATGTCCACTGGCTGCGGGCAGGGGAGGGCATGCTCCTCTGCCCGGCACTGACATGCCCAGTCCTGGCACCGCGGAAGGAGCATGTCCCCTGGGGACGAAGCACCGGGTATGCCAGGGAGGCGGTGGTGATGGGGCCTCGCCTAGTAGACGGACCCTTCCAGGAGTTCTGAGAGCCGGCCGGCGGCACGGCGGAGTTCCGGAATGCCGGCCTTGAGGCCGGCTTCCGTGGCTGTCTCGACTGGACTGGTCAAGGCCATGGACTCACTGGGACGACGAGATCCGTTCGGCACAGCGACGGCGACCGACAGCACGCCGGTGGCACGCTCATCCTCGGAATAGGCGTAGTCGACGCCGGGTTCGGGGAGGCGTGCGAGAAGTTCTTCGGCCGTGAATGTACTCCCCTCATGGCCGGCCACGATGGCTGCGGCCACCACTTGCCGGATTTCCGCCTCGGAAACCGAAGCCAGCAGGATCTTCCCGGCCGCGCCGACCGTCAGGGGGAGGCGCTTGCCCAGCGGCAGGTCATAGCGCAGGGGCGAGTCCCCGTCGACACGTGCGACGAGGATCCTTTCAAAGCCCAGCCTCGTGTACAGGGAGGCCGTGAGTCCCGTCTGCGAGGCCACCTGTTGGAGGATGGGCCGCGCGGCAACAACGAGGGGGTCATTCTCCAGGTAGCTGCGGGCCGCGGGCAGGACTGCCGGGCCAATCCGGTAGGACTTGTCCGTCTGGCTGACCATGCCGAAATCCTGAAGGACCCGCAGGATCCGCAGTGTGGTCGGCAGGCTCATCCCACAGGTCCTGGCCAAGTCGCTGAGGCGCTGGGGCCGCTCCGCGCGCTGGAGTTCGGCGAAGACCTCCATCGCCCGGGACAGGGAGCGCATGTTCCCTGCCTTGGCGCCGCCCTCTTCAGCGGAGCCGGCCGAATGTGTCGAAGTCACTGTCATTGTTTCATTCTATGTAACCTCACTGCGCTTGACAGAGTTTGTGTCCCCTGTCACTATTTCTTCAGACGAAACATTCTTTCATTCTATGAAATGAAGGATCACGGAACGTAAGAAGGAAACGATGACAACGGAGTCACTACTGACTAAACCCGAGCGCGCCATCCGCGTCGCTCCGTCGGTGCTTACGGGCATCGGCGCGTTCACCGCCGTCGGCGTGTATGTCCTGGTGAGTTCGGTCGGCCTCGGCCTGTGGACCTCGCTGGGACCCGGGCCCGGCATGTTCCCGTTTGCCATGGGAGGGGTGCTGGTCGCGATGTCGGCGCTCTGGCTGGTCCAGGAACTGCGCCGGCCCAGCGAGAAGGCGGACGGGATCGACCGGGGCGTGGTGATCTCGGTGGTGGTCAGCCTCGTTGTCCTGGCGTCCGTCATGGACCTGCTGGGCTTTCAGCTGAGCATGTTCCTGTTCCTGCTCTATCACCTGAAACTGCGCGGCCGCCGGACCTGGGTGGCCTCGCTGATCATCGCCCTCGCCGGAAGCGTCGGCGCGTTCTACGCCTTCAACTACGGCTTGAACGTCGCCCTACCCGTGTCGGCCTTCACTCCGCTGAACCTGATCGGACTCTAGACGTGGACACAATCAACGAACTGCTCGGCGGCTTCGCCACCGCCATGACATGGCAAAACCTGCTCTTTGCCTTCCTGGGCTGCCTGCTGGGCACCATCATCGGAGTCCTCCCCGGTGTCGGCCCGGTCGCCGGCGTGGCCCTGCTCATCCCGCTCACTCTGAACCTGGATCCTGCCGGCTCGATCATCATGCTGTGCGCCATTTTCTACGGCACCCAGTACGGCGGAACCATCACCAGCGTGCTCTTGAACACTCCGGGCGAGGCATCGTCGGCAATCACCACCATCGACGGCTACGCGATGACCAAACTCGGCAGGGCAGGTGCGGCGCTGACCCTGGCCGCCGTAGGATCCTTCGTCGGTGGAACCATCGCCACCATCGGCCTGGTCGCCGCCGCCAAACCCCTCGGTGAACTGGGCCTGCTCGTCGGCCCGCCGGAGTTCTTCGCGCTCATGGTCGTCGGCATCTCTCTGCTCGTGGCACTGGCAGGCAAGTCCATGGTCAAGGCCATCATCTCCGGAGCCTTGGGCCTGCTGATCTCAATGGTCGGCATCGACCCCGTCGCCGGCGCCCCGCGGTTCACCTTCGGGATGGACCGGCTCCTGGACGGCATCAGCTTCGTCGCCGTCATCGTCGGCGTCTTCGGACTCTCCGAAATCCTTTCCTACCGCAAGAACGCCGAGACTCCGGTGGTTCATGCGCCCGGCATGCGCTCCCTGCTCCCGACACGGACGGAATGGCGGCGCAGCGCCCCCGCTATGGCCCGGGGCACCGGCGTCGGCTTCGGACTGGGCCTCATCCCCGGCATGACCGGATCAGTCTCGTCCCTGCTGTCCTACGCTGCGGAAAAGAAGTTCTCCCGCTTCCGCCACCAACTCGGCAAGGGCGCAGTCGAAGGCGTGGCCGGACCCGAAACGGCAAATAATGCCCACGCCAACGCCGCCCTGATCCCGCTCTTCACTCTTGGCATCCCGGCATCGCCGACCATCGCCGTGCTGATGGGCGCGTTCCTGCAGCAGGGCCTGACTCCCGGGCCCGCCCTGTTCACCGACCACTCCGAGATCGCCTGGGCCATCATCGCCAGCCTTTTCATTGGTAACGTGCTGCTGCTCCTGCTCAATGTCCCCCTGGTCGGCCTCTGGACCTCCATCCTGCGCGTCCCCACCCCCATCCTGACCGCACTGATCCTGCTGTTCATGGTCATCGGCGCCTACACCATCAACTTCAGCGTCTTCGACGTCTTCGTCATGATCGGCTTCGGCCTCCTCGGCCTGGCCCTGAGGAATCTGGACATCCCGCTGGCACCGATGGTCCTCACCTTGGTGCTCGGCCCGCTGATGGAACGTTCACTGCGCGAATCCCTGGAAATCTCCCAAGGCGACTTCAGCGTCTTCACCAGCCGCCCCATCTCCGCCGTGCTGATCGGCCTGGGCGTGCTGATCATCTGCAGCCCGCTGCTCAAGTTCCGCAAACCCAAGGCCCTCACCGAGGACCCCGAAGCCTAAACCTGCTCATCCCTACACCCGAATTCCTGTCAGCTCTCTAACCCATGCATTTCTTCAAAGGAGAAGACCCTTGTCACGCAAGAAAATCACCGCCGCCTTCGCCGCAGCAGCACTTATCGCCCTCACCGGCTGTGGCGCCAACGCCAGCGCCTCCAACTCCACCGGCGACGACTTCCCGAAGAAGGGCAAGTCCATCGACCTGGTGGTGGCCTTCTCTTCCGGCGGAGCCGTGGACACCGCAGCCCGCCTCGTTCAGCCGATCCTCGAGAAAGAGCTCGGCACCAATGTCGAGGTCATCAACAAGCCCGGTGCCGGCGGACAGATCGGATATACGGCACTGACCAGCGCCAAGCCTGACGGCTACACCATCGGGGCCACCGGCTCACCGTCAGTGGTCGTATCACCGCTGGACCCGGCCCGCGGCGCCAAGTACACCCGCGCCAGCTTCCAGCCCCTGGGCCGCCAGGTCATCGATCCCGCCGTCATCGCCGTCCAGCCCGACAGCCCGTACAAAACGCTGAAGGAACTCCTCGACGCCGCCAAGGCGAACCCGAAATCCATGACCGCCAGCACCACCGGCCTGCAGACCGGCGAACACTTCGCCCTGGCCCAGATCCAGGAAACCACCGGCTCCGAGTTCGCTCCGGTGCACTTCTCCGAAGGCGCCTCGCAGGCCACCACGGCGTTCCTCGGCAAGCACGTCGATGTCCTGGTCGCCAACGTCAGCGACGTGACCGACCTGACCAAACAGGGTAAGGCCCGCGTCCTGGGCATCATGACCGCCGAACGCTCACCCGCACTGCCCGACGTTCCCACCTTCAAGGAATCCGGGTACGACGTCGAAGCCGGCACCGTCCGCGGCTACTCCGCACCGGCCGGGCTGCCTGACGCCGTCGCCAAGAAGCTCGAAGCTGCCCTCCAGAAGGCCATCGAGGACCCCGCCGTCAAGGAAAAAATGGGCGCCCTCGGCCTGCAGACCAGCTACATGTCCGGCGCCGACTACGAGAAGTTCTGGGCTGGCCAGGAAGAGGACTTCAAGAAGGTCCTCCCGCTGGTCCAGAAAAAAGACTAGTCCTCCCACCAGCCGCCACGCACGAAAGAACCCATCATGACAACTCCTCTCCGTGAAGCTGTCGACGCAGACTTCGCCCGCCCTGATATCGACGTGATCGACCGGCTCGCCAAACTGCCCGCCGCCAACATTGGCGACGCCATGGACCGCCTCGGAATCGCCGACTCAGCCATCCAGGCCATCTGGCCCGGCGCCCGCCTCGCCGGGCCCGCCTTCACCGTCTGGACCCGCCCCGGGGACAACCAGGGCATCCACCGCGCCCTTCAGCTCGCCCGCCCCGGAGATGTGATTGTCGTCTCCGGCGGCGGGGACGAATCCCGGGCACTACTGGGCGAACTCATCGGCGAACGCGCCATCAACCTTGGCATCGCCGGGTTCGCCCTGGACGGCGCCGCCCGCGACGCCGAAGCCCTCGGCGAGATCGGCATGCCCGTCTTCGCCCGCGCCGTCACACCGGCGGGCCCGTACAAAAACGGCCCTTCCCGTCTGGGCACCCCCATCTCCTTCGGCGGGGTCCCCGTCCTCCCGGGGGACATCATCATCGGCGATTCCGACGGCATCGTCGTCATCCCCAGGGAACAGGCAGCGAACGTCGCGGAAGCCGCCGAGGCCGTCTTCGCCGACGAAACCAGCCGCCGGGACGCCATCATCGCCGACCGCCACTAGACAGAAAAGATACAAACCAAATGACAGCGTGCACCGTTATCGGCCTCGGTGAGGCCGGAGCCACCTACGCGGCCGCCCTGGTCGCCGCAGGCCACAGCGTGACAGGATTCGATCCCGTCGCCCCCTCCACGCCGGCCGGCGTCACCCGGGCAGCAACCGCAGCACAAGCCTGTGCCGGCGCGGATATCGTTCTCGTCCTCACCGGGGCAGGCGCCGCGCGAAGCGTGGCCCAGGAATGCCTGCCGGTCCTGCCAGCCGGCACCTGCTACGCGGACTTCACCTCCTCTTCACCGCAGGTCATGCAGGAACTGGGGCAGCTGCCCGGCGCGGCGCTTTTCGCCGACGTCGCCATCCTCGGACCCGTCCCCACCCAGGGTGTAAAGACACCGCTGATGGTCAGCGGCCCCGGCTCCCGGGCAGTTGCCGAGCTCCTGTCCCCGCTGGGCGCCGACGTCGAAATCGCCGCCGGGGAACCCGGCGCGGCCATGGCCCACAAACTGCTCCGCAGTGTCCTGATGAAAGGCCTGGCCTCAGTCGTTGTCGAAGCGGTCACCGCCGGACGGGCCGCCGGCCTGGAGGACTGGATCCGGGCCCAGATCGCCCGCCAGCTCGCCGGCGATGGCCAGGCCGTCATCGACAGGTTCCTCACCGGCACGGCCAAGCACGCAGTGCGCCGCTCCCAGGAGATGCAGGACACCGCCAGCTACCTCTCAGACCTTGGCGCACCCTCCGAGATGACGGCAGCCTCAGCCGCCGCCCTGTCACGGATGGCCCAGGAAACGGCACCGGTGGCAGCGGTCTTGCGCTGACCCCGGCATCAGGCAGAATCATTTACAGGAATCAACGATGAACCTTCCAGCAAGAAATTCCCTGTCAGGAGTAACAACATGATCGGCATCTGGGCCCTTGGGGCCTACCTGGCCGTCATCCTTCTCTGGACGACAGTGATCAAGCGCAGCGTCGGAGAAGCCATGATCCTCGGCTTCCTGGCCGTGCTCCCGTTCACGGGGGCCGCCGCGGCACAGATCGGCTGGGCCTCCTTGTATTCGGCCGCCACGGACGAAATCGTCTATGCCACCATGGCGTTCGTATTCATGGGATACCTGCTGGACAAAACCGGCGTGCTGGACCGGCTCATCGACCTGCTGAACTCCCTGATCGGCGGGGTCAGGGGCGGCCCCGCCTGGGTGTCCACCGTGGCTTCCGCCGGTCTGGGCGGGGTGGTCCATAACCAGGCTGCCATCGCCGCGACCGTCGGCTCGGTGACCATCCCCTGGATGGAAAAATCCAAGCTGGACAAGCCCGCGGCGGCGACCCTCGTGGCCGGAAACGCCGGGATGGGCATCACCTTCCCGTTCAGTGCCTCCATGTTTGTCCTCGTCGGGTCCGCCACCGTGGGGCCTCTGCTGGACATCAACGACCTCGTCCTTCCCTTGCTCATTGGCGGACTCTGGTGCTTCCTGCACCGGCTGATCGTCACCTGGCTGCTGGTCCGAAAGAGCGGGATGTCCCCGCTGGACCCGGCGCACCGGCTGACTGCCCGGGTAGCGTTCAGGCGCGGCTGGGCCACCCTGCTGCTCTTCATTGTGGTGGCCATCCCGCTGATCATCACCTCCGGCGCCATCGCCACGGCCCTGTCCGACTGGACAGGAGGAGACATCACCAAAACCGTCAGCGTTATCGTCTGGATTCCGGTCGTCCTCCTCATCACCGGCGCCCTGCTGGGCAGGAAACAGCTGCCCGGCAGCGGCCGCGCCTGGCGGACCCTGCTGCGGGACTCCTCCCCGAGGTTCGGCATCGTCGGCATCACCGTGCTCTTCGCCTTTGCAGGGGCCAACGCCCTCGCCGCCACCGGCCTCCCCAAGCAGATGACCGCCCTGCTGAACCAGCTGAACCTGCCCCTGTGGCTCCTCGCCATCCTCATCGGGCTGATCGTCATCGCCGTCGCCGCACCCCTCTCCGCCACAGCCACCATGGCCGCCGTCGGTACCGTCGGCGTCGCCACACTCGTGGCCGCCGGCGTGCCTGCCACCACCGCCGCCGTCGCCGTCCTGGTCTTCTCCTCCTGCGAAGCAGCGGTTCCCCCCGGAGGCGCACCGCTCTACGTCGCCTGCGGCATCGCCGACGTGAACCCGGTCAAAACCTTCTCCCGCCTGCTCACCCACTACGCCCTGCCACTGCTGGGAATCGGCGTGCTGATCATCGTCGGCATCCTGCCGATCTAAGGAACCAAGACATGCAGAAGACCAGACGAACCATCGAAGTCATCTTCGTACTAACGCTCGCCCTACTCCTGTTGGGCGGCGTCGTATTTGTCGCAGGCCAGGCCATCGCCCTCATCGCCGGCCAGGGTGACTGGTTGCAATTCTTCAACGACGCGTTCAAGCCCCCTCTGTGCATCGCCGCCTCGGTGTGCGCGGTCGCCGGTTTCCTCCTCAGCTACAAGCACCAGCAGAAAAGAGTAGAGGCGCCCCAGGAGGTAGCGACGCGATGACATTCCTTGCCGGGGACGGAACCTACCCGACATTTGCCCAACTACTTGAAAGGGAGGGTGGGCTAGCCGGGACATCCTGGGGATTGTTTCCCGAACCGGACCGCGGAACGCCGTCCTTCATCACACGGGACGCCATCCTGAAAGCCACGAACTGCGTCAGGACCGGCACGGTCTTTGGCCTGGACTACCCGGCCGACGCTTTCGATCCCGGAATGTCGCTCAAACGCAGCGCCCCGCGGCACACCATCTACTCCTCCCACCCTGCCCACCGCGACGACTACCTGGACGGGTACTACCTCCAGGGCTCCACCCAGATCGACGGTCTGCGGCACCGCCGGGCTGACGACGTCGGTTTTTACAACGGCACGCCGGATGACCGCATCAGGGAAGGCACCCCGGACCTCGGCATCCAGGAATGGGCCGACAACCCCATCGTCGGCAGGGGCGTGCTGGTCGACCTCGACGGGCACCGCACCGCCCTCGGCGAGCCCATCGACCACGCGGCAGGGGAACCCCTCAGCCTCGACCTGATCCGGGAAGCCATCGAAGCCCAAGACCTCACCATCGGCCCGGGAGACGTCCTCATGCTCCACACTGGATGGTGCGAGTGGTTCCTGGCCCTGACCCCCGAGGAAAAACAGCGGACCCGCGACGGCCGGCGCGCCACCGGCATCGCCCAGACACAGGATTTCGTCGCCTGGGCCTGGGACCACCGGCTCGCACTCCTCGCGGCCGATAACTTCGCCCTGGAATGCCTGCCCGCCGTTCCCGGCAGCCCCTTCCTGGATTCGGCCCCGAACGACCACGGCATGATGCACCAGCAACTCCTCGCCAAACTCGGCATGCCCCTGGGCGAACTGTGGCGGCTCGGACCCCTCAGCCGCCACATGAGATCCATCGGGAAGTGGGACACCTTCATCAGCGTCAAACCGCTCAACATCACCGGCGGCACCGGGTCGCCTGCGAACGCCACCGCCGTGACGTGACCGGGGCGCGGTGCTGACTGACGCAGAACCCGGCCTGCCCCACCGCGCTATGGCCACCGTGGGAGCGGGTGCCGTCAGATTGGAGTCGGGCCTGTCAGCAGTGGCCCTGCGTTTTCTCCGATGGACGAGTAGAATAGTAATTAGCAATGCTAATTAGCGCGGCTAACTAATTCGGCCGGGCAGGCCCTGGAGGCACTATGACCACCACCCGCGATTCCCATCACGCAGGGGATAGCATCCGACCCGATATTTTAGCGATCGAGCTCCGGACAGCCGTCATGCGCACGTCCCGCCGGCTCCGCATCGAGGCAAGCGGTGACGTTCTTACGCCGGGACAGTACACAGTCCTGGCACATCTTCGAAGCGGCTCCCAAACCCTTCGCGAACTGGCCGAGCTGGAGCACGTTCAGGCGCCGTCGATGACCCGGATAGTCAACGCGCTGACGGACCAGGGGTTTGTGTCGCGTTCAGCGCATCCCGAGGACGGGCGTCAAGTCCTCGTCTGGATTACTCCGGCAGGTGAGGCCGTCCTGAACGAGGCCCGCAGCCAGCGGACAGCATGGCTGGCGCAGCGGGTCGCCGTGCTGAATGACGAGGACCGTCTGACACTGAGCCGCGCCGCTCGCATCATGCAGGAGTTGAGCGCCAGATGAGCGTCATGTTCCGCGCGCTTGGAAACCGCAACTACCGGATGTGGGCCGGCGGGGCCCTGGTGTCCAACATCGGCACCTGGATGCAGCGGGTGGCGCAGGACTGGCTGGTTCTGACAGTGTTGACCGACCACTCCGGTACCGCCGTCGGCATCACGACAGGACTGCAGTTCCTTCCGATGCTGCTGCTTGGACCGTACGCGGGCGTGCTTGCGGACCGGCACCGCAAACTGGTGATCCTAAAGTGGACGCAGACGGCCATGGGCCTGTGCGGACTGCTGGTGGGGCTCCTGGTCCTGACCGGTGCGGCGCAGTTGTGGCAGGTCTATGTGGCCGCTCTGTGCCTTGGGGTGGCCAGCGCCATTGACGGACCGGCGCGCCAGGCCTTTGTTTCCGAACTCGTGGGGCAGGACAACATTTCAAATGCCGTGGCGCTCAACTCCGCTTCCTTTAACACTGCCCGGCTCACTGGGCCTGCCATTGCCGGTGTCCTCATTGCCTGGGTCGGCACGGGACCCGTTTTCCTGCTCAACGCGGCCAGCTTCGCCGCCGTCATCATCTCCCTGTGGCGAATTCGTCAGTCCGGGCTGTTCCCGACAGTGCCGGCACGCAAAGGCAAGCATCCGGTTGCCGAGGGCTTGGCATACGTAAGACGGCGCCCGGATCTGGTGCTCATTCTTGTCATGGTCGGGATCCTGGGCGCCTTCGGCATGAATTTCGCCATTACCAACGCGCTGATGGCCACCGCAGAATTCGGCATGGGGCCGGGGGAGTTCGGGCTTCTGGGCTCCATCATGGCCGTGGGGACTTTGGCCGGTGCCCTGCTGGCAGCCCGCAGGTCCGGTCCGCGGCTGCGTTTCGTGCTGGGCGGCGCCCTCGGTTTGGGTTTCTTCACGCTCGTGGGCAGCGTGTCCCCTTCGTTTTGGCTGTACGCAGCCGTCCTGATTCCGGTGGGCCTTGCATCAATGACCTTCCTGAACAGCTGCAATACGAGTATCCAGCTCTCGGTGGAGCCGCAATTCCGGGGGCGGGTGCTGGCGCTGTATCTGGCGGTCCTGCAGGGCGGGACCGCCCTCGGGGCGCCTCTGATGGGTTGGATCGGTACTGAATTCGGCGCGCGCTGGTCGGTTGCCGCCGGGGGCTCGATCGTGCTGCTCACCGGCCTGTGCTCGGTGATCGTGGTCAGCCGGAGCAGCAGCTTGACCTTTCGGGATCAACTGCGGACTGTGGTCGCCAGGAAGCGCTCCCGCAACGGGCGGACTCAGGACACCGAGGCCGCCGGCCACGCTGGGGGCGCCTGAAGCGGGCAATCGCTGGCATCGGCGAAGGGACATGTCCATTCCAGCCTGGTTGGGACATGCCCATTCTTGGGCGCGCGGAGTGGGCACTAGGGCCATATGTCCAGTGGCTGCGGCCAGGGGAGAGCATGCCCATTGGGCAACCCGGCGGCGCAGTTCTTCCGCGGGCACCTGATTGGGACATGTCCATTCTTCGGCGCGCGGAGTGGGCACTAGGGCCATATGTCCAGTGGCTGCGGCCAGGGGAGAGCATGCCCCTTGGGCAACCCGGCGAGGCAGCCAGCCGGGCAACCGAGGGGCTATGGGCTAGTCCTCGGGATCCTCGGGCTCGCCCAGTCCGCGGGCGGCGAGGGCCTCGCCGGTCTGCCGGGCGAAGGCCACCGTGCTGATGAACACGGGCAGCACGAGAGCCCGCGGGTTGCGTTCGAGCCCGCGGGCCCGGGCGGAGTCGCGCACGTCCATGTAGGCCCCGGCCACGAACGGGATGCTGCGGAGCATGATGGCAATGGTCAGGGCGAAGCGTTCGGGATCCGCACCGAAGCGCCGGAACGGCCGGGCCAGGGACGCCACGCCGTCGAGCAGCGCCTGCACCGGGGTGGTGGCGGTCAGGATGGAGGCCGCAACCACGCAAACCAGCACGTTAAGCACGATCCGGGCCGCCGTGGGTGCGCCCAGCTGCCACCACTGGAAGACGCCGATCGCCAGGAGGACCGGCAGGACAGGGCGCACTGCGCGAAACAGCCTGGCCGGACCTGCCCCGCTGAGCAGGAACAGCGCGCACAGCAATGCCAGCACGACGGCCGACACGGCCCACTCGGCGATCAGGAACGACGCCATTCCGCAGCCAACGACCAGCAGGAACTTCAGCCACAGCGGTACCCGGTGGATCGGGGACGAACCGGGCACGTACGCCGCGAGGAGAAAGCCGTGGCTGCTCACGACTGCTCCAGCCGGGCCGGCTCCGGCACGGCCCGCTCAGGCCCGCCGCCCGCAAGCGGGTCGGCGGGCCCGCGGCCGGCCAGGCCGCCGCGAGGTGCAGACAGGCCGGCAGCGCTTAGGGCGCGGTAGTGCGCGACGGCGGCCGCCGGTCCGCCGTCGAACACCACCTTCCCGTCGTCCACCACCAGGACGCGGTCCATGTCCAGGGCAAGCTCGAGGTCGTGGGTGGACAGGATCACCTGCTGGCGGAGTCCGCCCAGCGTGCGCCGCAGAAGTTCACGGTTGCGGAGGTCCAGCAGCGTGGAGGGCTCGTCGAGAACCAGCACCTCCGGATCGACGGCCAGGACCGCGGCCAGCGCCAGGAGTTGGCGTTCGCCGCCGGAGAGCTCGTAGATGCTCTGGTCCGCCAGCGGCAGGAGGCCGAACCGTTCCAGGACTGATTCCGCGTGGGCCCGGCGCTCTCTGCCGTTGCGGATGGAGCGCCGCAGGGACAGTTCCACGTCCTCGCGGCCGGTGGGCATGACGAGCTGGGAGAGCGGATCCGTGAAGACAAAGCCCACGCGCCGGCGGACCTCCCGGACTGAGCGGACGGTATCGGCGCCGTCGATCCGCACGGTGCCTTCGCTGGGTACCACGAGTCCGTTGAGGAGCCGCAAGAGGGTGGACTTCCCCGAGCCGTTGGCCCCGATGACCCCGATCCGCCGTTCCGTGAGGTCCAGCGAAAGCTCCTGGAGCAGCGTCTTGGGTGCGGGCCGGCCGTCCACCGGCACCCGCACCGTGACGCGGTCCAGAACGATGCTGCTCACGGGCGGGGGTCAGCCGTCCGGACGCGGCGGAGCAGCAGATCCGGGAAGGCCTTGTGCAGGGCCAGGGCGATGCTGACGGCCAGGACATTCTTGATGATGTCGCCGGGGTAGAACGCGAGATCGGCAAGGAAGGCTTTGGAGAAGTCCAGTTTGGCGTTGACCATCATGCCCAGGATGCCCAGGCCGTGGATGAAGATGATGCTGCTCACCATGGCGGCGGCGAACAGGAGGATGGGGCGCAGTTTGCCGGTGCGCCCTGCGGTGCGGGCCAGCACGACGGCGGCCAGCCAGCCGACGGCTGTGGCGGCGAACAGGAACCCGATGATGTAGCCGGCGGAGGGACCGGCGAGGACGCCCAGCCCGCTGCGGCCGCCGCTGAAGATCGGCAGGCCCGCGAAGCCCAGGAGCAAATAGAGGCCGACGGCGGCGAAGGCCCGGGCCGGGCCGAGGGCCAGCCCGGTGAGCATGACGGCGAGGGTCTGCAGCGTGATGGGCACACCGAGCCCGCCGACCGGAATGGCGGCGATCAGCGCGGATGCGGCCACCAGGGCGGCGAAGACGGCGATGAGGCCAAGGTCGGTGGCATTCCAGCGGCTCCGGCGGCGCGAGGCTTTGGCTGTGGCGGGATGGTCGGTTTGCGTCATGGCGTTCCTGTCGGGTGCTGCTGTGGATGTCGGACTAGTGATATCGACTGTACGGTCGCGGCGTGGCGGGTTTTTTGTAGGCGCCCCACTAACCGGCGGCCCGGAAGCTGGAGGGCGCCGCCAATGACCACGGGCCAGGGGACCGTGCCGGCCGCCTGGTGCTGCCATATGAGCCCATGTCAGGGAGATGGGGCGGTGCCGGTAGACTTGTAGAGGCCGTGCTCTCGCACCGCCCTGCCCCGGCCCCGCCCAGACTCCACTTGTTGCGCCGCGGCATTCCCTGTTGTGAAAGGCCTTAGCTGCATTGATTACCGTCCAGGATCTCGAACTGCGCGCCGGCGCCCGCCTCCTTATGGACCAGGTGAGCTTCCGGATCGACAAGGGAGACAAGATCGGTCTGGTCGGCCGAAACGGTGCAGGCAAGACGACGCTGACCCGGGTGCTCGCGGGCGAGGGCCTGCCCGCCGCGGGCAAGGTGACCCGCACCGGCGAAATCGGCTACCTGCCGCAGGATCCGCGCACCCCTGACATGGAGCAGCTCGCGCGGGACCGGATCCTGTCCGTCCGCGGCCTGGACATCGCCGTGGGCAAACTCCGCCTGGCCCACGAAGAGATGGCCAGCGAGGACGCCGCGGTCCAGCGCAAGGCAATGAACCGCTATGACCGGCTGGAATCGGAGTTCCTGGCCGCCGGCGGTTATGCGGCCGAAGCCGAGGCGGCAGCGATCTGCTCGAACCTCGCCCTACCGGACCGCCTGCTGAACCAGCCGCTCAAGACCCTGTCCGGTGGTCAGCGCCGCCGTGTGGAGCTCGCGCGCATCCTGTACTCGGATGCTGAAACCATGCTCCTTGACGAGCCGACCAACCACCTCGACGCCGACTCCATCTCCTGGCTCCGTGAGTTCCTCAAGAACCACCAGGGCGGGCTGATTGTGATCAGCCACGACACCGAACTGCTGGAGGCGACGGTCAACAAGGTCTTCCTCCTCGATCCCAACCGCGCCCAGATCGACTTCTACAACATGGACTGGAAGCGCTACCTCACCCAGCGCGAAACGGACGAGCGCGCGCGGAAGCGTGAACGCGCCAACGCGGAGAAGAAAGCCCAGGTCCTCTTCGACCAGGCCAACAAGATGCGCGCCAAGGCCACCAAGGCCGTCGCCGCGCAGAACATGGCCAAGCGTGCCGAGCGCCTGCTGGGCGGCCTCGAGGCCGTCCGCGCGCATGACAAGGTGGCAGCCCTCCGCTTCCCGGATCCGTCACCCTGTGGCAAGACCCCGCTCACCGCGGATGGCCTCAGCAAGTCCTACGGCTCGCTGGAGATCTTCACCGACGTCGACCTCGCGATCGACCGCGGCTCCAAGGTGGTCATCCTGGGCCTCAACGGCGCCGGCAAGACCACCCTGCTGCGCATGCTCGCCGGCGTCGACAAGCCGGACACCGGCGAAGTCGTGGCGGGACACGGATTGAAAGTGGGCTACTACGCCCAGGAGCACGAGACGCTCGACGTGGACCGCAGCGTCCTGCAGAACATGCGCTCGTCCGCCCCGGACATGAACGACGCGGAAGTACGGAACATTCTGGGCTCGTTCCTGTTCTCCGGCGACGACGTCGACAAGCCCGCCGGGGTGCTCTCCGGCGGCGAGAAGACCCGACTGGCGCTGGCCACCATCGTGGCCTCGAGCGCGAATGTGCTGCTCCTCGATGAGCCCACCAACAACCTCGACCCTGCCAGCCGCGCCGAAATCCTCGGGGCCCTGGCCAACTACACCGGTGCCGTCGTCCTCGTGAGCCACGATGAGGGCGCCGTCGAGGCGCTCAACCCGGAGCGCGTCGTCCTGCTGCCCGACGGCATTGAGGACCACTGGAACGAAGACTACCTGGACCTGATCACACTGGCGTAAGGCCATCCAACTGACCCGCACTTGCCGCCGTTTCAGCACTGAAAACGGCCACAGCTGCGGGTCAGTTGGTTTAACGGACCGGCATCTCTTCCGCGCCCGTGATCCTGTGCAGGTCCTCGTAGCTGATGGAGAACATCGAGTTGTGATCGCCTGCCCCTGCCCACAGGACACTGTGGACTGACAGGGACTCGTCCAACAGGGTCCGGATCTTCTCCGGGTGCCCGACCGGGGCCACGCCGCCCACCTCCTGGCCGGTGTGTTCCAGGACGAACTCGGGGGAGGCCCGGCGGATCTTGCCCGTGCCCAGCTGCTCGGCGACCTTGTGGACGTCCACTTTCGCCGCGCCGCTGGCCAGGATCAGCAGCGGAGTGCCGCCAAGGTCGAACACCAGACTGTTGGTGATCGCCGCGACGTCGCAACCCAGCGTGGCGGCCGCAGCGGCCGCCGTCGGGACTTTTGAATCGAACACGGTCACCGTGTCCTGCGCGCCCAGGGCGGTGAGGGCGCGCCTGACGTTCGCCACCGGTCCGGGAAAGGCATCAGGGTTCACCGCTCAGAACCCCTGGGCGTCGAGGATGGCGTCTTCCTCTTCTTCCGCGGTCGCATTCTTGCGCTTGCGCGGAGCGGGACGGCGCCGCACGGCCGGGCCGCTGGAGTGCAGGAACACGCCCTCGGCTGCCTCGGCCTCGGCGTCCTCCGCGTCGATCGCGGCGTTGCGGGCCTGCTGCCGGGCAGCGTAGCCGAACCCGACGAACATCAGCACGCCGAACGCGAACCACTGCAGGGAGTAGGAAAGGTGCGTACCTTCATCGGTGGATGGCTTGGGGAATGGAAACGGCATGTCCTGCACCGCGGGCGACTCCGAGGCCAGCTGTCCGTAGGCGCCCGTGAGCAGCGGATAGCCCAGCTGCGCGGAATAGGCGGCCAGGTCGATCGAGGCCAGCTGGCCGTCCGGGGCGCCGCGCTGCAGCGCGGGCTCTGCCGGTTTCAGGCGGGCAACCACTGTCGCCGGGCCCTGGGGCGGCGCAGGCACCGAGTCGGGCCGGCCCGGGGTGTTGTTGCCGATGGGCAGCCAGCCGCGGTCAATCACCACGGTTTCGCCGGACTGGAGCTTGAACGGCACCACCACCTCATAGCCAGGCTGGCCGTTGAGCGGGCGGTTGCGGACGATGCGCTGGCCAGCGACGTCGTAGCTGCCCTTGAGTTCCACCTGGGTCCATTCCCGCTCCGGGTTCAGCCGGCTGAACTGGTCCCGGACATCGGCGAACGGGACGGGATCGGCCGAGTAGTTGGAGACCACCCGGTTGATTTCCGCCAGGGTTTCGGCGCGACGGTCCATCTGCCACCGGCCCAGTCCGACGCAGCCTGCAGCGAAGATCGCGGCCAGCAACAAGTACCCCAGCCATTTACTGGAGAAGAGAAAGCGGTACATTCAGCCGATCCTGCCTGACGGGTCGAGGGGCGCGGTCCCTGCGGAGAGGTCGACGGGCTCTGCGCCGAGGGCCACCGTTTCTTTCCACAGTCCGCGCGTCTGGAGGTAGTCCTCAAGCCAGGCGCGGTGCTCCCCGCACGCCAGCCAGATCTTGCGCCGCTCCGGGGTATGGATCTTGGGGTTGTTCCACAGCAGCTGCCATTCCGCTGCCGCGCGGCAGGCCTTCCGGGAGCAGACGGTGCCGGGGGCCGCGGCGGGTTCGCCGCCGGTCCCGGCCAGGTCAAAGAGGTTCATGAAGCTGCCCGTCCGTGGTCGTCGTCGTCGTTCTCATCATCGATCAGCTCGCCCTGCAGCAGCGTCCCGGAGCCGTCGTCGCCGTCCCCGCCGTCGGCCGGGGACTGCCCGGCCGGGTCCGCGGGTGCGGCGTCCAGCTCTGCGAGCGGTGCATAGTCCAGCAGGGAGTCACTGTGGATTTCGGCCCGGTCGCTGCCGTTGGCGATCACCACCGCAACCCAGGGCAGGAAGACGGCTCCAAGCACCGGGATGAGCTTGAACCAGCCATCCACCACAAAGATCAGGATCAGGCAGACCATGCGGATGCCCATGGCGACGGCGTATTTGATCATCCGTTCGCGTATCTCATCTGAGTGCGCGGCGGCGGCGTCTGTGATGCTGTGCACCTCGGTACCGCCGGACTCGGCGTCCGGCCTCCCGGGCACATGCGCACCGGGTCGGTTTTTGAGTGTCACGGCTGTCAGATCACGCTCCCAAGGCTTACTTCGATTCTCTCACCATCGGCGGAGCCGCCCAAACGGATGCGAACCGGGCGCTAAGATCGGAGGCAGGAAAAATCCAGCCCCCAGCGCGGCCCTCCCTGCCGCAGAACCCGGAGCCCCATATGTCTGACACACCCACCACCGGCCGCAGCGTTCTGATCACCGGCGGAAACCGGGGAATCGGCCTGGCCATTGCCGAGTCCTTCCTGGCCAACGGCGACAAGGTGGCGGTGACCTTCCGCAGCGAATCGTCGCTGCCCGACGGCATCCTCGGCGTCAAGGCGGACGTCACCGACGAAGCCTCGGTGGACGCTGCGTTCGCGGAAGTCGAAGCCGCCCACGGTCCTGTGGAAGTACTGGTAGCCAACGCCGGCATCACCAAAGACACCCTGCTGATGCGCATGAGCGAGGACGACTTCACCTCGGTGATCGACACGAACCTCACGGGCGCTTTCCGGGTGATCAAGCGCGCGTCCAAGGGCATGATCCGGGCGCGCAAGGGCCGCGTGGTGCTCATCTCCTCCGTTTCCGGCCTGTACGGCGCGCCCGGCCAGATCAACTACTCTGCCTCCAAGGCTGGCCTGGTGGGCATCGCCCGGTCCCTCACCCGCGAGCTCGGCGCGCGCGGGATCACCGCGAACGTGGTCGCGCCCGGCTTCATCAACACGGACATGACGGCCGAGCTGCCCGAGAACACGCAGAAGGACTACCTGACCAAGGTTCCCGCCGGCCGCTTCGCCGAGGCCTCCGAGGTCGCCAACGTTGTTCGCTGGATCGCCAGCGACGAGGCGTCCTACATTTCGGGTGCGGTCATTCCGGTCGACGGCGGCCTCGGAATGGGCCACTAGCGCCGCGCGACGCCGGGCCACACCGGACGCGGATACAGCGGACGACGGCGGGGTCCGCCGTCGTCCGCTGTCCGCTGCGCTGGGCCTTTTTGCCCTTGGCACTGGGGCGCCGGGAGCGTGTAATGGGCTCACAGCCCCCGACCATGCCACGGCAGGGGCGTGGACCCAGGAGGAAATCATGAGTGATCTCAGCAAGTGGACGCCCTCGGACATGCTGGAACCGGTCCGCCGCTTCCTTGACGGTGATCTGTCCATCGCGCCAGGGATCAAGATCGAACAGTTCCAAGAGGGCAACACCTTGGTGGTCCGGGCGGAAGTGCCCGGGATCGACCCCGACCAGGACGTCGACGTCTCCGTCAGCGAGGGCATGCTCCATATCGCGGTGGAGCGGCAGGAAACGTCCGAGCACAAGAGCAAGGCCGGGTACCGCTCGGAATTCCGCTACGGCCGGTCCGCCCGCAGCATTGCCCTTCCCGCGGGGGCGAAGGAAGAAGACATCACCGCCACGTACAAGGACGGCGTCCTGGAAGTCCGCGCACCTGCTCCCGAGGTTGTGACAGGGGAGACGTCGAAGAAGATCCGGATCGACCGCAGCTGACCCAGCCGCCGGCGCGTTCCGGGCACGACACATCGGAACTACGCCGCCGGGGCTTCTTTGTGGATGCTGAACAACTGCAATGGCGCGATCCGCTGGCATGATGGATTGCAGACCCACAGTGTTTGGACGTTTGGAACAAAAGGAGCTCGTATGGGACTGCTGGAGAACAAGACTGCGATCGTGACCGGTTCGTCGCGCGGAATCGGCGCCGAAGTCGCCAAGATCCTGGCCGCCGAAGGCGCGGCCGTCGTCGTGAACTACCGCCAGAAAGCGCCGCGCGCCAACAAGGTTGTCGCGGAGATCGAGGCCGACGGCGGCCGTGCCGCGGCCGTCGGGGCGGACCTCACCACCCAGGAAGGCGTCCAGGCCCTCGCCAGCGCCGCCATGGAGAACTTCGGTTCGCTCGACCTCCTGGTCCTCAACGCCTCCGGCGGCATGGAGACCGGGATGGAAGAGGGCTACGCGCTGAAGCTGAACCGTGACGCCCAGGTGAACATGCTCAACGCCGCCGTGGCGCTCATGCCCGCAGGCTCACGCGTGGTCTTCGTGACCAGCCACCAGGCCCACTTCATCGACACGGTGCCCACCATGCCCGACTACGAGCCCGTGGCCCGCAGCAAGCGTGCCGGTGAAGACGCACTCCGCGCCCTCGTCCCGGCCCTGGCTGACAAGGGGATCTCGCTCGTGGTTGTCTCCGGCGACATGATCGAGGGCACCGTCACGGCCACCCTGCTTGACCGGTCGAACCCCGGCGCCATCGAGGCCCGCCGCGCCGAAGCGGGCAAACTGTACTCGGTCAAGGAGTTTGCCGCTGAGGTCGCCAAGATGGCCACGGCTGACGTCGAGAGCGGCCACACCGAATACGTTGGCGGCGCCGATTACTTCGACAAGAACGCAGACAAGGCAGCTGACAAGAGCTCCAGCTAGGAGCTCATACGGCCGAGAAGGCACGTCGCGGCAATGTTTTGACTAAACACTGCCGCGACGTGCCTTCTCGCGTTAACGCATCAGACCCCGGCGATGAACCGCACGGCGTCGAGATAGGGAAGATTGACGGCGGCGTCCGCGGCAGCACGGACGGCCGGCTTCGCGTTGAAGGCGATGCCGATCCCGGCGGCGCCCAGCATGTCGAGGTCGTTGGCGCCGTCTCCCACGGCAATGGTGTGCTCCATGGGAATGCCCTCGGCCGCAGCCCACTCACGCAGGTACTTCTCCTTGGCTGCCCTGTCGATGACGTCGCCAAGCACTTTGCCGGTCAGCGCGCCGTCGGCGATTTCCAGTTCATTGGCGATCCAGTGATGCAGCCCCAGGTCCTCGGCGATCGGCCGGAGGATCTGGTTGAACCCGCCGGACACCACGGCCACGGCATGGCCGGCAGCCTGGAATGCCGCCACGAGTTCGGCGGCCCCCTCGGTCAGCCGGACCTCGGCGCGGACCCGCTCTACGACGTCCGCCGGCAGTCCGGCGAGGACCGCCACGCGGGCGTGCAGGCTCTGGGCGAAGTCCAGCTCGCCGCGCATGGCCGCCTCGGTCACCGCCGTCACTTCCTCGCGCTTCCCGGCGTAGGCCGCCAGGAGCTCGATCACTTCCTGCTGGATGAGCGTGGAGTCCACGTCCATGATCAGGAACTTTCGCGGCGCGCTGCGCAGCGCTGCGGGAACCAGCGCCGTGTCCACGCCGTCGATACCGGCGGCCGCCAGCGCACGGCGCGGCTCTTCCAGCCGGGCTTCTGTAACGGCGTCGGGCCGGCCGCCTTCTGAGGCCTCCAGCGCGCAGTCGGCCGCATACACCTCGAAGCGCCCGTCGCCGGCGCGGGTTTCGGCGCCGACACTGAGCCCCGCGGCCGTCAGGAGCGAACGCAGCCGCTGGATCTCGGTAAGGGACAATTTCAGGCCGTAGCTCACTGCGGTCACGTTCGAACTCATGGCTTCAATCCTAGCGAGCACGCGCTGGACGGCCCGAATTCGTTGCGCGCGGGCCGGCCCCGCGTGACGGTGCACGGCAGCCCGCGGCGCCGGTTATCAGTCGTCCGCTTTTTTGTCCTAGTGTCTACTCCTATGAGTGATGTTCTTGAAATGGCCGGCGTCAGCGTTGTACGTGGGGCTAAAACCCTCCTGGACAAGGTGGACTGGCAGGTCAAGGAGGGCGAACGCTGGGTGATCCTGGGACCCAACGGCGCCGGCAAGACCACACTCCTGCAGCTGGCCGCGGCACGGATCCACCCGACGTCCGGAATGGCCGGCATCCTCGAGGAAGTCCTCGGCGCCGTCGACGTCTTCGAGCTCCGGCCCCGGATCGGCCTGTCCTCGGCTGCGCTGGCCAGCCAGATCCCTGAACACGAGAAGGTCCTCAACGTGGTGGTCACCGCCGCCTACGGCGTGACCGGCCGCTGGCGTGAAGGCTACGAGAAGAACGACGAGCGGCGCGCCTTTGGGCTGTTGAACGAGTGGGGGATGGGCCCGCTGCTCAACCGCCCCTTCGCCTCGCTCTCCGAAGGGGAGCGCAAGCGCGTCCAGATCGCCCGCGCCCTCATGACCGATCCCGAGCTCCTGCTCCTGGACGAACCGGCTGCCGGGCTCGACCTCGCCGGGCGCGAGGACCTGGTCCAGCGCCTGAGCGAACTCGCCCGCGACGACGCCGCCCCGGCGATCGTCCTGGTCACCCACCACCTCGAAGAAGTGCCGCCGGGCTTCACGCACGCGATGCTCATGCGCGACGGCGGCGTAGTGGCCTCCGGTCCGCTGCCGGAGGTCCTCACCGCCGAAAACCTGAGCGAAACGTTCGGCCTGCCGCTGGACGTCAGCGTCAACGCCGGCCGGTACACCGCGACCGCCAGCCGCTGACGGGTCCGCTGACCCCGCGTGGAGTTCCTCAATAGCGCCTTCATTTTCTTCGCCGGGCTGTGGGCTGGCACCATCAACAGCGTCGTCGGGTCCGGCACCCTGGTCACGTTCCCGGTACTGATCGCCCTGGGCTATGCCCCGGTCACGGCCTCCATCAGCAACGCCATGGGACTCGTGGCCGGCAACGCCACCGGCGCCTGGGGCTACCGTAAGGAGCTCGAAGGCCGCGGCAAGCAGCTGCTCCGGCTCCTGCCGGCCTCGCTGCTGGGCGCTGTCACCGGCGCCTACCTGCTGCTCCACCTGCCCGAGCAGGTCTTCTACTACGCCGCCCCCGTCCTGATCGTGCTGGCCCTGCTGATGGTGGTCTTCCAGCCGCGGCTCCAGCGGTGGGTGAAGAACCGCGAGGAAAACCCTGAGCACGCCATCCGGGACCGCCGCCACGGTGTCCTGCTGATGGTGCTCGTGTACCTGGCCGGCGTCTACGGCGGCTACTTCGTCGCGGCCCAGGGCATCCTGTTAGTCGGCATCCTGGGCGTGTTCATGACCGGGACCATCCAGAACGCCAACGCGATGAAGAACTTCCTGGTGCTGGGAGTGAACGTGGTCGCCGCTTGCTCCTACCTCCTGTTCGCGTTCGACAGGATCGATTGGGGCGTGGTCGGCCTGATCGCCGTGAGCTCCCTGATCGGCGGCGTGATCGGTTCCAAGGTGGGGCGTCGGCTCTCCCCGGCGGTCCTGCGCGGGGTCATCTTCACCCTGGGCCTGGTGGCACTGGGATTCATGATCGCCAACCTGTTCAAATAGCCAGATTGAAATGAACCAGCTGAGATGATCTGCCCGTGACCTTTCACTACCTCGAATCCGCCGACGACCCGCGCGTCTCCGACTACACGCAGCTCACTGACGTGCTCCTGCGCAAGGTCCGGGAACCCGCTGAGGGCCTGTACATCGCCGAATCCTCCCGTGTCCTGCGCCGGGCGCTGGCCGCGGGGCACCGGCCGCGGTCCTTCTTCCTTGCCGAGAAGTGGGCCGAGGACCTGGCGGATGTCTTTGAGCGGTACCCGGACGTCCCGGCGTATGTCGGCTCCGCGGCGCTGCTGGAGGAAATCACCGGCTTCCACCTGCACCGCGGCGCCATGGCCGCCATGCACCGGCCCGCCCCCGTGCCGCTGGCGGATCTGCTCTCCGGCGCCCGCCGGGTTGCCGTGCTGGAGGACATCGTGGACCACACGAACGTCGGTGCCATCTTCCGCTCGGCCGCGGCCCTGGGCGTGGACGCCGTCCTGGTCTCGCCGCGCTGCGGGGATCCGCTCTACCGCCGCAGCGTGCGGGTCAGCATGGGGACCGTGTTCCAGGTGCCGTGGGCCCGGCTGGACGACTGGGCCGGCGGCCTGGCCGCGCTTCAGGAACAGGGCTTCACCGTGGCGGCCATGGAGCTCACGGATGACGCGGTGGACCTCGACGTGCTCGCGGCCCGCCGCCCGGAGCGGCTGGCCCTGGTGCTCGGCACGGAAGGCGCGGGCATGAGCGCAGGGACCCTGGCCGCCGTCGACCTCGCCGTGAAGATCCCGATGCGTCCGGGCGTCGATTCGCTCAACGTCGCCGCGGCGTCGGCGGTGGCGTTCTGGGAACTCCGGCCCAAGGACCAGGACCAGGACCAGGACCAGGACTAGGGCGAACCACGGCTTCGCCGCGCTGACGTGCGCCAATGGTGTTCGTCAGTGGTCCGGCTATCGGCTATGATTGATAGCTGGCCGTCCGGTGATTTCCGCCGGCCATCCCATTCATACCTGGCAACTGGCAAAATCCAGTTGTGCGAACAAAGGTCCAATTATGAAGTCTAATACTCACCCGAAGTACGAAGCTGTTGTTTTCAACGACCTGGCTTCCGGCGTCAAGTTCCTGACCAAGTCCACCGTGTCTTCCAAGAAGACCATCGAGTGGGAAGACGGCAACACCTACCCGGTCATCGACGTCGAAATCTCCTCGGAGTCGCACCCGTTCTACACGGGCAAGCAGCGCATCATGGACTCCGCAGGCCGCGTCGAGCGCTTCAACGCTCGCTTCAAGGGCTTCGGCGGCAAGAAGTAATTTTCTTCCCCAAGGTCTGATCGAAAGCCCGCACCGGCAACGGTGCGGGCTTTTTGCATCTCTGCCGCCGTCCCGGTTAGGTGACTCCGGTTTCCGGGGTTCCGGGGTTCGCGGGTTCCCGAATGCATGGGGCAGGATGGATGTCATGACATCCCATCCCGTGGCCATCGCTCCCAGCACTGACGACGACGGCGGCCGTCACCACGGCGAGTACAAGGTCCCGGGTGGCAAACTCGTGGTTGCCGATTTCGACGTCGTGGACGGCGTACTCGCCAACGTCTCGCTGAGCGGGGACTTCTTCCTGGAACCGGACGAGGCGCTGCCGGAGATCAACCGGGCCCTCACCGGGCTGCCCGTCGATACCAGCGCCGCCGACATCGCGGACGCTGTGACGGCGGCCCTGCCCGAAGGCACCGTGCTGTTCGGTTTTTCCGCCGATGCCGTCGCGGTCACCGTCCGCCGCGCCCTTGCGAAAGCGACCGGCTGGGCGGACCACCACTGGAACATCATCGCCCCGTCCGTCCTGCCCACCCACGTCAACGTCGCCCTGGATGAGGTCCTGACCGAGGAAGTCGGCGCCGGCCGGCGCAATCCCACCCTGCGGTTCTGGGACTGGGAGGAGCCGTCCGTGGTGATCGGCAGCTTCCAGTCCGTCCGCAACGAACTCCACCCCGAGGGGGTGGCCCGGCACGGCATCAGCGTGGTCCGGCGGATCAGCGGCGGGGGAGCGATGTTCATGGAGGCCGGGAACTGCATCACCTACTCGCTCTACCTGCCGCAGACGCTCGTGGACGGCATCAGCTTCGCGGACTCTTACCGCTTCCTGGACGCCTGGGTGATGGCGGCCCTGGAAAAGGTCGGCATCAGCGCCTTCTACGTGCCGCTCAATGACATCGCCACGGAACACGGCAAGATCGGCGGGGCGGCGCAGAAGCGGCTCGCCAACGGGGGGATGCTCCACCACGTGACCATGAGCTATGACATCGACGCCGAGAAGATGGTCGAGGTGCTGCGCATCGGCAAGGAGAAACTGTCCGACAAGGGCACCACGAGCGCCAAGAAACGCGTCGATCCGCTCCGGCGCCAGACCGGCATGGCCCGGGCCGAGATCGTCGCAGCCATGATGGACGTCTTCGCTGAACGCTACGGCGCGACGCCGTCAGTCCTCACCGACGCCGAGCTTGAGGCCGCCCGGCGCCGGGTGGAGTCCAAGTTCGGCACAGCGGAGTGGCTGCACCGGGTTCCCTAACGGTCCACGTTCTTCTAACAGCCTGTCCCAGGCGGCCGGCGCCGGGCACCCGGCCGCTTAAGCTCAGGACGCTTATGCTCAGGCGGCTTAAGCTCAGGCGGCTTACGCGGAGAGGGCCGGTGCCGTCAGCGCCTGGGCCTTGAGGGCTCGGTGCAGGTGGCTGCGCTGTTCGATGATGATCCGGCGCAGGGCGCGGGGCGCGTCGGGGTGGTCGGCCAGCCAGTGGTCGGTGCGGACAATCACGGCGTTGGTCTCGGGTGTTCCGCCGTGGCCGTCCAGGTCCTGTCCCGCGGGATAGAAGCCGCGGACAATCCGGCTGGCGATCTCGATGCTCCGGCCCGCCCAGACCTGCTCGAGCGATTCGAAGTACGGGTCGATGAACCCGGCCAGCAGCGAGGCCGAACCGGTGTTGAACCCGGCGATGGTGGCGCTCAGGAGCTGGTTGGACAGCCCCGTGCCGTGGACGGCGGCCTCCCACGCTGCGGCCTTGACGGACGCCTCGGGGCGGGCGGCCAGGGCCGTGGCATGCCCGGACTTGCCGGCGGCCGTGTTGTCCCGGGCGAGCTCCTGGTCCAGCTGCTCCGGTGTGGCCTGGCCGTTGGCTGCCAGGCCGTGCCAGAGATTCCAGCGCAGTTCGGCGTCCACGGCAAGGCCATCGATCACGGTGCTGCCGTCCAGGATGCCCCGGAGCAGGTCCAGGCGGCTGGCGTCGTAGCGGCTGGTTGCAGCCAGGGTTCGGGCCCAGGCCAGCTGCTGGTCGGAGCCCGGCGCCGCAGCCTGCAGCTGTTCGGCGGCCGTGGTCAGGAAACCGCGGCGCACGGCGTCCCGCTGGCCCCGGGGGACATAGCGTTCGACCGCCGTCGAGGCGTTGCCCAGCACGTTGAGCAGGACGCCGATGCCCGTTTCGGCGGGGCCGAAGCGCTGGACGGCGTCGACGTAGCGGGAAGCCGGTGTCACAGCATCGCGGGCCGAGTCCCATAGCGCCGTCCAGCACAGCGCCCGCGCCATGGGGTCCTTGAGCTTGTCCAGGGATCCGCGCACTGTGGCCTCGGAGTGCGGGTCGAGCCGGACTTTGGCGTAGCTGAGGTCGTCGTCGTTGATCAGCAGCAGGGCAGGCCGTGGTGTGCCGGAGAGGTCGGTCACGTCGGTCCGGGCGCCGCTGACATCGGTCTCGACGCTGTTCGTGCGGACCAGTGCGCCGGCGTCGTCGAAGTCGTAGAGGCCAATCCGCAGCCGGTGCGGCCGGGGCTCCTGCCTGCCGGTGGTGGGATCCACGGCGTCCTGCAGGACAGCGACGGCGCCGAGCGCGTCCCCGTGCCCGGTGATTTCACAGGAGAGGGTAGAGATGCCGGAGGTCTGGAGCCATTGGCGGGCCCATTCGCCGAGGTCGCGGCCGGATGCCGCGCTGAGTGCCGCCAGGAGCTCGGCGAGGGTGGTGTTGCCGTACGCGTGGTCCCGGAAGTACTGGCGGGAACCGGCAATGAAGGCCTCGAACCCGACGTAGGCCACGAGCTGCTTGAGCACCGAGGCGCCCTTGGCGTAGGTGATGCCGTCGAAGTTCTGCTTCGCGGCTTCCAGGTCCGGGATGTCGGCAACGATGGGGTGCGTGGTGGGCAGCTGGTCCTGGACGTAGGCCCATGCCTTGCGGTTGTTGGCGAAGTTCACCCAGGCCGTGTCCCAGTCCGTGGTCCGGTCCACGCCGAGGGTGCCCATGTAGTCGGCGAAGGATTCCTTGAGCCACAAATCATCCCACCACTTCATGGTGACGAGATCGCCAAACCACATGTGCGCCATCTCATGCAGGAGCGTGTTGGCACGGGCCTGGTATTGCGAATCGGCGGCCCGGGAGGTGAAGACGTAGCTTTCGGTGAAGGTCACCAGGCCCGGGTTTTCCATGGCGCCGAGGTTGTATTCGGGTACGAAAGCCTGCTCGTATTTGCCCCACGGGTAGGGGAAATCGAAGAGCTCGTTGAAGTAGGCCAGCCCGTTCTTGGTGAGGCTGAACAGCGCGTCGGCGTCGAAGGACGCGGCCATGGAGGCGCGGCAGTAGAGCGCCAGCGGCACGTCCAGGACCGTGCCGTCGCCCAGCGTGCCGCTCCAGGCGTCCTCGGCCTTGAAGTACGGTCCGGCCAGGACGGTGGTGATGTAGGTGGACATCGCCTGAGTGGGGGCGAAGTCCCAGCGGCTCGTGGCGGGATCGGACGTCAGCTGGGTGCGCAGCACCTCGGCGCCGTTGGAGGACACCTGCCAGTCGGAGGGGGCCATGACGTGGAACGTGAACTCGGCCTTCAGGTCGGGTTGCTCGAAGTTCGCGAACACCCGGCGGGCGTCGGCGGGTTCGTACTGCGTGTAGAGGTAGCACTGCCCGTCCGCGGGATCTACGAAGCGGTGCATGCCCTCACCGGACGTGCTGTAGAGCGCTGTGCCCGTGATAGTGACCTGGTTCTCCGGCTCCAGGTTCTCGAGCCGGATCCGGGAGCCGTCCACGACGTCGGCCACTGGAAGGCCCTTGCCGTTGAGGAAGACGCTGTGCACGCTGTCCGCGATGAAATCCACAAAGGTCGATGCCCCGGGTTCGCTGGCCGAGAAGGAGATGACGCTGCGGCTTGTGTAGCCGGCGATGTTCGGGTCGGCGGCCAGCCGGACATCGAGGGAGACGTCGTAGCTGTGTGTGGTGATGAGGGCGGCACGGGCCGCGGCCTCGTCGCGGCGCAGGTTCTGGTTTGACACCCAGCTATCTAATCACGGGAGCGTGTGCGCGGGATCACGCCGGCGGGAACATCAGGAAGGCGGCGGCCAGGCCCAGCAGGGCGATCAGCAGCCAGGACACCAGGGCGGCCAGCAGCGCGCGTGCACCGGTGTGCAGCAGCTGGCCCACGCGGACGGCGGAGCCCAGTCCGAACAACGCCATGCCCAGCAGCGCGTCCTGGAGGGCGGCGGCCGCGTCGAGGATTGCGGGGGAGAGCCACCCGGTGGTGCGCAGGGCCGCCAGCGCCACGAATCCGATGACGAACAGCGGGATCACCGGCGGTCGCCTGGCGCCGTCGGCTGCGGTGCCCAGCCGATGGTGGAACCCTGCGGCGGCGACCATCGGCGCCAACAGGATCACCCGGGTGAGTTTGACGACGACGGCGACGGCCAGGGCCGTGCCGCCCGCGGCCTGGGCGGTGGCGACCACCTGCCCGACGTCGTGCACCGAGGCGCCGGTCCACGCCCCGAAGAGCTCCGGGCCCAGGCCCAGCGGCCGCGCGAGCAGGGGCAGCACCCCGATCGCCAGCGTTCCGCACAGGGTCACGAGCGCCACCGGCAGCACGGTTTCCTCCTGCCGGATTCTGCGCACGGCGGCCATCGCCCCGATCGCGGAGGCCCCGCAGATGGCGAATCCGGTGGCCACCAGCAGCGCTACGCGGGGAGGAAGCCGGAAGAGCCTGCTGATGCCGTAGGTGCCGGCGAAGGCGGCCAGCACCACGGCCGTCACGAGCAGCAGCGCCGCCCAGCCCAGGCCCAGCACATCGCCGAGGCTGACCTTCAGGCCGAGCACGACGATCCCGGCCCGCATGAGGTGCTTGCCGGCGAAGTCGAGACCGGGACGCGCCGGCCCTGCGGTCCACCCGGCCACGCCCGGCAGGTTTGCCGCCAGGAGCCCGAGGAGCACGGCCAGGGTCATCGCCGGCAGCGCCGGGAGCAACAGATGGACGGCGACGGCAGCAGCAACGGCAACGGCGGCGCCGATCAGGCCGGGAGCGGCCGCGGCTGCGGAATTCTTGGGGGGCACGCCCCTACATTGCCGTACCCGGCCGGAAATCCTTAACCGCGGCCATCCCGGCAGTCGGCCCCGGACTGCGCGGCCCGCCCTGAGCGCCGTGCCGCGGGCTGTCGAAATGATTTCGTAACGAAAAGGTGGTTGGCTAGTGACCATGTCTGACCTATTCCAGGATTACTCCGCCGCTGCCGGCCGAAGCGGCGCCTACGACGAGATGTTTGCCCCCGGCCAGCAGGCCCGGAAATCGTACGGGCAGGTGGCCTTGGCCCTGCGTGAACTGTCGTTGGCTGACGTCAGCGCACGCGCCGATTCCATGGCGCGGACCTTCCTGGATCGCGGCGTGACGTTCGACTTCGCGGGGGAGGAGCGGCCCTTCCCGCTGGACATCGTCCCCCGGGTGATCCCGGCCGATGAGTGGAGCGTCCTGGAGCGCGGTGTGGCCCAGCGCGTCCGTGCCCTGGAAGCCTTCCTCAATGACGTCTACGACAAGATGACGGTGGTGTCCGACGGCGTGATCCCGCGCCAGCTCGTCACCACGAGCGCGCACTTCCACCGCCAGGTGCACGGCTTTGAGCCGGCCGGTGGGGTCCGCGTCCACATTTCCGGAATCGACGTCGTCCGCGACGCCGCGGGCACGTTCCGCGTCCTGGAGGACAACGTCCGCGTGCCCTCAGGCGTCAGCTACGTCCTCGAAAACCGCCGGGCCATGGCCAAGGGCCTGCCCGAGGCGTTCGGGCAGCAGCTCATCCGCCCGGTCGAGGAGTACCCCCGCCGGCTCCTGTCGGCCCTGCGGAAGACGGCGCCGTCCGGCGTCGACGATCCCACCGTGGTGGTCCTGACCCCCGGCGTGTTCAACAGCGCCTACTTCGAGCACACGCTGCTCGCCGGCCTGATGGGCGTCGAACTCGTCGAGGGCCGCGACCTCATCTGCCGCGGCAACCGGGTCTACATGCGCACCACGGCCGGCGAGCAGCGCGTGGACGTCATCTACAAACGCATCGACGATGAATTCCTGGACCCGCTGCAGTTCCGCGCCGACTCCATGCTCGGCTGCCCCGGCCTGGTCAACGCTGCCCGCGCCGGCGGCGTCACGATCGCCAACGCCGTGGGCAACGGCGTCGCCGATGACAAGCTGGTCTACAGCTACGTGCCTGACCTCATCCGGTATTACCTGAACGAAGAGCCCATGATCGCCAACGTGGACACGTTCCGGCTGGAAGAGAATGAGGCCCGCGAGCACGTCCTGGACCGCCTGGACGAGCTCGTGGTCAAGCCCGTGGACGGCTCGGGCGGCAAGGGCCTGGTGATCGGCCCGGACGCGTCGAGGGACGAACTCGATGCCCTGCGCAAGCGGATCATCGCCGATCCCCGCGGCTGGATCGCCCAGCCGGTGCTGCAGCTGTCCACCGTGCCCACGCTCAGCGGCGACAAGTTCGGCCCACGGCACGTGGACCTGCGCCCGTTCGCCGTCAACGACGGCGAGGACGTCTGGGTTCTCCCCGGCGGCCTGACCCGGGTCGCGCTCAAGGAGGGCTCGCTGATCGTCAATTCCAGCCAGGGCGGCGGCTCGAAGGACACCTGGGTCCTGGCCGATTCCCCGCAGGTTCCCGTCGAAGTGATCCCGCGGCCCACGATCGCCGTCCGCGAACGGGTTTCAGTCTGGCCGGTCGAGAGCAACTGGCGCGACAGCCAAAAAGAGCAGCAGCAACAGCAGATTTCTGACGCGCAGGAGGTAACCGCGAATGCTTAGCCGTATTGCCGAGTCACTGTTTTGGATCGGCCGCTACGTGGAACGGGCCGACGGCACCGCGAGGATCCTCGACGTCCACCTCGAGCGGCTCAACCATCTGCCCATGGAGGAACAGCGCAGCGTCGCGCAGGAACTCCTCGCCGTCATGGGTGCCCGTGCACAGAATGAGGATTTCGGCCTGCCCGAACTGCTCAACGCCCTTGCCTATGACAAGCAGAGCGCTACGTCCATTGCCGGCTCCCTCGGCGCGGCCCGGGAAAACGCCCGCCGCGCCCGCGAGACCGTTTCCTCCGGACTCTGGGAGAGCCTGAACACGACCTACTACGGGCTGAACCAGCACCGCAAGGACGTGGTGGGCACCTACCGTTTCTGCAACTGGGTCCTGGAGCGCACCGCAATGGTCAGCGGCCTGGCCGACACCACCGTCAGCCACGATGAGAGCTGGCAGTTCCTGGTCCTGGGCCGGTCCCTGGAGCGGGCCGACATGACCGCGCGCATGCTCTCCACCCGTGATGTCCTCTCGGCCGGCATGTCCTGGGTGAACATGCTGCGCTGCGCCGGCGCGTACGAATCCTTCCTGCGGACCCGCCGGGCGGCGTTCGGGGACCAGCACGCGGCCGAATTCCTGCTCCTGGACCGGCTGTTCCCGCGGTCCATCGTCTATGCCCTGCGCGACGCCGACGAGTGCCTGGCGAAGCTCGACCCTTCGGCCCAGCGCGTCGGCTTCATCAACGACGCCCGCCGGATTGTCGGCCAGGCCCGCACCTTCCTGGAGTTCCACCGCACCGATGACCTGATGTCGGAGCTGCCGGAGCACATGGAGCGTGTGCAAAAGGCGGTATCGCAGGCCTCGGACGCCATTTCCCGTAAGTACTTCAATCAGGCAGACGAGCTGGCCTGGGTGGGAGAAGTTTCATGACCCGGCTAAACATCGTCCACAAGACGGCCTACAAGTACAACAAGCGCGTCACCCTGTCCTACAACGAGGCCCGGATGACCCCGCTGACGGACCCGCAGCAGGTGGTCCTGGAGTCCTCCATGAAGGTCTCGCCCTCGCAGGCGGCCATGAGCAGCTACCGCGACTACTGGGGCACGCGGGTGACGGCCTTCGACATGCAGATGCCGCACGAGCACCTCGAAGTCCTGTCCACCACCACCGTTGAGGTGCATCGGGTCGAGAAGATCGCTACCGAAGCCGACATCGTCGGGTGGGACGTCCTGGCCGCCCCTGAGACGCTCAACCAGTTCAGTGACTGGATTCCGCAGTCCCAGCTGACCAGGCCCGGCTCCGAGGTGCTCGCCATCATTCCCGGGGTTGTGGAGGGAAAAACGCCCCACGAGGCGGCCATGGCGGTCTTTGCCTGGATGCGGGGCGAAATGACTTACATGTTGGGCTCCACCGGCGTCACCACCAACGCCGAGCAGGCCTGGAACCAGCGCCAGGGCGTCTGCCAGGACCTGGCACACCTCGCCATCGGCTCGCTGCGCAGCTGCGGCATCCCGGCCCGCTACGTTTCCGGCTACCTGCACCCCCGTTCGACGGCGGACCTCGGAGAGACGGTTGCCGGCCAATCCCATGCGTGGCTCGAGTGGTGGGACGGCGATTGGCGTAGCTGGGACCCGACCAACCACAAGCCGGCGGGGGACTTCCACGTCACGGTGGCCCGGGGCCGTGACTACCGCGACGTGCCGCCGCTCAAGGGCATCTTGTCCGGCGGCGGCGGATCGGCGCTCACCGTCAGCGTGGAGATCACCCGCCTGGCCTAAACCGCCGCTCCACACGACGTTGCCCTGTCAGATCGGGCTGTTCTGAGGCCCTCAGAGCAGCCCGATCTGATAGCGCAAGCTGTGTTTTGGGGCTTGTTTATTCGAGGCCGGAGCGGGTGGAGTCGTCGAGGGGCGTCCACCACGTCTGCGGCGGCACCACTTTGAAGCGCCGGCCGGTGACGGCGTCCGGCGTGATCCGGACAAAGTGTTCCTTTTGTCCGGCCTGCCACGGGAACAGCAACAGGCCCACCGTGTCCATGACTTCCTGGGGGTTCTGCACCGGCGCGGCCTGGCCCTTGACGACGACGCTCCAGGCGACTCCGGTGTTCGCGTCCACGCCATCGGACTCCAGCGCCACCGGCGTGTCGCCCGTGGCCGCCTGCAGCTTGGTGCCCTCGGCGGTCCGGAAGACCAGCGTGCCGTGGTCCACTTTGTAGTTGATGGGGAAGATGTCGGGGTGATCGTTCACCCAGACCGCCAGACGGCCGACCGAGACGCTGCGCAATAGCTGCCAGCATTCGTGGTGGTCCAGGTTTTCCACCGTGTGGGCCTGGTCCCTTGGCTCGTGGCTGCCCGGGCTCGAATCAGTACTCATCCGGCGAGGGTACGCCGCCGGGCTGAGGGCGGCTAGGGCAAATGGTCCCAGCCGCGGGTTAAAAACTGCGAATTCTGAGGCTTTCCTAAGTGGTTCGCTGTATTCTGGCATAGGACCGTCAGCGTGGACGCGGGCCGGAGCGAGTGGGGGCAATGACATGCATTCAACGGGTGAAGGTTCAGGCCATGCTGTATCCGAGCCAAATCCCGTGGTTGAGGAACTGCTGAAGGGGTTCGGGGCCCGGGCAGAAGAGCTGCTTCAATCCAAGGAACGCATGGCGGGCCTGCTGGAAGCGGTCGTCGCCCTGGCCGAGGACTTGAGCCTGGATGCTGTCCTGGAACGCGTGGTCGAATCTGCCTGCCGGCTGTTGCATGCACGCTTTGGTGCCCTGGGAGTCATTGGTGATGACCACGCGCTGAGCCACTTCATCACTGTCGGGATCGACGGCGAACTGGCGCGGCAGATCGGTCCGCTGCCGACCGGCCACGGCGTCCTCGGCCTCCTGATTACAGACCCCCGGCCGGTTCGGCTACATGATCTGAGCAAGCACCCTGAAGCCTACGGGTTCCCGGCACACCACCCTCCCATGAAGTCCTTCCTGGGGGTTCCGGTCCGGGTCCGGGAAGTGGCCTTCGGGAACCTCTACCTCACGGAAAAAGAAGGCGGGGACGACTTTACCGCCGAGGACGAGGCGTTGGCCGTCGCGTTGGCCGCCGCCGCCGGTGTGGCCATTGAGAATGCCCGGCTTTATGACGACGCCCGCCGCAGGGCCCGCTGGCTGGAAGCTTGCATGGACGTCTCCGGGCTGATGCTGAGCACGGACCGCGACTACACCTCGGGCGGCCTGGACCCGATTGCCGGCCGCGCGCTCCAAGAGTCCGCATCCGATCTCGCCCTGCTGGTGGCCCCCGCCGCCAACGGCGTCGCGCACGTCGTCATCGGCGTTGCCGGGGAGCGGGGCACGGCGTTCTCCGGGAGGTCATTGCACCTGGAATCAGGGCTCCTTGAAAGTGTCCTCGAAGGCGGTGAGCCGGTGCTTTTCGACGACGCGTCCGAAGTGGTCGGGGAGGTCGACGCCGGCGTAACCGGGCCGCTGCTGGCAGTGGCACTGAGCACGCAGGGCGCCCACCATGGCCTCCTGTTGCTGGCACGGAACAAGAATTCGGTCCGCTACACCCGGACCGACATGGAGATGGGGGCCGTTTTCGGCTCCCACGTGGCCCTCGCCTTGGAACTTTCCCGGGTGCACCGGCTCCGCGAGGAGCTCCTGGTTTTCACGGACCGCGACAGGATCGCCCGGGACCTGCACGACCTCGTCATCCAGCGGCTGTTCGCGGCCGGGCTGAGTGTGCAGAGCCTGACCAGGTTCACCAAGGATGACCTGGCGTGGGAGCGCATCCACATCATCACAGGTGAACTCGACGAGGCGATCCGCAGCCTGCGCGACACGATCTACTCGCTGAAGAGCAATGTCGCCGATGCCGAATTGCTCAGCGGACGGATCCGTCGGGTCACAAGAAGTTCGGCGAAATCCATGCCCTTCGCGCCGCGCCTGACCATCACAGGACCCGTGGATGCCGTGACGCCGGACAAGGCCGACAACGTCGTGGCTGTGGTTTCCGAAGGGCTCAGCAACGCCATCCGGCACTCCGGGGCGGATACCATCTCGGTTTCGGTGGCGGTGGTCAAGGGCCGGGTGACCGTGGTGATCAGCGACAACGGCGCCGGTTTCGCCCAACCCGGAAAACGCAACGGGCTGAGCAATCTCGAGGACCGGGCGCGCATGCTCGACGGCGAATGCATCATCACGAGCGCGCCCGACTCCGGTACCAGCCTGGAATGGTCCGTGCCCCTCTAGCCGTGCCCCTCTAGCCGACGCCGACGGAGGCTGTGCCGACGGAGGCTATTCTGAGCCCGGACGCTACCGGACGCTGTGCGGCCGGGTTCCGTCGCCGGCGTTGGCGCCGGAGGCCACGGGAAACGCCGGACTGGCGATGAAGACAGCAGCCTGGGTGCGGCGTTCGAATCCGAGTTTGGCCAGCAGCGAGGAAACGTAGTTCTTGACGGTCTTCTCCGCCAGGAACATTTCGGCGGCAATCTGCCGATTGGTCAGTCCGCCGCCCACCAGCTCCAAGACCTTGCGTTCCTGTGGCGTGAGGGATGAGGTGCGCGGGTCAACCTCCTCTGCCTCCACCAGGCTGTCCACGATGCCGGCGGCGACGCCTTCCTCGAAGAGGGTCTCGCCCGCCGCTGCCCGCCGCAGCGCGCCGATCAGGTCCGTGCCGCCGATCTCCTTCAGCACATATCCCCGGGCACCGGCCAGGACGGCACCGCGCAGGGCCTGCTCGTCGTCGAAGCTCGTCAGGATGATGCAGTTCAAGGACGGGTCCACCGACCGCACGTCCCGGCAGACCTCAATGCCAGTCCCGTCCGGCAGGCGCGCGTCCAGCACACAGACATCGGGGTGCAGTGCGGGAATGCGTCGGGTCGCTTCCACCGCGGATCCGGAACTGCCGACCACCACGAAGCCCTCACCCTCGAGGAGTTCCTGGAGCCCGCGTCTGACAAGTTCGTGGTCATCAAGGATAAAGACGCGGATCACCGCCTGCGCGCCATCGGCGGCAGTGAGACCTGCGTCTGCCCAGGCAATCATGGTTCTCCCGTCCGGCCGCTTTTCAGGACCGCTCGAATCTGTGTTCTCTAAACTCTGTGGTTGATTAAATTCTGTGCTTCATTAAATTCTGTGGTTCACTGACTTACCCCAGCCTCTGCCATTCTTCTGCACTGCGGCGCCACGGACAAGGGTCATTATGCCCAGCGGGCCGGCTCCGGCCGCTGCACTGGCCGCTGATGGACCTCGGGCTTGGTCCACTCGCCTGAAGTCGACTGACGCCGGGCTCCCTGCCCGAACGCGGTGTAGGAGCAGAGGCTCTGCGTCAGCCCGGGGTGAGGACGCAGAACTCATTGCCCTCCGAGTCGGCGAGGCACACCCACGGCACATCGCCTTGCCCGACGTCGGCGGCAGTGGCGCCCAGAGCCCGCAGCCGGGTCACCTCTGCCGCTTGATCATCACCGGGGTACGGCATCAGGTCGAGATGGACACGGCCACATACGGCCTTCAAGGCGGGCGTGCGCAGGAACTCCAGATAAGGCCCGACGCCCTTGGCCGAACGCAGCCTGGCATGGTCGTCGGTCACTTCGTGCAGGGTCCAGTCCGTCGCCTCGCTCCAGAACCGTGCCATGGCCCGCGGATCCGCACAGCTGACCACGACGGCGGCGATCGGCCCAGTGTCCCGGTAGATCGGCCGCGGCTCGAGCACGCGGAACAGGTTGCCCTCCGGGTCGGCCAGAGCCGTCCACGGCACATCACCTTGGCCCACGTCAGCGGGCGTCGCACCGAGCTTCAACAGGTGCTCCACCAGCTCCGCCTGATGGGCCGCAGAAGTGGTGGCAAGATCGAGGTGCGCGCGGTACCGCACCGTCTCGGGGTCCGGGACGGTGACGACATCGACGCAAACTGCGACGGGGTCCGGCCAGACGAAGCCCACCGGTTCAACATTGGTTACACCGGGCCCCTCGCTGGAAACACCCCAGCCGAGCGCCTCCGCCCAAAACCGGCCGAGCGCTGTGTCTTCTCGAGCCTTGAAATTCACCTGAACAAGTCGCAACGCCATACCGCCTGACCCTACCGCAGCTGATGCTCGATCTGGGGGGGAACGCCCGACTATTCAAAGGAGGCGCGTCGTTGGTCCGAGGGGCGGGTGGTCCACACATCGGGCCGTTTGACCTTGAATCGTCGTCCGGTCAGCGCCTTGGGAGCCACCCGCACGTAGTACGGCTTGTCTCCGGGATGCCACGGTTCCAAGAGCAGGGCGTCCGCCGCGTCCTTGTCCGCCTGGTTCTCGATCAGTTCGGCTTCGCCGCGCGCCATCACGCTCCAGGCGGACTCGTCAGGGGCGTCGTAGCCGTCGATCTCGAAGGCCACCGGCTTGCCCGTGATGGCGCCCCACAGTTTCGTGCCACCGGAAGTGCGGAAGACAATCGTCCGCCGCTCCAGCACGAAGTTCACCGGGAAGATCTCCGGATGGCTGTCCACGATCAGCGCTATGCGACCCACGATTTCGGCATCGAGCAGCTCCCAGCACTGGTCCATGGTCAGCGAGTAGTCCGGCGGGGGCGTGGTGGTGTCCATAGGGAGCCACGTTACGTACCGGCCCGGACCCCGATCAGGGCCATAAGGCCCGCAGCGCGCCTCGACGCGGCGCGCAGCTCAGCGCACACATTATTGACGCCCCCGCGCCCCGTGGGCCGCCTGTCACCAAGGACTGGGCTTGTAGTCCTTCAGGAAGACGCCGTACTGGTCCTCGCCGGACTCGCCCATCACGATGGGGTCGTACACGCGGGCAGCGCCGTCAACCAGGTCCAGGGGCGCGTGGAATCCCTCTTCCATGAGCCGGACTTTGGTGTAGTGTGGCCGCTCATCCGTGATCCAGCCGGTGTCCACGGCCGTCATGAGGATGCCGTCGGCGTCGAGCATTTCCTGGGCGCTGGTCCGGGTCATCATGTTCAGCGCGGCCTTGGCCATGTTCGTGTGTGGGTGCCCGGGGCCCTTGTAGGCGCGGGAGAACTGGCCTTCCATGGCGCTGACATTGACGATGTACTTCCGCCGCGCGGTGGAGCGCTTCATGGCGCCGCGCAGCCGGCTGACGAGTAGGAACGGCGCCGTTACGTTGCACAGCTGAACTTCGAGCATTTCCAGCGGATCCACTTCGTCCAGCACCTGGGTCCAGCTGTTGATCGTGGCGAGGTCCGGAACCAGCCCGCCGGCGTCGATCGCGGTGCCGGAGGCAATGCGTTCCAGCGACGCGGAACCCGTGGAGAGGGCCAGAGAAGTGATTGCGTCCCCGGCCAGTACGGGATGATCCAGCACGCTGCTGGCGAGGGCAAGGGGGTGTTTGTCGTGAGCGTGGCCGAAGGTGACGAGCTCCGGGCCGCCGTTGGCAGCCTGGAGGGCGGCCGGCAGCGGCTCATCCTCGGCGTCGACGAGGGGCTTGTAGGCGTTGCCGGAGCGCCGCACGGTCTGGGCCGCGTTATTGATGATGATGTCCAGCGGTCCCGCGGCATCGAGGGAATCCGTCAGGGCCATCACCTGGGACGGGTCGCGGAGGTCGATGCCGACGATCCGGAGCCGGTGCAGCCAGTCGGCGCTGTCCTCCATGGCGGCGAAGCGGCGGGCGGCGTCCTTGGGGAACCGGGTGGTGATGGTGGTGTGCGCACCGTCCCGGAGGAGCCGGAGCGCGATGTACATGCCGATCTTCGCCCGGCCGCCGGTCAGCAGGGCCCTGCGGCCGGTCAGGTCGGTGCGGGCGTCGCGCTTGCTGTGGCTGAACATGGCGCACTCGGGGCACAGCTGGTGATAGAAGGCGTCCACCTGGGTGTAATGCTGCTTGCAGATGTAGCACGGCCGGGACCTGAGGAGGTGGCCGGCGATCTCCCCGGTCGCGGACGTGGCGAGCTTATTGCCGCGCGTCTCGTCGTCGATCCTGTCGGGGGCCGCCGTCGCCGTCTGGGCGATTACGGCGCGGTCCGCTTCGGCGATCTCATCACGTTTGCTGACCCGCCGGTGGCGCTTGACGGCTTTGAACATCTTCCCGGTGGCGCGGCGCACGGAAACGTAGTCCGGGTGCTCCTCATCATAGGCGTGGATCGTGTTCAGGACCTTCAGGCAAGCCTGGATTTCCTCCGGGGTCAGCTCGGCAAAGCCGGACTCGGCAAGGCCACGCTCGGCAAGACCAGACTCGGCAGAGGGAAGATCGGAGGACAGATCGGGGGAGCTCATTGCCCTAATTTTACAGGGTGCGGGGAGCCCGGCCTGACGCGGTGCCGGGCCCCCGCCTGCCTATGCCGTGGGCGATTGCTTGACCGGTGTGTCCGCACCGACCGCGGCGGCCTGCACGTCGGCGACCTTGTCCACGGACTCCCGCAGTTCGGGCCAGTTTTCCGTGGCAGTGCGGACGGCGTCGGGCACCAGGCGCAGGTTGGCCGCGGAGAGCGCCCGTTCCGCGTCGCTGGGTTCCGGGACAAGCTGCCCCTTGGACAGGACCGTGATCCCGGAGTCGGTGACCTTGAACCCGCGGGAGCGGTCCAGTTCGGGGTCGAGTCCGATCGCCGCCCCGGCCGGAATCTTGACGTTCTTGTCGATGATGGCCCGTTTGATGACTGCGCCTTCGCCGACATTGACCTTGTCCATCAGGACCGAGTCCAGGACCCGGCTTGAGGTGCCGATGTAGACGTCATTGGAGACCACGGACCCCTCCACGATGCCGCCGGAGACGACGACGCCGCTGGCCACGATGGAATCCAGTGCCGTGCCCACCGTGTTGGACTTGCCGCGGACAAACTTGGCCGGTGGGGAGATGGTCTGGCGGGTGTAGATCGGCCACTCGGAGTTGTAGAGGTTGAAGACCGGAACGGGGGAGATCAGGTCCATGTGGGCGTCGTAGAACGAATCGATGGTGCCGACGTCGCGCCAGTAGGTGCGGTCCCGTTCGGTGGAGCCGGGGATGTCGTTGAGGGTGAAGTCGTAGACGCCGGCCTCGCCCTGGTTCACGAAGTAGGGAATGATGTCCCCGCCCATGTCGTGCTTGGTGTCGAGGCGCTCGGCGTCAACGTGCAGGGCTTCGATCAGGGCATCGGCGTCGAACACGTAATTGCCCATCGAGGCCAGGAACTGGCTGGGGTCGGCCGCGAGGCCGGGCGTCGAGGAGGGCTTCTCGACGAACGCGGCAATCTTCTCCGGGTTGTCCGCGTCTGTTTCGATCACGCCGAACTGGTCCGCCATGTGCAGCGGCTGGCGGACGGCGGCGACCGTGGCTTTCGCCCCGCTGGCGACATGCTGCGCCACCATCTGGGAGAAGTCCATCCGGTAAACGTGGTCTGCGCCGACCACGACGACGATGTCGGGATTGGCGTCATGAATGAGGTTCAGGGACTGATAGATGGCGTTGGCGCTGCCCAGGAACCAGCTCTTGCCCACGCGCTGCTGGGCCGGCACCGAGGCCACATAGTTCCCCAGCTGGGTGGACATACGCCACGTTTCGGAAATGTGCCGGTCAAGGCTGTGGGACTTGTATTGCGTCAACACCACAATTTGCAGATAGCGGGAATTCACAAGATTTGAAAGGGCAAAGTCAATTAGCCGGTAGCTTCCGGCAAACGGGACACCAGGCTTGGCCCGGTCCGCCGTCAACGGCATGAGCCGGTTTCCCTCGCCACCTGCGAGGACAATTGCCAAAACTCTCTTTTGATGCGGCATGGTGATCGCTCCTGAACGCCTTCGTTACTCCCCAATACAGTCCGGCATGCCCGAACGTCTTCACACTAGATCAGTTCCACCGTAACGACTACCTTGGTGCATGTGCGAATAGATATTGTGACCAAAGAATTCCCGCCGGAAATCTACGGCGGCGCCGGGGTCCACGTGGCCGAGCTCAGCAGGGTGCTGGCCCAACGCGTGGACCTTCAGGTGCGTGCCTTCGGCGCGCCCCGCGAGCCCGGGTATCACGGAGCGACCGTCACGTCGTATTCCGTGCCCGAAGACCTGGGCTCAGCAAACGCGGCTATCCAGACCCTCGGGGTGGACCTGAGGATCGTTCCGGATATCGCCGGCGCGGATCTGGTCCACTCCCACACCTGGTATGCCAACATGGCCGGACACATCGCGTCGCTGCTCCACGGCATCCCGCATGTCCTCAGCGCCCACAGCCTGGAGCCGCTGCGCCCGTGGAAGGCCGAGCAGCTCGGTGGCGGCTACGCGGTGTCCTCGTGGGTGGAAAAGACTGCCTACGAGGCCGCTGCCGCCATCATCGCCGTCTCGGAAGGGATGCGCCAGGACATCCTGCGCAGCTATCCGGACGTTGATCCGGCCAAGGTCAAGGTGGTCCACAACGGCATTGATGTCAGCCAGTGGAACCGGGACGAGGCTGATGACATCATCCGTCCGCTCGGAATCGACCCGGAGCGCCCCAGCGTTGTTTTTGTGGGCCGGAACACCCGGCAGAAGGGCGTACCGTACCTGCTGCGGGCGGCCGCCAAGCTTCCCGCCGACGTCCAGCTGGTGCTGTGCCTCGGTGCCGCGGACACGCCGGAACTGGCGGCCGAGACCGCACGCCTGATCGAGGAGCTCCAGAGCCAGCGCAGCGGCGTGATCCTGATCGAGCGGATGCTGCCCCGCAACGAAGTCATCCAGGTGCTCAGCCACGCGACCGCATTCGCGTGCCCGTCCATCTACGAACCGCTGGGCATCGTCAACCTGGAGGCAATGGCGTGCGGCGCCGCCGTGGTGGCCAGTGCCACCGGCGGTATTCCGGAGGTCGTTGAGCACGGCAAGACCGGACTGCTTGTTCCGATCGAGCAGGTCACGGACGGCACCGGCATCCCGCTGGATCCGGAGAAGTTCGTCACCGACTTCGCCGAGGCCCTCATCGAAGTGGTGTCCGATCCTGCCCGGGCGCGTGCCATGGGTGAAGCCGGCCGGCGCCGGGCCGAGGAACACTTCTCCTGGGAATCCATCACGGAGACCACGCTTGAGGTTTACCGCTCGGTGCTCAACAAGGACTCCTGACCCGGGTCCAAACGGCAGTACGACGACGGCGCCGCCCCGACTGAGGGGGCGGCGCCGTCGTCGTATTCGGCCGGGTCAGGCGCCGGGGGCCTTTGTGGCGCGGGCTTGTTTTCCGTGGGTTTTTGTCTCGTGGGCCGCGCGGGCGAGCAGGATCTTCTCATCCAGGGGAGCCTGGCCGCTGGCCCGCTGCTTGCGGAAGTAGTCCCGGGCCTCGTCCTGGCGGACCTTCTCCGCGCCGGTGGAGATCTCGGCGCGGAGGTGCTCCGGCCCGTACCCGAAGGCATCCACCAGGTCGAGGGCGTGCGGACGGATCTTCACGAGCAGGCGGTTGATGTATTCGCCCACGGTGCGTCCGCGCTGCATCGAGAGCCTGCCGTTCATGAGGTACCAGGACAGGTTCTTCTCGATGAGGGACAAGCCGAACAGATCACGCAGCCACGTCAGAACCTTGTGCGTGCCCGGGTCTGTGACCTTCCCGAGCGCCTCCGTAAAGGCCTCCCACTGCAGGAGCTCCGCGTGGGCCTGGGCGGCTTCGATGAGTTCGTGCTGGTGCGCGTTGAACAAGGCGGCGCCCTGCTGCTGCGGGAGCCGGTTGGCGCCCTTGAGGGCTGTGGCCACCTCCGCGACCATGGTCTGGACGCGGTCCGTCAGCAGGGTCCGCTGGCTTGCCTCGTCCTTGATCGCCAGGGCCGCCTTCTGCACGGATCCGGTGTCCGCCACGAACTGGGCGACGCCGCGTAGTCCGGTGCGGTGGATCGCGACACCGGTGGCCTGGCCCACGACGTAGCGGGCCAGCACACCGAAGTTTACGGTGCGGAATTCCTTTGCGTAGTCGGCCAGCAGGCGCTTCGCGACCAGTTGCAGCAGGACGGTGTTGTCACCTTCGAAGGTGGCGTACACGTCGAGGTCGGCGCGGAGGGAGGCGAACCGGTTCTCAATCAGGAATCCGGCGCCGCCGCAGGCCTCGCGGCATTCCTGCAGGGTGTCCAGTGCGTGCCAGGTGCTGAGCGGCTTAAGTGCCGCGGCCAGGGTCTCGAGGTCCTGGCGGTCCTGGTCGGTGTCGTGGCGGCCGGAGAAGACGTCGTCGAATTTCTGCAGCAGCTGCTCGCTGGCGAAGCTCGCGGCGTACGTGGTGGCCAGTCGGGTGAAGAGCCGGCGCTGGTGCCGCTGGTAGTCCAGCAGGACTTCCTCATCGGTCTGGGATGAGGCATTGAACTGCCGGCGTTCGGTGGCGTACTGGATGGCGGTTTTCAGCGCCAGTTTCGACGCCGTCACGGCGGCGCCGTCGAGGGAGACCCGGCCCTGGACCAGCGTGCCGAGCATAGTGAAGAAGCGCCGGCCCGGGCTGGCGATGGGGGACGTGTAGTTGCCCTCGGGGTCCACGTTGCCGTACCGGTTCAAGAGGTTGGTGCGGGGGATCCGGACGTTCGTGAAGTGGAGCCGGCCGTTGTCGATGCCGTTCAGGCCGCCCTTGACGCCGTCGTCCTCGCCGCCGATGCCCGGCAGGAATTCCTGGGTCACGGGGTCCCGGAGGTCCATGTAGAACGCGTGCACGCCGTGGTTGATCCCCTTTGTTACCAGCTGGGCGAACACGACGGCGGCCAGGCCGTCGGCGGCGGCGTTGCCGATGTAGTCTTTCCACGCGGCCCGGAACGGTGTGTGGACCACGAATTCCTCGGCCGCGGGGTCGTAGGTGGCGGTGGTGGCAATGCTAGCCACGTCGGACCCGTGGCCGGTCTCGGTCATGGCGAAGCAGCCCGGGATGTCCAGGCTCATGATGCCGGGCAGCCACTTCTCGTGGTGTCCGGCGGTGCCGAGGTGGTTCACGGCGGAGCCGAACAGCCCCCACTGGACGCCGGCCTTGATCTGCAGCGACGGGTCGGCGATGACCAGCTCCTGGAAACCGGCCACGTTCCCGCCGTGATCGTCCGCGCCGCCCACGGACTGTGGGAACGCACGGTGTACAGCGCCGTTGTCCACCAGGATCCCGAGCTGTTCGAACGCGCGCCGGCGGTGCTCGGTGTGGGTCAGGCCCTCGATCTTGTGCAGTTCCGGGCGGCCGGCGAGTGCCCGGGACTTCAGCCGGATGTCCGCCCATTTGCCAAGCAGTTGTCCGCCAAGGGCTGCGACGTCGACGGCGGGCGCCCCAGGGGTGCCGGGTTGGGCGCCCGAAAGGCCGGCTGGTGTGGCCGCTGCCGGCGTCGTGGTGCGGCGGGCCACGTTGCCCGTCGTGCGGTCGGCCCGTTCAGTGCGGTCGGCTAGTTCAGTCATGTCGTTTCCTTCTGTGGTTCTGACAATCTCTCGTGCTGAAAATTCAAAGTGCTGACAGTTCAGTTCGTAGTTGGGGCCGGGGGCGCCGCTACGGCGTGCCCGGGCCTGCCGGGTCTGCCGATGCCGGGTCCGCCGGTGACTGCAGCTCGGGGGCGATTCCGAAACAGAGCCAGTCCGTGATCTGCCGGGCCATGGCTTCCTGGTCCGGCCTGGCGGGTCCCTGCGGGCTGGCGAGCCATTGCTCTCCGGCGTTCCGCACCAAGCCGATCGCGGCATTGGGCCAGTAGCCGATCACGGCTTCCTTGTCCTGGCCGCCGCCCAGATGGCTGCGCATGGGCCGGGCAATCATGTCGCTGATGGCCGCGAAGAAATGGCTCAAGGCGCCGGCTGTGGAAATGGGAGGGCTGGCGGTATCCGCTTCACCGGGGGCGTGGCGCGTGACAAAGGTGTAAACATTCGGGCTGGTCTCAGCCATCTGCAGGTAGGCGGACACCATGGCAAACAGGCCTTCCCGGGGCGTCTGGGCGCTCTGGGCAGCCTCCTGGATGCGCCGCTGCATCTGGCTCAGGACCACTTCGCCCACGGCCTGCTGGAGTCCTGCCTTGTCGCCGAAATAGCGGTAAAAGACGGACTTTGAGGTTCCCGCGGCCGCGGCAATGTCCTCCATCGACGCGTCACTGCCGAGGGCGTGGACCGCCCTCCGAGCAGACTTAATGAGCTCACGCCGCCGCTCCTCGCGGTGGGACTGCCAGCGGGAAGCACGGCCGTCGACGCCGGCCTGCCCGGCGGGCGGAGTGTGGTTGCGGATGTTCACGATACCAAGCGTATCAGGTACGCTGGGTATCGGTAATCGCTTTGATCGAAGGAGACAGCCCATGTCCGTCAACGGACCGTCAGTGCCCCGCCCCCAACCAGCCGCCGGCACTTCCGCCGTGGAGGCCGCCGCAGGGGCCTCCGCAGGGAAGAAGGAGCACGCCGGTGCAGCCGCGGCGCGGCTCCGCAGGGCCGTGGTGGTGGGCGGCAACCGCATCCCGTTTGCCCGGACCGGCGGCGCGTACACCAAGTCCTCCAACCAGGACATGCTCACTGCCGCTTTGGATGGACTGATCGCCCGCTTCGGACTTCAGGACGAACGGATCGGGGAAGTCGCTGCCGGAGCCGTGCTCAAGCACTCCCGCGACTTCAACCTCACCCGGGAGGCCGTGCTCGGCTCGGCCCTCTCCGCCGAGACCCCGGCGTACGACCTCCAGCAGGCCTGCGCGACCGGCCTGGAAACGGTGCTCGGCCTGGCGAACAAGATCAAGCTGGGCCAGATCGATTCCGCGATCGCCGGCGGCGTCGACTCCGCCTCTGATGCCCCCATTGCCGTCAGTGAGGGACTGCGCGAGGTGCTGCTGGACCTCAACCGTGCCAAGACCGTGTCCCGGAAGCTGCAGGTCCTCAGCCGGCTCCGGCCCAAGGACCTGGCCCCCGATGCGCCGAACACGGGGGAGCCGCGTACCGGCCTGTCGATGGGAGAGCACCAGGCGCTGACCACCGCGCAGTGGAAGATCACCCGCGAGGCCCAGGATGAGCTCGCTTTCAACAGCCACCGCAATCTTGCCGCGGCCTACGACGCCGGCTTCTTCGATGACCTTCTGACCCCCTACCGGGGACTGAGCCGGGACTCCAACCTGCGCGCCGATACCAGCCTGGAGAAGCTGGCCACGCTCAAGCCCGTGTTCGGCAAGAATCTGGGCGCCGCAGCGACCATGACGGCCGGGAACTCCACGCCGCTGACCGATGGCGCCTCCAGCGTGCTGCTCGGGTCCGAGGAATGGGCCGACGCCCACGACCTCCCCAAGCTGGCCACGATCGTCGACGGCGAGGCGGCCGCGGTCGACTTTGTCCACGGCAAGGACGGCCTGCTCATGGCGCCGGCGTTCGCGGTGCCCCGGCTGCTCGCACGCCACAATCTCACGCTCGACGACTTCGACTTCTTCGAGATCCATGAGGCTTTCGCCGGCACGGTGCTGAGCACTCTGGCCGCCTGGGAGGACGAGGAATTCGGCCGCATCCGCCTTGGCCTGGACGGCGCCTTCGGCAGCATCGACCGGACCAAACTGAACGTCAACGGCTCGTCCCTTGCCGCCGGACACCCGTTTGCCGCCACCGGCGGCCGGATCGTGGCGTCGCTGGCCAAAATGCTGCACGCCCGCGGCCAGGTCAATGGGCGCCCGGCCCGCGGGCTGGTGTCCATTTGCGCCGCCGGCGGCCAGGGCGTCGTCGCAATCCTCGAAGCACTCTAAGGAGAATCGGATGAGCGACAAGTACACCAGGTTCGTCAGCCACGGTCTCGGCAAGGACATCGCCAAGAGGCTCGGCCTCCCGCAGCCGGTAGCCCTCCGGCGGCACGCGCCCGGCAGCCCCCTCATCGAAGGGCCCGTCCTGGTCCAAGGGTCAACCGGCGGTGCTGACGAGCTCGCCGCCACGCTCCTGGCCTGGAACCTCGACGTCCGCCGCCACGCGATACCCAAGGAGAAGCTTGGCGCCATCATCTTGGTGCTGGACGAACTGGCCCATCCCGGCGATCTTGAGAAGCCGGTACTCACGGCCGCCACTTCACTGCGTGATCTCGCCCCGAACGCCCGCGTCATCACCATGTCCCGCACCGCAGACTCCGCGACGGAGCCGGCAACGGCAGCCGCCCGGCAGGGCGTGGACGGCCTCCTGCGGTCTTTGGCCAAGGAACTGCGGGCCGGCGCCACCGGCAACGGCGTCTTGCTCGCGGACGGTGCGCGGACCACAAGCCCCGCAACGCTGGGGGCGTTGAGGTTCTTCCTCTCGGGCCGCTCGGCGTTTGTGGACGGGCAGTTCCTGACGGTCAGCTCCGGCGCCGGGCAGCTGCCCGGCGACGTCGAGAAGCCGCTGGCCGGCAAGGTGGCCGTGGTGACTGGCGCCGCCCGGGGAATCGGGGCCGCGATCGCCCGCACGCTGTACCGCGACGGCGCCACCCTCATCCTCGTCGACGTCCCGGCAGCCGGGGACCACCTGGCGGAGGTGGCCAACGAGGTCCACGGGACGGCCCTGCAGCTGGACATCAGCCGCAGCGACGCCGGCCAACGGATCATCGACCACGCCGCGGCGCGGCACGGCCGGCTGGACATCATGATCCACAATGCCGGCATCACCAGGGACAAGCTCCTGGCCAACATGGACGCGGGCCGCTGGAACTCCGTGATCGGCGTCAACATCGCCGCGCAACTGCGGATCAACGAGGCCCTCCTGGCCTCGGAGCACCTCGGCGACGCGCCCCGGATCGTGTCCGTGGCCTCCACCAGCGGGATCGCCGGAAACCGTGGCCAGACCAACTACGCCGCGTCCAAGGCCGGCGTGATCGGCATGGTGCGCGCCACAGCGGCGCTGATCGGTGAGCGCGGGGGCTCCATCAACGCCGTCGCTCCGGGCTTCATCGAAACGGAGATGACCGCCAGGATCCCCTTCGCCACCCGCGAAGTGGCGCGTCGGCTCAATTCCCTGCAGCAGGGCGGCCAGCCGGGCGACGTCGCCGAGGCCATCGCGTTCCTGGCCAGCGACGCCGCGGGCGGGATTTCCGGCGAGGTGCTGCGCGTCTGCGGGCAGAATCTGGTGGGCGCATGAGCGGATCCCAGACCGTCATCCTGGGCGAGATGCCGTCCCTGTCCAAGCTCTACGTCAATGCGGCGGCCGCAGCGGCACGGCGCAGGGTCCTGGGAACGCACGGCGGCACCGAACTGCCGGCCTACACCCACGAGGTCCGTGGTGTGAAGGCCGACGTCGCGAACCTGACGGCCTACCAGCACCTGATTGGTGAGAGCGCGAGCGACGTCCTCCCGGCCGGCTTTATCCATGCCCTGGCGTTTCCGCTGGCCATGAGCGTGATGAACCGGGACGATTTTCCGCTGCCCCTGCTGGGCATGATCCACCTGAGCAACAAGGTGGTGCAGTCCGCACCGGTCCTGTTCACCCAGGCCCTGGATATCCGGGCCCGGGTGGAGAACCTGCGCGGCCACCGGGCCGGCACCCAGCTCGATGTCGTGGCGGAGGTCCGTACTGCCGGGCCGGACGTTGGCGGGCCGGACGTTGGCAAGCCGAGCGAAGTCCGCTGGCGCGGGGTCTCGACCTACCTGGCCAAGGGCGTGTTCCTGCCCGGAATCGACAAACCCTCGGTGCCCGTGACGCCGTCGCCGTTTTCGGTGCCGGACCCCACGGCCCTGTGGCAGCTTGGCGTCGACACCGGGCGGGCTTACGCCGCGGTGTCCGGCGACTTCAACCCGATCCACCTGAGCGTCCTGACCGCTAAGGCTCTGGGCATGCGCCGATCCCTGGCCCACGGCATGTACCTGGCATCGCGGGCGCTGGCCGACGTCGGCGCCGTTCGGGGGGACTCGTTCCGCTGGGACGTGGCCTTCGAGGCACCCGTGTTCCTCCCGGCCCGCGTGGCGCTGGACATCAGCACGGTGCAGGCCGACGGCGGCGCCTGGCGGCGCTCCGACTATGTGGCGTGGAACCCGCTGTCCGGGCGCCGGCACTTTATCGGTTCCGTCGCGGCGCTGCCGTAGCCAGGCTCCCGGTCCGGACACATCAGCCGGAGCCGCCGCCGTCGTCCGTCCGCGCCGCCCTCCCAGCTGGGGCGCTTTGGCCTAGCTTGCGGGCGCGCTGGCCGGTTGCGACTCCGGCCGGCCGGGTGTGGCCACCCGCAGCATGCGGTGGAGGCTTAGGAGGATGGATTCCACTGCGCTGGGGGCTTCCTTGCTGTGCTGTTCGGTGGCAAGCCGGGCAGTCAATTCGCTGATTGTCGCCTCGGCGGACCGGGCCAGCTCGGCCTGGCGCTCGGGCGTTTCGTCCTCCAGGGCACGCAGCACGTCGCCGACGGAAGCCATGGCATCACCCAGGGGCGCCGCGTCGGCGTCGGGGACCACAAAGGGGGTGTCGTCGGCCCAGATGACATCCGAGAGCACCTGGGTCACGTCCTGGACGTGGAAGGTCAGCCGTTCCAAGTCCCGCAGGTTCCGGTAGTCGAGATCCATGTCGCGCGGATGCAGGCGGCGGCGGGGATTGGCCTGTCGGCTCGCATCGGCCTTTTCGACGGCGAGGCGCACGGAACGGGCATGCGCTGCGAGCGCCTCCGAACGGCGGGACCAGTCCTGATGTTCCGGCGGCCAGCTTTCCTTGAGGGCCTCGCCCATATCCCAGAGCTGCTGGGCGAGTGCCTGGCGGAGCTCCGCGATGCTCAGGGCCGCGGCCCGGAAATGCAGTGGCGGGAAGACCAGTAGGTTCACCACGATGCCCACCGTGACGCCGACGGCCATCTGGAAGAGGTACCCGAACGAGAACGTGTCCGGGTTGTGGCCGCCGACCAAAAGCACAAGGAGCGCCGCCGTCGGGATCCAGTCCCGGCCCGAGCCGATCCTCGGCAGTCCGGCCAGGATAACGCCCAGGCCCATGACCACCGCGACCGTCAGCGGGGTCGGCTGCCCGAGGCTGAACAGCATGAACGCCAGGCCGACGCCGATCGCCAGGCCGACGAGCGTCTGCAGGCCCTGGCGCATGGAGCCGGCCACGTTCTCGTACATGGCGACCAGGGCGCCCAGGGGCGCGTAGTACGGATACTCGGCGGCGGAGCCCGGCATGAACGGGGCAATCGCGAAGGCGATGCCCGCGGCCAGCGCAGCTTTCAGGGCCAGCTGGAGCCGGGGCCACAGCAGCGTCGCGGAGACGGCACGCGAGACATTCCGGGCCCATCTGCGCGGCAGGGAGGGCGGGCTGTCGGCTGTCTTTTCTGGAGTGAGCATCCCGGCTCACCCTAAGGCCGGGAGGTTGCTGCGACAAGTGGACAAAACCGGCCCCGGTGCCCTCCGGCCCGTTCGACGCCGGTCAGGACGCGGCGTGGGCGGCCCGCCGCACCGCCGCGGACAGCCGCTGGGCCCGGCCCCCGGTCCTGCCCTCTTCGCTGCGGCGGGGCACATACCCGAACCCGAGGCCGTAGCCGGGATCCGCAAAGCCAAGGGCCGCGTTGGCGCCCTCGTGCCCGAACGCCAGATGACTGCCGAAATTTCGTCCCGGCTGGGGTTTCATGAACACCACGGCGAACGCGTTCTCCGAGCCGGAGCACCGGTCCATTCCCCAGACCTGCTCCGCGGCCATGAGATCTATGGTGCCCGGGCTCAGAAACGGTGGACGGCCGTCCACCCCTGTTGTGGCGGCGGCATAGAGCCTGGCCAGCCCTTCGGCTGACCCCACGCCGCCGGCGCTGCTCATTCCCGAGGCCCGCACAACGCGGTGGTTGGGCAACTCCATGATGGTGCTGACCGGCGCGTTGCTGCCCAGGCCGTCGAGGCTGAGTGGATCCAGCCACGGCTGGGCCGGGTCCGGATCGTAGAGCACCTCGCGGTATCGCGGTTCCTGGTCCTCGGGCAGGCCCAGGAAGAAGTCAATGACCCACGGGCGGCGGATCCGCTGGTCGTAGAGCCCCTGGAGCGGCATCCCCGCGGTACGGCGGCAGAGCTCCTCCATCAGGATGCCCATGGTCAGGGCGTGGTAGCCGAAGGCCGTGCCCGGGCGCCACAGCGGCGCCGAGGCCGCCAGACGCCGAGCCGCGCCAGCCGTGGTGAACTCCGCCAGGGAAATACCGCCGACGACGCCGGGCAGCCCCGCCTGATGCGAGAGGGCCTGCCGCACGGTGAGCCGGTCCTTGCCCTGGACGCCGAACTCCGGCCAATAAGACGCGACGGTCTGGTCCAGGTCGAGCCGGCCGTCCTGGACCAGGAGCGCGATCACAAACGCGGCGACTCCCTTGGAACAGGAATAGGTGCCCGTGATGTCGCCTGGCACCAAACCCGGGCCGCCGCACAGGTCCACCACCTTGGTGCCGCGGCGGTAGACGGACAGTTGCGCGCTGTAGCCCGGGTCATCGGAGAGGAAGGAGTCGAAGAGTTCACGCACTTCCGCGAATTCGGGGGTGGCCAGGCCGGCCGAGAGGGACGGTGCTGAGGTGCCCTCGGCTCCGGTGTCCGCGGAGCCGGTTGCCGTGCCCCATCCCGGCGCCGCGCCGGCCGCCGCCTGCATCAGGCTGCGCCGTGGCCCGGGGCGACCTCTTCGCCGGCGCGGACCGGCCCGGGAGGTGTGCCGTCGCCGAAGGGCCGGCCGCCCAGCGCTTCGCGGCCGTGGTCCGAGAGCCAATTGCCCAGTTCGGGTCCGCGCGGGACCACGCCGGTGGGATTGATGTCCTCATGAACGATGTAGTAGTGCTCCTTGATCTGCACAAAATCGGTGGTGTCACCGAACCCGGGCGTCTGGAACAAGTCGCGCGCGTAGGCCCACAGGACGGGCAACTCGCTCAGTTTTTGCCGGTTGCACTTGAAGTGGCCGTGGTAGACGGCGTCGAAGCGGGCCAGCGTGGTGAACAGCCGGACGTCGGCTTCCGTGATGGTGTCGCCCACCAGGTAGCGTTGGCCGGCCAAGCGGTCCTCGAGCCAGTCCAGGGCCGTCCAGAGCCGGTCATAGGCGGCGTTGTAGGCCTGCTGTGAACCGGCGAAGCCGCACCGGTAGACGCCGTTGTTCACCTCAGTGAAGACGCGCTTGTTGACGGCATCGATCTCTTCCCGCAGGTGCTCCGGGTACAGCTCCGGCGCGCCGGCCCGGTGGTACTGCGCCCACTCGGTGGAAAAGTCGAGCGTGATTTGGGCGAAGTCGTTGGTGACCACCTGCCCGCTGGGGACGTCAACGATGGCCGGGACGGTAATTCCGCGGGGGTAGCCGGGGAAGCGGCGGAAGTAGGCGTCCTGGATGCGCTCAATCCCGAGGACGGGGTCCCTGCCGTCAGGGTCGAGGTCGAAGGTCCAGGACCGGGCGTCGTGGGTGGGTCCGGGCTGGCCGAGGGAGATGACGTCTTCCAGGCCGAGCAGCCGGCGCACGATCACCGTGCGGTTGGCCCACGGGCAGGCCCGCGCCGCGATGAGGCGGTAGCGGCCAGGTTCCACCGGCCAGCCAGGCTCGCCGTTGTTGCCCGGGCCGCCGCCCCGGGTGATCCGGTCCTCAATGTAGTTGGTGTCGCGGGTGAATTCCTCGCCGCCGGTCACGTAGGCGCCCTTGGTGCTGAATCCCGGATGGTCGGTGTGGGTACTCTGGCTCATGGTCCCAGCCTAAGGCCGGGCAGTGAACGATCCCAGCAAGGCCGTGAACACCGGCGCCATGGGCTGCCAGGCAAACCACCAGGCACCGGCCACCACCGCGGCGAACAGCGCAATCCACACTGCGGCGGGGACGGAGGTGGCCCGGGCCAGCAGGTAGGCGTCCGACGTAGGAAGCCTGTCACGGTGCCGCAGATGGACGTTGGCCAGTTTGCCGAGGTCCCTTACGGCCGCCACCAGGAGAGCCAGACCCAGCACGATCATTACGTGACCGTTGAACACCGACGGGACGTAAAGCACCAGGAGCGCCGAGGCCAGTACGGCGGCACCGGTGATGAGGAGGCCGACGCCGTTGCGGAGGAACAGGAATGACGCCAGGAGGATCAGCGTGCCCACCGACATTGCGGCCGGGCCCCAGCCGTTGAAACCGCACCAGACCATCACTGCCCCAACGACGGCGGGCACGGGGTAACCCCAGAAGGTCGACCAGGCGGAGGAGAGCCGGCTCCTGCTGTAGGTCGTGGTGGTGCCGGAGTGGTCCAGTCCCAGCCGGATCCCGCCGAGCCGTTGGCCGGTGGTGAGGGCGGCAAAAGCGTGGCCGAGTTCGTGGGTCACGGTGGCAAGCAGGCCAAAGTAGCGCCAGGTCAGGCGCGGCAGGGACACCGCGACTGCCAGCAGGATCACTGCAACGAGCTCGGTGCTGGTCACGTGCGGGCTGGGGGCGTGGGTAAATCCGGCAAGGATCCGCTCCCACCACGTCAGGGCGAGGTTAGGATCCACCGAGAGACCGGGCCTGGTCATGCCCGGCCTGAGGCGTGCTCGATGCAGTACGCGGTCCAGGGCCTGGCCTCAAGCCGGCCCTCGGGGATTGCGGCACCGCACACGGCGCAGATCCCGTAGGTGCCCTCTTCCATCCGGGCAAGGGCGGCATCGATTTGCGCCAGGGACGCCCTGCTCTGTTCCAGGAGCGCGGATGCCTGGGACAGTTCGAAGGCGATCGTGCTGCCCTCGGGGTCGTGTTCGTCGTCGACATTGGAGTCCCGGCGGGCGGCATTGACCGAGGTGATGTCCTCGCGGAGAGCGGGGAGGAGGGCAAGCTTCCGGCGACGTTCCTCGTGCAGCAGGATCCGGAACCGTTCGACGTCAACCATAGACTGCAAGGCTAGCGCGGACGCTGTGGCGGCGCCTAAACGGGCCGACAGCCCCGCCCGCCTTGGGTCCGGCTGCCGTTCCTTGTGGGGAACAGGACCTGTCGGTTGCGGCCGCCGTGGAGGGACTCGGAGAACCAGTAGGTGAATCCCATGTCCACGGAGGGGGCGCGGGCGTGGAGGCAGCGTCTAGAGTGGGCGCATGGCGGACCAGACGCACCTCGAGAACACTGCATACCCCGCACACCCTGAAAACCCCGAAAACCCTGCGGCACCTGGAGGTCCCGGGCACGCCGGGGACACCGACGCCTCCGACGCACTGTTGCGCGAACTCGCAGCGGCCCATGGCGTCGACGCGAGCTACTGGGGCTGGGACGGGGTGGAGCGCTCCGTGGCCGCCGGTACACTCCGGGACGTGCTGGCGGCCCTCGATATCCCCGCCAACGGGCCCGAGGAGCAGCAACGCTCCCTGGCGGAGACACGCCTGGCACCGTGGCGGCGCATCCTCCCCCCTGTTCTTGTGGTGAGGGAGGGACGGGAAACCCATGTGGATGTCCACGTCCCGCACGGCAGCGGCGTCCGCGTCTGGATCGACGCCGAGGACGGCAGCAGGCACGAGGCCACACAGCGGGAGAACTGGGACGCGCCGGTTGGCGTGGACGGCGTCCTCACCGGACGTGCCACGTTCACCATTCCCGGCGACCTCGGCCTCGGCTGGCATACCCTGAACGCCGACGCCGAAGGCACCCTGGCGCAGTGTCCGCTGGTCGTAACGCCCGGCCAGCTCCGGGCCTCTGCCGCGCTCGCGGAACGCCGCACCTGGGGGCTGACCGCCCAGCTGTACTCCGTGCGGTCCTCCCGGTCGTGGGGGATCGGGGACTTTGTAGATCTCGGTGACCTCGCCGCGGTTGCCGGTGAGCAGGGTGCCGGCTTTGTGCTGGTCAATCCGTTGCATGCCGCCGAACCAGTGCCGCCGGTCGAAGACTCCCCGTACCTGCCTGCCACACGGCGCTTTTTCAACCCGCTCTACCTGAGGGTGGAGGAAATCCCGGAATACGGCTATCTGGACGCTGCCGGCCGGGCCGAGGTGGCACGCCTGGCCGAAGGCCTGAGGGCGGCCAACCGGTCACGGGACCTTTTGGACCGCAACGCCAGCTACGCGGCGAAGCTCACGGCACTGGAACTCGTGTTCGCCGTCCGCCGCGGGCCGGCCCGCACACGGCAGTTCGCAGGGTTCTGCGCCGAGCAGGGGCAGGGACTCGAGGACTTTGCACTGTGGTGTGCGCTTGCCGAACAGCTGCCGCCGTCCGCGCCGGAATGGACCGAGGCGGCGGCATCCCCGGCGTCGCCATACTGTGTCGAGCAGCGTTCCCGGCTGGCAGCCCGAATCGAATTCCACTGCTGGCTCCAGTGGCTCTGCGACCAGCAGCTCGAGGCGGCCCAGCGTTCAGCGCGCGAGGCGGGTATGGGCATCGGCGTGGTCCATGACCTTGCCGTTGGCGTGAAACCTGGCGGTGCCGATGCCTGGACGCTGTCCGGCGTTCTTGCCGGGGGCGTTTCGGTGGGCGCACCTCCGGACATGTTCAACCAGCTGGGCCAGAACTGGTCCCAGCCGCCCTGGCATCCCGGCCGGCTCGCCGAATCCGGCTATGCCGCCTACCGGGACATGCTCCGGACCGTCCTGCGGCACGCCGGCGGGATCCGCGTGGACCATATCCTCGGCCTGTTCCGGTTGTGGTGGATCCCCGAGGGCGCCGGGCCGGAGAGCGGCACATACGTGCATTACGACTACGAGGCGCTCATCGGCATCCTGGCCCTCGAGGCGCAACGGGCGGGGGCGATCGTGATTGGCGAAGACCTGGGCGTGTTCGAGCCGTGGGTTCGCGGCTACCTGATGGAGCGGGGAATTTTCGGCACTTCCATCCTCTGGTTCGAGCACGACGCCGACGGCCCGATCCCGCCGGAGCACTACCGCCAGCAATGCCTGACCAGCGTCAACACCCACGATCTGCCCCCGACCGCGGGCTACCTTGCCGGTGAACACGTCACCTTGCGGGAATCGCTCGGGCTATTGCGGCGCCCCGTTGATGAAGAACGTGCCGAGGCCGCGGCCGAGCAGGATGCTGTCCTGGCCCAAGTCCGGGCGCGCGGCCTGCTGACGGACACCGCCACCGACGTCCGGACTACGGTGGAGGCGCTTTACGCCTACACGGCGCTTGCTCCCTCCGCGCTGTTGGGCGTGGCGCTCGTCGACGCCGTGGGGGAGACCCGGACCCAGAACCAGCCGGGCACCAGCACCCAATACCCAAACTGGCGCATCCCGCTGGCCGCTCCCGAGGGCGTGGTATTGATCGATGACCTGCCGGAACATGAACGGTTCCTGTCCCTGCTGGGCACCGTCCGGACTGCGCTCCATCCCGGAGCTTCAAAGGGACCTGAAACGGGGACTGAAACTGACCTGAGCCGGACCTGAGGAGGGGCCCGCAGACAGCCTTGGGTCTCGCCGCTACCGGCCGCTAGCATGGTCCGATGACGCGGATCGGCCGGGGCTCGCTGGCCGGCGTTTGGGCGCTGGCGATGTTGTTGGTGGGGTGCACTCCGGTGCAGCCCTTCCAGACAGGCCCGCCCGCGCCCACCCAATCCGCGCCTGCGGAGAAGACTCCTGCCGAGTCCGCGCCCCCACCTTCCAGCCAGGAGACACCTCCTGGCGCCACCCCGCCGCCGTCGCCGTATTTCGCACAGCCGGCGCCGCACCCGGCGCCGGGGCAGCAGGGCAACGGCGGAATCCAGCACATTGTGGTCATGGTCCTGGAAAACAAGGCGGCCTCGCAGGTCATGGGCACCAGCGAAGCGGGCTATTTCAACAAACTGGCGGCGGAATTCTCGACGGCCGCCAACTACCGGGCGATCATGCACCCGAGCCTGCCGAACTATATCGCCCTGACGAGCGGAACAACCGCCGGGATTACCAGCGACTGCAAACCGAAGTCGTGCACAGCGGATGTGAGGTCCATCGCCGATGAAATCACACAGTCCGGGCGGACCTGGAAAATGTATGCCGAGGGCATGCCCGCGCCCTGTGCTTCGCGGGACTCCGGGGACTACGCCGTGAAGCACAATCCGTTCATGTACTACCCAACGGTTACGAACGACTTGGGCTTGTGCACGGACCATGTTGTGCCGTACGACCGGCTGGAAAAGGATCTGCAGTCGGCGTCGGCCCTGCCGGACTTCTCCTTCATCAGCCCAGACATGTGCAACGACACCCACGACTGTCCCATCAGCACGGGAGACCGCTGGCTCTCCCGCGAGGTGCCCAGGATCCTTGGGTCGCCGGCTTTCACGACGCAGAACTCCCTGCTGGTGCTCACATGGGATGAGGGCAGCAAAGAAGACAACAGAGTGGCGACGGTATTTGCCGGTCCGGCTGCGCGGAAAGGCTTCACCTCCCATGCCGCCTACTCGCACTACTCCCTGCTGCACACCATCGAAGACGTGTGGGGGCTGACGCCCCTGACCGACCACGTCCGCAATGCGCCCCTCATGAGCGAATTGCTCAACCAATAGCGGCGGGCGGCCTTTCCCGGCCAATACACAGGAAGCACTGCCCATAATGGTCCCGAAGCTCCGGTCAACCGCTATTTGACCGGAGCTTCGCCACGTGCACCCTGGCCGGCGCAGGCGCCGTGAAGGGTTCCATTTGATAGGGGGCTTTGGGCACGGGCGAGGGGGCATGCCGATTCCTAGAATGGAGTATGGCCGGCTCCGAAGTCATTGAGGTGGAACACAAGTACTGCCCTTCGGAAGCCGACGCCCTCCCGCAGCTGGGTTCAATCCACGGGGTGGATCGCGTCGGGCTACCCGTCAACGAACAGCTGGACGCGGTCTACTTTGATACCGAGGCACTGGCGCTGGCCGCGCAGAGGATCACACTGCGCCGCCGGTCCGGCGGTCCGGACGCAGGCTGGCACCTCAAACTCCCAGTCACCGCGGGGGAGCGGCGGGAAATAGGGCAGGCGCTGGGCGGCGATCGGGATGCCGTGCCGGAGCTCTTGCGCCAGCTCGTGCTCGTTCACACCCGCAGCCATGTGCTGGTGCCCGTAGTACGCATCAAGACCAACCGGACGTCGACCCCCTTGTACGCTGCCGACGGCGCGGTCCTGGCCCACTTCAGCGACGACTATGTCGAGGCACAATCCCTGCTAGCCCCGGCGGAACCGTCGCGGTGGCGGGAGTGGGAAATTGAACTGGCCGACGGTCCCCGACAGCTGCTCCAGGACGCCGACACACTGCTCGCAGCCGAGGGAGTACCCCTATCCGGTTTGCCGTCCAAGCTGGCCAAGGCGCTCGGCCCCAACTATCCGGGTGATCCCGCTGCGGCCCCAAAGCCGGTCCGGGACGGGCCCGCCTCGGACGTCGCGCTGTCCTACATCTTCCAACAAATACGCGCCCTGAAGATGCACGACCCTGGCGTCAGGGTCGACGCCCCGGACGCCGTGCATCAACTACGGGTGGCCGCCCGCCGCCTACGGTCAGCGTTGGTGACCTTCCGGAAGCTGACGGATACGACGTCGGCCAAGGTCCTGCGGGCTGAACTGCAGTGGCTCGCCGGCGCTGTGGGACAGGCCCGGGATACCGAGGTCATCCGCGCCCGGCTGAAGGACATGATCAACGCCGAACCGACGGAACTGTTGATTGGTCCAGTTGCGCAGGAAATCGATGAGCACCTCGGCACCGTCCAGCAACAGGGCCGTGCCGCAGGCTTGGCCGCGCTGGACAGCGACCGATACTTCCGCCTCCTCGATTCCCTCGACGCGTTCCTTGCGGCACCTCCGCTCAGCGCCTCAGCACAAGAGGAAGCGCCGCAGACAGTTGGCCGGCTCGTCTCGGCCGAGCAAAAGCGCCTCAAGAAGGCGGTCCGCGCCGTCGACAGGGCCACCGGACGGGGACCGCAGGATGTCGCACTGCATGAAGTTCGAAAGAGCGCCAAGCGGCTGCGCTATGCCGCCGAGGCGGCGGCGCCGATGTTCGGCAAACACGCAAATGCCGTTGCCCGGGCCGCCGAGGGCATCCAGGAAATACTCGGAGACTTCCAGGACAGCGTCGTCACCCGGGAAACACTGCTCGCACTCGCGGCACAGTCCCCGGCCGATGGGGGCACCAGCTTCAGCTACGGGCGCCTGCATGCGTTGGAGCAGCTGCGCGGCGATCAGGCCCGCGAGCGGTTCTACGATGTGTGGCGAAAGTCCAAGCCGAAACCCCTGAACTGGGAGTAGCGGCGACATCCCAGCGCGGCGAAGGAGAGAACCGCCCATGACGGAGCCCCGCAGCGGTATTGCGGCCATATGGTCGGACGGACTCGGCCGCGCCAGCATCCGTTCCGTCCAGGCGCTCACGGTGACCGCGCTCGCCTGGGCGATTATCTGGGCAGCGACCCGCATTCCGTTCGTCATCATTCCGGTTCTGATCGCCGTGATCCTGGCCGCCGCAATCTCCCCGCTGGTCCGCTGGCTCACAGGGCGCTCGTGGCCGCGTGCCCTCGCCGTCGTTGCCTCGTTCGTGGCCATCCTCGCCGTGGTCGGCGGCGTCATCACCGGCATCGTGTTCCTCGTCTCCCGGCAGTGGGCCGAGCTCTCAGCCCGCGCCGTCGCCGGGGTTGACCAGCTGCACTCCTTCCTTACCACCGGACCTTTCCCCGTCAGCGACCAACAGATCACCGCCGCCATCGGCTCGGTGCGGGAGTTCTTCACCTCCAGCACTTTCGGTGCAGAAGCCCTCACGGGGGCACGCACTCTGGGGGAAATCTTCGCCGGCGCGGTGTTGATGGCTGTGACGCTGTTCTTCTTCCTCAAGGACGGGCCTGAGATCCGGACCTTTCTCATCGGCTTCCTGCCCGCTGACCAACGCGCCAAGGCACGCCTGGCCGCGGACCGCAGCACCATCGTCTTGGGCGGCTACGTCCGCGGCACCGCCATCGTCGCCGCGATCGACGGTCTCGTCGTCGGGATCACCCTGGCCATCATGGGGGTACCGCTGGCCCTACCGCTGGGCGTGTTCATCTTCATGGGTGGGTTCATCCCGATCGTTGGCGCCACCGTCGCCGGCACCCTCGCCATTGCCGTCGCCCTGATCTCCAATGGCCCCATCCAGGCGCTTATCGTTCTCGCCGTCGTCATCGGCGTGAACCAGCTAGAACATCACTTCCTGCAGCCGGTCCTGATGGGCAAAGTGCTCAGCATCCACGGGCTCGCCATCCTGCTGGTCCTGGCGGCGGGCACGGTGCTGGCAGGCATCGTCGGAGCGCTGCTGGCCGTGCCAATCACCGCCGTGGCCTGGACCATTCTCAAGACGTGGTCCGGCCGCGATCCGCTGGCAAAACCTGAACAGCCGGCGGGGGAGGGGCGGCAATAGTGGGTGCCGGCAGCTGGTCCAGACTCCCAAGACGGGCGCCGGTGCCCGGGGAGCCTGGACCAATGGATCGTCAGCCGTGGGCGAGGACCGTGTTGATCAGCTGGGTCAGTTCGGCTGACGCTTGCTGGGTGACCGCCGGCCCTGTCTTTACGGCAGTTGCGGCAAGGTTGCCTTTGATGCCGGTAACGGTCAGAGCAGTTTGGGCCTGGCCTGTGGCCAGGTGCTGCTTGGTGAGTGCCGCGAAGGAAATATCCCCGTTAGTCTCGGCAGCAACAGGGGTGGTCTCCGTGGTGATTTTCTGGCCGGCCGCTTCGATGGTGAAAGTCTTGCACTTCGCAGCTGAGGCTTGGGATGCGTTCAGTTGTTCGGTCATGGTTTGGGCGTCCTTGAGGGCAATGACAGTAACCACAGTTGCCGTTTTGTCAGTTGCCGAGATCGACGTGGCGCCCGCGTAGGTGCTGCCGTCCGGAATCTGGGCGTTGCTGTCAGCGAAGGACTTGCAGGCCGCTGGAGTGAATACGGCTGTCTTGAGCACTTCCTTGGCCTTGAGGATGCCCTGGTCGATTTGTGCTGACGGGACCACGGTCAGCGGCTTACCTTGGGCATCCTTCAGCGTTGTCAGCAGACCGCTCAGGTCCGCATTGCTGAAGCTCTTCGTCGGAGTCGGGGTGGGAGTGGCTGTCTGGGCTGCCGCTGGCGTTACGGGGGACGTTGCCGTCGCGGTGCCAGTGCCCGCCCCGCAACCGGTGAGGGCAAGGAATGCGACCAGGATGACGGCCGGCGGTGTGCTTCTTCGCTGCATGGGTGTCCACCTTCTCGGTTTACCGGTCCGCCTCCCGGTCTTGGGCGGCGCACTCCGGTACCGACCAGCCGAAGTGTCCCGGTAAGGACCCGGCCGGTGCGGCCTGTAGCTACTCGCCGGAAAGCCGCGTGAGGGGTGGTTTCTGTCCGTAGCCCGTGGTGACGGAAGGCCGGTGCAAGCTCCCCCTCGCGCACCGCTCCCAGACGCGATGGGGTCAGGCTACAGGCCCGGGTCGGCCGCGCAACAGAGAGTAAACTACCTGTTTTTGATTCCGTCGGGGCGAGGACAGAAAAAAACCCCTGGAATCCTTGGATTCCAGGGGTTTTCCCTTGTGCGCGGAGGGGGACTTGAACCCCCACCCCCTTTCGAGGACTAGCACCTCAAGCTAGCGCGTCTGCCATTCCGCCACCCGCGCAGGTGGTAATTCCGGGAAGTTTTCGCCTCTCAGCGTTTTGCTTTTCTCGGAAGCAGCGAGAAAGACTCTAGCACGACTTTTCCGGAAACAAATAATCGGGGCTTTGCCGGGGGTGTGAGTAGGCTGAAGCCAGCAATTGAGCCACCCGCCAAGAGGAGCCGCAATGACTGACAACCGGACCGAACCCAGGCCCGAGGACGAGGTCGTCAGGATCTGCCAAGAGCTGATCCGCATCGACACATCCAACTACGGTGACGGCTCAGGCCCCGGTGAACGCGCTGCCGCCGAATACACCGCCGGGCTCATGGCGGAAGTGGGGTTGGAGGCCGAAATCTTCGAGGCCGCCCCCGGCCGCGCCAGCGTTGTGACCCGGCTGGCGGGGGAGGACCCCTCGGCCAGCGCCTTGGTGGTCCACGGCCACTTGGACGTCGTCCCGGCCCTCCGCGAGCAGTGGTCCGTTGACCCCTTCGGCGCCGAGTTGAAGGACGGCCTGATCTGGGGACGGGGCGCCGTGGACATGAAGGACATGGACGCCATGATCCTGTCCGTGCTGCGCAACTTCGCCCGCACGGGACGCAAACCCAAGCGGGACCTCATCTTCGCGTTCTTCGCCGACGAGGAAGCCGGCGGCACCTACGGCGCCCGCTACGCCGTCGATAAGCGGCCCGAACTCTTTGAGGGCGCCACGGAAGCGATCTCCGAGGTGGGCGGCTTTTCCGCAACTATCGGCGGGCAGCGCACCTATCTGCTCCAGACCGCGGAAAAGGGCCTCTCCTGGCTCCGCCTTGTTGCCCACGGCCGTGCAGGCCACGGCTCCCAGATCAACACCGACAATGCGGTGACCAGGCTTGCCGGTGCCGTCTCCCGGATTGGCGCCTACAACTGGCCGATCGAGCTCACGCCGACCACCCGGCAGTTCCTCGACGGTGTCACCGAACTGACCGGGGTGGAATTCGATCCCGACGATCCGGACAAGATCCTGAAGGAACTCGGCACTGTGGCCCGCTTTGTCGGCGCCACACTGCAGAACACCACCAATCCCACCCTGCTCAAGGGCGGCTACAAGCACAACGTCATTCCGGAATCGGCCGAGGCCCTCATCGACTGCCGGACCCTGCCGGGGCAGGAGGAGCACATCCTGGAGATCGTCCGGGAGCTCGCCGGCACCGGAGTGGACATCAGCTATGTGCACAACGATGTCTCCCTGGAGGTGCCCTTCGCCGGCAACCTCGTCGATTCGATGATCGATGCCCTGCATTCCGAGGATCCGGGCGCCAAGGTGTTGCCCTACACGCTGTCCGGCGGGACCGACAACAAGTCCCTGAGCCGGCTGGGCATCACCGGCTATGGCTTCGCCCCATTGATGCTTCCGGACGAACTCGACTTCACCGGCATGTTCCACGGTGTGGACGAACGCGTCCCGGCGGATTCCCTGAAATTCGGCGCGCGGGTGCTGGACACCCTGCTCACCAACTACTGAGCGGACACCCGGCCATGACGCCCGAAGACATTCTCACCGGGCCGCTGCTGGAGCGGATCCGGGGGCGCGCCGCCGGGTACGACCGCGACAACGCCTTCTTCCATGAGGACCTTGCGGACCTTCAGGCGGCCGGCTACCTGAAGATCTTTGTCCCCGCGGTCGACGGCGGCCTCGGACTCGGGCTGACGGGGGCGGCGCAGCTGCAGCGCCTGCTGGCGACGGCTGCGCCGGCCACCGCACTGGCGATCAACATGCACCTGGTGTGGACCGGCGTCGCGCAGGTGCTGGCCGCCCGGGGTGACTCCTCGCTCGATTTCATCCTCCGGGAGGCCGCGCAGGGAGAGGTCTTTGCCTTCGGCAATTCGGAAGCCGGCAACGACTCCGTGCTGTTCGATTCCCGCACCGAGGCCGTGCCGCTGCCCGACGGCGGCTACAGCTTCACTGGGCGCAAGATTTTCACAAGCCTGTCACCGGCATGGACCCGGCTGGGGATCTTCGGGAAGGACTCCTCCGCCCAGGACGGCGCCGGGGAACTGGTCCATGGATTCATCACCCGGGCTACGCCCGGCTACGAGATCCTCCCGGACTGGGACACGCTCGGCATGCGGGCCAGTCAGTCCAACACGACCCTCCTGGACGGCGCCGTTGTGCCGGCGGAACGGATCTTCCGGAAACTGCCGGTGGGCCCGAACGCCGACCCCTTGATATTCGCGATCTTTGCCTGCTTCGAAACCCTCCTCGCCGCCGTGTATACGGGCATCGGCGAACGGGCCCTCACGCTCGGGGTCGAAGCGGTGAAGCGCCGGACGTCGTTCAAGAACGGCGGCCGCAGCTACGCCCAGGACCCGGACATCCGCTGGAAGGTGGCAGAGGCGGCGATGGCGATGGATGCGCTCTACCCGCAGTTGTCCCGCGTGGCGGCCGACGTCGACGAACTCGTGGACCACGGCCACCAGTGGTTCCCCCGGCTCGTGGGCCTCAAGGTCCGGGCCACGGAAACGGCGCGCGCCGTGGTGGATCTCGCGATCCGGGTGTCTGGAGGATCCAGCTACTTCCGGGGCTCTGAGCTGGAGCGGCTGTACCGGGACGTGCTGGCCGGCATGTTCCATCCGTCAGATGACGAATCGGCGCACAATACCGTGGCGAACGCCTGGCTGGGCCCGCTGGACACGTCTTAGGCGGCCTCGGACCCCGCGGCGTTCGATGCCCCTGCTCCGGCCGATGCCCGTGGCAACATTGGCGGGGAGCCCTAGACGGTGCGCTGGACCTGGATGACTTTCCGGCGCAACCAGAAACGCCGCCCGCCGCCCACGTAGAGGCGGCTGCGTTCCAATTCCCACTTGCCGTATTCGGAGTGCTCCACGAGCCGGCGGCGGGCCTCGTGCAGGGAATCCTCAGGGCCGACCGTCAGAACGAGGTACTCGTACTGCTTGACATAGTCCCGTTCCCGTCGGACCGAGCTGCTCAGAAAATGTTCTTTCATTGCTCTCCATTTTCGTCTTTTTCCGACTAACGTGAAGTCATGAGCATCGATCCGCGTGTCGCGCTTCAGTCACTGACCTCTGCATTGGAAGAACACCTGGCGGCGGCCTCCGCCCGCAGAAGTGACGGGGATCCCGCGGTCGAAGCGGCGTTCTTCGCCGTTGCTGACGCCTTTGAAGTCTACGACGACGCCCTGTACGAGGCGTATGGGGAAGTGACGCCGCTCCAAGTCATCGACGAGGACGACGACGAAGACGATGACGATATCGACGACGAAGAGGACCTCGAAATCCTGCAGAACTCGGAGAGCTGACAAAGACTCTCTGAGGGCTGGCTGATCTCGGAAATTCAAGGACCTGCGGAACCCTCTTTGCCCGGACCCGGGCCGCCTCGGACGCGTGCAGAACGGCGTGATCTTAGGTGGTGCCGTCCCTTTCCGCGCGGATATTTGAAGGCCTCCGGCTAACCGTCTTCACCGGAACTCCCCAGCTTTCGGGAGTATTCTGTCGGCGTTCGACCCCCGGGACGCCGTCCGAATCCCCGGTCGGCTTCGGAACGGTTGACAGACGATCCGTGTCCCGGGTTTGTCCGACGTCGGAGGTTTGTCGTTGCCTGCACTGTGGCGAACTGTGAACCTGCCCGGGAGCCGCGTGAGTGACGTTCCCTCGGTCAACCTCGCCGTTGCTTTGGTCCCCACGGACGGATCCTCTGCGGCCGGGAACCGTGTCCGGCGGAGCCGGCCTGTCCGGTTCTTGGGGCGGCTGGCACGGAGCATCATCAGGATCCCGTTGGCTCTGTCCCTTGCTTTAGTGATGTGGGCGGTTGGAGTCGTCACCGGCTCCGTGATTTCAGGGCCGCCGCCCGCGCTCGGGTCAGCCCTGTCCATAGGCCCTGATCTGCTGATGCGCGGCCAGTGGGGGTCGCTGTTTACCTCCTGGTTGTTCCCGGGACCGCTCGCCTCCTATGTGCTGGCAACCGCCGTGATCCTGGCGTGCGTCGGCCTGGCTGAAGTCACCATGGGATGGGGCCGGACCGCCGTCGCGTTCGTCGGCGGGCACCTCGGCGCACTGCTCCTGTATTTTGCAGTGGCCTGGACCGGTGCGGTCATGGGCAGCGAATGGCTGGCCACACTCCGTCACCCGGCGCCGCTGGGACCCTACGCTGCGTCTTTGGCCGCTGTCATGTCCGCAAGCCCGCGGATCAGCGCTCTCTGGCGCCGGAGGATCCGGTCCGTGAGCATCTCCGTGACGGTGATGCTGCTGTTGTATATCGGGCATCCGCAGAACCTCAACAGCCTGCTCGGAGTCGCGTGCGGACTCGGCATCGGCGCCGTGATGGGCGGCCGGCACGGAGGCGGCCACTTCGTCCATTCCACCAGCCGGGAAGTCAGGGCGCTCCTGTCAATGGTGGTGGCGGTCTTTGCCGCGGGCCCGGTCTTGGCCAGCCTGGCGAAGGCACCCTCCGGGCCGCTCGCGGTCCTCAGGAACTTGGTTGTCAACCCCATCCCCACGATCAACGATCTGCAGGCGAACTGCTCAGCGGCCGTCGACCTTTCCTGCCTTCAGGTCATTCAGAGCCCCGGGTTACGCGGGCCTGGCGGCGAAGCCCTCGCGCTGGTTCCCCTGGTCCTGCTGCTGGTCTGCGCGGAGGGGCTCCGCCGGGGAAACCGGGTTGCCCTGTGGGTGGCGATGTCGGTCCAGCTGGTGATCGGTGTTCTCTCCGCCATTTACCTGCAGCTCTTCGCCCAGTTCGGAACCTCTCTGCGGAGTGGGTCACGGGTCCTCTCCGTGGACTCGGGCATCGCGGAAGTTCTTCCGGTGGTCTTGGTGCCCCTGCTCATCGCGGCCGCACTGTTTGCCGCCCGCAGGCACTTCAACGTCGACGCCGATCCGGTTCTGGGCCGCCGCTCACTGCTCCTGCTGGCAAGTGTCTTCGCGGTGTTTGTCACTGCGTACGTGGTGGCATGGTTCGCTGAGGACAACTACTACCACCGGGCCGGCCTGCTTGCCCTCTTGGCCACCCTGCCAAAGATGTTCCTGCCGTATCCGTTCTCCTTCCGGTACTCCGTGTCGGTATACCCGCATGGCGTGTGGTCGCCCCTCATCTTCAGCTACGGTGGCGCCGCGTTCTGGCTTATCTGCCTCATCAGCATCCTCGCCATGTTCGTCAGCCGCCACCTCCGGGACCTTAGGGCGGACAGTGGCATCTCCCTGGCCCGGCGGCTGGTGCGGCAGGGCGGCGGATCGCTGTCCTGGATGGCCCTCTGGCCCAACAACCGGTACTGGTTCAACAGCGCGGAGACCGTAGGCATCGGCTACCAGATCCACTACAACGTGGCGCTGACCGTTGGCGGACCCTTCGGCGAACCCGAAGACTTCGAGAAGGCCATTGAGGAGTTCACCGCATTCTGCGCCGAACAGTCGCTCTCCCCATGCTGGTACTCCGTCACAGATGACCACTGGACCCTGTTGCGGGACCTTGGATTCAGCCGCGTGAGGGTGGCCGAGGAGACCCTGCTGCCGCTGGGCAACATCGAGTTCAAGGGCAAGGAATGGCAGGGAGTCCGCACGGCCCTCAACAAGGCCCGGAAACTGTCCGTTGAGGCCCAGTGGTTCACCTACGCCGAGCTCACGGGAACGTTGCGAACCCAGGTCCACGAAATCTCCGAAGAATGGGTCTCCGAAAAGACCTTGCCGGAGTTGGGATTCACCCTGGGCGGTATTGAAGAACTCAAGGATGAGAATGTGCTGCTGTGCCTGGCCGTGGATTCGGCGGGAAAGGTCCACGGCGTGACCAGCTGGCTCCCGGTGTTCAAGAATGGTGACGTCACCGGGCGCACGCTCGATTTCATGCGGCGAAGCCCGGACGGCTTCAAAGGCGTGATGGAATTCCTGATTGCCTCCGCGGTACTCCACTTTGACGGAACCATGGCGGAAATTTCGCTCTCCGGGTCTCCGCTGGCGCCGGTTCATGACGGCGATGCGGCGGGCGGGCCGTCAGACGGCGCAGCGGTTGGCCGGTTCTTGGACTGGCTCGGTACCGCCCTCGAACCGGTCTACGGATTCCGGTCCCTGGCCGCCTTCAAACAGCGCTTCCACCCGCGCCGCCGGACGCTGTACATGATGTACCACGACCCCCTGGCGCTACCGGTCATCGGACGGGCGCTCACCGAGGCCTACATGCCCACCATGTCCATCCGGCACACGGCCCGGCTGCTGCGTGGAGTCATCGGCTGAGCCATGAAGCCGCCGCTGGTGCCGCTGCGGGGGTATCCACGTACCACCACGCGTGGGGCCAGCGGTCGGCGATGCCAGGGGGTCTGCGGCCTAGCCGGCGACGCCGAGGCGGGCCATGAGCCAGTCCATGTTGTTTTCCACGCCGTATCTCCACGCCGGCCACGCGTGCCCGCCGGGAGCATCCTGGAGTTGGACGTTGATACCGGCCTTTTTCATGCCCCGGTAGACCTGGATTCCCTGGGGGCGGTAGAACTGATCGTCGGTGCCGACGGTGACGATGCCCGCCGTGTCCGGATATTTCCGGGTCTTGATGACATCGAGGGCGTTCTGCATCTGGAACTCAGCGGCGCTGCCGCCAAAGTACTGCTGCAGGAGAACCTGGTGCCCCTGCCTGATGGTCGGCTGGTTTTCGCCAGAGCTGTCGATGAAAGTGGGGTAGACCCCGGGGTAATTCATGGCCAGCTGCATGGCGCAGGTTCCGCCGTAGGAGAAGCCTCCAACGGCCCACTGACTGCTGGAGTGGGTGCCTGCCCCGAAGGTCGCCTTGACCCAGTTGGGGACGTCCTGGCTCAGGTATGTTCCGGCCTGACCCTGCCTGGTGTTCATGCACAGGGGCGGGTAACTGGCCCACTTCCCGCCGGCGTCGGGCATGACAACCACCGGCGCCAAGCCCTTATGTGAGGCTGCATAGTCGTCCATGAACTGCCCGATCCGGCCGTTGCGGATCCAGTCGCTGGTCCCGCCCGGGACGCCGTGGATGAGCACCAGGACTGGAAGATTGGCCCTCGGCGTCGCGAGGTACGCCGGGGGAAGGTACACGAACGCCGCCGAGGAGGCTTGATGGGAGATGGACGCCGGGATGAACGCACTGACCACCGTCCCCTGGTTCGGCATGCCCTCCGGCGGGGTCCAGTTCGCGAGAGTGGTGGGGGAGTCGCTCCGCTTTGCCTTTGGTGCAGGGTCGCGGCCTTCCTGGCTCTTGAATTGCTCCAGGCTTTCCATTTTGACGCCGGCGTCCCCAAAGACTGAGCCCAGGGTGGGGTAGTAGTCGAAGTTCTGGTTGATCAGCGACCCCGAGGCCAGGACGACGACGAGCGCGGCGGGCACCACGGCGATGCGCGCCGGCACCCGGCGCAGGTCCAGGATCTTGGGCACGATAAGAAGCAGGGCCAGGATGCCGACGCCGGCATAGGCATAGACGCGTTTCGGCAGCGGGGAACCCCATAAGTTCCACACCCGCTCCGAAAACAGCCACACCAGGATGCACAAAAGGCCTGCAGCCATGGCCGCGCCGGGCACCCAGCGGGACAGATGCCTCCGGCGCCCCCAAACGAGCCACGCGAGGGCGGCCGCCGCCAAGACATAGAGAACCCAAGGCACGACGCCGGCAGTGATCGCGAGGTTCTGCAGGTTCATGGGGCAAGAATAAGAAAGAAAGCCGAGAATCAGCCCGGAAAAGCCCGAACGCTACCCCGGCCTCAGGCCGGGTCGGACACGTCTTCGAGCGCCTGGGCGATCTCCGGCGGGAGCGGCGCAAGCGCCGAATCCAGGATCTCCTTGAGCTGGACCGGTGTCCGGGGGCCGACCACTGCGGTTGCCACTCCCTGCTGGGAGAGGAGCCAGCTCAGCGACACATCCAGGGGCGTCCGGCCGAGCCCCTTCGCCGCCATGGCGACAGCCTCCACCACGCTGGACGCCGGGCCCTCAAGATAGGGTTCCACGTACGTGGCGAGCCGCTGGTTGGCGGCGCGGGAATCCCCGGGGATGTGGCCGCGGTATTTTCCGCTCAGGACTCCGCGGCCGATCGGACCCCACGCCATCAGGCCCAGCCCGGCGTCCTCGATGGCCGGAATCAGCTCGATCTCAGCGCTGCGCTGCAGGAGCGAGTATTCGGACTGGTTGGCCACGAGGGGAAAGCCCGCTATTGCCGCGGCCTTGGCTGTCTGCCAGCCGTTGAAGTTGGAGACGCCGGCATAACGCGCCCGGCCGGACCGCACGGCGTGGTCCAGTGCGGACAGGGTCTCCTCCAGCGGCACATTGGCATCCCAGGCGTGGGCGAACCAGAGATCCACGTAGTCGGTTCCCAGCCGGGCAAGGCTCGCGTCAAGCCCGGAGAGCATGCCGTTGCGCGACGTGTCGACGCCGCGGCGCCCGTCCGCCGTCGTCAGTCCGGCCTTGGTGGAAATCACCACTTCGGAACGGGCCACGACGTCGCCCAGCATTCCGCCGAGCATCGCCTCGGCCTGCCCGTCGGCGTAGGACGCCGCGGTGTCGATCAGGGTTCCGCCGGCATCGACGAAGGACCGCACGAGGGCGGCGGCATCCTGTTCCTCGGTTTCCCGGGCCCAGGACATGGTGCCAAGGGATAGGGCGGACACGCGCAACCCACTGTTGCCGACATAACGCTGCTGCATGCCAGCAAGCTTACGGGAGTCACCGTGCTTCATAACGTAGGGTCTATAAACGTGAACTGGATACAAGCGGCTCTGCTGGGCCTAGTACAAGGGCTGACCGAGTTCCTCCCGATTTCCTCGAGCGCCCATCTGCGGATTGTCGGCTCCTTCCTGCCGGAGGCGTCAGACCCCGGCGCGGCTTTTACGGCCATTACCCAGCTGGGCACCGAGACGGCCGTGATTGTCTATTTCTGGCGCGACATCCTGCGGATCATCCGCGCGTGGTCCGGTTCGCTGACCGGCAAAGTGTCCCGGCAGGACCCGGATGCACGCATGGGTTGGCTGGTGATCCTGGGCAGCGTCCCGATCATCGTCCTCGGCCTGCTGTTCCAGGACCAGATTGAGTCCGTGCTCCGCAGCCTGTGGGGTGTCGCGACCATGCTGATTATTTTCGGCATGGTCCTTGCGGTGGCAGACACCATCGGCCGGCAGGACCGCGAACTGACGCAGCTGACCTACAAACACGGCCTTTACTACGGACTGGCGCAGGCCCTGGCCCTCTTCCCCGGGGTGTCCCGCTCCGGCGGCACCATCAGCGCCGGGCTCCTGATGGGCTACACCCGTGAGGCAGCGGCCCGCTACTCATTCCTGCTGGCCATCCCCGCCGTATTCGGCAGCGGCCTGTACCAGCTGTACAAAGTAGTCTCCAAGGAAGGCATCACCGGCCCGTACGGACTCCCGGAAACGGCCCTGGCCACGGTGATCGCCTTCATCGTGGGCTATGTCATCATCGGCTGGTTCCTGAAGTACGTCTCCACCCGCGGCTACCGGCTCTTTGTCTGGTACAGGATCCTCCTGGGAATGTCCCTGTTCCTGCTGCTCGGTTTCAATGTCATCAGCGCCTAGCACTAGGCTTGGGCTGTGAAATCCTGGATCTCCCGCCCCGTTGCCCAGCTCCCCGGCAGCATGCCCGCCCTGCGCCTATTCGACACCGCCAAGGGCGGCATCGTCACCCTGGAGGCCACGGGCGAGCAGTCCATGTATGTCTGCGGCATCACCCCCTATGACGCCACGCACATGGGCCACGCGGCCAGCTATGTCGCCTTCGACCTCCTGAACCGTGCGTGGCGGGACGGCCGCCAGCACGTCGCCTACGTCCAGAACGTGACCGACGTCGACGATCCCCTCCTGGAGCGTGCAACGGCCACCGGCATCGACTGGCGCGAACTCGCCGCGAGCCAGATCGAGCTCTTCCAGACCGACATGGAGGCCCTGAACGTCCTCGCCCCGGATCATTACATCGGCGCCGTCGAGGCCGTTCCCCTGATCGTTCCAGCCATCGAGCGCCTCCTGCACAACGGACTCGCGTACCGCGTCCCCGGCACCGGCGGCGAGCCCGACGGCGACGTCTACTACGACGTCGAGGCGGCCGGCAAGCACTCGTCGGACGCCGTCGACGCCTGGACCTTGGGGTCCATTTCCGGACTCTCCGACGCCGAAATGCTGGAGCTCTTCGCCGAACGCGGCGGCGACCCCGGCCGTGCCGGGAAGCGCCAGGCGCTTGATCCGCTGCTCTGGCGGGTTGCCCGCGAGGGCGAGCCCCGCTGGCCCGGCGGCGAGCTGGGGGAGGGACGGCCCGGCTGGCACGTCGAATGCACCGTGATCGCCCAGGAGTACCTGCCCAAACCGTTCACCGTCCAAGGCGGCGGCTCTGACCTCATCTTCCCGCACCACGAAATGGGCGCCGGCCACGCGTACTCACTGGCCGGCGTGCCGCTGGCCCGCCACTTCGCGCACGCCGGCATGGTGGGCCTCGACGGGGAAAAGATGAGCAAATCCAAGGGCAACCTGGTCCTGGTCTCCAAGCTCCGCGCCGACGGCGAAGAGCCGGCCGCGATCCGCCTGGCGATCCTGGCCCACCATTACCGCTCGGACTGGTCCTGGACCGCCGGAGGGTTCGCCGAAGCCAAGGACCGGCTGCGCACCTGGCGTGAGGCCCTCGCCGTGGCACCCAGCGGCACGGCCGCGGCCCTGGTCGGCCGGATGCGGACTGAACTCGCCAATGACCTCAACGCGCCCGGCGCCCTCGCGGCCGTCGATGCCTGGGCTCAGTCCGCCCTCGGAATCGCACTGGAAACCCCGGCCGCCTCGGCCACGGACGCCGCGCTGGTGAGCGACGCCGTCAACGCCCTGCTGGGCGTCGAACTCTAGACGTCCACCCGCAGCAAAACCTGCTAGGGCTTGTCCTTGCCCCGGCGCTTGAGGTAGCGCTCGAATTCACGGGCGATCGATTCTCCGCTGGCCTCAGGAAGGTCCGCGGTGTCCTTGGCCTCCTCCAGCTGGCGGACATACGCCGCAATTTCGGGGTCCTCGGTGGCGAGCTCGTCCACGCCGCGCTCCCACGCGTCGGCTTCCTCCACCAGTTCCGTGGTGTCCAGGGGGACCTGCAGCAGCTCCTCGATCCGGTGCAGCAGGGCCAGCTGCGCTTTCGGTGACGGGGCCTGGGCCACGTAGTGCGGCACGGCCGCCCACAGCGAGACCGTCGGGAGCCCTGCCAGCAACGCCACTTCGCCGAGCACCCCCACAATCCCCACCGGCCCCTCGTACTGCGAGGCCTCCAGGTCCATCCGTTCACGCAGTGCGGCGTCGTCCGTGGATGTGCTGACCGGAATCGGCCGGCTGTGCGGAACGTCGGCCAGCAGCGCACCGACCAGGATGACGTAGTCCACATGCATGGCCTCGGCGTGCACCAGCAGCTCCGCTGTGTAAGCACGCCACTTGTAAGACGGCTCGGTGCCCTGGACGAAGATGACGTCCACGTTCGACTCGGGGACGCTGGCCTTGAAGATCCGCGTGGACGGCCACTTGATCTTTCGCTCACCGGCCGCCGTCCGCCGGATCGTGGGCCGGGTGAACTGGAAGTCGTAGTACTCATCGGCGTCGATCGCCGCGATCTTCTTGCCGCCCCAGAGCTTGTTCAGATAGCGCAGGGCATCGCTGGCGGCCTCCCCGGCGTCGTTCCAGCCTTCAAAGGCCGCCAGCATGACGGTGATGCGCCGGCCCTCGGGGACGGGCTGCAGCAGCCGCTCCGGCTCGGAGACGGCGCCTGGTTCGGTGGGGTCTGCCTCGAAGCTGTTCATGCCATCACCCTACGTCCAAGACCCCGCCCCGCGCAGGCAATCGGGCGCTGCGCGTGCCCGATTTCCGCCCGGAATCCCACGGCCGGGCGGGCGGAATTCGCCGTAGGCGTAGCGCGGGCACCCCGCCGCGGGCTTCCCCGTAGACTGGAAGGCATGCGATCCTCAGCTTCCCGGCCCCTCCTTAAAGCAGCACTCTGGGACATGGATGGCACCATTGTCGACACCGAGCCCTACTGGATTGAAGCCGAACGCGCCCTCGTTGAAGCCCACGGCGGCCAATGGTCCCAGGACCAGGCCCTGCAGCTCGTGGGACAGGCCCTGACGTTTTCCGCGGGCATCCTGCAGGAAGCCGGCGTGGCGATGGAACGCCGCGACATTATCGACACCCTCACGGCCCATGTGGTCAGCCAGGTCCGGAACTCCGTTCCTTGGCGCCCCGGTGCCCGGAAACTGCTCGACGAACTCTACAAGGCCGGTGTCCGCTGCGCCCTCGTCACCATGTCCGAGGCCCCGCTGGCCCGGGAGATCGTTGCGAGCCTGCCGGAGCCCTACTTCGAGTTCCTCGTCACGGGGGACACAGTCACCCAGGGCAAGCCGCACCCGGAGGCCTACCTGACGGCCGTTGAACTCCTGCAACGGCAGGACCCGGAACTTGGCCTGCACCACTGCGTGGCCCTGGAAGATTCCGTGCCGGGGGTCGCCGCCGCCATCGCCTCCGGCGTCGTCACGGTCGGCATCCCGCACATCCTGCCCCTCCCGCACGATCCCCGCCGCGCCACCTGGGACACCCTCGAGGGCCGCACAGTTGCGGACCTGGAAGAGCTCGTGGCCCTGCGGCAGGAATTCCCGGACGCCACGTTCGGGCGCGCGGCGGAGCCAGCGGCCCTCTCGGCCGGGAGTCTTCCCCGTGGCTGACACCGGCAGCCAGGGACAGCCGGGCAAAAATACGCCCAGCCGCCGGGAGGGGATCCCGCTGGGCCGCATTGCCGGCATCCCGGTCTTTCTGGCGTACTCCTGGTTCATCATCGCGGCCTTCACGGTGATCGCGTACGGCCCGGTCCTGCAGAGCAACAACCCGCGCCTCGGCGTCACCGCCTTCTTCGTCGCCTTCGCCTACGCGCTGCTGCTCCTGATTTCCGTACTGGCCCATGAACTCGCACACGCGCTGACTGCCAAGCTGTTCCACTGGCCCACGGAGAAAATTGTTCTTAACCTCTGGGGCGGCCACACCCAGTTCGAGAGTTTCACCGCCTCACCTGGCCGCTCCGTCCTGGTAGCGATGGCAGGCCCGGCGGCGAACTTCGTCCTGGCCGGCGCAGGCTGGCTCCCGCTCGCGTACGGGGACCTGAGCGGCGTGGCGGATATCCTGGCCAACATCTTTGTCTGGGCCAACCTGCTGATCGGCATTTTCAACGTGCTTCCCGGCCTTCCGCTGGACGGGGGCCGCTTGGTCGAATCCGCCGTCTGGAAAATAACCGGCAACCAGGAAAAGGGCACTATTGCCGCCGGCTGGGCGGGCCGGATCATCGTGATCGGCCTGGCCCTGTGGTTCATTGTCCTGCCCCTGGTCAGCGGTGCACGGCCGGATATTTCCTTCACTCTCATCACCGCCCTCGTGGGCAGCTTCCTGTGGATGGGGGCGTCGGCGTCGATCCAGCAGGCCCGCCTGCGCGGCCGACTGTATCTCGTCGATGCCGCGGCCCTCGCCGAACCCGCCCTCGGGCTTCCGGAAACCGCCACGGTGGCCGACTTCCTGGACCGGGCGCCGGCAGGAAAGCCCACCGTGGTGCTGTGCGACCCGGACGGCCGGCCCGTGGGCATCGTCGACGCCGCGGCCGCCGCCACCGTGCCCGCCGCCCTGGCCGCGGCGACCGCCCTGACCGCGGTCTCCTACCCCCTTGGCGCCGGCGCCTATGTCCCCGAATGGTCCAAGGGCCAGGAGCTGGTCCAGTACTTGGCTCAGCTTGAAGGGAAGGAGTACGCGGTGGTGGATCGCGAGGGCGCGGTCACCGGGCTGTTGCGCCAGTCCGCCGTCCTGCTTGCCATTACAGGCAAGTACCGGAACGAACGCCAGAACCAGGGGCAGAACCGGTAGAGTTACTGGGCGGTCGTGATTCTCCGGCCCCCACGCGCAAGGACCGGTGCCCGCCGGCATGTCCGCGGCCACACAGCTTTACAGGAGCGAGGAACATCTTCATGAGCAGCGACACCGCCGCAGGCACTAACACCGCCACCACCCCCGCAGGCACGACCACCGCCGCAGGCACTAACACCCCGAACGGTGCAACCGGCGCGGCGCGCCGCCGCGGACCGTTCCGCGAAGGCGAGCGGGTCCAGCTCACGGATGAGCGCGGCCGCATGAACACGATCACGCTCGAGGTCGGCGGGGCCTTCCACACCCACCGCGGGTTCCTGAACCACGACGAGATCATCGGCAAGCCGGACGGCTCAGTGGTGGTCAACAACGTCGGGCAGCAGTACCAGACCCTGCGGCCGCTGCTCTCGGACTTCGTTCTCTCGATGCCGCGTGGCGCGGCCGTGGTCTACCCCAAGGACGCTGGCCAGATCGTGACCATGGCGGACATCTTCCCCGGCGCGCGCGTTGTTGAAGCCGGCGTCGGCTCGGGCGCCCTTTCCATCTCCCTGCTGCGCGCGGTGGGGGACAACGGGTACCTGCATTCCTTTGAGCGCCGCGAGGAGTTCGCGGACATCGCCCGCGGCAACGTCGAGACCATCTTCGGCGGCCCGCACCCGGCCTGGAAGATCTCGCTCGGCGACTTCCAGGAGGAAGTGGTGCGGACCGAGGAACCCGGCTCCGTGGACCGCGTGGTCCTGGACATGCTCGCCCCGTGGGAATGCCTCGACGCCGTCGCCACGGTCCTGGCTCCCGGCGGAGTGTGGATCAATTATGTCGCGACTGTGACGCAGCTTTCGCGGACAGCCGAAGCCATCCGCGCGGACGGACGTTTCACCGAACCTGACGCGTGGGAATCCATGGTCCGCGGCTGGCACCTCGAGGGCCTGGCCGTGCGCCCGGACCACCGCATGGTCGCCCACACCGGTTTCCTGCTGGTAACCCGCCGCCTCGCCGACGGCGTCACTGGAATTTCGGTGAAACGCCGCCCCTCCAAGACCGACTTTAACGAAGAAGACGTCAATGCGTGGACCCCGGGTGCTGTCGGCGAACGTGCGGTCTCGGACAAGAAGCTGCGCCGCGCCGCCCGCGATGCCATCGCCGGAACAAACGTCGTCGACGCCCCGGAGATAACGAACTAGGCAGCATATTTCGGATGTCTCCAGCGGCACCCGCCTTCTTAGGGCTATGGTCTTAACAGAAGAGCAGGAAGGGGCTGATGCACGATGGAGACTCCGAATACTGACCCGGGCCGCACACCGGCCGAGGACGCAGCGGATGCTGCCGCACGCACGGGTACGGGCCGCGCCGCAGCCGGTGAGGGTGACCGGTACGCCGCCAGTGAGCTGTCCGTCGCAGAGCGGCAGGTCAACATTCTCCGGGATAAACTCCGCCACATTGACCGCCAGCTTGCCGCCGCGACCCAAAACAACTCCAAGCTGGTCAGCATGCTGGAAACGGCCAAGGCAGAGATCCTGCGGCTGAAAAACGCCCTCGACCAGGAGGGGCAGCCGCCATACAGCTTCGGCACAATCCTCCAGCTCAACCCGAAGCGGCAGCCGACGGCCGGAAACAGCGGACAGGCAGCCACGGAAGAATCCGTGGATATCTTCAACGCCGGCCGCAAGATGCGCGTGGGGATCAGCCCGCTGGTCAACATCAGTCAGCTGGCCGTCGGGCAGGAGGTCCTGCTTAACGAGGCCCTGATGGTGGTCGCCGGACTCGGGTACGAACGGGCCGGGGACCTCGTCACGCTGAAGGAGATGCTGGGGCCGGACCGCGCCCTGGTAGTGGGCCGCGCCGACGAGGAGCGGGTCATCCGGCTTTCCGGTGCCCTCCTCGCCCAGCGGCTCCGGGTGGGCGACGCACTGTCGATCGATTCCCGCACCGGCTACGCGCTGGAAAAAATCCCGCGCTCGGAAGTGGAGAACCTCGTGCTGGAGGAGGTTCCGGACATCACCTACCAGGACATCGGCGGCCTGGGCCCGCAGATCGAGCAGATCCGCGATGCCGTCGAACTGCCGTTCCTCCACCCGGACCTGTACCGGGAGCACGGGCTGAAGGCACCCAAGGGCATCCTCCTGTACGGCCCGCCCGGCTGCGGCAAGACCCTGATCGCCAAAGCCGTCGCCAACTCGCTGGCCGCGCGTGCCGCCGAGCGCGCGGGCAAGACGGACATGAAGAGCTACTTCCTGAACATCAAGGGACCGGAGCTGCTGGACAAGTACGTCGGCGAGACCGAACGGCACATCCGGCTGATCTTCGCGCGCGCCCGGGAGAAGGCGTCCGAGGGCAGCCCGGTGGTGGTGTTCTTTGACGAGATGGATTCCCTGTTCCGCACCCGCGGCACGGGCATTTCCTCCGACGTCGAAACGACCATTGTCCCGCAGCTCCTCAGCGAGATCGACGGCGTCGAACGGCTGGACAACGTGATCGTGATCGGCGCCTCCAACCGGGAAGACATGATCGATCCGGCAATCCTGCGGCCGGGGCGCCTGGACGTCAAGGTCAAGATCCAGCGGCCCGACGCTGAGGCCGCGGCCGACATCTTCAACAAATACATCACCACGGACCTGCCCTTCCACGAGACCGACCTCGCCGAGCACAACGGCGATGTGCAGGCGACCGTGGACGCCATGGTCCAGCGGACCGTCGAGGCGATGTACTCCACCGAGAAGTCCAACGAATATCTCGAGGTGACCTACGCCAACGGCGACACCGAAATGCTCTACTTCAAGGACTTCAATTCCGGTGCCGTGGTGCAGAATGTCGTGGACCGGGCCAAGAAGTACGCCATCAAGGACCTGTTGACCATCGGGCAGAAGGGCCTGCGGATCGACCACCTGCTGCGGGCGGTCGTGGACGAGTTCCGCGAACATGAGGACATGCCCAATACCACCAACCCGGACGACTGGGCACGGATCTCCGGCAAGAAGGGCGAACGCATCACGTACATCCGCACCATCGTCCAGGGCAAGGCCGGCCAGGAGCCAGGGAAGTCCATCGAGACGATGCCGAGCACAGGGCAGTACCTGTGACGGCTGTCGTCCCCGGCAAGCCCGCCGACACTTCCGGCGGCCTGCCGGTCGGCGGGGCCATGCGGGTGATGGGCTCGGAGACCGAATACGGCATCCACGCGCCCTCGGCCCCCGGAGCCAACGCCACAATGATGTCCGCCCGGGTCATTCAGGCGTACGCCCAGGTGACCCGGCAACGCGCCGCCGGCGGCGCCGAGACGCGGTGGGACTACACCGACGAGGAGCCGCTGCACGATGCCCGCGGCTGGACCCTGGAGCGCAGCAGCGCCGACCCGGAACAACTCACCGACCAGCCTCCCGTCCTCGACGCCGAGGCGATCGCCCTCGCCTACGGGCGGCAGGAACTCGAGGCCGACGGCGAGGACGAGTCCGGCACGCTGCTCATGAACATGGTGCTGGGCAACGGCGCACGGCTGTACGTGGACCACGCCCATCCGGAGTATTCCAGCCCCGAGGTGACCAACCCCCGGGCCGCCGTCACCTGGGACGCCGCCGGTGACCTGGTGGCGTTGGCCGCCGTCCGGCGCCTCGCAGCGGATCCCGCCCTGCCGCCGGTCAACCTGTACAAGAACAACACGGACAACAAGTCGGTCTCCTACGGCTCGCACGAGAATTACTTGATGCCCCGCGCGGTGCCGTTCGGCGAGATCGTCCGTGGCCTCACGCCGTTTTTCGTGACCCGGCAGATCATTTGCGGTGCCGGGCGGGTGGGCCTCGGGCAGGACAGCGCCCGGGCCGGCTACCAGATCAGCCAGCGCGCTGACTTCTTCGAAACCGAAGTGGGCCTGGAAACCACCATCCGCCGCCCCATCATCAACACCCGGGACGAACCCCACGCCACCGCGGACAAATACCGCAGGCTGCATGTCATCATCGGCGACGCCAACCTCAGCCAGGCGTCCAACTTCCTCAAGTTCGGCACCACCGCCATGGTGTTGAGTCTGATCGAGGCAGGGCTGGCGCCGCGGATTGAAGTCCACGAGCCGGTCGCCGCGCTGCAGGCCGTCAGCCACGACACGTCGCTCACGGCGCTGCTGCGCCTGGGCGATGGCCGGCGGATCACCGCCCTTGACCTGCAGTGGATTTATTTGGAGGCCGCCTCAAAGCATGCGCAGGACACCGGCGTCGCGGACGCGGTGGACGGTGATGGCCACACCCACGAGGTCCTGGAACGGTGGGCCGCCACGTTGGGCGAACTTGGCAGTGACCGGGCGGCGGCCGCTACCTCGGTGGAGTGGCTCGCCAAGCTGTCCCTGCTGGAGGGCTACCGGCAGCGCGACGGCCTGGGCTGGGACAACGCGCGGCTGGGCCTCGTGGACCTGCAGTGGGCTGACATCCGGCCCGAAAAGGGGCTCTACTACCGGCTGCTGGCCCGCGACCGGATGCAGCGCATCCTGGAGGACGCCGCGATCGCCCGTGCGGTGACCGAACCGCCGTCGGACACGCGGGCGTACTTCCGCGGACGCTGCGTCAGCCGGTTCGGCGCGGACCTCGCTGGGGCCAGCTGGGACTCGGTGATCTTCGATGTCCCCGGCCGCGGCAGGCTCCAGCGGGTCCCTACCCGCGAGCCGCTGCGCGGAACCGAAGCCCTGACCGGCGGCCTGTTTGCGCGGCACCGGGAGGCCGGGACGTTCCTGGCCGAACTGCTGGGACTCGCCCCCGGTTCCTAGGAATAAAGCCCCCCGCGGGCGCCCCGGGCGTGGCACTATTGCTACAGGATGTCCCTTAGGAGAAAAGGGACGGACATGAAGGAGAAAACAATGGCAGGCCAGGAGCAGCACCAGCCGCAGTCGCGGGACACCGAGGTAGACGAGGACGTCCCCGCCGCGCCGCCGGCCCCAGGGGACGCCCAGGCGTCGGCAGCCACCCAGGGCGTCGACGATCTCCTCGACGAGATCGACGGCGTGCTGGAGTCCAATGCCGAGGAATTCGTCCGGGCATTCGTCCAAAAGGGCGGCCAGTAGGATCGCCGCCAGCCGCCGGATGAGGGCGGCGGGAGGGGCTACGGGCCGGAAGTGTCGTTGATCCACCACGTTGAGGGAGAGCGTTAGTGCAGGAAACAACAGCCAACCGAGTAGCAGCCAACGCGACGTCCTCATTCACCGAGCATCTGCAGCGCGAACGGCCCGACTTAATGCCCTTCGGCCAAGTGCCTTTCAACCAGTTGCCCGGCACCGGGCACGCCGCCCAGCCGGGAGCGCCCCTCCAGGTCCCGCACGGGACCACGATCGTGGCGATGACCTACGCCGGGGGAGTGTTGATGGCGGGGGACCGCCGCGCCACCATGGGCAACGTGATCGCGAGCCGGCACATCGAGAAAGTCTTCCCCGCCGACCAGTACTCCGTGCTGGGCATTGCCGGAACCGCCGGAATCGCCCTGGACATCACCCGGCTGTTCCAGGTTGAACTGGAACACTACGAGAAAATCGAGGGCACGCTGCTCAGCCTGGACGGCAAGGCAAACCGGCTCGGCGCCATGGTCCGCGGCAACCTGCCGATGGCAATGCAGGGCCTCGCCGTCGTTCCCCTGTTCGCGGGATTCGACCGGCCGGCAGGCTTCGGCCGGCTCTTCTCCTACGACGTCACGGGCGGACGCTACGAGGAACAGGAGCACCATGCCGTGGGATCCGGCTCGATGTTCGCCCGCGGCGCGCTGAAAAAACTCTGGCGGCCCGGCCTCTCGGAGCAGGACGCCGTGGCGGTCGCCGTCGAGGCACTGTACGACGCCGCCGACGACGACTCCGCCACGGGCGGGCCGGACCCCGTCCGGCAACTATGGCCGGTGGTGTACATCGTGAACCGAACAGGCGCAGTCCGGGTCCCGGACCGCGATCTCGCCGCCGTGGCCGGCCGCGTCATCGAATCCCGGGCCGTCGCCCAGCGGGAGGCCTGAGATGACGCAGCAGTTTTATGTATCCCCCGAACAGCTGATGAAGGACCGTGCGGATTTCGCACGGAAGGGTATCGCCCGCGGACGCTCGGTAGTGGTCATCAGTTGCCGGGACGGGATTGCACTCGTAGCGGAGAACCCGTCCCCGTCGCTGCACAAGATCGGCGAGATCTACGACAAAATCGCGTTTGCGGCGGTCGGAAAGTACAACGAATTTGAGAGCTTGCGGCAAGCCGGGGTGCGGTACGCCGATGTCCGCGGCTACTCATACGACCGCGAGGACGTCACGGCCCGCGGCCTCGCGAGCGTGTACGCGCAGAGCCTCGGTGCGGTGTTTACGGCCGAACAGAAACCCTTCGAGGTGGAACTGGCCGTGGCCGAAGTCGGCCAGACCCAGGAAGCGGACCATCTGTACCGGCTGACCTTTGACGGGTCGATTGCCGATGAGCACGGCTTTATCGTGATGGGCGGCCAGGCGGACAAGGTTTCCGAAGCTGTCGCGGCCGGCTGGCAGGGCGAACTCGACTTCGCGGGTGCCGTCCGGCTGGCCCTCGCCGGGCTCGTGGCAGACAAGGAAACCACCACCTTGCCGGTATCCGCACTGGAAGTAGCGGTCCTGGACCGGGGATCTGAAAGCGGCCGCGGCACCCGACGGGCGTTCCGCCGGCTCGAGGATCCGGACATCGTGGCATTGCTGGCTGAGGAGAAGTGAGATGGACAAGCGCATATTCGGCATCGAAACCGAATTCGGAATTTCCTATTCAAGCCCGGAGTCCCGGCCGCTAGCGCCTGAGGAAGTGGCCCGCTACCTCTTCCGCAAGGTGGTCAGTTGGGGGCGGTCTTCCAACGTTTTCCTGACCAACGGCTCACGCCTCTACCTGGACGTCGGATCCCACCCGGAATACGCCACGGCCGAGTGCGACGACTTGGCGCAGCTGATCGCACATGACCGCGCAGGGGAACTGATCCTGTGCGACCTCGTGGACGAAGCCCAGGAACGGCTGGCAGCGGAGGGTTTCAACGGCACCGTGTACTTGTTCAAGAACAACACGGACTCGGCCGGGAACTCCTACGGCAGCCACGAAAACTACCTCATCCCGCGCCGCGGGGAATTTTCCCGGCTCGCGGAGATCCTCATCCCGTTCCTCGTCACCCGCCAGCTGATCGCCGGCGCCGGCAAGATCCTCAAGACCCCACACGGGGCCACCTTCGCCTTCTCCCAGCGGGCCGACCACATCTGGGAGGGCGTCTCCTCCGCCACCACCCGCTCCCGGCCCATCATCAACACCCGAGACGAGCCGCACGCCGACGCCGAGTTCTACAGGCGCCTGCACGTGATCGTCGGCGACTCCAACATGTCCGAGACGACGGCCCTGCTCAAGATCGGCACGGTGGACCTGATCTTGCGGATGATCGAGGCCGGGGTGATCATGCGCGACATGCGGATGGAGAACCCGATCCGCAGCATCCGGGAAATCTCCCACGACCTCAGCGGCCGGGCACTGGTGCGGCTCGCCAACGGCCGGCAGCTTACGGCCCTGGAAATCCAGCGCGAGTACCTGGGCAAAGTCACGGCGTTTGTTGCCGAACACGGCGCGCACAACCCACACGTGCCGATGATCCTGGACCTCTGGGAGCGCACCCTGGACGCCATCGAAAGCGGCGACACGAGCACGATCGACACCGAAGTGGACTGGGCCATCAAGAAGAAGCTCATGGACAACTACCGGGAACGCCACGGGCTGGGGCTTGACGCGCCCCGGATTGCGCAGCTGGACCTGACGTACCATGACATTTCCCGCGGCCGCGGCCTCTTCTACCTGCTCCAAGCCCGCGGGGCGGTGCGCCGGGTAGTGGACGACACCGCGGTCAAGGATGCTGTGGACGCACCGCCGCAGACCACGCGTGCCAAACTCCGCGGCGACTTCGTCCGGCGTGCCCAGGAGCTCGGCCGCGACTACACCGTGGATTGGGTCCATCTGAAGCTAAACGACCGCGCCCACCAGACCATCCTGTGCAAAGATCCGTTCCGGAGCGTGGACGACCGGGTGGATGCGCTGCTGGACTCGATGGGCTGATACCCAGCTTCGCACGTTATTCTGGGGTAGGGCCGCCTTGCGGTCGCTGCTTTCTTTGCCACGGGAAACCGAACGGCACTGAGTCCACCCTGCCTCGACGAAAGTTTCCAAGTGCGCCGACTACTAGCAATTCTTCTTCCCGGCCTGCTGCTGCTGACCGCCTGCGGTGGCAGTGATGCGCCCCCGGCTCCGGAACCCACCAGCCAGTCGGCGGGTGAGACCGCCAAGCTGGACTCGGTCAAACTGACCGAGAAGGGTGACAAGAAGGCCCCCGGTGTCGAGTTCACCAAACCCCTCGACGTCAAGGAACCCACTGTCAAGGTGGTCACCGAGGGCAGTGGCGAACGGGTCAAGGCCAACCAGATCGCCAACATTTCGATCGTTGCCTTCAACGGCAAGGACGGGTCCACCCTCGAAGACACTTTCCCGAACGATCCCGAGCCGCTGGAGCTGAACGACGAGCTCAAGACCAGCAGCCCGGTGATCTACAACGCGTTCGTGGGCGCCAAGATTGGCTCCCACATCGCCCTGGCCGTTCCCGGCCAGGCCGCCGCCGAGGGCACCGCGGCCAAGCCCACGCAGCTCCTGGTGGTCAAGGTGCTCTCCGCCAAGGACGCTCCGCCGGTCCTGGACAAGCCTGAGGGCGACGCCGTTACCCCGCCGGCCGGTCTGCCGACCGTCAAGGACAACGACAAGGGCGTCCCGGAAATCTCGGTCGCCGGCGTCAAGGCGCCGACCAAGCTGATCTCCCAGGACCTCATCACCGGCAAGGGCCAGGCCCTCAAGGAGACCGACACCATCACCGTGAACTACGTCGGCGTGGCTCTTGCCACCGGCAAGGTTTTCGATTCCAGCTTTGAGAGTGGCAAGAAGGCCACCTTCCCGCTGACCGGTGTCATCAAGGGCTGGACCCAGGGCCTGACCGGCAAGACGGTCGGCTCCCGCGTTCTTTTGGTGGTCCCGAAGGCCCTCGCCTACGGTGATCAGGGCCAAGGCGACGCGAAGGGCGACCTCGTCTTCGTGGTCGACATCCTCGGCGTCAAGTAACCCACCGCAACAACCGCAACCATCACACGTCACCTCAAAGGAGTAACCATGTCATTTGGACAGCGCAACCTCGACCGCGAGAAGCCGGAAATTGAGTTCCCCGAAGGAGACGTCCCCACCGAACTGGTCATCACCGACCTGATCGAAGGGGACGGCGCCGAGGCCAAGCCCGGCGATACCGTTTCCACGCACTACGTGGGCGTCGCCTGGTCCACCGGTGAAGAATTCGACGCCTCCTGGGGCCGCGGCGCGCCGCTGGACTTCCGGGTCGGCGTCGGCCAGGTCATCCAGGGCTGGGACCAGGGCCTGCTGGGCATGAAGGTCGGCGGCCGCCGCCGCCTCGAGATTCCCTCTGAGCTGGCTTACGGCGCCCGTGGCGCCGGCGGGGCGATCGGCCCGAACGAGGCCCTGATCTTCGTCGTGGACCTCGTCGCCGTCCGCTAAGGCACACCACGCTGCAGGATCGGCTGAATATGCCGGCTGAATATGCCGGCTGATTTTGCCCGCTGAATATGCCGGCTGATTTTGTCCCCAAGGACGGAGGGCGCGGTAACAATCGGAAAAGTTCTTCCGGCTGTTGCCGCGCTTTCGTCATTTTCCGGGATCTGCTTTAGTACCCTTGCGGGGTGTCCGCCTCACGTACAGAACGTCTCCTGAACCTGCTCATCGCCCTGCTCAACACCAAGTACGGCCTGCGCCGCGGTGAGCTGCGCGAAAAGGTTTACCACGACACCACGAGCAGTGACGTCGCCTTCGGGCGCATGTTCGAACGCGACAAAGGCGAGTTGCGCCAGTTTGGCTTCGACGTCGAAACCGTGACGGACACGGGCTGGGGGTCCGATGACCCGGCCACCACCCGCTACCGGATCGGCAAGGAATCGAACCGGCTGCCCGACGTCAGCCTCACCCCCGAAGAGTGCACCGTCCTCATCCTCGCGGCGCAGCTCTGGGAGCACGCCGCCCTCGGCTCCGCCGCCGTCGACGCGGTCCGCAAGCTGCAGGCCGCCGGCGGCCTGGTCGACGCCGAACTCCCCACCGGCGTCCAGCCGCGCATCCGCCCCGCCGGCCAGGCCTTCGAAGACCTGGTGGCCGCCATTCACGCCCAGCACCCGGTCAGGTTTAGCTACCTCGCCAGCAGCACTGGCAAGGAACAGGAACGGCTGGTGGAGCCCTGGGGCCTAGGCAGCCGCTTCGGCCAGTGGTACCTCGTGGGCCACGACCGTGGCCGGGGAGACAAGCGGTTCTTCCGGCTCTCCCGCCTGACGTCCGCCGTGACCGTGCTGGAGAAGGAGAGCTTCGCGCCTCCCGCCGGGTTCAATGTCCGCGCGGAGCTGGCGGCCCTGGCCGAGCTGCCGGTGCAGAACGCCGTCGTCGACGTCGAGCAGGGCCGGCTCCTGGGGCTCCGCAAACGCGCCCAAGCGGTTCCGGAACCAGCACTGGAACCCGGGGCACTGGAATCCGGGCTACAACGGCCCGCGGCCGGGACGGACCGGCTCACGGTGCCCTTCCGCGACGCCGAGACGCTGGGCGAGGAGCTGGCCTCCTACGGTCCCCGGGTCACCGTGATTTCACCTCCCGAGCTGGAGGGCGCCGTCCGCCGCCGCCTCACCGCCGCCGCAGCCTTCGCCGCCAGGCCCGTTCCGGACGTGGCCTTCCCGGCAGCAGGACCCGCCGGCCGCACCCGCAAACGCACCTCGGAGGACCAGCTCAAGCGGATGCTGCAGCTCGTCCCCTTCCTTGTCCACAACCAGGGACTGCACATCAGCGAGGTAGCCGCCAGGTTTGGGATCACCCGCAAGGCGCTCGAGGACGACCTGCGTATCCTGATCTGCTCGGGACTGCCGGAAGGCTACCCCGACGATCTGCTGGACATCCAGTGGGACGATGACCACGTTTTCATCACCCAGGCCCTGGACCTGACCCGTCCCGTACGGTTCACCGTGGACGAGGCCTGCGCCCTCCTGACCGGTCTGGAGACCCTCAACGGCCTCCCGGAACTGGCCGAAGGCGGCGCACTCGAATCGGTGACGCTCAAACTCATGGCCGCGGCGGGGGAGGAGGGACTGAAGGCGGCCGCGCTCTCAGGCCCCGAGGTGGCCCCCGGCAACTCCGCCATCCTCGAAACCGCCCGTGCGGCCATCGGGTCCGGGGCGCAGCTGCACTTGAAGTACTTCTCCCCGCAGCGGGACGCCGTGTCCGAACGCGATGTGGACCCCTTGCGGCTCTATTCGCTGGACAACACGTGGTATCTCGAGGCGTACTGCCATTCCGCCAAGGGCCTGCGCAACTTCCGGCTGGACAGGATCGAAGCGCTCGAACCGAACGGCCGGCCGGCGGCCGCGGCGGCGAAACCGGCGGACAGCTTTCCGGTGAAACTGTTCACCCCAAACGACGACGACACAGTGGTGGTGGTGGAACTTGCGCCGCGCGGCACGGGCCTCGCTGACGACTACTACGCCGAGCGCACTGCGGCCCTGCCCGGCGGCGGCATGCTCGCCGAAATCCGGTTCGGCAGCACGGACTGGCTGCCGATGTTCGTAGCCCAGCACGGTGGGATGGTGCGGATACTGCAGCCAGGCGCCCTCGCGGACGCGTCGCGGGACTGGATCGCCGCGGCCCTGACGCAATACAAAGCCTCCTCCGATCGCCCGATAGACTGATCTGCATGCCTTGGTGGTCCTGGATCGTTATTTGGATAGCGCTCATCGCGCTGTCGCTCCTGTTCTTCGGCGTGCTCGGCTTACGGCTCTACCGGCAAGCCATGACCACGCTTGAGGAATTGGGTGAAGCCGCCGAACGGTTCTCCCACCTGCCCTCGCCGCCGGGCACCGAAGCCGGGCCTGCAACGGCCGACGCCGACGGCGGGACCGAGGGCAGCGCTCCGGACGGCACGGACACAGGCCCTCGGGCGCTTCCCGGCGACGCCGTTTTTGCCTCGCCTGCCCGGATGCGACATGATTACCACGCCTCCAAGTTCGCCCGGCAGAACGCCCGCCGGCTGCGCCGCATCCAGCGCAAGAAGGACCGCGGGCAACCCCAGGCACTGCGCGACATCGAAACGCGTTAGACATACGATGTATTCAAACGAAAGGACCTCCCCTCATGAGGCTTGAAGGCTGGCATCTCATCATCATCATCATCCTGGCATTGGTGCTGTTCGCTGCGCCGAAGCTGCCGGGCATGGCCCGCAGCCTGGGCCAGTCGATGCGCATTTTCAAGTCGGAAGTCCGGGAAATGAAGAAGGACGGCACCACCGACGCCAAGGATGGCTCCGAGCCTGTCGAAGGCCGGGTCATCAACCACCCGCAGCCCGGCGCACCGGAAAGCCGCACGGGCGACGGAACCGACGTTCCGCCGTCGACCCGCGCCTAAGACCGCATGGCACTGACCATGAGCCGTCGATCGAACCCCGAGGGGAGGATGGCGCTCCTCGACCACCTGAAAGAGCTCCGCAACCGGCTCTTTAAGGCGGCAATCGCCGTCGTCCTTGGCACGGTGGTGGGTTTCCTTGTCTACCAGCCAATGCTGGCGGCGCTGATCAAGCCCATCCGCGACCTCAACGAACACGAGGGCCGGCAGGCCACCTTGAACTTTGACGGCGTCGCGAGCTCGTTCGACCTCATGATCCAAGTGTCCGTGTTCCTCGGCCTGATCATCGCCAGCCCCGTCTGGCTCTACCAGCTGTGGGCCTTCATTGTGCCCGGGCTGCATAAGAAGGAACGCCGCCTGGCCCTGTCCTTCGTGGCAGCGGCCGTGCCGCTGTTCCTGGGCGGCGTCCTGCTGGCCTGGCTCGTGCTCCCCAACGCGGTGCGCGTCCTGACCGATTTCACGCCGTCGGGCGGCTCCAACTTCATCAGCGCCCAGGTGTACCTGTCCTTTGTGCTGCGGCTGCTGCTCGCCTTCGGCATCGCCTTCCTCCTGCCGGTGGTCCTGTTCGGGCTGAACCTGGCCGGGCTCATTAAGGGCCAGCAGCTCCTGAAGAGCTGGCGGATCACGGTATTCCTGGTCTGCCTGTTCGCCGCGATGGCCGCCCCTGGCGCCGACGCGATGAGCATGTTTTACCTGGCCGGACCCATGCTGGCGCTGTTCTTCGCCGCGATCGGGCTCTGCCTGCTCAACGACCGCCGACGCGAGCGGCGCGCCGTCAAACGCGAAGCCGAGACCGAAGCCACAGCCGACCAGGCCACCCCCAGCTCCGAGCTGGAGAACCTCTAGCCTTTCGCGCATTAGGCTGGAAGCATGTCGTCACACCCCGGACCGGAATCGCCGTCCGAACGTTACCGCGCCAGCGTCGAGCGGGCCGCCGAAGCCAAAACCTATCTTGGCGGGTTCATCCGCTCGCTCGAATTCGAACTCGATGACTTCCAGCGCGAAGCATGCCTGTCGCTGCAGGCCGGGCGGGGCGTCCTGGTGGCAGCCCCCACCGGCGCCGGGAAAACAATCGTGGGGGAATTCGCCATCTATCTGGCCCTCCAGCGCGGACTCAAAGCGTTCTACACCACGCCCATCAAAGCCCTGAGCAACCAGAAGTACGCCGAGCTCGCCGCCAAGTACGGCGCCGCCCAGGTGGGCCTGCTGACCGGGGACACGAGCATCAACGGCGACGCCCCCGTGGTGGTGATGACCACCGAAGTGCTCCGCAACATGCTCTACGCGGACTCGGACACCCTGGATGACCTGGGCTTCGTGGTCATGGACGAGGTCCACTACCTCGCTGACCGCTTCCGCGGCGCGGTCTGGGAGGAAGTCATCATCCACCTGCCCAGCGAGGTCCAGGTGGCATCGCTAAGCGCCACGGTGTCCAACGCCGAGGAGTTCGGTGCATGGCTCGACACCGTCCGCGGGCAGACAGACGTGATCGTCTCCGAACACCGCCCCGTGCCCCTGTGGCAGCACGTCATGGTGGGCCGGAAGATCGTGGACCTGTTTGCCGGCGACACCAGCTTTGATGAGATCGCGCTGCCGGGTGAGGCAATTACAGGGGACGCAATTGCAGGGGAGGCAATTGCGGGCGAGACAGCCGGCGGCCGGGCAGCAGGCAAAGCGGTTGCCGCCGGCGCCCCCGCAGCCGTCACCGCAGACCTGTCCGGGCGGCCCGGCTTCGAGGTCAACCCGGAACTGCTGTCCATGGCGCGGGCCGAGAGCCAGATGAATTTCCGTGGCCGCTTCGGCCATGGCGGCCGGAGCCAGCGCCGCAACCAACGCAGTCAGCGGGACGAGCCGCAAAGCGCCCAGCGCAGCCCGGTGCGGAAGGCCAGCCGGCCGCAGGTTATCGCCAGCCTGGACCGGCAGGACCTCCTGCCGGCCATCACGTTCATCTTCTCGCGGGCCGGCTGCGATGCCGCCGTGGCCCAGTGCGTAGCGGCCGGCCTCTGGCTGACCACCGAGCGCGAACAACAGATCATCGCCCAGCGCGTCGACGAGGCCGCCCAGGACATCCCCTCGGACGACCTCGACGTGCTCGGCTTCTGGAGCTGGCGGGACGGCCTGCTGCGCGGACTCGCCGCGCATCACGCCGGCATGCTCCCGACGTTCAAGGAGGTTGTGGAGAAGCTGTTCGTCGACGGGCTGGTCAAGGCCGTCTTCGCCACCGAAACGCTCGCCCTCGGCGTCAATATGCCGGCCCGCTGCGTCGTGCTGGAAAAGCTGGACAAGTTCAACGGCGAAGCGCATGTCAACATCACGGCGGGGGAGTACACCCAGCTGACGGGCCGCGCCGGACGCCGCGGCATCGACGTCGAGGGCCACGCCGTGGTCCTGTGGCAACCTGGCACGGATCCCGCGGCCGTCGCGGGCCTCGCCTCACGGCGGACGTACCCGCTGAACTCCAGTTTCCGGCCCACGTACAACATGTCGATCAACCTCCTGGCGCAGTTCGGCCGGGCCCGCGCCCGGGAGATCCTCGAATCGTCCTTTGCCCAGTTCCAGGCGGACCGTTCCGTGGTTGGGCTGGCCCGGCAGGTCAGGAGCCGCGAGGAATCCATCGCTGGGTTCAGCAAGGCGATGACCTGCCATCTGGGGGATTTCACCGAATACGCGCGGTTGCGGCGGGCCCTGGGCGATGCCGAGACCACCGCCTCCCGGGGCAACTCCCGGGCCAAAAAGTCCCTCACCGAGGACTCCCTGAGCCGGCTGCTGCCAGGCGACGTGGTGGATGTCCCCGCCGGCAAGTCACCCGGACTGGCGGTTGTACTGAGCTCCGACCACGAATCCCGGGAGCCCCGGCCCGCCGTCATGACGCTGGACAACCAGCTCCGCCGGATCGGACTGCACGACGTAGAAGGTCCGTTGTCCCCGATCACGCGGATCAGGATTCCCAAGTCCTTCAACGCGAAGGTCCCCAAGTCCCGCCGCGATCTGGCGTCCTCGGTGCGCAACGCCATCCGCGAGCACCGCCCGCCCGCACCCCCGCGCCGCGACGACGACTTCGGCCGGGCCTCCGCAGCGCCCAACCAGGAGAAGCGGATCAACGAGCTGCGCCGCGAGCTCCGCGCCCACCCGTGCCACGGCTGTAGCGAACGCGAAGACCATGCCCGCTGGTCCGAACGCTGGTGGAAGCTCCGCCAGGAAACGGACGGGCTGATCCGGCAGATCCAGGGCCGGACCAACACTATTGCCAAGACCTTCGACCGCGTATGCGGCGTCCTGACCGGCTACGGCTACCTGGAGACCTCGGACACCGGCGTGCTGTCCATCAGCCCGGACGGGCAACGCCTGCGCCGGATCTACGGCGAAAAGGACCTGTTGATTTCGCAGTCCCTGCGGATGGGGGCGTTCAGCGACCTCGACGCCGCCGAGATCGCCGCCCTGGCCAGCGTGCTGGTCTACCAGGCCAAGCGCGAGGACCGCGGCCTGCGGCCCAAGATGCCGAGTGTGTCTCTGGAGTCCGCGGTCGACATCGTGGTACGGGAATGGTCCGCGCTGGAGGACGTGGAGGAGGCCAACAAGCTGCCGCTCACCGGCGAGCCTGAACTCGGCCTCGTCTGGCCGATCTTCAAATGGGCCAAGGGCCGGCACCTCCAGGAGGTGCTGAGCGGCACCGACCTGGCTGCGGGCGACTTTGTCCGCTGGGTCAAACAGGTGATTGACCTCTTGGACCAGCTGGCCGACATCCCGAACCTCGACCCCCGGATTGCGCGGCTGTGCGAGCAGGCCATCAAACTCATCAAACGCGGCGTCGTCGCCTATTCCTCCGTGGCGTAGGGGCGGCGCGGGCCGTGCGCCCGCCTCCCTGGCCCGCTAACGCGGGCTGCCACGACTTTTGAACCCGCCGGCGCTGGGCCGGCCACCAGTTACAAGGAGTTCCCGCCCCATGACCGATTCACCGGCCGCCCCCGCCCCCCGCAAAGTCACGCTGTACCGCAACGGCTCCGTCTATACCGCGGCCGATCCCTTTGCGACCGCGATGCTGGTCGACGGCGACACCGTTGCCTGGGTCGGTTCCGAGCAGGCCGCTACGTCGATCGCGGACTCCTCCATGGAGGTGATCGATCTGCAGGGTGCGCTCCTGGCCCCCGGCTTCGTCGATTCCCACGTCCACGTGACGGAAACCGGAATCGCGCTGGATGGGCTCCAGCTGGCCGGCGTGCGCTCGGCCGCTGAACTGCTCGACGCCGTAGCGGCCTTCTGCGTCTCCGCTTCCGGCGCGAATGGCCCCGTCCTGGGCCACGGCTGGGACGAGAGCACCTGGACCGATCCCACCCTGCCCAGCCGGGCCGAAATCGAACGCGCGGCCGGCGGCCGCCAGGTCTATCTGTCCCGCGTGGACGTCCACTCGGCCCTGGTTTCAAGCTCCCTGGCAGCCTCGGCCGGACTGGACGGGCTCGACGGCGACGCCGGCGGCAGCCAGGTCAAACGCGGGGCGCACACCGCGGCCCGCCGCTCGGCCCGCCAGCTGCCGGCCGACGCCCTGCGCAGCTACCAGCGGCGTGCCCTCGCCGAGGCGGCCGCCAACGGCTACGTGGCCCTCGCCGAGATGGCCGCCCCCCACATCGGGAGTGTCGAGGACCTGCAGCTCGCGGCGGGCTGGAATGATGGCCGGGACGCTGTCCCGGAGATCCTGCCCTACTGGGGCGAGCTGGCCACATCGCAGGAGCATGCCCAGTCCATCCTTGACGGACTGGGCGTGTCTGTCCTCGGCCTGGCCGGGGACCTGAATATTGACGGCTCGATCGGTTCACGGACCGCCTCCCTCCGTGGGGACTACACCGACGCGCCAGGGGAGCGCGGGAACCAGTACCTCTCCGTGGCCGAGGCAGCCGCCCACCTTGCCGCGTGCTCGCAACTGGGGATCCAGGCAGGCTTTCACGTGATTGGCGACGCCGGACTGGACGCGGCCCTCGACGCCCTCGACCTAGCCGCGGCCGAGGTGGGGGAGCAGCGCGTCCGCGCCGCGGGGCACCGTTTCGAGCACGTTGAGCTCGCGGATGCGGCGGCCATCAGCCGGCTGGCGCGCTATTCGGTCACCGTCAGCGCGCAGCCGGTCTTCGACGCCCTGTGGGGTGGTGGGGACAGCCTCTACCAGCAGCGGCTCGGTTCCCGCAGGCTGGGAATGAACCCCTTTGCAAGCTTCTACGCCGCCGGTGTGCCGATCTGCTTCGGCAGCGACACTCCGGTGACGCCGCTGCGGCCGTGGTCCAGCGTGCGTGCGTGCCTGCAGCACACCAATCCTGCGGAACAGATCTCCGCCCGGGCCGCGTTCCTTGGCCACACGCGGGCCGGCTGGCGGGCTGCCCGCTACCCCAACCCGATGGCCGGGCAGTTGGTGCCGGGGGCCCCGGCCAGCTTCGCGGTCTGGGAGGTCGAGGAACTCATGGTCCAGGTTGCCGATGGCCGGGTGCAGTCCTGGAGCACCGATCCGCGCGCCCGCACACCACTCCTGCCGGCGCTGGACACCGGCAACGACCCGGCCTGCCTGCTGACTGTACGGGACGGCCAGGAACTCTATGCCAGCGGCGCCCTCGGCGCGTAACATGCGGCGCTCGGAACCCTCGGCGCTCGGAACCCTCGGCGCTCGGAACCCTCGGCGCCTGATCCTGGTCCGTCATCCGGTCGGCGGAGCCGAAACATTCACGGCGGCAACCATGCCCTGAACTGGAACGATGCATATAACGGCAGGTCACCGCTCGGTTGACAGATCGGTCCGCGCCCGTAGCATTGAGGGGCAACGGAGGCTTGCGCATGGCGTAGGTTCCGGCAGTCCCCGGTCCATCCCAGGTTGCCGCACCCGCGGGAGCTTTTCTGGTTACGACCATGGGCACCCCCAGGGGGCGGGTCCACTTCGCAGCAGAAAACGGTTCCGGCGTCGCAATTCGAGGCCTGCCGGAACTGGCCTGAGGCGGGTGGACCTGCCCGGGGAGTCATCCGGACCCGTCAGGCGCGTGCAACTCCCTATAATGGGAAGTTGCGCCTGAATATCCAGAACCACTGACGTTCGGTGCACCGACCGCTCCCTTCAAGGAAAGGCCTCGCTGTGCGTGTCCTCACCATCATCCCGACCTATAACGAGCTGGAATCGTTGCCCAAGACCCTAGGTCGCCTGCGCACAGCCGTGCCCGCTTCCGACGTGCTGGTTGTCGACGACAACAGCCCCGACGGTACGGGGCAGCTGGCGGACCGCCTGGCCGCCGAAGACGGCCAGGTCCACGTCTTGCACCGCGCCGGAAAGGCGGGGCTCGGAGCAGCGTACATCGCCGGTTTCAAGTGGGGCCTCGAGGCCGGTTACGACATCCTTGTGGAGATGGACGCCGACGGCTCACACCAGCCCGAGCAGCTGCCCCAGCTGATCGAGGCCGTGGAGCAGGGCGCGGACCTTGCCATGGGCTCACGCTGGGTTCCCGGCGGCCGTGTGGTCAACTGGCCGATCTATCGTCAGGCCATCAGCCGGATCGGCAGCACCTACGCCCGGATCATGCTGGGCGTGAAGATCAAGGACGTCACCGGCGGCTTCCGCGCCTTCCGCCGGACCACGCTCGAGAAGCTGAACCTGGATGCCGTGGACTCGGTCGGCTACGGCTTCCAAGTGGATCTGGCCTGGCGCGTGGCCAAGCTCGGCCTGACCATCGTGGAACGGCCCATCACCTTCGTTGAGCGGGAGCTCGGCGCTTCGAAGATGAGCGGCAACATCGTCGTCGAAGCCATGATCAACGTCACCAAATGGGGCCTCACTGCCCGATGGAACAAGCTCCGGGGCAAGCAGGACGCCAGGCAGGTCGCCTAGCAGCACGGACGGCTCCCGTCCCCGGACGGCAATCCGCACTAAAAAAGGGCCGGGCCCGCATCAAAAGAATGATGCAGGCCCGGCCCTTGCCGTAGCCGGTGCTCTTTGGGCTAGGCCGAGCGGCGTTCGCCGCGGCGTTCGCGCAGGATCGTGAGGCGGTCTTCGAGGATCTGCTCAAGCTCGGGAAGCGAGCGGCGCTCCAGCAACATGTCCCAGTGCGTGCGCACTGCCTTTTCGTTGCTGTTGACGGGGCGTTCGCCGTCCACCAGCAAGGCCTCCTTGCCCGTCTTCGAAACCCAGACCGGGGGAATTTCGGCTTCCGAGGAGAAGGTCACGAACACCTGTTCGCCGTCCTCGCAACGGTATTCAACCCGCTGGCGCGGAGCCGGTTCGACGCCGGATTCGGTCTCCATGCTCTGTGCGCCAAGGCGCATACCCCGCAGGCTGCGATCGCTCATCTTTTCTCCCTCTATTCGGTTCGCAGGGTCCAGCCCTGCGTTGTCCGGGGCCGTCAGGCGCCGGACTTCTGGTTCCACCGCGCTGTAGCGTACCTGGCCCGTAGAGCCCGGCCAGAAGACAGTCACCAGTGGACAAAAACTGTTTGGAACATCATTGAAATCAACGCTGTGGGGAGCGTTTTTGTTCCGGACGGCTGAACCGACCGGACAAATATTCAAGTATACGGGAGTGGTGCATGCGAGGTAAAGCGAGTGGTCCCGGGGGATGGACTGCGTAGGCTGTACCCGCCGGCCCGGCTTAAGCTGGCTGGCCCCCGCGGCCGGGCCGAAACGGCCAGGCTGCGGGGGCCAGCAGGGGTCCACGTGGGCCGTGCAGTTACGCAGGCGGCGTCCTCATGAACCAAGGCGGGCGCAGGTTCAGGGCAGGTGCCCTTGGCCGTCCGCACCGATGGGCGCTGACGGCGGAGCGACGTCCGGCGTCGGGGACACCTGCTCTTGGACGGCGTTAGCACCCAGTACGTTGCCGATCCCCTTGAGGGCCTCGCCAACCTCGCTGGGAATGATCCACAGCTTGTTCGAGCTTCCCTCGGCAATCTTCGGCAGGGTCTGCAGGTACTGGTAGGCGAGCAGTTTCTGATCCGGGTTGCCCTTGTGGATCGCGTCGAAGACCTTCTGGATGGCCTGGGCCTCGCCGTCAGCCCGCAGGATCGCGGCCTTGGCGTCGCCTTCGGCCTTCAGGATGGAGGACTGACGCTGGCCCTCGGCGGTGAGGATTGCGGACTGCTTGGTGCCTTCCGCGGTCAGGATGGCGGCGCGGCGGTCACGTTCGGCCCGCATCTGCTTTTCCATTGAATCCTGGATCGAGTGGGGCGGATCGATCGCCTTGAGCTCCACCCGGGAGACCCGGATGCCCCAGCGACCGGTGGCCTCGTCCAGGACTCCGCGGAGCTGGCCGTTGATCTGGTCGCGCGAGGTCAGCGCTTCCTCAAGGTTGAGGCCGCCAACCACGTTGCGCAGGGTGGTGGTGGTGAGCTGCTCCACGGCCTGGATGTAGTTGGCGATCTCGTAGGTGGCGGCCCGTGCGTCAGTGACTTGGAAGTAGACCACAGTGTCGATCGAAACCACCAGGTTGTCCTCAGTGATGACGGGCTGCGGCGGGAAAGAAACCACTTGCTCGCGCAGGTCAAGCAGCGGCAGCAGCCGGTCCACAAACGGGATCAGCAGGGTAAGTCCGGGATTCAGTGTGCGTTGGTATTTGCCCAGCCGTTCAACGACGCCGGCCCGGGCCTGTGGAATGATCCGAACCGACCGGACCAGCACAATAATTACGAACACAATTAGTACCAGCAGCACAATTGCGACTGCGATATCCATACATCACCTATTCCCCAGTTGTTTGTTTTGGTCTCGCTCCGGCAGTTCAGCGGGCTGCCGGACAGCTGTGGCCGCAGAACTGCTGGCGGTTATTGGATTGCCGATTCCGGCTGCGGGGCCACGATCGCTGTGGCTCCGTCGATGGCGCTGACCACAGCCTGCTGTCCGGGGACCAGCACTCCCGATTGGGACCGTGCACTCCAGACGTCCCCGCCAATCTTGACGAGGCCCCCGCTTTCGTTCACTGCCTCCATGACGACGGCGGACTCGCCGATAAGTCGTTCGATGTTGGTGCGCTGATCCGCCGGGCCCCGGTGCAGATGCTTGAGGGCCACCGGTCGGACGAAGCCGATCATGAGCAGAGATACCACGCAGAAGGCGATAATCTGCAGCCATGGATCTGCGCCGGCGAAGTCAGCCACGAGCCCGGCGAGGGCGCCGCCGCCGAGCATGATGAAGAACAGGTCCAGAGTGATCATCTCGACCACGGCAAACAGGAGAAAGAGCGTGAGCCACAGGGCCCACCAATTCTCGATCAGCCATTCAGACATCAATTCCCCCTTTAGTTCCGGGAGCTGCAGGCACAGTTCCCCAGTAACTGTCTTTCCATCCTAAGCGGCAGGGCAATAGCTGGGACAGGGAGTTGGGAATTGTGGGACAAAGTGGCCAAGTCGTTATTTTGCGGGTGGTTTCCCTGCCCCGATTTCGCCGTCCCAATCCGCCTCGGGCAGCGGTTCGGGGCGTCCTGACTGCGTGCGCCGGCGTGGCGTCGCGGCGTCGCGGCCAGAATGGTCAGGGGATGGGTTCAAAGACGCTGATCCGGAAACGGGCCGAGACAGCGGTGCACTCCGGAAGCGCGGCCTCGAGGGCTGCGAGTGCGGCACGGTCCAGGTGGTGACCGGCGGGTCCCATGTAGGCGAGGTTGGCGACGTCGCGCGGACTCAGGGTCAATGCCAGGTCCAGGTCCCGTGTTTCGACGGGCGCGAAATGCTGGCCCAGGGATGCCGCGAGCCGTTCATCCTTGGCCGGTTCGATTCCCAGCATCCCGGTGAGGCCGGCAACCTCCTCCAGGTGCCCGGGCCGCGGCGTGACTACAACCAGGCGGCCGCCTGGGCGGAGCACCCTGGCGAATTCAGGCGCGTTGCGCGGGGCAAACACCACGGTGACGACGTCGACGGCGTTCTCCGCAACCGGCAACGGCTGCCAAACGTCCCCGACCACGTTTAAGGCTTCCGGGTTCATCCTGGCGCCGCGGCGCAGTGCGAACTTGGAAATATCCAGGCCGATGGCCACGGCCGGAACAGGGTCCGCCGAAAGATCGCGCGTCACTGCCAGATCCCGGGAGACACGATCCAGCACGGCCCTGAGGTAGTGGCCGGTTCCCGTTCCGGCGTCCAGCACCACGCCCCGGAGGCCCGGGGTGGCCAATAGCGCCGGCGCTGCAAGCTCGGCAATGGCATCGGCCAGCGGCTGGTAGTGCCCCGCCGACAGGAAATCGAAGCGGGCTGCCACCATGTCCGCGCTGTCGGCTTCAAAAACAGTCCCCTTGCCGACCAGGAAGTTGAAGTATCCCTGCTTGGAAGCATCAAAGCTGTGCCCGGCGCCGCACACCAAGGTGCGGGCACCGCCGCCACCGAGCTGGAGAGCGTCCCGACACACCGGGCATAGGAGGGGAAAAACGGGGGCGGGAGGCATAGTTTCATCCTATGCGTGGATCCCCGGCCCTCCTCGCGGTCAGGGCATGCGGGACGCGGCACGGTTGGGGGCGATTGACGACAAAAGCACCGCGCGGGGAATGAAAGTCGACAGAGAAGGCGGCACACCGGCGGAACGTGAGGTATTTCACAGCTCGCGCACCACGGGCTAGGCTCGCAATCGTGAAATCTGAACATCTACCGCTGCTCAATTCCGTCTCCGCCCCTGCCGTGCACCCTGACGGCTCCATCGCCGTGGTGTCCGTGATCCGCCCGGACTTCGATGCCGATGCCTACGTGGGCCAACTGTGGACCGTGCCCTTGGATTCGGACCAGAAGAACCCAAACCTCGCCAACCCGGACCACCGGCCGCGTCGGCTGACCCGCGGCTTCCGCGACACCGCACCTGACTTTTCACCAGACGGGCGGGCCCTGGCGTTCCTGCGTGCGGCCGCCGGCGGAAAGCCGCAGCTCCACGTGGTGGAAGCCGCCGGCGGCGAACCCCAGCTGCTGACGGCCGCCCCACTGGGGGTCAGCTCCTTTGCCTGGTCACCGGATTCCCGCAGCATTGTCTTCGGTGCCAGGACTCCTGACGAGGGCCGGTACGGCAGCATAGACGGCGTGGGTGCAGGCAGCGAGGACGCCCGGCTGATCACCGATTTCCAATACAGGATGAACGGTCTTGGCTACACAGCCGACAAACCCCTGCAGCTGTTCCTCATCGAGGTGCCGCAGCTTGACGCCGAACCCAAGGTGGCGCCGGCCGGGCGCGCCCTAAAAGCCCTCGGCGCCGCGGCCGAGACCGCGGAGACCGGTGCCAGCCTGCTGCCGGACGCCAAGCAGCTCACCACCGGGCCGGCAGACCACAACGACGCCTGCTTCAGCACCGACGGCGGCACCATTTACTTCACCGCGGCCTTGCACGAGGACCGGGACGCCGACCTCGTCAGCGGAATTTACGCGGTTCCCGCCTCCGGAGGGCAGCCGGAGGCCCTCACTCCGGCCAATACCGGACGGCAGACCGTCAGTGCCGTGCGCCAGTCCGCGGACGGGAAGTGGCTGTTCTTCCTCGCCCAGGACCTAAGCGCGTCCGGCCGGGACTTCGTGGCCAGGAACACGGCTCTGTATGCCATGCCGGCCGCCGGCGGAGACGCGACAGCGCTCAGCGACGCCGAGACCCAGGACCTGTCCGGCGGCAGCCGGATCGAGCTGCGCGGCGGCGCGGGTGCCCTGGTCCTGAACACGGCGCGGGGAACCGTGGAGCTGCACGAATTCGTCGCGACGGGAGGCCACACCGTCCTTCTGGAAGGGAACCGGGTGGTCACCGGGGCCGCGGATGGCGGGGGGACGCTGGTGGTGAGTTTCAGTGATTCGACCACGGCAGGGGACTTGGCCGTGGTCGACGGCGGGCAGGTCCGCCGCCTGACGGACTTCTCCGCGCCGCTTCGCAGCGTTGCGGGCATCAGCGAGCCGCAGGAATTGACATTGCAATCGGCCGACGGGTACCCGGTCCATGGCTGGCTCGTGAAGCCGGCAGGGCCCGGCCCGCACCCGGTGCTGTTGAACATCCACGGCGGCCCTTTTGCCCAGTTCGGCGTGGCATTGTTTGACGAAGCCCAGATCTATGCCGGGGCCGGTTACGCCGTACTCATGTGCAATCCGCGGGGCTCGGCCGGCTACGGCCAGGAGCACGGACGGTCCATCAAGGAACGGATGGGAACCGTGGACATGCAGGACGTCCTCGCCTTCCTGGACGGGGCCGTGGAGAAGTTTGCGGATCTGGACGCCGCCAATGTCGGCATCATGGGCGGATCATACGGCGGCTACCTGACAGCGTGGACCATCAGCCACGACCACCGCTTCCGGGCGGCCATAGTCGAGCGCGGATTCCTGGATCCTGTGAGCTTTACGGGTTCTTCTGACATCGGCTGGTTCTTCGGCGGGGAATACACCGGCCCTTCGGCGGGGCAGATGGCCGCGCAGAGTCCCATGGCCCGCGTGGAGAACGTACGGACGCCGTCGCTAGTGATCCACAGCGAGGAGGACCTCCGGTGCCCCGTGGAGCAGGGGCAGCGGTACTTCACCGCACTCAAACAGCGGGGCGTCGAGACCGGATTCCTGGTCTTCCCGGGCGAGAACCATGAGCTGTCCCGGTCCGGCACTCCGCACCACCGGAAGCAACGGTTCGATGAAATCCTGAAGTGGTGGGCCCGCTACCTGCCATCCGCCGGGAATCCGGCACCGCAGCCTTAGTCCTCCGCCGGCTCCGGCAGGAACCCGAGTTCCTGCCGGGCGCGGCTGATGTCCGGCTGGGCCCAGCGGGCGGAGTATTCGGCATTGTTGCTGAGGGAGCGCAGCTCGGCCCGGTCCAGGAACAGGACCCCGTGCAGGTGGTCGGTCTCATGCTGGACAATCCGGGCCTGCCAGCCGGTGAAAGTTCGCTCCAGGTGGGTGCCGTCCGGTGCCGTGAAGTCGAGCTGGACGGATTCCGGCCGCATCACGGCCGCCTGCAGGCCGCCAATGGAGAGGCAGCCTTCGTAGAACGCCACGGACTTCTCGCCAAGGGGCCGATAGCTTGGGTTCAGCATGGCGAAGAACGGCAGCGGCTCCCTCCCGCGGACGGCAGCGACGTCGGGATCGACCGCGAACTGGTCCTCCAGCACGGCGAGCTGCAACGGAATCCCCAGCTGCGGTGCCGCCAGGCCGACGCCCGGGGCCTTGTGCATCACGCTACGCATCAGGTCGATGAGGTGGCCAAGTTCGGCGTTGCTCAACTGGCCGTCGAACGGTGCCGCCACGTGCCGGAGCACGGGATGCCCTGCCTGGACAATCGGCGGCAGGATACCCACGCCCAGGATCTCCTGGACGGCCTCGCTAATCCGGGCGGCGCTGTAGTCGGTGGGCCTGGCGTCAAAGGACATGCCCCCAGACTACTGGCGGCCGCACGCCTTCGTAACAAAGTCATAGATTCGGCCGCGAAGTCGGTTGCCGGCGTCGATTTTCAGGACACCCTCCCGGCCCGCCACCCTGACCCGCAGCGGCAGGAGCGTGCCCACCTTGTCTTCGGCCACGGCGTGGGGATCGCAACGGGCGGGCCGGATGCCGAGGCGCATTTCCGCCTGGGGCCCGCCGGTGCGGAGCGTCAACGTGTGCGGCCAGGGTGCTTGCGGGGCCTCCGCCAGGAGTGTGGTTTCCTCGATCCGGTCAATTACCAGCTCACCGGCGCTTCCAGCTCCTGCACCGCCGGCGGCGCGCGGTTTGATCAGCAGACGCACGACGCCGGTCCGCCCGTCCGTGGCGACCTCAAGGTCCGGAGCCAGCGCGACGGCGGCCACGGCGGAGGCGGCCCGGCTCAGGCACATCTCGGAATTGTTCCGCGCCAGGACGCCGAACGGATCTGCGGCCGGCGCGGTGGCGTCTTCTAGGGGCGGCGCAGTTGCCTGTTGCGAAGTTCCTTGTTGCCCAGTTCCTGTGCTCCCGGCACCCTGCGGCACCGCCAGCCGGAGGGAGACAAATGCTGTGCCCGTGTCGGTGCCGGATGCAGTTCCAGGCCCACTTGGGGCCGGAGACGGGAAGCCGCATTCCGGTGCGGGCAGCGGTGCCGGCAGGCTCTTCGTCTGTCCGGGCGGAAGCTCTATCCCGCCGTTGCGCGGCGGCCACGTGATCGGCGCCTCGAACAGCGGGCTGGTCAGTGCCGCGCCGAGGACGGTCAGGGGAGCGTCAGTGGTGTTGGTGAGCTGGATTTCGATGATTTGTTTGCTGTAGTTGTCGCGGAACTGGCTGATTTCCGCGGTCACGGGGGCGGTGGGGACCAGTGTCGCCGTCGAGGACGCGGGGCCGTCGGATCCGCCGACTGTCCCGGTGCTGCAGGACCCCGCAACGCCCAGCACGGCCGCGGCAGCCGCAACCCGCAACGGGATGCGGCGCCGGCGCGTCACAGGAAGGCCGTCCATGCGCACAGTCTATTCCGGGCGTCTATTCCGGGGGTTCAGAGCGTGACGTGGCCTTTGACGACGGTGCGGCTGCTGCCGCCGACCCAGATGGCGTCCGCTTCGCTGGTGATCGTGAGGCGTCCGCCACGGCCGAGGACTGTTCCCTGCTGGACGGTGAAGTTCCCTACGACTGTTCCTTCGCTGCCAAGCCACTGGGCCAGCCCGGCGTTGACGCTGCCGGTCACCGGGTCTTCGTCCACACCGTGGCCCGGCGCGAACGCGCGGACCTCGAAGTCCGCGGGGCCGCCGTTTTCGTGGGCGCCGATGACGCCCATGTTGAGCTGGCCCATGACGGAGAAGTCCGGCCGGAGGTCGAGGACCTGCCGGGCCGATTCCAGCCGGATGCCGAGCCAGCCAGGGCCGTTGTCGATCCAGTTGCTTCCCAGGACCTGATCGGCCGTGATGCCGAGGCTGGCAAGGACCTGGTTCAGGGTTGCCGGTTCCACCGGGCCCGACCTGGTCAGGGGCGGGGCCTGGAAGGCGAGTTCCGCGTTCGTGCGCCGGATCTTGACCAGCCCGGCCCCGCACTCCTGGATCAGCTGTTCCATGTTGTGCGGCTGACCGCCGAGTTCCAGCCAGGCGTGGGCGGATCCGAGCGTCGGATGTCCGGCGAAGGGAACTTCGGCTCGTGGGGTAAAGATGCGGAGTTTGTAGTCTGCTGCCGGGTCGGTCGGCGTTAGCAGGAATGTTGTCTCTGACAGGTTGGTCCAGTTGGCGAAGTTCTGCATCTGCGCGGTGGACAACCCATCAGCGTCATGGACGACGGCGACCGGGTTGCCGGCCTTGGGTCCGGGGGCGAAGACGTCTACTTGAGAGAACGGGCGTGCGGATGCGGCGACGGTCATGGTGTTCTGCTCCTTGCAAAGTGAAACGCGGCCAAGGGCGCTCCAGTAACACCGTAGTGTCCAACTGGCTTCACAATAAAGGTCCAGTTTGAAAAAGTGGCCGTGACGATCACGGCCCCGATTGAAGCCCTGCGCGGTGATTAAATGACCTGTGCTGTCTAGAGCCCATGCCCCGATAGATGCCCTGTGCTGTCTAGTGCATAGTGAAGCGGCCTAGTGCATAGTGAAGCGGCGGGCGATCAGTGCGTTCACCGCCGGAACTGCGGCGACCCCACCGATGGCCCGGTTCCGCGCCGCCAGGAGTCTGTCAGGGAGGGGCCGGCCCAGGGCCATGTTGATTTCCGCCTGGCGCGTGGCCCTCGCCGCCGCCCGCAGCCTGGTGCGCTCAAAGGTTCTTAGGTCACCTTCTACCTCCTGGCCGCGGGCGGCGGCCGACACGATCGGGGCCAACGCCGCAGCATCCAGCCAGCCCAGGTTCATGCCCTGCCCGCCAATGGGGCTGACTTCATGGGCCGCGTCGCCGATCATCACTACCCGTCCGGTCACCATCCGGCGGGCCAGACGCGTGCGGACGCCGAAGCGGCTGAGCATGCTGTTAGTCCCGGCGTCGATCTCGTGGCCCGTACGCTCGCGCACGCAGCGCATGAGCCACCGCGCGTCACCGCCCTGCCCGCCGGCAGCGGAGCCGCCGGTAGTGCTGTCGCCAGTAGTGAGGCTGCCTGCAATGACGTCGCCGGCGCCCAGCCGGACCACCCAGCGGCGGCGCTGACCGGGCAGGGGGAAAGACTCCACGATGCCGGCCCCGGCCAGGAAAAGCGCGGCGTCCGGACCGAAGCCGGTGTTGTCGGCGAAGTCACCCATGAGGTAGCTGTCCGGGTACTCCTTCACACGCAAGGCGCCGCCCCGCAGCGCCCGCACCGAGGAGCGCACGCCGTCGGCGGCGATAACCAGCGGCGCCGTGTAGCGAAGGGAGCCGCTCCCGGAAACGGCTTCCACGGTGACCCGGTCGCCGTCGTCGGACAGGCGGGTGAGCCGGACGCCGCGGTGCAGGGCGCCGTCGTCGAGCTCATTGAGCCGCCGCTCCAGCAGCGCCTCCGTACGGCTCTGGGGCAGGGACAGGATGAACGGAAAACGGTCGGAAACGCCGGCAAAGGACATTTGGGCGAGGCACTTACCCCCCGCCAGGGCCACTCCGCGGCGGATCGGGACCCCTTCGGCAACCAGGGCCCCGGCAACTCCGGTTCCGGCGAGCGCGGCGAGCGCCGGCGGATGGATGCCGATGGCCCGCGAATGCGGTTCCGGTGCGCTCCGCTGTTCCAGGATCTGCACCTCCATGCCGTCCTGCAGCAGCAGCGCGGCCATGAACAGTCCCACCGGGCCTGCACCGATGATCAGCACGTCAGCCACGGGCAGCGGGCCTCTCCGGATGGTGGCCGTCGGGGGCGTCCAGCAGCAGCAGGTTCCGGAACGGGGCGTGGCGGACAACTGTCCAGCCGGGCGGGGCGGCGCCCGCCAGTTCCGCGGCGGTGTAGCTTCGCCGGATCGAAGTCAGCCCGTCCTGCCGGATGTAGGAGCCGGTGAGCACCCAGGAGCCGGCAAGGAAGAGTGCGTACGCAGCGGGGCTGCGGCGGATGTCGTTGTGGACCACAGTGCCACGGGACAAGATGGCCGACTCGGCAAGGAACGCTCCGAGCCCGTCGAGGTGGTGCAGCACATGGTTGGACACCACGACGTCGTACCGGTGGCCCTCTTCGAGCAGCTCGGCAGAGCTCACCTGGCGAAACGTCACGTCCGCCGCCGCGTGGCGGGAACGGGCGAAGAGGATTGCCCGCGGATCCGGGTCAATGGCCGTGACCTCGAGCCGCAATCCGTCCCGGGCGGCCCATCGGGCAAGCAGCACCGAGAGGTCGCCCCCGCCGCACCCGATGTCCAGCAGGGATGCGGGGGAGTCCGCGGACAGCCGCGGCCGGATCCGGGTCCGATAGATGCCGCGCCAGCCGGCCACCACACGGTTGACGAGCGCGAACTGGGCATAGGTGCGCTCCAGGCGGCCCGGATCGCAGCCGGGCAGGTCCATTTCCTCGACGGCGTCTGACGCGCGCTCCCGAAGAAGGGCCGCCCGGAGGCGTTCCCCGCCCTTCTTCGCGCTCAACGGTTTCAGTGTGGCCGCTTTCAGACCCGCACCGCTACTGTGTCCGCCGGTTCCGCCGCGGACTCCTGCCGCGCGGCAGCAGCGGGCTCCTGCTGCAGGACCGCCGGCGGCGAGGCAGCCAGCCTCGTGAAGAGCGCCGTTTCCACCGTCAGGCCCGGGCCGAAGGCCATCGAGCAGATCCGTTCCGCGCCGGGGCCGCCAAAGCCTCCCGGGCTGGACCCGGCACCTGCCGCGTCGTCCGCGGCCGGCAGGTCCAGGATGTGCTTGAGAACGAACAGGACGGTGGCGCTGCTCATGTTGCCGAAGTTCCGGAGGGTTTCGCGGGCAGGGACCAGCTGTTCGTCGCTGAGGTCGAGCCTGGACTGGACCTTGTCCAGGATGCTCCGGCCGCCCGGGTGGATGCCCCAGTGCTGGATGTCCCGGTAGGGGAGTCCCTGCAGCGAGCTGTCGCGGGACAGGAGAGGTTCGAGGGCGCCGATGATGTGGTCATCGATGATGTGCGGAACATAGTTGCCCAGCACCATCTCGAAGCCCTCGTCGCCGATGTTCCATGCCATCGAGTCCTCCCCGACGGGCGTCAGAACGGTTTCGAAGTGGTCCAGCCGCAGCAGGGCCGGTTCGTCCGGAATGTCCCGCGCCGTGATGATGGCCGCAGCGGCGCCGTCGGCGAACAAGGCCGATCCCATGATGGTGTCCGGGTCATTGGAGGTCCGGACATGGAGGGAGCAGAGTTCGGCGCAGACCACCAGCACCGTGGCATCAGGGTCCGCCTCGCAAAAGGATTTCGCGGCCCGCAGCGCCGGGAAGGCGGCGTAGCACCCCATGAACCCGAGGTGGTACCGCTGGACGGCCGGATCCAGGCCGAGAGCACGGACAATCTTGTAGTCCGGGCCCGGATTGAAGAAACCGGTACAAGAGACGGTGATCAGGTGGGTGATGTCCGGCGCATCGACTCCCGGACAGGCATCCAGCGCTTTTTGGGCGGCCTCTATGAAGAGCTTGGTCGCCTCCGTGGCGAAAATGGCGTTGCGGATCTTGGTGCTGGGGCTGAGCACCAAGCCGGTGGCCGGGTCGAAGAACTGGGGATCTTCCGCCCGGCTGTCGGTGGTGAGTTCCTCAACTGCCGTATGCCGGGTGTCGATGGCCGCGGAGTCAAAGCATGTGTTGACCAGCCGGGATCCGAGCCTCGTGAGGCCCGGCTGGGCGGCGAACACGGCCCTGGCCTCGGGCTGGACCAGAATGGTTGGCGGGACTGCAGTTTCTAAGGACCTCAGGTAGACCGTCATGGTTCATTCTCAGCGAGCCCGCCGCCAAAGACAATGGACGGACCCGGGATTCGGCACGACGGCCGGGCTGGACAACTTCGGCGCGAAGTAGCACGATCTCACATGTGACCACCAAACCCGACCCGGCGCAGCACTTGCGAGACCTCGCCCTGCTGCGCCGCGTCCGTGACCGGATGGACCGGGAGTACGCGCAACCGCTCGACGTCGAGGCGCTCGCCCGCGGTGTGCACTTGTCCGCCGGGCACCTCAGCCGCGAGTTCCGTCTCGCGTACGGCGAGTCGCCGTACAGCTACCTGATGACGCGGCGCATCGAGCGCGCGATGGCTTTGCTGCGCCGCGGCGACCTCAGCGTCACCGAGGTCTGCTTCACGGTCGGCTGCTCGTCCCTGGGCACCTTCAGCACCCGCTTCACCGAGCTGGTCGGCGTACCGCCCAGCGTCTACCGGCGCGAGGCCGCCCGTACGACGGCGGGGATGCCGTCCTGCGTGGCGAAACAGGTCACCAGACCGGTCAGGAATCGAGAAGTGCCGGCCCCGGCACCGCAGCTAGCATGAATTTCATGGACATCAACATTCACGCGAGTTTCCTCCCACACAACGATCCCGACGCCGCCGTCGCCTTTTATCGCGACACGCTCGGCTTCGAGGTCCGCAACGATGTCGGCTACGGCGGGATGCGCTGGATCACGGTCGGCCCGGCCGACCAGCCGGGCACGTCGATCGTCTTGGAGCCGCCGGCCGCCGACCCCGGCGTCACCGACGACGAGCGCCGCACCATCGACGAGATGATGGCCAAGGGCACTTACGCCCGCATTCTCCTGGCCACCAAGGACGTCGACGCCACCTTCGAGCGGCTGCAGGCCAGCGGCGCCGAGGTGGTCCAGGAGCCGACAGAGCAGCCCTATGGGGTCCGCGACTGTGCCTTCCGCGACCCCGCGGGCAACCTGATCCGCATCCAGCAGCCGCTCTGAGCTGTCCGCGGACGCCGGACAGGCGGATGCAGGACCAGGAGGCCGAGCCGGAAGCTGGTTAGATAGAGCAAAAGCGACGCTGAGGGAGACCGCGCAGGCGGCCCCGCAAACAGATGGAGACACCATGAGCATGGCCACGAGGGCGGACACGCAGCCGGCTGAACAGCACGTTGCAGACACGCACGATTTGATCCGTGTGCAGGGCGCACGCGAGAACAACCTCAAGGACGTCAGCATCGAGATCCCGAAGCGCCGGTTGACGGTGTTCACAGGCGTCTCCGGCTCAGGCAAGAGCTCCCTGGTGTTCGCGACCATCGCCGCGGAGTCGCAGCGGATGATCAACGAGACCTACAGCGCCTTCGTGCAGGGCTTCATGCCGTCGCTGGCGCGGCCGGAGGTGGACCACCTCGAGGGGTTGACGACGGCGATCATCGTCGACCAGGAGCGGATGGGCGCCAACCCCCGGTCCACCGTCGGAACCGTCACCGATGCCAACGCCATGCTGCGCATCCTTTTCAGCCGGCTGGGATCGCCGCACGTGGGGCCCCCGACGGCATTCTCCTTCAACGTCCCGACCCGGAAGGCGAGCGGCGTGATGAGCACCGAGAAGGGCGGCCGGGTGGAGAAGAGTGTGGTGCACGATGCTGTCTATCTGGGTGGCATGTGTCCGCGCTGCGAGGGCATGGGCTCGGTCTCCGACTTCGACCTCACTGCGCTCTATGACGACTCCAAGTCGCTCGGCGGCGGCGCCCTGACGATCCCCGGCTACAGCATGGACGGCTGGTACGGCCGCATCTTCAGCGGCGCCGGCTTCGACATGGACAAGCCGATCGCGAAGTTCACCAAAAGGGAAATGCACGACCTCCTCTACAAGGAACCGACGAAGATCAAGGTCGAGGGCATCAACCTGACGTATGAGGGCCTGATCCCGAAGATCCAGAAGTCGATGCTGTCCAAGGACGTCGAGGCGATGCAGCCGCACGTCCGGGCCTTCGTGGAGCGCGCCATCACGTTTCAGGCCTGCCCGGAGTGCGAGGGCACGCGGCTCAGCCGGGAGGCCAGGTCCTCGAAGATCCGGGGCAAGAACATCGCCGACCTCTGCGTCCTGCAGATCAGCGACCTGGCCGCATGGGTCCGGGAGCTCAACGAACCTTCGGTCGCGCCGCTCCTGAAAGGCCTGCAGCACCTGCTCGACTCGTTCGCCGAAATCGGGTTGGGTTACCTCTCCCTGGACCGGCCGGCGGGCACGCTGTCCGGGGGAGAGGCCCAGCGCACCAAGATGATCCGGCACCTGGGCTCGTCCCTGACGGACATCACCTACGTTTTTGACGAGCCGACGATCGGCCTGCACCCGCACGACATCCAGCGGATGAACCAGCTGCTGCTGCAGCTGCGCGACAAGGGCAACACCGTGCTCGTCGTCGAGCACAAGCCGGAGACCATCGCGATTGCCGACCACATCGTTGACCTCGGTCCCGGCGCAGGCACCGCGGGCGGCAGCGTCTGCTTCGAGGGAAGCGTGGAGGGGCTGCGGGGGAGCGACACCATCACCGGCCGCCACCTCGACGACCGGGCCTCGGTCAAGGAATCGGTACGCCCGTCCTCGGGCGCGCTCGAGGTCCGTGGCGCGTCCACGAACAATCTTCAGGGCGTGGACGTCGACATCCCCCTCGGCGTGCTGTGCGTGGTCACCGGCGTCGCCGGCTCAGGGAAGAGTTCGCTGATCCACGGTTCGGTGGACGGCCGCGACGGTGTGGTGGTGATCGACCAGGGCGCCATCAAAGGGTCGCGCCGCAGCAACCCCGCGACGTACACGGGCCTGCTCGAGCCGATCCGCAAGGCGTTCGCGACGGTCAACGGTGTGAAGCCGGCGCTGTTCAGCTCCAATTCGGAAGGCGCCTGCCCCACCTGCAACGGGGCCGGCGTGATCTTCACCGAACTCGGTGTCATGGCCACCGTCGAATCCACCTGCGAGGACTGCGAGGGCAAGCGATTCCAGGCCTCGGTGCTGGAGTACAAGCTGGGCGGCCGCAACATCGCCGAAGTGCTGGCGATGTCAATGACCGAGGCAGAGGGGTTCTTTGCCGAAGGGGAAGCCCGCACGCCGGCGGCCCACAAGATCCTCGACCGGCTCGTGGACGTCGGTCTCGGCTACCTCACGCTCGGCCAGCCGCTCACCACGCTGTCCGGCGGTGAGCGGCAGCGCGTCAAGCTCGCCACCCAGATGGCAGAGAAGGGTGACATCTACGTCCTGGACGAGCCCACCACCGGCCTGCACCTGGCCGATGTCCAGAACCTGCTGGGCCTCCTGGACCGGCTGGTCGCCTCCGGTAAGTCGGTCATCGTCATCGAGCACCATCAGGCGGTCATGGCGCACGCCGACTGGATCATCGACCTCGGCCCCGGCGCTGGCCACGACGGCGGCAGGCTCGTTTTCGAGGGCACACCTGCCGACCTCGTGGCCGCCCGCTCCACGCTCACCGGCCAGCACCTCGCGGCCTACGTCGGCGCCTGACCGGGCGTGTTGATCGTGACCGGCTGATCGCGGCGCCGTCGGCCCCGGCGGGTCCGGTGTCATCGAGCACCACAAGCTCGGCCGGGATCAGTCTGCCTAGTCTGCAGCCACCTGGCGGGTGGTGAACGGCAGCACCAGCCGGGACGGGTGGGCGGAGTCGCGGTAGATCTTGTGCGTGACGGGACGGCCCACCGGCAGGTGGAAGGCATCCGGGGGCAGCAGCGCGTTGTGCTCGTCGGCCAGCGGCTCGCCGTTCGAGAGTTCCACGGTCAGGGTGTGCCCGGGTTTGAAGGTGTTCGCGAACGGGTAGAGGCGCAACACGTACTCCTCGATCGCGCCGGGTTCCACTGGAACCGATCGCGTGTGCGGGTGTACGGGGCTGCCCTCTATGCTCCGCTCGTCGAGCTCGCGGTGCGAGGCCTTGAGGTAGCCGCTGGTGATGAGCTGGCGTTTGCCGTTGGGGGCGTAGTCCCACAGGCGCAGGATGAAGTTGGTGTCCGGCTGGTCGATCTCGGCGAAGATGTGCGCGGCGCCGGTGCCAATCAACTCGGTGTCCTCCTCGAAGGGCGGCGTGGACCAGCTGATGATCTCCACCTTGTCCGTTACCGTCAACGGCGCCTGGTAGAAGCCGTCCGGGGCGGCGTACTCCGCACCCATCAGCTCGGGCTCAGTGGACAGCTTGTGCCGCGGGCGCAGATAGAGCGCCTTGTACTCCAAATCCTTGGGCGGCCATGCCTCGGCAGTCACGAGCTCGCGGGAACCCTCCACGAAGACGCTCACGGCCGGCTCGTCCATGACGCCGTTGTCGATGCCCTTGATCCAGTAGTCGTACCAGCGGAACATCTTGTCGTGCTCTTCGATGAAGGGACGCGACTGCATTGGCGGGTAGGGGCCGATGTCCAGCTTCTTCGGGCCCTTCAGCTTGTTGAACAGCTCGATCGTGCCATCCATGGTCCATCCGCGGCCCTGGTCGATCTGCAGCCACACCGGGATGTCGATGTTCGGGGCCAGCGTGATGGGGTTGCGCGCCTCGTACCAGTCCCCGTCGAGTTCGTTCATCACGATGTCGAACCAGGCTTCGTGGTTCTTCGGATAGTGCAGGACATGGACCAGGTTTGGCCACGCGGCGACGTCGGGATCCTCCAGGCGCTTGGCGACGAGCTGCTTGAGTTCCTCGGGGGAGTGCTTCTCGATCATGCGGGACTTGACGTTGTCGGTGAAGGCCCAGCCGGAGTCGCCGCCGCGGCCCTCGCGGGCGGCCCGCGGCATGAACCACATGACACCGCCGTGGTAGGTGGTCTCGTAGAAGTCGTAGTGCCCGCCGGAGACGAAGATCGCCTTCAGGTGCGGCGGGCGCTCGGCCGCGGCCAGCACCTGCATGGACCCGAAGTAGGAGATGCCGACCATGCCGACGTTGCCGTCGCACCAGGGCTGTTCGGCGACCCACTCGATGAAGTCGTACGCGTCCTGGCCAAGTGAGACCCCGCCGGCGTTGTAATTGCCGATGTGCTCGCCGCCGGAATGCCCGGAGCCGCGCAGGTCGCCGATGACATGGACGTAGTCCTCCTTGACGATGCGGGCAATGTCGCCGGCCTCAATGCAGCCGTCCCACATCGGGCTGGGCCGCCGCTGTGGCGGGGTGGTCAGGGCCAGGGCCTGCAGCTCCTTGCCGTAAGGGCTCAGCGCAACCAGCGCGGGCCGCGGCGTGTCCTCAGTGCCCTGGTAGGCGTCCGCGGCGAGCTCGACGCCGTCCCGCATGGGGACCCGCAGGTCCTTGCGAACGGCAATCTTCTCACCACCGGCATTCAGCAGCTGGAAGTCATCCATGAGTTCTGATCTCCTCGTCTTCGGTCATGTGGTCGAATGTGGTGCGGTAGCCGTTCAGCGTCGTGAAGAACGGGGACGGCTCCAGGGTGGGGTCCCCGGCGTAACCGAGGTCCTCGGCTACGCGGGAGAAGGGCGAGTACGGTGATTCTGTTTCCTGCAGCCCGGCAGACCAGCAGTCGTGGGCCGCGTTATTGACGCGGGCTTCGATCTCCAGGCTCCCCTGAAGCGCTTCCTGGGCCTGCCCGGCGTCGAGTTCCACCCCGTAGGGCGTGCCGTCCGCGCGGCGGTACGGGTGGCCCAGGTAAAGGTGCCGCGGACGGATCTGGTCGCGGAGGTACTCCAGGCTGGCGCGGTAGCCGGCCGGGTCCACGAATCCGGGGAAGCCGTTGGCGGCACCGTGGACCTGCACGGCATCGCCGACGAACACGTCGTTTTGCCCGTTGATGACGTACGCTACGGATCCGCGGGTGTGGCCCGGAATCGAGTGCGCGGTGACGGTGACGTCGCCGCCGAGTGAGATGGTCTCGCCGCCACGCACCAGCAGCGTAGGCTCCATCTCGCCCGAGATGACAGCGTTCGTGGCCTCGGTCAGCTTCGCCTCGCCGTCGGGGTCATCCAGGTACTGCGCCCGTCCGTCGAGATATTCGTCCACGTGCGCCCGGCGGGAGCGCAACATCGGTGCGTCCGCCTCGTGGATGACCACCTGCGCGCGCCGTCCGGTGAGCTCCCACAAGGCGTACGCGCCGCCGATGTGGTCGATGTGTCCGTGGGTCAGCAGGATCCAGCGGACGTCTTCGATCCTGCGGCCGATCGCCGCCAGTGCCGGCACCATGCCTTCGGCGGGGGAGGACGCGATTCCCGTGTCCACGATCGCGGGTTCCGGGGCGTCGATGAAGAAGCTGTAGAGACCGAACCTCCCCCACGGGGAGACAAGCGGGTGAACGGCGACCGGCGCGGTCATTGCGCTGCACTCCCTTTAAGCCCTGCGTTCCCGTTAAGCCCGATGCTCCCGCCAAGGAAGGCAGCGGTCTCTTCGAACGGCCCGTAGAACTCCGGAATCCAGGAGAAGTTCTGGATGAAGCCGTGATTGGCCCCCTCGTAGCGGCTGACGAACGCGTCCACGCCGGCCTCCCTGAGGCGCAGGCCGTAGAGCTCGCCCTCGTCCCGCAGGGGGTCGTGCTCCGCGGTGATGACCAGGGCCGGCGGCAGACCGGCGAGGTCCTGGCGCTTGATGGGGGAGACGAGCGGATCCGCCGGGTCCGCGCCGCTCTCGAGGTAGAAGGAATTGAACGGCAACAAACCCGCCGTCTCCAGTCCGTATCCTTCGGCGTTCTCCCGCAGCGACGCGTAGCGGTCGACGTCGAAGTCCAGGTCCAGCGAGGGGTAGAACAGGATCTGGTGGGTGATGGCAGAGAACCCGTCATCGTGGGCCCTCGCGGTCACGGCGGCCACGAAGTTGCCGCCGGAACTGTCCCCCGCGACAGCGAGGTTCTTTCCGTCCCAGCCCAGGTTGCCGCCCTGCTCGGCGGCCCAGCGGACCACGCCGTAGCAGTCGTCAAGGCCGGCCGGGAAGGAGGCTTCGGGAGCCAGCCGATAGCCGACCGAGATGACCTTATGGCCCGTTTCCTTTGCCAGGGATCGCGCGACGTGGTCGTGCGTGTCCAGGCTGCCCAGGAAGAACGCGCCGCCGTGGAAATACACCAGCAGGCCGTAAGCGTCGGCCTCGGCCGGCGTGTAGATCCGCACGGGCACCTCGCCCGATGGCGTCACTGCCGTGGCATCCTGGACAGAGTGCAGCGGGAAGCGCACCTCCGGCGGGGGAACCTGGGCGGCCTCGCCTGCGCGCATGGCTTCGGGGTTCAGGGGAGAACCATCGGGTGCCGGCAAAGTTGCGAGGATCTTGGCAATTTCAGGGTGGATCGTCATGGCGTTCAGCCCTTCGCCTGTGCGGGTGCGTGTATGCTGGCGGCTTCTTGGGACGGCGCCTTCTGGGACGTGGGCTTCTGACCAGGGAAGACGTCGTCGACTTCTTCCTCGGACCACCCCTGCCGCGAGATACGCTGCAGTTCGTCCGTCACCGGCTTGCGGGTCGACTGGAACAGGGCCAGAGCCTCCTTGACCGAGCCCGCCTGGGCCAGGGCGTCGGCCAGGGCTCCGGCGTCCTCAATGGCAGAGTTCGCGCCCTGTCCCTGGTGGTGCAGCATGGAGTGCGCCGCATCGCCCATGAGGACCACGGAGCCGGTGTGCCACGTGTCGAGGGGGTCGATGTCGTAGACCGCACGGATGTTCACTGTGTCCATGTCGAGGCCGCGGGTGATGTTCACCAGCCGCTGGTCGAAGCCGTCCACGGTGGCCACGAGGTCCTGCTTGGTTACCTCGGGTGCCCACGTACCGTCCGGGTTCAGGGCGGTGATGTCGAAGGACACCTGGTTGCGGTGGCGCAGGGGCAGCAGGTAGACCTTGGTGCCCTTTCCGATGTACATCCGCAGGTTGTCGTCGACCACCAGGCCGTGGGCGTCGTCGGCGGATATCACGGCACGGTAGGCATGTTCGCCGGAGAACACCGGGCCTTTGTCGCTGAAGAGCTGCTCGCGCACCACGGACTTGATGCCGTCGGCGCCGACCACCAGGTCGGCCTCGACGGTCGTGCCGTTGGTGAAGGTCAGGACGGAGCAGCCACCCTTGTCCTCGATGGTTTCCAGCCTGTGGCCGAGCTGCACCATGCCGTCGGGGAGGACGCCAAGGAGAGCCTCGATGAAGTCGCCGCGGTGGATGAGGTAGGTCTGGGTCTGCTCGCCGAACTCCGGCCAGGTGTCCTTCATGATCGGTTCACTTTCGGCAGTGAGGATTTCGAAGTAGTCGCTTGGCGAACTGACCTTTGCGATCGCGTCGAAGATCCCCCACTGGCTGAACCGGTCCATGGTGGCCGGACGCAGGCCGATGCCGGCGCCGACCTCCCGCATCTGGGACGCCTGCTCGTACACGGTGACGTTCGCGCCGAGCAGGCTCAGGGCTTTGGCTGCCGCCGCACCGCCGTACCCCGCACCGACAATGGCGATGTTCAGGTTCTTGATTTCCGAAGCCTTCATGGTTTTGTCTCTCTCTTGACTGTTCTTGGCCCGGGCCATTTCTGGGGACGGGTACGTTGTGGTGTCTGTCCGGGTCAGCCGTGCAGCGACAGGAACTCGGCCGGGTTGTCCTCGAGCAGGAGTTTGAGGGTGGCGTCGTCGATGCCGGCTGCGCGCATGTCGGGGATCATGTCCTCGAAGATGTAGTTGATGGTGTGGCCCTTAACGCCCGGCCAGCCCAGGGGGCTGCAGTTCGCGTCGGCCGAGACAAGGAGCTTGTCCGCGTAGCCTTTGTTCACGAGGTTGACGAAGTGCTCCATGCGTTCAGCGCGCTTGCGGCCCCAAAACGGCGGATCCGGCAGTTCGAGGTCGTAGCCGAAGGTGTCGAACCCGATGCGGCCGCCCTGATCGTAGATCCAATCGTGCGGGGTGACCGGAGAGTTCAGTCCGTCGTCGGCGTGGCCGAACAGCACACGGTCCAGCGGGAGGCCCTCCTCGTTGAAGATGTTCACTGCGGGTTCGGGGTCGATGGCCAGGTGGGTCAGGACCGGCGCACCGGTGACGACGGCGGCACGGGCCGCGGCCCGGTAGATGCGTTTGTCCAGGTCCGTCATTTTTCCGCCGCGGCTCACGCCGACCTTGATGACGCCGGCCTTGGCGCCCGTGTTGCCGATGCCGACCGTGATCTCGTGGATGAATACCTTCGCGAGGTAGTCCACGGTTGCACGGGAGAAGTGCGGCAGGGCGGTGTCGCCGCCAACGAACCCGGTGCAGGCCACGATGTGCACGCCCGTCTTCTGGGACAGGGACTTGTAGTAATCGACGTCGCGGCCGTTGCAGATGCCCGTGGCGTCCACGAAAGTACCGCCGCCGTATTCGCGGAATTTCCGCAGCTTCGGCACGGTCTCCTCGTAGGCCTGCTCCGGCGACTTCCACCACTTGGTGTCGAGCTCGGACCCGGGCATTCCGTAGCCGATGTGTTCGTGGACCGCCACGATTTCCAGTTCTTCGGCCGGGATGGTTCCCAGCACTGTGTTGACCTTGGTCATTTCGTTCACCTCAGGGGTTCGAAAGCTTGTTGTGTGTGGGCGGACGTGTGCTTAGCGCACGGTCAGCAGGTTGCGCGGGTTGTCCACGAGAATGCGCCGGGAGTCTTCCTCGCTCAGGCCGTTGGCCTTGAGGAAGGGCACGAACGTGGTCAGGACGTGGCTGTAGGGCAGGTTGTACTCCGGCAGGCCCTTGGCCACGCCGATCGAGTTGCCCGACAGGATGATCTTGTCGGCATGGCCGGCCCTGACGAGCTCGAGCACCAGTTCGGCGCGGTCGTGGTCGGTGAGGTAGTCCGCGTGGTCGTTCAGGCCCACGTGGTCGATGCCGACGAAGGATCCGCGGCTGGCCACCTCGACGGCGGAGCCGGCGGCATCCCTGCGGTCCAGGTCGCCGACGAGCACCCGGTCGGCCTCGATCTGCTCATCCAGAACGATGTCCAGATCGTGGAGGGCATCGGCGCCGAAGCGGATGGAGACAGGGACGCCGGTGCTTTTGGCGGCGCGGGCGGCGCCACGGAACAGGCTTTCCTCGGTCGGGGTCATGCCGCCGCGGTCGGCGATGGTAGCGACGACGCCAGCGGGGGCGCGGCGCTCCACCCGCGGAACCACCATCCCCTCGGTGACCTCTTTGCCGAAGAGATCGCCGAACTTTTCGGCCGGCCAAGGGGTAGGCGGGTTGGTCTGCGGCGTCAGGAAGTATCCGCCAAGTTCCTCCTCCGGACCCAGGCCGGTGGAGGCGATGATGTGCACGCCGGTGAAGCGGGAGAGCGCCTCGTAGAGCTTGAGGTCGCGTCCGTGGAACATGCCGGTGCTGTCGACGATCGTCTGCCCGCCGTGCTCGCGGAAGTCCGCAAGTTTCGCGGCCAGGGCCTCGAAGATCTCCGCCCGGTCCATCGAGATGTCCGGGGCGTACTGGGCGCCGGGGAGCACCGACAACAAGGCTTCATGGACCGCGACAACCCCCATTTCGGAAGCAGGGACCGGACCCAGGACCGTATTGACGGTTTGCCCGGCCGGGGCGAGGACTGCGTCGCCGATCACGGCGGGTGTGGGGTGACTCACGTGGGTTCTCCCTTGAAGTTCGGGGTCTGAATGCAGGGCGCCACGGAGCTTGGCCATGCCGGCGCTCCGTTGCGGTGTAGCCAGCATCACATATTTCTTTACACGGTGTCAAAGAAATAGTCAGCGTGATTTTATTAGAGCGTTCACGTAGTAAACGTTGCGTAAATACTCTTGACAGCGTGTAAACGTTGATACCAAACTGTGGGGAACACCACATCCATCTCCGGCCGGCCGGCTCTTGCCCGGTAGCGCGCCAGTTCTGCCGCGCCACCGGAGAGTCCACCAGAAACAAGGGAGTTTCATCGATGAGTCAAACCAAGACTGCCCAGACCAGCACAGCGTCGAGCCGTGGCTCTGTACGGGCCACCTTCGTAGCCGCCTACAGCGCGGTCACCCTCGCCCAAATCACCAATGCCCTGCCGGGCGCGCTCAACGGCACCTTTGCCGTGGAGTTCCATACCTCGGGCGCAGGCCTGACCTGGATCGCGGGCATGTTCATGATGGGCATCGTGGTGTTCGAGCTCAGCTGGGGGCTCTTGGGCGACCTGTTCGGCCGCAAGAAGCTGCTGTACGCGGGCGCCCTGGTCAGCGTCGCCGGCTCGGTCTTGGCGGCGCTGGCGTCCACCACCGAAATGATGATCGCGGCACAGGCAGTCGGCGGCATCGGGGCGGGCATACTCTTCCCCATTTCGCTGTCCATGATCGCGGCGATCACCCCGGACCATCGCGCCCGGGCCAAAGTTATCGCCACATGGGCAGGGTTCTTGTCGCTGGGTGCGGTGATCTCACCGATGCTGGCGGGCTTGACGGCCCAGGCCTTCACCGTGGCGGGTCCGGCGGCAGGCGCGCCCAACGTCTTCAGCGGTTGGCGCGTGGCGTACTACATTGCCGCCGCGATCGCCGTCGCCGTCCTCATCGTTGCGGTCAAGGCATTGGACTCCGCTGCTGCCGAGGGACGCAAGCTGGACCTGCCCGGCCAGATTACCCTCGCGCTCGGCCTGATCGCCGTCCTCTTCGCCACCGTTCAGGCGGTCGACGCCGGCTTCAGCAGCCCTGAGGTGATCGCCAGCTATGTTGGCGGCGGCCTCCTCCTGGTCGTCTTCGTCGTCATCGAGATGCGGACCAAGCAGCCGCTCATCCACCTCTCCCTGTTCAGGAACAGCGCTTACTCGATTACAGGGGTCGTCGCGGTGACCGGCATGTTCGCCTTCCTTGCGGTCTGTTTCAGCACGAGTGTCGCCGTCGGCGGGCTCGCCCTGGCCGAAGCCTGGAAGGTCGGTGTGCTGTTCGTCTTCATTCAGGGACCGGCATTCGCCTTCATCCCGGTGGTGGGTTGGCTCATCCACCACGTGGCCCCGCGCTGGGTGCTCACGGCAGGCTTCGCCTTCATGGCCCTCTCCGCCTACTGGCTGTCGACGTTCTCCCTGGGCACGCCGGAGGCCTTCGGCGGAACTCCCTGGACGGCGTTCATCCCGCCGCTCTTGATGCTGGGCATCGGGTTCGCGCTCACGGTCGGCTCCATCACTGCCGTCGCCATCAACACCGTGCAGCCGCAGCACATCGGCATGGCCTCTGCCACCACCAACCTCCTGCGCGACCTCGGTTTCGCCTTGGGCCCGGTCATCGGCTCAGCCATCGCGTTCGGAATCGGAGCCACCGTCTTCGCAGGACCCCTCGCAGCGATCCTCGGCGGGGCAGGGCTGCCTGCCGAGGCCGTCGCCGGGCTGTCGAACGTGCCGCCACTGGGCTACCTCTCAGGCTGGGATGGCGTCATCGCGCAGTTCTCCGGCCAGGCAACCGCCAGCGGTGCACCCGCTCAGGCCGTTGACGGCATGGTCAACGCCCTTACCTCCGCGAAGCAGCAGATCCAGGGCGTGGCGGGGACCTCCCTCGGCCAGGGCTTCCAGACTGTGTACCTCGCCGCGGGCATCGCGGCGACCCTCTCCGCCGTTCTTACCCTCTTCATTTCCGCACGCTCCTCGGCGCCCACGCCCGATGACAGCGCGGAGCCCACCGAGAACGCTGCGACCACTGCCGAGGCCGCCGTCTGAACTGACGGCCTCGCCCCCACCACTAATCCTTCACACCACTGATCCTCCACACCACTGATCCTCCACAAGGAGAACACCATGACTGCACCGATTGAATCCGACATCGACATCTGGGATGACGACATCCTTGTTGACCCCTATCCCACATATGCCTCGCTCCGCGAGCAGGCCGCGGTGGTCCACCTCCCCAAGAACGACCTGTACGTCCTGACGCGCTACGACACCATCCGCGACGCACTCGGCGATCCGGAAACCTTCTCGTCCACCAGCATCGGCTTCAACCCCATGGTGAACGAGGCGCTGCAGGGCACCTCGCTTGCCTCCGACCCGCCCATCCACACGCAGCTCCGCGCCACGCTGTCGCAGAACCTCACCCCCCGCGCACTCCGCGGCCTGAAGGTCACCATCGATGAGAAGGCCGACAAGCTCGTCGCCGAGCTCGCCGCCAGCGGCAGCTTCGAGGCCATCGATGCCCTGGCACGGGCCTTCCCGATCGAAATAGTTGCCGATCTTATTGGCTTCAGCGGACACGTCAAGGACAACATGCTGCGCTGGGGCCAGGCCGCGATGCAGGTCATCGGCCCGCTGAACCAGCGCACGCAGGAGTGCTTCCCGATCGCCGGCGAGCTCTACGGCTGGTGCTCCTCGGTCACCGCCGAAGATCTCACCCCCGGCTCAATCGGCCGCGGAATCTTCGACGCCGAGACCCGCGGCGACATCCCTCAAGGCTCTGCGGGGCACATCATTCACCAGTACCTGGGTGCCGGCGTCGACACGACCATCGCCTCGATTGGGAACATTGTTGCGCTGTTCGGCCACCATCCCGAGCAGTTCGAGCTGGTCAGGAAGAACCCGGAACTTGTCCCCGCGGCTTTCGCCGAGGTGCTGCGCTACTGGGCGCCGGTCCACATCTGGGGCCGCAAAGCCACGCGCGACGTCGAGATCGACGGAGTCACTATTCCTGCCGGCGCCCAGGTGGGCATCCTCTTTGGTGCCGGCAACAGGGACCCGCGGCACTACGAGAATCCCGACACCTTTGACATCGTGCGGAACCCGGTGGACCACCTCTCCTTCGGCTACGGGCCGCACGGCTGCGCCGGCCAAGGCCTGGCGAAACTCGAAGCGCACGCGATCATCGAGGCCCTTGCCCGCCGGGTGAAAACCCTGACGATCTCAGACGAGGTCCGGGAGCCGGGCAACATCACCCGGAGCTTCGAGCTGCTCCAGGTCGGCAAGGTGGTGGCAGCATGAGAATCGAACTCGACCGGCCGCGCTGCGAAGGTCACGGCCTTTGCGAGGAAGCCGCCCCGCGGCTGATGCATTTGGACGACGACGGCGAGCTGGTCATCGACATCGCCGATGTGGACGGCCCCGAGCTCGACGCCGCCAAAGCGGCCGTCCGGGTCTGCCCGGTGGCCGCGCTGCGGCTGGAGGCGGCATGAGCATGCGCAGGATAGTGGTGGTCGGCAACGGCATCGCAGGACTCACGGCCTGCGACTCGCTGCGCTCGGCCGGCTTCGACGGTGAGCTCACTGTGGTGGGCTCCGAGCGGCACCATCCCTACAGCCGGCCAGCCCTGTCCAAGGCGCTGCTGCACAATATCGAGGAGAGCGGTGTCGACGGAAGCAAAGTCGACAGGAACGGTGCTGATGCCCTCCAGGCGCACGCGCTCCCCGCACCCACCCACGAGGCAACGGAACTGCTCGGCGTGAGCGCCACGGGTCTGGACGTCGACGCCCGGCTGGTGCGCCTGGACGGGGGCGGTGAGCTGCCGTACGACGGCCTCGTCATCGCCTCCGGTTCCCGGGCGAAGCGCCTCGGCCCCCGGCACGGAGCAGCCGGGCAAGGAGCAGGAGGACCGCGACAGGACGGCTCCCCCCGGGAGTTCACCCTGCGCACCATCGAGGATGCGATCTTTCTCAAGGAGCGCGTTGCGTCGCGGCCCTCGGTCATCGTGGTCGGCGGGGGACCGCTCGGCATGGAGGTCGCGTCCGGGTGCCTGCACGTGGGCTGCGACGTCACCCTCGTCTCCGACGCCAAGCCACTGTCGCGTCAGCTTGGCGACCATCTCGCCGACCTCTTCACTTCCGCCGCCATCCGGCGCGGACTGCGGGTGGTCCGCGGCGGGAAGGCCCGACTGGCCGATCACGGCGCCGGGGCCAAAGTTGTCCTGGCCGACGGCACCGAACTTGAGGCGGATCTTGTGGTCACCGCCGTCGGCGATGAGCCGAACATTGACTGGCTGTCCGGCTCAGAACTGCTCACCGATGGGTCGCTGCGCGTCGACTCTCGCGGCAGGGTCCGGCCGGACATCGTGGCGGCCGGCGACGTGGCGTTCTTCCCGACCCGACGCGGCGTGCAGCGGGTTCCCCTGTGGACGAGTGCCATCGACCAGGCCAAGGTCGCGGCCGTCGGCCTGCTCGATGGCGATGCCGCACCCGAGTTCAACTTCCAGCCCTATTTTTGGACGGAGGGCTTCGGGTTGTCGCTCAAGGCGGTCGGCTTCACGCCGGTGGCGGGTGCGCCCGACTATTGCGAGCCGGGCGGGGAAAACGGGTCAGTGCTCCTGCGCTGGGACAACGCGGATGGTTCCGGGACCGCCGCCGCGGTCAACTACCGGATCCCGATCCCCAAACTTCGCCGGCTGGCCGACGCCGGTCCGGCCGCGCTGCGTCCGAACGCACCCGCCCCGGTTTGACGCCACGCCACCGCTAGGATTGATCTATGTCGTCGTTGAGAGAAGCCCAGAAGAAACTCACCCGCGACATGATTGTGGAGCGCGCGCTAGAGCTCTTTACCGAGAAGGGCTATGCCCCGACCACCATCGACGAGATCGCCGCGGCGGCCGGCACCACCAGGGCCACCTTCTACGCCTATTACCCCTCACGCGTAGACCTGATGAGGGACTTCATGGCCCGGGTCAACGCGGTGCTGGACCGTGCCGACGCCCCGGGGAGCGGCTCCACCGCGCCGGACCTTGTTGACGTGGTGCGCGCGGGCGAGCTGCCGGGCATCCTGGCCTGGCTGGAGTCACGGGCGGCGCTCTGGCCGGTCTTCCGCCCCTACCTCGACGTGCTCGACGAGGCCGCCGCCGTCGACCGTGAGGTGCGCGCCATGGTTGACGGATGGCATGAGGAGGTCATTTCCGACCTGGTCCGCGGGATGAAGCTGGCCGGGCGCTTCTCGGACGAGACGCACCACATCCGCGGAACCCTCGCCTTCACCTCACTGGACTACGTAGCCACGCTGTGGACACGCCGCAAGTTTGAACCAAACCGCGAACACGCCCTCGAGGTGCTTGCCGACAACTGGTACCACCTGCTGTGCGCTGAGGGCTAGGCCGGCCGTCGCGTAACGGGGAAGCCTATGCTTATGCAATGGAAAGTATTGGCGTAGCTGACGGGCCGGCAAAGGCTGTGGACCACCGTTCCCTTGCCGTCTCAGTGATAGACATTTCCGCCGATATTCGCCGGAAATCGCACAATGACACCGGCGTCCGGCCGCTGTCGAACGGCGTGCTGGAAATCCTCCGGGTCATCGAGAACCATCCCGGCATCACCGTCGCGGACGTTGCCTCGCGCCTCGGCCGGCAGTTCAGCAACGTTAGCGTCCAGCTCCGGGAACTGGTGGCCGCGGGCCTCGTGACCCGCACCCGTGACGCCGCAGACAAGCGCTACGTCGCCCTTCATCCCACCGCAGAATCCCAGCGGATCAAGGCGCTGCTCGAGGGCGCCTGGGCGGAAGCGCTGATCTCGGCGAGTTCCCGGCTGCTGCCCGAGGAACGCGATCAAATCGCCGCAAGCCTGCCGGCACTGCAGCGTCTCGCCTCCATTCTCGCCGAGCCCGAGTAAGGCGCATCACACCCATTCGATACCGTAAGCACTCCTCCACAGTAGTTATACTTTTATAAGTATTACTACTCTGGAGGATGAACGTGGGCATGGCAACACAGTTAGCAGTTGAGGGCGTAGAGCAGGCGGGCAGGCCCAGGAGGGTCTGGTGGGCGCTGGTGTTCCTGGCCCTCGCGCAGTTCATGGTGGTCCTGGACGGCACCATCGTGAACCTGGCACTGCCGCGTCTCCAGATCGAGATGGGGATCAACGACTCGACGCGTTCCTGGGTCATCACGGCCTACGCCCTGGCCTTCGGCGCTTTCCTGCTGCTCGGCGGCCGAATCGCGGACTTCTGCGGCCGCAAACGGACCTTCATCGTGGCCGCCGTAGGCTTCGCCGCCGCGTCCCTGATCGGCGGCATCGCACAACAGCCGTGGGAACTGATCGGCGCACGCGCCCTGCAGGGTATCTTCGCTGCGCTGCTGGCCCCCGCTGCCCTGGCGCTGCTGACTGTCGCCTTCCCGGGCGGAAAGGATCGCGGCACGGCGTTCGCGATCTTCGGCTCCATCACCGGCGTCGGTGCCGCCGTCGGCGTCCTGCTGGGCGGGTTCCTGACAGAACACGTGACGTGGCGCTGGTGCTTCTTCGTGAACGTGCCGATCGCCATCATCGCCCTCGCCGGCGTGTGCTTCCTGGTGACTGAAAGCAAGGCCCAGGGGTCCACCAAATACGACTGGCCCGGAGTCATCCTGGCCGCCCTCGGCCTGGGGTCCCTTGTGTACGGCTTCACTAATGCCGAGCACGGCTGGGATGCCCCCGAAGCGTGGGGATTCATTGCAGCTGGCGTCTTTCTCATGGCTCTCTTTGTGCGGATCGAGGCCACAGTCAGGCATCCGCTTCTGCCGCTGCGCGTGGCCACCGAGCGCAACCGCGGAGCAGCGTTCCTGGCCTCTTTCCTGTCCGGGGCGGTCCTGATTGGCGGCATACTCTTCATCAACTTCTACATCCAGATCGTGCTTGGCTTCGCGCCGTTCCTCGCCGGCCTTGCTTCCCTGCCCATGACGGTGGCGCTGATCATCACGGCGGGCCTCGTCGCGAAGAACCTGCCGAAACTGGGCGCCAAGATCCCGACGGCCACGGGCCCGATCTTCATGGCGGCTGCCATGCTCTGGCTCACTCAGGTCGGCGCCGAGGGCAACTACGTCGTCAACATGTTGCCCGCATTGCTTCTCATGGGCGTGGGGCTGGGCATGGTGTTCGTACCGATGCAGAATCTGGCCCTGTTCGGCGTGGACAAGGATGATTCCGGTGTCGCCAGTGCCTTGGTCAACGCCTCGCAGCAGATCGGCGGCTCCCTGGGAATCGCCCTGTTCAGCACCATCGCAGCAGCGGCCACGGCCGGCGGCGTATCACCCGCGGCCCTCTCGAGCGGCTACGCGGCGGTCTTCCTTTGGGCTGCGGGCGTGGCAATCCTGATCGTCCCGGTCGCACTGCTTCTCATCACCATCGACCGCAAGAAATTCACCGGCACCGAAGGCGCCTGACCGGCCCGGGGGTGAAGCCGCGGTCGCCGGCCTTCCCGGCGACCGCGGACTCAGTACAGGAAGATCGGCAGCCAGTCGCGGTTGTGGGCGTGCACCAGCGCGAGGAACAGCACGAAGTCGAACGTCAGGTGCACGGTCACAACGTAGGTGAGGGACTTCGTCAGCTTGAAGGTGTAGCCCTGCAGCAACGCGAACGGAAACGTCAGAAGTGGACCCCACGCCTGGTAGCCGATCTCCCAAAGAAAGGATGAAAAGATCACGGCTTGAAGGATGTTGGCCAGCCAGTCTGGAAAATGCCGTCGCAGCAGTGCGAAGGCGGTGCAGATGAAGAACAGCTCGTCCCAGATTCCAACGGCGTTCACTCCGAGAAAGAGCCGCCAGAAGGTCGTTGGGTCAGATGGGTCCGGCCAGTTTTGGTACACGCCGGTGCTGATCAGGTAGGCGGGCAGGATGAAGTATCCGAGCAGGACCACGCCGATCAGGTACAACCTCGCGATCAACGGCCATCTACGGCCGGTGTTCACCGGAAATTTGATGATCCTCTCGCGGTAGACGAACCGAGACACCAGCCACGGAACCAGCACGGCCAGGGCGAGGGCACTGCCCATGAGGATCATGTGTTGGATACTCAGGTCAGCGTTCAGAGCCACCATGCTGATGATGACCATGCCCGCCGCGATCAGCGCGAGGTGCCGCGTCAACTCGCGGTCGATGAAAGCCGCTGTGGCCAGGCCGATGGCAAGCCCGCCGTAGCCAAGCGGGTCATTCCCGACGCAGAACAGCGCCACTCCGGACAGCGAGACCAGCACCGCTGGCAGCAGCTTCCAACTGAGCGCGGTACGTTGGCTGTCCGTCGAGACCGATGTCACCCCACAAGCATGCCAGTGCCCTCCCTGGCGCGAAACGGTTTAGAGGCAGTCAGCTTTGGGGCACGGGCGGAGCTAAGATGGAAATTCACAAGATTCACAAGATACACAAAGATTCACAGGAGCTGGTGTGGAGAACCCTTTTCGACCCACAGCGGGAGCAACACCACCAGACCTTATCGGCCGCGGGGGAGTCCTGGACGAATTCGCCTATGGACTGCGCATCGGGTCAGGAGCACCCGGCCTGCTGACCATCTTCACCGGGGCCCGGGGCATTGGCAAGACCGTGATGCTCGGTGCTGCAGAAGATCTGGCGCTCCGCAGCGGCTGGGCGGTCATCTCCGAAACGGCCACCACCGGCTTTGTCGGGCGAATCGGGGAATCCATGCGCCGGCTGACGGACGATCTTGGAGACGGGCCCACTGGGCGGCGAATCACGGCAGTGTCGTTGGCAGGGTTCTCTGTCACCACCCAGCTCGGTCCTGAAGAACAGGTCGACTGGCGTGCCCGTGGAGTGACCCTCCTGCGGCTCCTGGCCGCTGAGGGCACGGGGCTGATCATCACGGTCGACGAGATCCACGCCGCCGACAGGCCCGACCTCTCACGCCTCGCCGCCGACGTTCAGCACTTCATCCGCGAAGGCCTCCCCATCGGACTCGTCTTTGCCGGCCTTCCCGCCGCCGTATCTGATCTGCTCAACGAAGGCGTGGCCACCTTCCTTCGACGGGCAGACCGCATCGATCTCCACGCCGCATCCATCGCCGAAGTCGAACGCTCCTTCTCCGAAACCTTCGCCGGCGCAGGCATAGGGCTGTCCCCGCACCTGGCCAAGGCTGCTGCCGAAGCAACCGGAGGCTACCCCTTCCTCATCCAGCTCGTCGGCTATCACCTCTGGCAGGAGGCCGAAAGAGCGGGCTACAGTCTCGACGCCGCCGCGGCCCACCGCGCAGTGACCGCTGCCCGGCGGCGCAACGAACGCATGGTCGTCGAGGCTGCGCTGTCCACCACCTCCGCCAGAGACCGCGACTTCCTCCAGGCCATGGCGGAAGACTCTGGCCCTTCGGCAACGCTGGATATCGGCAACCGCACCGGCCTGCGGCCGAACGCCGTCGGCAACTACCGGACCCGCCTCATCGACGCCGGACTCATCGAAGCATCGGGGCACGGACGCGTGAGCTATGCCATCCCGGGCCTCCGCGAATACCTCACCGCGCACCCGAACCGCAATTAGTCGGCGCCGTGCCGTCCCTGCCAGTCCGCGAACAATGCGCGCGAAGTGGTGGCGAGGTCGCCTTCGTCGCGCAGGCCTGGGAGCAGTGGAGCGCGGGCCGGCTTCACCTGTCCAGCCCGCGGTTCCGGTTGTGCAGCATCTTGATTCGTTCCTTTTGCGCGGCCGCGTCTAATGGACCGACAAACGCCAGGTACAGGCCGAGGGCAATGTAGAACGCCGTCCAGAAGTCGAGAAATGTCATCAGGGCAAAGTCCAGGACCACGGCCCCGAGGAATCCGATCGACGCCCACTTCACCAGCCGCCGCGCTTTTGGCGGGAGTCTATCGTTCGCCTTCACCTAGAGCCCCCCGGAGTTCCTCGACGAGAGCCTGACGGGTCCACTTTTGACACTGGTTGAACGGACGGGACGCCATGGCTGACGCATCTCCCTTAAGTGAAACGCATTTCTTACCGCATTTCTCTTCAGCCGGGGCTCATGCGGAACCGATGCGGAACACCAGGAACTACACCGTTGTTATACATGGTGATCAAAAATGATGAGCACATGTACAGCACTGATAGTTCCGGCACGTTTCAGCGAACCCGTCCGGGTCGAAAACCTCACACCTGACCTGCGAACCCTGCAGGGCCTGGTCGGCGGTGACATTGAGTCCGTCACCCGTGGTGACTGGCATGTCTACCTGAACGCCGAGGGCGTGATTGCTGACCTTCCGCCCAACCTACGTGCCGTCCAACTGATGCATGACTGCGGTCTGGACCTTGCCGACGTGGCGCGAGGTACGGCGGTCTTCCTCGGCCGGGGCGATCACGGCCGGGACTCGGACGTTCCCCGGCACATGGTCGGGCGTGCAGAACAGCTGTGCGACGCAAACCTGGCGGCCTAGCGGGGCAGACCCCAGCCCGGTCCCAATGTCCGCCGCCGACGGATGCGCCAGCCCCGGGCGACCTAGGCGTCGACTCCGCGAGCTCGGCAACTCACGTCACCATCGTTTGCTGTCCTGAACCGAGGGGCGGTGTTGCAGCCAGCCGACCGTTCATGGCCCCGAGTGCTCGCGGACGCGCGCGAGCCACTCAACCACCAGGGCCTGCGTGAGGATGGGTTGCTCGTGCAACAGCGCGTGGCCGGCGCGATCGAGTACAGCAAAGGTAGCGCGCGGGTAGTGCTCCACCAGCTCCCACGGGTCCGTGTACCCGGCCGTGGCATCCTGGCGCCCTGCAAGAATTAACACAGGATGGGAATAGGTAGCCGCAGCCTCCGGGCGATCCCGTAGCTCCCACTTCGAAAAGATCCGCATCAGGCCCGGCTCGTCAACGAGTGACTCTGCGGGCGCCACAAACTCCTGGAACCGGCGCAGCGTTTCAGCTGTCTGCACGACGAAGTAGCTGCGGTAGGAGGCCTCGATCTCCGGGCTAAGTTTGCCGGTCAGCTCGGCCGACGAAACGAGAATCTCGTGTGCGGGCACGTTGCGGGTGTGCGCGCCAACCGGGCAGATTAGCGCCAGCCCGACCACCTGCCGGGGTCTCTGGTTCGCAACCGCGCGGGCTAAGTACCCGCCGTACGACTGCCCCATGACAAGAAACGGTTCATCGCCAATGGTGTTGTCGATCAGGCCGAGCAGAAGTTCCAGGACGTCATCGTTGCTGTTAATCGTCTCGGGCGCCGGCGTTCGGCCCATCCCCGGCAGGTCCGGGTACAGCCGCCGAAAGCCGGGAACGTCACGAAATATCGGCTCAAGGGCGCCGGCGACCTCGCGATGATCCACACCGGCGCCGTGCAGGGCTAGCACCGGCGTGCCGCTGCCGTGTTCGGCATAATGCACAGGCACTCCGCTGACCGTCGCCTCCATCCAGACAGTGTAGATCGCGCCGCGACTTCGTGGCGGCGGTTGTTGGTGTGCGGTTTCGTCCGACTGCACCGGCGGCATCAGCGCATTGACGGGCTCAGATCCACTTAGGCGCGGCCGGAACCTCACCGCTAGTGGCTGCAACGCCGGGCCCTGCGGCTGTCACGCCGCTGCTGCCGCGGCCGGCGGCCCATTCCACGACTGCGGCCAATTGTCCGGAGACCACCGTGGCGGCGTCCGACGTCGTGTCACCGAAAGTGAGGCCGCGGTCCGTTACCTCGACCACCAGGCCGGCGTCGGTGCCGCGGGCCTTCCAGGCGCCGGTGATGTCCGTGAGGAGCCGCTCGAGCACGGATGCCGGGATGTCGGCGAAGCTGGCGCCGTTGGCCAGGTCCACGGTGTGCATCCAGACTTCCCGGGTGCGCATCCAGACCGTTTCGGTGGCAGGCACTTCCCGGCCCTGGATGGTCCGGACTTTGTGGTGCCAGGCGTCCTCTGGCAGGTCCCGCCATTCGACGTTCAGGTGCACGGCGGAGTGGTCAAAGAGGTGCCGCAGCGCGATCGGGCTAAGCGTGGCGCCGAAGTCGATCTCGTGGTCCCGGACCGCGGTGGAGGCATACATCGGGGTTTCCACGCCGGTGGCCGCCCACTCGACCAGCCGCGCGATGGCCCGGGCGTTGTAGCCGATGTGCGCGGTGATGTGGCGGCGGGTCCAGCCCGGCAGCAGCGACGCGCCGTCGAGCTCCGCGTCGGACAGCTCGTTGAGCTTGCGGGCGAAGAACGCCGTGCCGCGCCGAACCTGCAGCAGTGCCGCAAGCAGTTCCGGGTCCGTGGTCTGGTCCTGGCGTGCAACCATCAGGCTTCCTTGACCACGCGGTTCTTCAGCTGGCCCAGTCCCTCGATGGTGGTGACCAGGATCTGGCCCTCCTGCAGGTAGCGCTTGGGGTCCTGGGCGTGGCCCACGCCTCCGGGGGTGCCGGTGGCGATCACATCGCCCGGGTTCAGCGTGATGATGGTGGAGATGTAGGAGACCAAGTACTCGGGGGTGAAGACGAGGTCGCCGGTGGGGGTCTGCTGCTGGATTTCGCCGTCGACCGCCGAGGTCATCAGGGGCCCGGCCGTGAATTCGTCCTTGGTGACCAGGGCCGGCCCGAACGGGGTGGACTTTTCCCAGGTCTTGCCCTGCAGCCACTGGATGGTGCGGAACTGGTAGTCGCGCATGCTGACATCGTTCAGCACGGCGTAGCCGGCAATGTGGTCTGCGGCGTCGGCTTCGCTGATCCGGCGGCCCTTTTTGCCGATCACGACGGCGAGTTCGGCTTCCCAGTCCACGGCGTCGGATTCCTGCGGCAGGGCCAGGTCATCGTTCGGGCCGATCAGGGACTCCTGATACTTCGCGAACAGGGTGGGGAATTCGGGGACTTCCCGGCCCATTTCCTTGATGTGGTTACGGTAGTTGTGGCCCACGCAAATGATCTTGCCGGGGGAGGGGACGACGGCGTCGAGGTCCGCGCCTTCGGCCGGGTGCGTGGCGCCGTTCGCTGCCTTCGCGGTGGCCTCCCAGTCACTTGAGCGGAGCAGCTCGCCGACGTCGGCAAAGCCGTCGATCTCGGTCAGGGTGTCGCCGTCCTGGCGGACGGCCACAGTGCCATTTGCAGTGCCGGTGCCGTTTCCGGTGCGGAGGGTGAGGAGTCTCATGCGTTCTTGCGTCCTTCGATGTAGGTGCGGTTGAAGTTCAGTCGTTCGAAAATGGGGGCGTCGCTGAAACGGAAGAGGTCAAACGAAGTTTGAGAGCCAGCTTCGGCCTGCAGGTCCGCCTGCAGCGACCATTCCTGCCAGGACGGGACGACGAAGAGGTCGCCCTTCGCCAGGATCCTGGTTTCGCCGTTCAGGACCACGGAGCCGGACCCTTCGAAGACCTGCCAGACGCTGGAGCCGACCTCGCGGAGGCCCTCGGTGGCGGCGCCGGCGCGGAGGCGATGGAATTCGGCCCGGATGGTCGGCATCACATCCCCGCCCGTGGTGGGGTTGGTGTAGCGGACGGCGGCGTGGCCCTGGGACACGGTGGCCGGGTGGCCCTCGTCCTCCAGCAACAACTGCTCGGCCAGGGCGCGGTCCGTGTGTTCCCAGCGGTAGGCCGCGATGGGGGAGCTGGTGGTGTCGTCCAGGCCGGAGAGCGGGCGCAGGCCCGGGTGAGCCCAGAGCCGCTCGGACCGGGAGATGTCCGGGGTGGCCTCGTCGGTGACACGCTCGGTACCGAACTCAAAGAAGCCGGCGTCGGCGTAGTGCGCGAACGGGATGTCCAGGCCGTCGATCCAGGCCATGGGCTGATCGGTGTCGTTGTGGTGGCCGTGGAAGTTCCAGCCCGGGGTCAGCAGGAAGTCGCCGCGGGACATCCGCACGGGGTCCCCGTTCACCACTGTCCAGACGCCTTCTCCCTCGACGACGAAGCGGAACGCGTTCTGCGAGTGCCGGTGTTCGGGCGCGGTCTCCCGGGCTCCGAGGTACTGGATGGCTGCCCACAGCGTGGGGGTGGCGTACGGCGTACCGGGCAGGCCCGGGTTGGCCAGGGCAATGGCCCGGCGTTCGCCGCCGCGACCTACCGGGACCAGATCCCCGGCGCGGGCGGCCAGCGGGTACAGGTCGCTCCACCGCCAGACGTGGGGGACCGCCTTGGGCGTCGGGACCATCGGCATGAGGTCCGCGATCTCGGTCCACAGCGGGATCAGGTTCTCCCGGTCAAAATCCCGGTACAGCTCTTTGAGCTGGGCAGCCTCAGCAGGCGTCGGCTCCGGAGCAGCGTGCCCCGCGGCCACTGATTCGTGCGTCGTGTTCTCGGCGCTGATGGACACGTGGGCCTCCTCGGTAGGTCAGAACAGTTCTTTGGTGTGGTTCGACTCTACGGATGCCGGCATGTGACCCCCAACATATTCTGCTGGTCAGAATTCCAGGGGTCTGGCCGCCAGGGCCCTCAGTCAGGATCGGCCGGGTTTGCCGCGATGTCGATCTCCAGCTGCCGGCAGGTTTCCCGCAGGGCGGGGACGAGTCCGGCGTCGAACACCCGGCGGAAGCGGGTCGCGGGAGTGGCGACGCTGAGCGCCCCGACCACCTGCCCGCGCCGGTTATGCAGAGCCATCCCGAGCGCGCTCACGCCCTCCTCGGTGCCTTCGAAATTGGCCGCGAAGCCGTTGCCGCGGATCGACTCAAGCTCGCGCAGGAAGGCCGGGTAATCGTTGTCCGGGATGGTGTCCCCGCCGATCTCGGCGTTGTTGCTGCGGAAGAGCTGGTCGATCATCGGCGGTTCCAGTTCCGCGAGCATGGCCTTGCCTCCGGAGGTCTTGTTGGCGGGCATCACCGTCCCTTGCCGGTCACCAACCCGCAGCACATTGCTGCCCTCCACCGTCGCCAGGAAGCGCACTTTCGTGCCCACCCGGACCATCAGGTTGACCGTCTCGTTGAGTTGGGCCGAGAGCAGCTCCATGTGCGGCTGGGCGAGTGAGCGGAGCAGCCGGGTCCAGCTCAGTCCGGCCGGCCCGACCCCCATGGCCGGCCCGGGGACATAGCGGCGGGTTTCATCCTGCACGGCGAATCCCCGGTAAACCAGCATCGCCAAAAGGCGGTGGGCGGTGGACGGTGCCACGCCCAGCTCCTCGGCGGCGTCCTTGAGACGGAGCGCCCCGCCGTCGCGGAGCAGCTGGAGGAGCTGCAGCGCGTTGTCGACCGCCTCGATTGAATACGTGGGCCGTTTCTGCACGGGCTTGCGGGCTGATCGGGCTGTTGGATTGTTCTGCACATCAGAATTGTATTGGCGTTCACCTGCGGCGGCCACGACAGTAGTGGCATGAATCACACACCTTCCGCTGTTGCAGTGCCGCAACGGTTATCGCCGGGGGCCCCCGCCCCCACCACCGCTGACGGGCCTGCCTCGCGGTTCTCCAAGGGCTCGGCGGCGGCCGTCCTCGTCTGCTGGTTGTTGGTAGTCTTCGACGGCTACGACCTGATCGTCTACGGCACCGTCCAGTCCTCGCTAATCTCCGGGACCGGCTGGGGCCTGAGCAAGGCCACCGCCGGGACCATCGGTTCCATGGCTTTCGTCGGCATGATGATCGGGGCGATCTTCGCCGGCCGGATGGCCGACTCTTGGGGGCGCCGCCGCACCATCCTCGGCTGTGCCATCGTCTTCTCGATTTTCACCATCCTCTGCGCCTTCGCCCCGAACGCGGCCGCTTTCGGGGGACTGCGGCTCCTCGCGGGCATTGGACTCGGCGGTTTGGTGCCCTCGGCCAACGCCCTCGTTGCCGAACTGGTCCCCACCAAATGGCGGTCCACCGTCGCCACGCTGATGATGTCCGGCGTCCCGATCGGCGGGTCCATCGCCGCCCTGGTCGGCATCCAACTGATCCCCGCCTTCGGCTGGGAGTCCATGTTCCTCGTGGCCGTGCTGGCACTGATGGTCGTGGTGCCGCTCGGACTGAAATACCTTCCGGAGACGCTGGCTCCCGTGAGCGCAACAGGCAGCGCAACAGGCAAAGCAGCCCGCAGCGGGCGAAACCCCGGGGAGCCGATCGGCTTCAAGTCGCTACTCCGGGCCCCGTATCTGGGAATCAGCCTGCTGTTCGCCCTGGCGACGATCGCCACCCTGTTCGCCTGGTATGGGCTGGGCACCTGGCTGCCCAACCTCATGCAGTTGGCCGGCTACAACCTGGGGTCCGCACTGACCTTCGCCCTGGCCCTCAACCTGGGTGCGGTAGCTGGCTCGGTGATCACGGCCTGGGCCGGAACCCGCTTCGGTCCGATCCCGACGGCGATCGCCGCGGCAGCCGTCGCCGCAGCCGGGCTCCTAGTCCTGGTGACGGGACCGCCGGTCGCCGTCGTCTATCTCATGCTGGTCCTCGCCGGCGTCGGCACCCACGGCACGCAGTGCCTGATCATCGCGGCCGTCGCGAGCCACTATCCCGGGCACCTGCGCGGAACCGCGCTGGGCTGGGCGCTCGGGACGGGCCGCATCGGCGCCGTCGCCGCACCCCAGATCGGCGGCCTCCTGCTGGCCGCCGGGCTGGGCGTCAATTCCAATTTCCTCGCCTTCGCCGGTGCTGCCGCCGTCGCCGCGGTCCTGCTGGCCGCCGTCGGCCTCAAACTCAAGTCCAAATCCTCACCCCCATCCTCACCAACAGGAGCAAGCAATGTCTGACCACGCCCCATCCACCAGTTTCCTGTCCACCGACGGCTCGTCCACCGATGTCCTCGTCATCGGAGGGGGAATGGCCGGACTGGCCGGAGCCCTCGCGCTGCGGGAAAACGGCGCCAACGTCACCCTCGTGGAGCGCGCCCCCGAATTCGGCGAGGTCGGCGCCGGGCTGCAGATGGCACCCAATGCCTCCCGCGTCCTGAAGCGCTGGGGTCTGCTGGAAAAGGCCCTGGAGATCGGTGTCCAGCCCAAGCACCTGGTGTTCCGGGACGCCGTCACCGGCGAGGAGCTCACGCGCCAGAGCCTCGGCGGGGAATTCGAGGATCGCTACGGAGCCCCCTACGTCGTGATCCACCGCAGCGACCTGCACCGGGTGTTGCTCGAGGGCTGTGAGGCGGCGGGCGTGAAGCTCGTCAACGACGTCATGGTCGAGAGTGTGGAGACCGTGAACGGCCGGGGTGTAGCCCACACGGCCGCCGGCGTGGACTACGAGGCCGACGTCGTGATCGGTGCCGACGGGCTCAAGTCCACGCTGCGTCCGCTGGTCGCCAACGATCAACCCGTGCCCTCGGCCTACGTCGCCTACCGGGGCACCGTGCCGATCACCGAAAACACGCCCAAGGCTGACCTCGAGGACGTCATCGTCTACCTCGGACCGGATTGCCACCTGGTGCAGTACCCGCTGCGCAAGGGCAAGCTGCTGAACACCGTGGCCGTTTTCAAGTCCGCCTCGTTCGAACGCGGCGAGGAGCAGTACGGGGGAGTGGACGAGCTTGAGGCGGCGTACCAGGAGTGCGTCCCGGCCGTTCGGGACGCACTGAAGAACCTGGGCACCAGCATGCGCTGGCCCATGTACGATCGCGATCCGATCGACAACTGGGTGGCCGGCCGGATGGTGCTGATGGGCGACGCGGCGCACCCGATGCTGCAGTACCTGGCCCAGGGTGCCTGCCAGGCGCTCGAGGACGCCGCCGTGCTGCAGGACGCCAGCAGCGGCACCGTGTTCACCGCGGACGGCGTCAACCCGGAAGGCTGGGACGCCGCGATCAAGGAATTCAACAACGTCCGCGCCGGCCGCACGGCACGGGTCCAGCGCACTGCCCGCATCTGGGGCGAATCCTGGCACGTCTCCGGACTGGCCCGGACTCTGCGCAACCTGCTCTTCAAGAGCCGAAAGGACAACGACTTCCGGTACAACGACTGGCTTTACGGCCAGACCGGCGACGGCGTCCCGGCAGCTCGCGCGGCCCACTCCAGCCTGGCGCAACGGGTTTCCGCCTGACCCAGGACGGGTGCCTCACCGGCTAGCCCAACATGCGCCTGCTGACCGGCTCCCCGCGGCGCCGGTCAGCGGCGCATCAGGGGTCTCAGGCGCCTCAGAAAGAACGTCATTCCGCTGATGGCCGCACACCTATACCAGCGGCCACGGGTAACGCATGCCGGTTCGGTCAACCGGCAGCACGCCGTTGCGCAGCAGGCGCCGCACGCGGCGCTGCAGGGCGGTGACCTCCGCATCGTCGAGAAGCTCCACCACGTCTTGCGGCACGTCCCCGGCGAGCGGGGCAAGGTCCTCGAGAAGGTGCCCGGGGATGGGAACGCCGGCGAAGTCCCAGATCACCGTGCGCAGTTTGAAGCCTGCAGAGAAGCACAGTCCATGATCGATGCCCCACACCCTTCCGTCATGGCCGCGGAGCACGTGACCGCTCTTGCGGTCAGTGTTGTTGGCGACGCAGTCGAACAGGGCGATCTGCAACAGCTGGCGGTGGGTCTCGGGTGAGTCCGTATACAGGGTGAAGTAGTGCTCGCCGACGTCGCACTCGATAAACCACTGGAGTGAGCCGACCCCCAAGGGCGGGTCCTCTCGAATCACCGTCGGCGGCACGATTCCCCATCCGAGGTGCTCGCTGAGCAGGTACGCCGCGCGCTCCCGGCGCTGAAGCCCGGGTTCGAAGTCCAGCAGCGGCCGTTCGCCCGCCTCCGGTTTGTAGACCGCGTACGCCGAATCGTCCCCGCACGAGACGCGGACGAGGAACGCCGCGTTGCTGCCGCGCGGGATGCGCCCGCGCAGTTCGATCCGGCCCTCGACGAGCAGGGTCAGTTCCCGTCCGGACACTGTCCGTCCCCCGTCACGACTCCCTCAGTCCACTCAACGGTTCCAGAGTCGCGTTCACCATGAGCACGGCGGGCGCCTGACCCTCGACATAAGAGATGACCGAGACCGAGCCCGGGCTGATGAGGATCCGCTGGAAATGGTCCAGATGGGTGCCCAGGGCGTGGGCGACGGCGGCCTTGATCGGGTCGGCGTGGGAGAAGCAAACGACGACGCCCCCAGCGTGAGCGGCGCACAGTGCCTCGAGGGTTCCGACCATCCGAACCTGCATCTGTGGGAAGCTCTCCCCGTTCGGGAAGCGGAAGGCCGACGGGGTGTGCTGCACGGTCTGCCACTGCGGCAGGCTTGCCACTTCGGCGAGCGCGGCTCCCGTCCACTCGCCGAAGTCACACTCGATGAGGCCGGCGTTCTCATGCACCTTGAGCCCGGTGCGTGCTGCCGTGGGCTCTGCCGTCTCGCGGGTGCGCTCCAACGGAGAGGAATAGATGGCATCAACGGGAAGAACCGCGAGCCGTTCAGCGACCCGTTCAGCCTGGGCCCGGCCCCGGTCGGAAAGGTGCAGCCCCGGGGCCCGCCCCGGCAGCACCATCCCCGTAGTGGGAGTCTGCCCGTGGCGCACCAGAAGGAGGAGCGTGGCTTGGGGGGCCGGGGGTGGCGCCGGGGGTGCCGACGGCGTTGCTGCAGTCATCAGCATCCAGCGTATGTCGATACGAGTCCCTGTGCAGGAATATTGGGATATTCCCTCGATTCGCCGCACCCTCGAGGACTACCGTGGAGGGGTGAGTGATCGTCCCGATATCTTCACTGTTGGAGAATTGCGTTCAGCCGGCCATGTCTACAAGGACTTGCGCCACGAGGTCCGCGGCAACCTGCTCGCCGCCCTGACTGCCAGCCGTGATCCGTGGCCTGGGATGTTTGGTTTCGGCCGGACCGTCCTGCCCCAGCTCGAGCGCGCTTTGATCGCCGGCCACGACGTCGTCCTGCTCGGCGAGCGGGGACAGGGCAAGACGCGGCTTCTGCGCACCCTGGCAGGGCTGCTCGACGAGTGGTCGCCGGTCATCGAGGGATCGGAACTGAACGAGCACCCGTACGAACCGATCACCGAGCAGTCCCGAGCCCATGTGCTCACCGAAGGTGACCGGCTGCGTGTGTCGTGGCGCCATCGATCGGAACGGTATGTCGAGAAGCTCGCTACCCCGGACACGTCCGTTGCCGACCTCATTGGCGACGTCGACCCCATGCGGGTTGCCGAGGGCCGCCGGCTCGGCGACCCTGAGACCATCCACTACGGTCTCGTGCCGCGATCCAACCGCGGGATCATCGCCATCAACGAACTGCCCGACCTCGCCGAGCGGATCCAGGTCGCAATGCTCAACGTGATGGAGGAGCGCGATATCCAGATCCGCGGCTACGTGCTGCGGCTGCCGCTGGACGTGCTCGTCGTCGCGTCCGCCAACCCGGAGGACTACACCAACCGCGGCAGGATCATCACGCCCTTGAAGGACCGCTTCGGCGCCGAGATCCGGACGCACTATCCCATAGAGCTGGATGACGAGTTCGCCGTCATCCATCAGGAGGGGCGGCTGGTGGCCGACGTCCCGCCCGTCATCCTCGAGATCCTCGCCCGCTACACCCGCGGGCTGCGGCAATCCCCGGCCATCAACCAGACCTCCGGGGTTTCGGCGCGTTTCGCCATCGCGGGTGCCGAAACCGTCGCCGCGGCGGCCCTGCGCCGGGCCAGCATGCGCAGCGAGGACGAGGCAGTCGCGCGCATCGTCGACCTGGCGGCCGCCGTCGAGGTCCTCACGGGCAAGATTGAGTTCGAATCGGGGGAGGAAGGGCGCGAACAATCCGTCCTCGATCACCTCTTGCGTCTGGCTACTGCCGAAGCGGCGCGGGCGCACTTCCATGGCCTGGACCTCGGCCCACTCGTGGCGGCGCTTGACGGCCACAGGACCGTAACCACAGGAGAACACGTCACCGCGCGGGAGTTCCTCGAAAACCTCCCGTCTCTTGACGGATCCCGCCTTTACGACGAGATCAGCGGGCGCCTGGCCGCCAAGAACGACGGGCAGCGGGCCGCCGCCATCGAACTCGCATTGGAGGGCCTCTACCTCGCCCGGCGGATCTCCAAGGAATCCGACGACGAGGAAACGATCTACGGCTAAGAACGACGTCGGCTGCAAATAGCGATAGGGATAGGCGGCATGATGGTTGTCCACAACCACTCCTCCAGGTACGGCCAGTATCGGGGAGGACCCGATCCGCTCGCCCCGCCGGTGGACCTGGCGGAGGCGCTCGACGCGATCGCCGACGACGTCATGGCCGGCTACTCACCGCGGCACGCCCTGCAGGAGTACCTGCGGCGCGACGGCCGCAATCATGAAGGGCTCGACGCCCTCGCCGGCCGCGTTCAACAACGCCGGGGTGAACTGCTGAACCGCCACAAGCTGGACGGAACCCTCAGCGAGGTCCAGAAGCTGCTCGACACCGCCGTGCTGGAGGAGCGCAAACAGCTCGCCCGCGACGTCACGATGGACAACACTGACCGGGCATTCCGGGAGATGCGACTACAGAACCTGCCCTCGTCCACTGCGGCGGCGGTCAACGAACTCGCCTCCTACGACTGGCAGTCGACCAGCGCACGGGAGGCCTACGAGCGGATCAAGGACCTGCTGGGCCGTGAGGTCCTCGACCAAAGGTTCGCCGGCATGAAACAGGCGCTCGAGGACGCCACCGACGAGGACCGCGCGGCAGTGAGCGAGATGCTGCGTGATCTCAACGAGCTGCTCGGAAAACACCGGCGCGGCGAGGACACCGACGCGGACTTCCAGGAGTTCATGTCGCGGCACGGCCACTTCTTTCCAGAGAATCCACAATCCGTCGAGGAGCTGGTCGACGCCCTCGCCAAGCGCGCGGCCGCGGCCCAGCGGCTCCTGCAATCCATGTCGCAGGAGCAGCGCGATGAGCTGATGCGCCTGTCCGCCCAGGCGTTCGGTTCGCCCGAGCTCGTGGCTCAGCTCGATCAACTCGACTCCAGCCTGCGGGCCTTGCGCCCCGGCGAGGACTGGACGGGCTCCGAACGCTTCGAAGGCCAGGAAGGACTCGGGCTAGGCGACGGCACCGGCGTGCTCCAGGACCTCGCCGAACTTGACGAACTGGCTGAACAGCTCTCCCAGTCCTATAGCGGGTCCCGCCTCGACGACCTGGATCTGGATGCCCTCGCCCGCCAACTCGGGCAGAGTGCCGCAGTGACGGCACGCACCCTCGGGGAGATCGAGCGGGCCATGCAGGACGGCGGCTACCTGCGGCGCGATGCGGACAACAACCTCAAGTTGTCCCCGCAGGCCATGCGGCGGCTCGGCAGGTCGCTGTTGCGGGACACCGCCAAGCAGCTATCCGGCCGGCAAGGGGGCCGCGACACCCGCGTCGCTGGGGCTGCCGGCGAGCAGACCGGCTCGAGCCGTCAGTGGGAGTTCGGCGACGCCGAGCCGTGGGACGTCACCCGCACCATGACAAACGCGATCCGCCGGACGATGGCCGACGGCGGTGATCCGAGCCGCGGAGTCCGCCTCGGTGTGGGCGACATCGAGGTGACGGAGACCGAGGCGCGCACCCAGGCCGCCGTCGCGCTCCTCGTCGATGTGTCGTTCTCGATGGCCGCCGAAGGCCGGTGGGTGCCAATGAAACGCACCGCCCTCGCTCTGCACCACCTCGTCTCAACCCGGTTCCGCGGGGATCGGCTGCAGCTGATCACGTTCGGCCGCTACGCCCAGGCCATGGACATCGGTGAGCTCACGGCCCTGCCGGCCCTGCGGGAACAGGGAACGAACCTGCACCATGGCTTGCTGCTGGCGGGTCGATTCTTCCGCCAGCACCCGTCGATGCAGCCCGTCCTCCTCGTGGTGACCGACGGCGAGCCCACCGCGCACTTGCTGGCCGACGGCGAGACGTGGTTCGCCTGGCCGCCCGACACGGAAACCATCCGTGTCACGGTCGCCGAGCTCGACCGCCTCGGACGTGTCGGCGCACAAGCCACGTTTTTCCGGCTCGGCGATGACCCAGGGCTCGAACGGTTCGTCCAGCGCATGGTCCGCCGAATCGACGGCCGAGTGGTCGCGCCCGAGGCTGGGGACCTGGGCGCTGCCGTTGTGGGGGAGTACCTCCGTGCCCACTTCCGCGGCCGCCCCTACGACGACGCCGACTGGGCTTTTTAGGCGGCAACGCAGGGAACGGACGCAGAGAGCTCAAATCTCGACGATCAAGCGCCCCGCTTCGAGACCGCCAACCGTGACTGAAATGTCAAGGCCAATAGCAAGACTGTCACGCCATGTCCCTAGTCACGGGACAAAAGCCGGCCGTAAAGTGAGCGCCATCACTCACTTCAAAGTCTGGGCCTCCGTGCTGATTGGCCGAAAGCCCGCCGCCCCCAGACAGTCGCGACTTTCGCGGTGAGTGGCTCGAAGGGAGCGGTTTGACTCCTCTGCAGGCGGCGAGCAGCGGCCGCCGGGACTTTGGGCTGCGCCGATTCAGAATCGGCGGAGGTTCAGGCCCGCAATAGGGCGAGACGATGGGAAAGGACACCGGTGAAGTACAGCAGAAATGATGAGTTTCCGACGCCGCTAAGCGCAGCCCGGGCCAGGGAGGTCCTGGCCGACCACTTCAGAGAGCTGCGGTTCAGAGTCAAGGATCTCCCGAATGGACTGGAGGTCAGGGCGGGATCGGACTTCGTATTCCGGTTTCTGGGCTTCCTGGCACCCAGGAGCATCCCCGTTGGCCTAACGGTTCAGCTCGAAAGGCGCCGCGGCGGCACGACCGTGAAGGCTAAGGCTTCCGACAGGCTCGGGCGGTACCTGAGTGACCGGAAGTTTTCCGGCACGGAAGTGGCTTTGGAGGGCAAGCTTGCTGCTCTGCTCGATGAATCGCGGACAGCCCTCGGAGTGGACGAACGCCGGTCCGCATAGGGTGCCGGGTTCCGGGGGAGTAGCGGCACGAGTCTGAGCCCACAGCCTCCTATTTGCCCTCCTGCCGGCGAACCATCTCGGTGATCCAGGTGGGCGCGAACGGAGACGTGCAGTTCGGGGGAGTCGGGTAGTCCTTGAGTACCTCCAGGCGCTCACCCATGTCCATTGCGCGGGTGCGGTGCTCGGCGTGTTCGATCCCGATCTGGGCCAGGCAGTGGTTCATCGCCCACTGCAGGCGATCCGGGGCGTCTTTCATCTCCGCCTCGATGACATCGAGGAGTCCGGTGAGCTCGAGGCCCTCGGGATTCTTCGCCACGCGTTCGGTGGTCAGGGCCCAGCCGGCACTCGCGACCACGGGATCCGGGTCCGCGAACCAGGCCATGCGCAGTTCTTCGCAGTGTGGGTTCTTCTTCACCACATAGTTCACGAGCCAGTCGTGCACCTTGGGGGTGCGCGCCTTGCGCAACATGACGTCCAACTCGTCGCGCTCGAACGCCTTCGGGCGACAGATCAGGATCGACAGCAGTCTCGCCGCGGTGTCATCCGTCGCCCAAAGCTGGCGAGAGAGTTCCTGCTGCGTCTTCAGCCGCTTCGCAACCGCGCGCAGTTTGCCGAGGTTCACACCGTGATCGTCACCGTGCTTCTCATTCACTTCGCGTGCCCTCGGGTCCTCGAGCCCGGCCAGCTCGGCCATCACCTCGGCCACCATCGTCTCGGCCATCTCTGCCTCCTGTCCATCACTTGTGTGGTTCAGCCTACTGGGGAAGCGCGCCAACCCGGCGATCAGCAGGCGCACATTCATGAAGCGGCAGAGAACCAAAGAGGCCCGGCCACCATGATGGTCGGCGGGCCTCTTAATCGTGGGCGTTAGCGCTGTCCGGGATCTCCTGGCGGCGGGTACGTAGGGTACGGCTGCTGCGTCGGCTGCGTTTGTGGCGGGTACTGACCCGGCTGAGGATACTGTCCCTGCTGTGGGTACTGCCACTGCTGCGGCTGCGGCTGCTGGTGGGGCTGGCCCTGGGTGTACGGGGACGGAGCCGGACCCTGAGGTTGCTGTACCGGGGGATACGGCGACTGCATGGGCATCCGGGCGTAGGCAGCAGTCGCGTTCTCAGCCCGTGCCCTTGCCCGGGCTTCGACGGCCCGGGCGGAGAAGAACCGCTGGTGTCCGAGATATACGACGACAAAGAGGCCGACGGCGACGGAGAAGAAGGCAACTGCAGTCACCCCGGACGTCAGGCCTCGAATAAGGCCGTAAGTGAGCGTCAGCAGGCCGCCGATGAGGAACCCGCCGGCGAACAGTGGCTTCCTCGATTCGGTCCAGATACTGGCGCCCAGAATCACGAGGGCCGAGACCAGCGCCGCAATGGTGACGTTGCGGTTGTAGTCGTGCATCGCGGACTGGTGAGCCTCGATGGCTGCCTGCCTGGCCGCGGCGTCGAGATTTACCAGCGATGACAGTTCAGGGGCTGGATAGAAGGTGGCGATGCCGAGGCCAACAAAGAGCACGATGATGATGCCCAGGCCAATCGAGTAAAGGACACGCAGGGATTTTTCGGTCATACCCATATCATGCGTAGGCAGTCCGGCGGAGACGAGCAGGCGCGCCTCTGGTGACGCACACAATCGTCCGGATGCACTGACGTGAATTTGGCGAAATCTGCAGTGTCGGACCAGTCCAGCCAGAAACTTGCGGCCATGCGCGCCCGGACCGCGGCTCCTAAAAAGCTCACGCGAGCACCCAGCCAGCATCGTTGTTGTCTGCGGATTGCCGGGGTTGGAGCTTACAGAAAATCAGCCCCTCTCGGCTGATTATACAAACGCCGATAATCAACATTATGTAAAGTTGAACATCTTAGGCAACAACCTCCCCCGGACCCTCGGACGAAGTTCTATTCACCGCGGAAGGGCGAGGTATCCAAACACGGCGCCTGCTATGCCGGCACTCCCGACCGCCGCCGCCCAAATTTTTTGCCCCAGCGTCCATCTAGATCCATCTAAGGGGCTGGCAGCTCTGCTCGAATCTAAGGTGTTGATCGAGTTCCCCCCGGACGTAAGGAAAGATACGTTCCTCGGCGACGGTGGTGAGCGAGTCCACCAAGACCGCGTTGTTTTCGCCGTAGATCAGCGTCGACGTCATCGAGTCCCAGGCCATCGGCGGCCCGAACGGCCGGGGCCTCTCCCCCACCAGAGGCTTCTCCGGTGCGTCGAAAACGTTGAAGCTCAGCGCGAAAGCCTTGGCGATCAATTCCCCTCTGTGACCAGCGCCGAACGACCGGAACTAGGTACAAATACCCCAATGAATGCGTGGTGGCGCATCTTCAGGAGGAGATCGGCATGGCCGTTCAGAACATGACAGGGCGGCGTTCTGTGCGGCCTTCCCCGTGTGACCCTCCGCGAGTAGCATTCAGTAATCCTCGTATGGGCTGATGCCGCCACGAGGCTTGCCGCGTCATCCGATGACGTTCGTCAGCATCCCGGCTGGTTCATGGAAGTCTGGGGTTGCTGTGGTCGACGGCGCATGAGAGCTGGTCAAACGCCTCGACCTCTTTCACATCATCCGATACCGCAGGGGAAGCATCCGATGATCAAACGAGCCGTCGACCCGGCCGGCATCGCTGCTGGTGACGGTCAATCTCACGACCAGTACGGCAAGTGACGGAATGTGCGAGCCGGTTGCGGCAACAGCTCGTCGAATACAGGCATTGGCGTCCGTGAACGGCTCCCCCGCTGCAAGGCGACGGAGCAAGTTCGGCGCGTGTGAATGCAACCGCGCCTGGAAGAAGAGAAGAGGAGACCATGACCGCCACGACAGGTAGTCCGACCGATCAGAGCTCGATCCGACCCTTCCGCAGTGACTTCCCCCAGGAGGCACTGGAGGACATGCGTCGCCGAATTGCCGCGACGCGCTGGCCGGAGCGCGAGACGGTGACCGACGACTCGCAGGGCGTGCCACTCGCGACGATGCAAGCGCTCGCCCGCCACTGGGCCACCGATTACGACTGGCGCGCCTGCGAGACGACCCTCAACGCGCTCCCGAACTTCACCACCGAGATCGACGGGTTGGACATTCACTTCATCCACGTCCGCTCTCAGCATGATGATGCGCTGCCCCTCATCGTCACGCATGGGTGGCCGGGCTCGATCATCGAACAGCTGAAGATCATCGAGCCCCTCACGAACCCGACAGCATATGGTGCGAGTGCGGACGACGCGTTCGATCTAGTGATCCCGTCATTGCCCGGCCACGGGTTTTCCGCCAAACCGACCCACACCGGGTGGGATCCGTCCCGCATCGCCCGCGCCTGGGTCGTGCTGATGAAACGGCTCGGTTACGACCGGTTCGTGGCGCAGGGCGGCGACTGGGGGGCAGCAGTCACGCAGCAGATGGGCCAGCAAGCCGCCCCGGAACTGCTCGGAATCCACTCGAACATGCCGGGCACCGCCCCAGCAGAGCTCGACGGCTACTTGCGCGGCGAGCCGGCGCCCTCCGGCCTTTCGGACGAGGAGCAACGCGCCTACGACCAGTTGAGCGCGTTCTACGCCAAGCATGTCGCGTACGCCCTCATCATGGGCACGCGCCCGCAGACGATGTACGGGTTCGCGGACTCTCCGATCGACCTTGCGGCGTTCGCGATCGACCACGGCGACGGAACCGGCCAGCCTGGATTGATTGCGGAGATCCTGGACGGGCGGTTGGCCGGAGACCTGACGCGGGACGACATCCTCGACAACATCACGCTCTACTGGCTGACGAACACCGGCGTCTCGGCCGCCCGGCTGTACTGGGAGAACACGGCGTCGTTCTTCGACGCGAAGCCCATTGCGATCCCATTCGCCATCAGCGTGTTCCCCGACGAGCTCTACCAAGCCCCAAGGAGCTGGGCCGAGCGCGCCTACCCGGACAACCTCATCTACTACAATCGCGTCGACCGAGGCGGCCACTTCGCCGCATGGGAACAACCGCAATTGTTCTCATCCGAGCTTCGCGCAGCGTTCAGATCCCTGCGTTGAGGGCCCAAAGTGTTTCGGCACCACAACGATCTGCCAGTCGAAGGGGTGCTGCCCCCGTTCGACGGAGCCACCACCTGGCTCAACTCACCGCCCCTGTCGCCGGCGGACGTCCGCGGCCAGGTCGTTCTCATTAGCTTCGGCACCTACACCTGCATCAACTGGATTCGCTCGCTGCCTTGGATACGTGCATGGGCCGACGCCTACGCCGACCGCGGGCTGACGGTCATCGGCGTGCAGACGCCTGAGTTCGACTTCGAGGGCGACCTCGCCAACGTGGCCCGCGCCATTAATGAGATGGACGTCCGCTACCCGGTCGCGGTCGACAACGGCTACGCCCTCTGGCAGGCGTTCGACAACCACTACTGGCCGGCCCTGTACTTCGCCGACGCCAAGGGACAGATCCGGCATCACCACTTTGGAGAAGGAGAATACGAGCAATCCGAGATGGTCCTCCAGATGCTCCTGCGCGAGGCCGGCACCGAAATCGAACCGGGCCTGATGACCATTAACCCCCAGGGCGTCGAGGCGGCGGCCGACTGGTCCAGCCTGGGGTCGCCGGAAACGTATCTCGGCTACGGACGAGCAGTCGGACTCGCGTCGCCAGAACCGGTCGTCCCCGACGATCGTCAGCACTACTCCGCACCGGCGGTCTTGCGGCGCAATCACTGGTCCCTGTCAGGCGACTGGCGGATCGGCTCCGTAGCTGTCCGGCTCAACCAGCCCAATGGTTCGATCTCCTATAGGTTCTTCGCCCGCGACCTCAACCTCGTGATGGGCCCGCCGGCGGCGGGCAAACCGGTGCGCTTCACCGTCCTCCTCGACGGCGAGCCGCCGGGGGCCGCCCACGGGGTCGACATCGACGGCCACGGCAACGGTACCGCCGAGTATCAGCGGATGTACCAACTGATACGTCAGCCCGGGCCGATCCGTGACCGGAAATTCACGATCACCTTCCCCGACCCCGGGGTCGAAGCCTTCGTATTCACATTCGGATAGCCCAGGAGGAAAGATAATGTCCCAACCAGCAGCCACTTCGCCGCTCACAGTTGTGCTCGTCCACGGCGCCTTCGCCGACAGTTCCAGCTGGAACGGGGTGATCGAGCTCCTTCAAGCCGACGGAATCAAGGTGTCCGCCGTCGCAGTCCCGCTGCGCGGCATCTCTTTCGACAGCGCCTACGTCGCAAGCGTGTTCGCCCAGATCCCCGGGCCCGTCCTCGCAGTCGCCCACTCATACGGCGGCGCAGTCATCAGCAACGCCGCGACGCAGAGCCAGAACGTCGTTGGCCTCGTCTTCGTGGCCGCCTTCGCCCCCGACGAAGGCGAGAAGTTGAGCGACATCACCGCCGCCTCCAAGGACAGCGTCCTCGGCGCGGCGTTAGTGCCACGCCAGTACCCGACCGGCAGCGGAACCGGAACGGAGTTCTTCATCGACCCGGCGATGGCCCGTCACGCATTCGCAGGAGACCTGACCGACGTCCAGGCCTCGTTGATCGGCACCGTCCAACGACCGGTCACCGACATCGCGTTCGGGGAACCGTCCGGTGTACCGGCGTGGAAGACCCTGCCCTCATGGGCGGTAGTGGCCACCGCCGATCGTGCCGCCGGGACAGACGTCACCAGAGCCCACGCCGAGCGGGCCGGCGCCGCCATCACCGAACTCGACGGCTCACACGTCATCATGATGTCCCAGCCCCAAGCCGTGACCGACGTGATCCGATCGGCAATCGCAGAGGTCAGCTAAATGGACGCGCTCACATTCGGGCCAGTCGACCAGATCGACGCCGGCGTGCTGAACGTCGGATACGTGGACATCGGACCCGCCGTCGGTCAACCCGTCGTTCTGCTGCACGGATGGCCCTACGACATCCATAGCTACGCCGACGTCGCACCGGCACTCGGCGCTGCCGGCTATCGCGTGATCGTGCCGCACCTCCGCGGCTTCGGCACAACCCGCTTCCTCTCCGACACCGCGACGCGCAACGGCCAGCAGTCCGCCCTGGCCGTCGACGCGATCGACCTCATGGACGCACTCAGCATCGAGTCGGCAATCATCGCAGGATTCGACTGGGGTGCACGGTCCGCGAACGTCGTCGCCGCGCTCTGGCCCCGCCGATGCACGGCCCTGGTGTCCGTCAGTGGCTACCTGATCGGCAACCCCGCAGCGAACGCGCAACCGTTGCCACCATCGGCAGAGCTTTCGTGGTGGTACCAGTTCTACTTCGCGACCGAACGGGGCAGAGCAGGCTACGACAAATACCGCGACGACTTCGCGAAACTGATCTGGCACACCGCCTCACCCAGATGGAACTTCGACGATGCCACGTTCGACCGCAGCGCGGCATCCTTCGCCAACGCCGACCACGTCGACATCGTGATCCACAACTACCGGTGGCGACTCGGGCTGGCACCAGGCGAACCCCGTTACGACGGGTTGGAACAACAACTCGCGACCAGTCCACCCATCAGGGTGCCGACGATCACCCTCGAAGGTGATGCCAATGGCGCACCCCATCCAGACCCGAGCGCCTACACGACCAAGTTCACGGGGCAGTACACGCACCGAACCCTCTCAGGAGGGGTCGGGCATAACCTGCCGCAAGAAGCGCCCGAAGCCTTCATCGAGGCCATTATCGAAGCCGACAACTTCTCGTCGTAACAACGAAGTCAAAGCCGTGGCCTTAGTCGCTAATAGGGGGCCATCGGGTGTGATGAACTCGAGCCGAGCGGCCATGTCCCAGGGAACCGCGGGGACGCCGTCACCACCAAGGGCTCTGACGGGCCTGACCTGAACGCCCGGCGGCCCGGTCCGGTCCGGTGTCAGTGCAACTGGTCCTCCCAGTCGGCAGGCACCCGTGAGGCCGGGCCCGGGACTGTCTGGTCCGCCGGATGATGTGGCGGTGGCGCCAGTTCCGGACCGACGAAATAGGTTGAGTTGCGGTAGTCCCAGAACCAGTCCTCACCCGGTTCGAAGCTGCGGATGATCGGGTGCCCCGTTGAGCGGGCGTGGGCGGTGGCGTGTTGGGCCGGCGAATTATCGCAGCAGCCGATGTGGCCGCACTGCGCACACCGCCGCAGGTGCAGCCACCAGCCGCCGCCGGCGTCGCATTCAACGCAGCCGGTCCCGCTGGGCGGGACCGAAACATCGATGCCGGGGGTATCGCCCATGGCCGCCTCCTCATCCGGGTATGCCTGGATCAGGCCCAACTCTACGCTGGCCGGCACGCCCACGGGAGAGGTAGATCCTATGGGTCACGGGCCGGCGCGGATGCCGCAATCTGTCGGGATTCGTCTCGAGCGCAGCCCGGTTCCAGCGGGCGTTGGCGAGAGCCGAAGCCTGGACGGGTTGACTTGCCACGGGTCCTTCGGTCGGTTCTCGATTTGGTTAGTGGGCTAAACGTGGAATCCGATAGAGGCATGGACTGATTGGACGGCGCTCGCTCCCTCTCCGACCGCTGCGGCGACGCGCTTCATTGAACCCTTGCGGACATCGCCCGCGGCGAACACCCCTGGGATGCTGGTTTCGAAGGGCAGCGGACGCCGCCCGAGGGAGGACCAGCTTCCACCGAGTTTCGACGGATCCAGGGCCGAGTCAGTAAGGATAAAACCTTCGTCGTCGAGCGCGAGTCCGTTCAGCCAGGTGGTTGCGGGAACTGCGCCGATGAAGCAGAAGAGTCCCGCGCACTCGATAAGAGTGTGGATCCCCGATTCCCGTTCCGTTATCTCAACAGCGTCGAGCTGGCTTTGGCCCTGGAGGCCCGACACCTCAGTCGCGGTGTGGATGGAGACCAACGGTTCTGCGGCCAGCCGGTCTACGAGATAGCGGGACATGTCGGCGGCGAGATCAGCACCGCGGACGACGAGGTGGACGGCGTTTCCGCGCGACGCAAGATAGAGCGAGGCCTGTCCGGCCGAGTTCGCACCGCCGACAACTGCGACCGGCCTACCGGCACACCATTTGGCTTCGAGCTCAGTGGCAGCGTAGTAAATTCCGGCGCCTTGGAACTTCTCCCACTGCGCCAGGGGCAGAGACCTGTACCGGGCGCCCGTGGAGATGATCACGGCGCGGCTTTCGAGGCTGGTGCCGTCGGTCAGCGCGAGACGAATTACCCCGGTGTCAACGTCGAGGGCTGTAACCCCGCACGGTGCCGATAGCTGAGCACCGAACTTGAGCGCCTGCACGATCGCCTTCCCTGTCAGGTCCGTCCCGCTAATGCCGGTGGGGAAACCGAGATAGTTCTCGATGCGCGAACTCGCGGCAGCTTGTCCGCCAGGGCCAACCATGTCGAACAGGACAGTTGCGAGCCCCTCGGATGCGCCGTAGACCGCCGCGGCAAGTCCCGCCGGGCCCGCGCCAATCACTGCCAGATCCACCTTTTGGTTGGCCGCTCGACGGTATGAGAGTCCGAGTTCGCGGGCCATGAGCTCCGCGGTCGCGCGGCGCATCACCTTGCCCGGGGTGATGACGACAGGGAGGTCCCCGGTCTCGACCTGCACGGCCAGCATGAGCGCCTGCCCGGCAATGGAATCGGCCTCGATATAGAGATGGGTAAGTCGTAATCGCGCCGCGAATGTCCGCAGTTCCAGTGAAGCTGCGGAGTGACGGCTCCCCACGATCTCGACCACTCGGGCAGCAGCATTGTTGCGGAGGAGTTCTCTCCGAGCGAGAAAGGCGCGCAACAGAATATCGGAAAGCTCAGCGTCTTCAGCCATCAGCCGACGAAACTGGGCCGGTGAAATCCTATGAATTCGTCCCGCTTGTACCACCAGCCCCGTCAGGTACACGGCTTGACCGGTGAGCAAGCTCAACTCACCGATGAAACGGCCCGGCCCATGGCTGACCACGACCTCCTCGGGTGCATCGTGGGTGGCGGCCCGGATCAGATCCACCGCTCCCCGCTCAATCACGATGAGATCGTATGTTTCGTCGCCCGCCCGGAACACAGTGTCGCCGACGGCAACGTCTTGCACGACGGCGTAACTCCAGAGGCGTCTGATCTGCTCGGCTGAAAGGACCGGGAAGGCGGCACTAGCGGTCGCGTCGACCGGGGTTTCGTTGGGCATCGGAAAACCATTCTCAGTGATGGGACTCGGCCGTTTCCCCGCGGACCGGAGACCGACCGCTAACGCTCTTTTGGCGGAGGCTCGACGTCGAGAACGGTCAGCAGGTCACCAAGCTTGGTGTCGAGAGATGCTCCGACCTTCGTAATATCAGAGTTGTCCAAACTTGCCAACGCCGAACAGGCCGGTCGATCGAACAGGCCGCTGTTCCGCTCAGGCTCTCGTACGTCTCCACGCGAAACGGCACATGTTGCAACCGTCAAAGACACGGCGAAGGTTGGTGCCTCTACCAGCCCGCCGACGATGAGAACGATCGCGGGCTAAGCGGCCCACGGGACGTGCCCCTGACAGCCGACCAGCAGCGCCGGACCCGCGACGGCCAGGGTCACCGGCCAGCCCAGATCGCCCAGGCGGCCGCGGCCGCCGAGACAACAGCTCCGGCGAAGATCAGCGGATGGCCCGGACCTTCCCTGGCGAACGACTCCGGGGTGTGGATGAGTGAGAACGTCATCGCCAATCCCGCGGCGGTGAGTACGAGGGAGGCCAGAACGAACGGCCAGGGTCCACATGGCGGCCTGTCGTCGGCGGCGGCGGATGCTCATGAGCCCGACCTCCGCCCTGCCGGCACTGGGGCGCCGCTCCCCCGGTCCATTCGCTCTCGCTAAACGGGCGTCCCGTTACGCTCGCGTCGCTGGCGCAGGCGCTGTAGTTGCCCTGCGTGCACGTCGCTTACCCATTCCCAGCCGGGCTTAGCCGACAGACCAATCCGCGAGTCGCTGGAATCCTTGCCGTCACGCAAGGCGTGCAGGTAGGCTCGATCCTGGTCGATCCGCGCGCGCAGCGGGTCAGCTCCGCAGACGGACCCGTGGCCAGGGACAACGGCATCGACGTCGCCCGCCACGTCCTCGAGCAACCGCAGCGCGGTGAAGTATTCCTCGATCGGGTCGGCAGTGCCGTTCAGGTCGAGCATCGGAATCAGGACATCAGAGAGCATGTCGCCGGCGACGAGGACTCCGCGATCCTCAAGCAACAGCGCCGCATGCCCCGGAGCATGCGCCTGATGCTCGATGATTCGGATCCCCGGGCCATCCCACGGAATCTGAGTCGCATCGGCGGGCAGGCCTGTGATGAGGCCGAGCAGATCCAAGGAGACCTCCTCGGGGATGCCGGCGGCCTTTGCGACCGCCTCCACCCCGCCCGACAGCCGATCCCGGGCGGTCGCCGCGCAGCGCGCGGTGCCGTAGCGGGGCGCCGTGCCGAGTCCACCGTGCCAGAGCAGGTGATCCCAATGCGGATGCGTCGAGAAGCCTGCCACTACGGCGTGCCCCAATTCCGACAGGTCGCTCACGAGACATCTCATTTCATCCTCGTGCACCCCGGCATCGATGAGCAGCACGCCGGCCCCGCCTTGCACAACAACGGCGTTGCTTTGGCAGAACTCGCTCTCGTGAATCAGCACACCCTCCGCGACCTGCGTCAGCACGCGCCGGGCCCCCTTACCTCGCAGATGGCGGAGCGGTGCATCATGACACCGGGTGGGGTTCCCTCATCGATGCTGACCTCACGCGTGTACGACACGACGTCATCACCCATCGCAACACTCTCCCGGTCAATGGAAATCCGGAGCTGCAGAGGCATCGTCATGCGGAAAATACTCTCCCGGTGGCCCACGGTGACGCAAGTAGCAGCGAGAATCGGCGAAGTCGGCAGCACTGTGCGTTGCACCGAGCGGGCCGATGAACACTCGGACGTCCCACGCGTTCGTCGTCGACGCCGTCGACGTCCACGGAGCCGAACTCGTGGGCGAGGTGGCCCAGTACGGGGACAACGACCGGTACTGCTACGTCCGCGGCCCCGACGGCATCATCATCGGGCTGGGAGAGGATCTCCGCTGAACGTCACTCCGAGCACCGGCATCACCGGGGTCGGCCGCGGACGTTGCGTACTCCGGGCGGCGTCCAAGAGGCCGATAAGTCTGGATGGTTATGCCCCCGGGAAGTGGTCTGCGTGGTCACCAGCTCGAGCGCGATGTCCGGACCGGAATCGGGGGCCCTGGGCGTAGAAGCCGCGGAGAACGGCAGCGAATATCGGCCGCAGCCGCTTGGGATGTGTGACGGCGCCTGCGGCTCGAAGGATTGAGCTCTCGACGTCGTCCAGAAAGCCCTCAGGTGACGCATGCCCAACCGGAACGCGGATCAACCAGACATACCCCCTGGGCCGCGGCGGGACGTCGGCGTCCCGGAGGTAGGAATCGATGTCGTCATCGACGCCTTGCCGGTCAGTGGCTGTGAACGGACCTTCGAAATCGTGCCGGACGCCAGCGTGCTCGGTGTAACCGGTGACCACCTTGTCCGCGTCCGAGGACGGGTGGCGGCGCAGGTTTTCCCGGCCGGCTGCCCGCCCCATGAGCGCTCCCCAGCCACTTTCGGGCAGCTCTACCCAAGAAGCTGAGAGCTCAGCTTCCTGTACCTCACTCCACATGGTTGCTCCGCATCGGCCGGGGTGCGCCTGCGCCCTGAAGGGGCGCCTTAGCCCTCGCACTCGATGCAGTACGAGTGGCCGTTGCTTTCGCGTGCGAGCTGGGACCGGTGCCGGACCAAGAAACAGGAGGAGCAGGTGAACTCGTCCTCGGCCTGGGGAATGACCTGAACGATGAGTTCCTCGGCGACGAACTCTCCGCCGGGGGTGATGGCATCATCCAGCGCGTCTGATTCATCCAGCTCGCGGACGACGCTGCGGGCATCCGGGGCGTTCGCGGATTGCAGCGCCTCCAGAGACCTGTCCTGTGATTCCTTGACGTCGGAACGGACTTCGTCGTAATCGGTTGCCACTTCGGTGATTCTCTCTTCTCTGGTGTTGTCGGACGATCATGTCTGACTCCAGTCCAACACACGCAAGGGCGCCCGTATTCCCTACTCGTCGCGGAGTGGCAGGCGGCTTCTGGCCGCCCGGAAATTGGTCCGGATCCATGGCCGCTGGACCAGCGGAAACGCCACCGGCCATGTCCCGGAGCAGCCAAATCCCCGGGCGGACGACAGCCTCGCAATCACTGTGGTGCCATGCTATGTCGCCTTAGCTGTGACTTCCTTGGTTTTGCCTGTGAATCATCCGCTGGTCCTTGCGCGCGTATGGTTGCCTGCGGCAAGCTGTTGCTCACTTGGTGAATTGATCAAGTAAATGGAGACTGACGGCGAGGGTGCTGTCGGACTTTGCCGCGGCGATGCCGCCGCCCGGGGATGAACCCGCAGAACGGGAGGGCAGCAATATGCAACGTCCAGTATCCATGTCGGCCAAATTTCGCCCCATCGTCACTTACTCATTGATCGCCGCGATCGTAATTCTTGGGATTGCGTATATTTTCATTTCCCGGTCGACCGTTACGCCGCTTCCGGGAGCGTCCGGGCCTTCTGGGAATAATCCAACGGTGTCTGGGCGCGCCACTTACCAGAAAGTCCCGAATCAAGTTCTGTTTGCATTTGACAGCGCCGGTAAGCCCAATATCGCCGGCGATCTGACGAATATCAAGCAGGGCGACGCGGGCGATTGCTATTTCCTGGCTGCTTTGATGACAGTGGCCGCGCGATCACCTGAGACCATTTTGAACATGGTTCACGACAACGGCAACGGCACTTACACCATCTCCTTTCACAGCAAGTACGACGGCGTACCCAATCCGGTGACAGTGACGGTCAACGGCGATCTTCCGTTCCGCCGCTCCAAACCATTCGAAAACGGCATCGAAAATATTGACGGCAAAAACGTTTCATGGGCGGCGATTATCGAGAAAGGATGGGCGGCGGCGAACGGCAACAGCTATAAGGGCATCGACGGCACCGACCTCAGCAATGCTCAGGACCACGATGTGCATAATGGCCTCTATGCCATCACCGGCGAGTCGGGCGTCGACCGCAACCCCGGCGGCCCCATGACGGAGGTGAGCTTTACGCAGATGGTGGAGGATTTCGCCAGCGGCCTGATTACCCTGGGGACGTCTAACTCCGACGGCAAGCTGGTGTCAGACCATTCGTACGCGTTGCTGGGAGTGAACTCTTCCGACCAAACCGTCGTGGTGGGAGATCCGGAGGGCGGCCAAGAGACGCTGTCGTTTGAGACCTTCCAGTCCACAAATATCAACCAGTACATCGCGATACCGGCCTTCCCTAGCAACGGACTGGTGAACGAATGACGGCGGTCAGTTGCCCTGCCGGGGCAATACCCGGGCTGGCCCGCTATTCGTCGTGACTCTGCTCCCCGCCGAGCCGCCCCGATTGCGCCCCAGGCCCGTCCAGGGCGGCAATGAATCAAGGCGAAGATGCCGGTTGACAGGTGGAGCCCGATATCTAGAATTTTTTCTATATTCCGGCCTAGTCCGGGACGGTTTTGCTTCACCCCTTGATAGCTGTGCAGTTGAGCGGCTACGCCGCCGGACGCAGGAGGCCAAGATGTTGAAGTCACCGCTACAGGAGTTAGTCAATGACTGCATCGTCCGGAATCAGGACGCTGACGGGCTCACACTGGAAGAGTTGTACGGTCTATACCTCAGTTGGTTATCCGGGGACGACGGTTCGACAACCAAATGCTCACGTTGGTTCGACCGGAACGGCACCCTCGCCGTGGCGGATGCGCTTCACGACGGCCGTCGTGGACGCATCGGCCACGTAGTCGAGAATCGCCACCGTGCCGCCATACCGCTCCACCACTCGGGCTTCCGTAAGCATCTCCGAGGAGTAGTCACCGCCCTTTGCGTAGATCTCCGGACGGAGCGCTTCGATAAGTGGCACCGGCGTGGGTGTGTCGAACACCGTGACATAGTCCACGCAACTAAGTGCGCCAACGACGGCGGCCCGGTCCGTGACGGTGTTGATCGGCCGATCTGGCCCTTTGAGCGCCCGGACGGAGGCATCGCTGTTTAAGGCCACCACCAGGATGTCGCCCAGCTGCTTTGCTTGGTTGAGATAGCGGGTGTGGCCGCGGTGCAGGACATCGAAGCAGCCGTTGGTCAACACGATCCTCTGCCCGGCGGCGCGGTGGCGGCTAATCTGCCGGGCGAGCTCCCCGGCGTCGAGCGCGGTATCTGCGAAGCTGGCTAAGTGCTGGCCAAGATCATCCGTGCTGCACACCGACGTTCCCGTCCGGCGGACCACAATGTCGGCTGCCGCCTGGGCGAGGTCCACGCTTGTCGTCAGCGGCAGCGAGGCGGCCCGGGCCAGTGTCAGCGCCGCCACGAAGGTGTCCCCGGCACCGGAAGCCTGTTTCTCCGTGACCGGTTTGGCCCATGTTCGGTGGACGTCGCCGGAAGTGGGTATCAGGATTGCACCTTCACGGTCCAGCGTCACCACCACGGCCGCTGCGCCGGTTGCGCGCAGCAGCTCCTGGCGGTGCTCAACGACGACGGCGGGTCGCCTGGAGCTGGCCGACAACTTGAGACCGAGCACCTCGGCGGCCTCCTGTGCATTCGGCGTGGCCAGGTCCGGCCTGAGTGCAGCCCACGGCCGGGGATCGTGGGCGTCAACGACCACCAGCACGGACTCCGGGCGCCCCGCGAGAGCTGTGACAAGATTGCTTTTCACCGGTCCGCTAAGAAATCCGGCACCATAGTCGCAGATGACGACGGCGTCCTGGTTCTGGACAACTGCCGGCAGGGACCTGGCAGAGGCGTTAAGGGCTGCCGCCGGAATCCTGCCGGCGGACTCATCGAAGCGCAGCAGCAGCTGGCCGGCGCTGCTGATCCGCGTCTTCGTCGTGGTGGTCAGGTCCGGGACGCGGCAGATATTCGCGGTGTCCACTCCGGCTTCCCCGAGCTGTCGCAGCAATTCCGCACCTGCCACGTCGCAGCCCACGACCCCAACGAGCCGCACTCTGGCCCCGAGGGCAGCCAGGTTCATGGCGGTGTTCGCGGCGCCGCCCGGAGCGAAACTGCGTTTGCCGATATCGACCACCGGTGCCGGCGCTTCGCGGCAGAGTCTTTCGATGGTGCCGCTCCACCAGCCATCCAGCATTGCATCGCCGATGACCGTTACCGCTGGACCGATCCCGGCCAACCGTCTGGGAAGCCACTCTTCCAGGCCACGCTGCCCGGCCAGATCGCCACCATTGGGAGTGTTCTCCGCGGCCGAGCGCGGTGTCACTGTCGCCGGCTTCCGCCGACGGCGCGCCTCAGGACTTCGGGAGTCTTCGACGGAGCCGCCGAAACACTGCCACTATGCTCAGCCGTTTGCGGTTCGCGGACAGACATCCGCTCCTTGGATCTGTTGAGTGCGCAGTTGAAGCTCACAAACACGGGAATCCTTCCCTGGCTCTTGGAGGGGTCCTGAGGAGCTGCGGACATGCTCACGTGCTAATCCCCGCTCCTCCTATGACCCGTCACTTACCCCTTTGGGGGCAGCTTTACACCCTTGGGTGGCGGCCGAAGTGCCCCCGATGCCTTGGGCAGATCAGCGGCGGACGGTGTAGCCAGCGGCCCCCAAGGAGAACTATGGTTGCGGCACAGTCGACCGAGGCCCGCCACGGAGGGCCTTCCTTACGGACGCCGAGCCACGTTCCGAGGCAAGTACAGACGCGGGAGGACTAGATGCAGGGGTTTGGACCGGAAGTATCCGGCGACGCCGACGTTGTCGGATGGGGCGTCGGACCGATTCTGGAGCAGTTCGAAGACGTCAGGCGGATTGCAGTGCTGCGCGGGGGCGGGCTGGGCGATCTCCTGTTTGCGTTGCCTGCCGTCGCTGCCCTCCGTGCGGCCTACCCTGACGCCTCAGTCACTGTCCTGGGAACCCCCGTCCATCAGGAACTGGCGTCCAGCACCGCAGGACCCGCGTACGACGTCCGGGTCCTGCCCTTCGCGGAGGGCATCCGGCCGGGCCCGGAAGACCGTGCGGCCCTGGAGTCGTTTTTTGCCCAGATGCACCGGGAACCGCTCGACCTCGCTGTGCAGCTGCACGGCGGAGGACGCTTCTCCAATCCGTTTCTGCTCAGGCTGGGCGCCAGGCATTCGGTGGGCGCCCGGACCCCGGATGCCGCTCGCCTGGAGCGCAACCTTCCCTATGCCTACTACCAGCACGAACCGCTCCGAGCCCTCGAAGTTGCCGGACTTGCCGGCGCTCCCCCGGCCGGCCTGGAGGCTCGGCTCCGGCCCTTGGACCGCTACGCGGCAGGGCTGGAACCTTTCCTGGAAGGCGAGTCCGCCGTCGTGGTTATCCACCCGGGCGCCACGGATCCGCGTCGACGCTGGCCGGCGCGAAGCTTTGGCGAGGTGGCGGCGGCCTGCGCAGCGGACGGTGCCCGGGTTCTCGTAGTGGGCACCCGGGACGAAGAAGAACTGGCCGCAGCGGTAGTGGAGGCGGCCGCCTCGGCGCAGGTCACTTCCCTCGCCGGCGAACTCGAGCTAGGGGCCCTGGCGTCGCTACTGGCTGCGGCAACCGTTCTGGTGGGCAACGACAGCGGTCCGCGTCACCTGGCACAGGCGCTGGGTACCCCGACGGTAGGCCTGTACTGGGCCGGGAACGTCATCAATGCAGGCCCGCTGGGCCGCAGCCAGCACCGGGTACACGTGTCATGGCTGACACATTGCCCCGAGTGCGGCGCCGACATCACCCAGGTCGGCTGGACGGCTCCGCGTTGCCCGCATGAGAGCCCGCTCGTGGCCGGCATCAGCGTTGACGCCGTCTATCAGGACGTGCGGATGTTCACGGCCAAGACCCCTCTTCCGCGGGGCAGATGAGCAACTCGCGGACCACGCATCCCCGAGGCTGGGAGAGGACAAACAGGACTGCCTGGGCCACATCGGCGGGATCGTTGAGTTTGGAATCATCCTGCGGCCTGTACTTTTCGGGCCGGTCGTCGAAGAACCTGGTCTTCATCCCGCCTGGAATCAGCGTGGTCACACCGATTTCTCCGCTGGTTTCTGCCGCAAGGGCGTGGCTGAAGCCCACCACGCCGAACTTTGAGGCGCAGTATGCGGAAGCCTCCGGCAGCGCCCTCTTCCCCAGGGTCGACGCGACGGTGACCACCCGTCCCCGTGATGCCTTCAAGTAGGGCAGTGCCGCCCGGACCACGGACACTGTGCCCAGGAGGTTGACGAAAATGACCTGCTCCCAGTCCTCGGCCGCGACGGCCTCCAGTTTTCCGCAGCGATCAATGCCTGCGGCGGTGACCACGGCGTCCAGGCCCCCTAGAATGTCGGCGGCCTGGTTGACCGCGTCACTGACGGCGGTCCGGTTCGCGACGTCCACCTCGATAGCCTTAGCCGCGGACACCGTCCGGATGTCGCGGTCCAACACTATGGGCGTTCCGCCTGCCTGCAGCACGGCGTCGACGACGGCGGCACCGAGTCCGGAGGCACCTCCGGTGACCAGCACCCTGCCTTGTTGCATCTCGTAGGTCATGATATTCCTTTCGCTTTGCGGCCGGCCGAGGGGCACCGGCCCGGGACGGGATGTCGGTCAGCCGACGCGGGCCAAGGCATCGGCGAGGTGAGTCGTGGAGCGAGCCGGCTGGTAAGGAACGGTGAGGCAGCGGCCGCCCCAGCTCTCCACCAGCGGGGTTTCAGGCAATTGCCGGACGTCGTAGTCTCCTCCCTTCACCCAGATGTCCGGGCGCAGCAGGTTCAGGCATTTTTCCGGGGTGTCTTCATCGAAGACGAGCACGGCGTCGACGCACCCAAGGGCCAGCAACAGTTCCACCCTGTCCAGCTGATTGATGATGGGACGGGATGCCCCCTTGATCCGGCGGACGGATGAATCGGAATTCAGGCACACGATCAGGCAATCGCCAAGGGCCCTGGCGGCTGCGAGCGACCGCGCGTGACCGGCATGGAGCAGATCGAAGCAACCTCCGGTCGCCACCACGGTTCCGCCGGTGCGTCGCACCCGGCGGGCCAGCGCCGCCGCGTCATTGCCCCGCAGGACCGTGCTGTGTCCGGGTACCGGCCGGGGCGGGCCCTTCAGCGCCCGCACGCCTCCGCCAGCCAGAAAGGATGCCGCGTCACGGACTGCCACGCGTGCCGATTCCGTGAGGTCATGGCCAGCCGCGAGATGGGCAGCGAGACTGGCTGCCAGCCTGTCGCCTGCGCCGCAGGGGTCTGCGACTCGGGTTTCCGGCGCAGCAATGTGCAGCGGGGTCGGGCCGGTTAAACGCGCCAGGGTCGCCCCGTGCTCGCCCTGGGTCACGAGCACGGCGTTGCTGCGCCAGAGACTCATGAGTGTCCGGGCCAGCCCTCCCGGGCTGTCTGCGGACGGTGCTGGGGACAGGAATGTCGCAGCGGCGCGGGCCTCGGCCCAATTGGGCGTCACGACGGCGACGTTCTCGACGGGCGCGGCCCCGGCAGGGTGCGGATCCCAGATGATGGGAATGCGATCTGCCAGTCGGGCCAGCGCCGTACGAAGGGACGGGTTGGTGGTCAGGCCTCTGCCGTAATCGGCCACCACAATGGCGGCCGCGCCGTCCAGTGCCCGCAGCATTGCCGGCGTCACAGCGGGCACAGGTGCTTGTTGACAGCCTTCATCGAACCGGACAATCGGGTGGCCGTCGGCGCGAACCCTGGTCTTGACCGGGGTCGGGGCGCCTGAGGGACCAGCGACAACGGTGACGTTGGCCAGTTGCTTCCCGAGCCGCGTAGCCGCCTCGTCCGATCCCAGAACGGTCACCAGAACCACGTGGTGTCCGTCTTCGACGAGCATGGTCGCGACCAAGCCGGCCCCGCCTGCACGGTCGCGGGCGCCGGACACGTCAACCACCGGCACGGGTGCATCCGGGCACAGCCGTGTGGCCATGCCGTCAACGTCAACGTCAAGCAGGATGTCGCCGACCACCACGATGTTCATGACCGGGCCCCAGGCGAAGATTCCGAGGGGCCTTGCCGCAGGATCTCGGCGTCAAAGGCACGGCAGATGGCATGCAACGCAATTAAATGACACTCTTGGGCACTGGCTGCCGGACCGTCGATCGTGACAGCTTCATCGCAGTTCACGGCCAGCGGATTCGGGCCCGTGCCGGTCAGCGCCCAGGTGGTGACGCCCAGCCCTCTTGCGGTTTCGACCGCACGGAGCAGGTTCACGCTTCTCCCGCTGGTGGAGAGCAGCATCAGGACGTCCCCGGAGCGGGCGTGCGCCCGCACCTGGCGGGCGAAAAGCTCCTCGAAGCCGTAGTCATTGGCGATGGCGGTCACGGCTGATGTCTCGGCGTGGAGGGAGATTGCCGAGAACGGAAGCCGTTCGCCGTCGAACCGTCCCACTAACTCCGCCGTCAGATGTTGGGCCTCTGCGGCAGACCCGCCATTGCCGGCCGCGAGCAACCTCGCTCCGCACGCCAACCGGCGCGCGAGGTCTTCCCCCCACGCCGCCAACCGGAACGACTGACTCCGCAGCGACTCAAACGCCGGGAGAACGTTGTCCAAGTGCGATCGGACGGCTGCCACCGATCCGGGCCGTGCCAATGGGGAACCAGGGAGGCCCACGCGGTCACCGTTTTCGGGGAGCAGCATCAGGGGAGGATGCGCCCGGCTCAGAGACCTCTCCGCGCTCACAGCGCTGCTCCTTCTACAGGATCCAGCCGCCGCGAAGCAGCACGGGCGCCCAGCGTCTGCAGATATGCTTTTTCGGTTTCAGCCGCTACACGCTCCCATGAATAGCGGACCCGCACACGCTCCTGCCCGGCGCGCCCCAGTTCTCGGCGCAGCCTGGCGTCACCTAGCAAACTGGCGAGGGCTGCGGCTAGAGCGGCCGGGTCCTTCGGAGGCACGTGCAGTCCAGTGCCCTGATGCACCACGGTGTCCTGCAGTCCGCCGACGGCTGCGGCCACTACAGGGATTCCGCACGCCATCGCCTCCAGCGGCACGATCCCAAAGGGTTCGTACCAGGGCGTGCAAACCACCGCGTCAGCGCTGCGGAAAATTCCAGGCATGGCACCCCGCGGCACTTGCCCGCGGAACGTGACCTGGTCCCGGACTCCGAGTTCCGTAGCGACGGCGGAGAGCCTGCGTGCTTCGGCGTCGTCTCCACGTGCGGCAGCGTCGCCGCCGCCGACAATGAGGAGTTCGACGTCGGTGAAGCCTGCCTTCCGAAGCAGGGGCAGGGCCCTGATGGCCAGATCGACGCCTTTGCGGGGAACCAGCCTGCCTACGGAGAGGATCCGGTGGGCGCTGTTGCGGGGCTCGACCGTCCCGTCGCCTGCGAACAGTTGAATATCGACACCACACGGCGCGATGGAGATTCTGGCGGTGTCGATTCCCATGGCCTTCAGTTCGAAGACCTCATCGGAGCAGGTGGCAACAATCCGGTCCACGGACCGTGCCACTGACGGCTCAAGCCACCGTCTTTCGAGTGGACTGGTGTCCTGGGCACCCTGATGTCGTCGTTTGACGGTGCCCAGCGCGTGGAATGTCTGGACTACGGGGACGTGTACGCCGACGGATCCCCTCCGCGCCGCGTCGAGCGCGGCCAGGCCGGACATCCAGAAATGTCCGTGGACCACATCCGGGGGGTGCCTGCCCCAGTCACGGGAAATACCGTCGGCTAGCTCGCCCATGAATGGTAGGAGATCGTCTTTGGGCAGGTGCTGAGCCGGTCCGGCGTCGATGTGGACGACCTCCAGTTCCGGCAGGATCCGGACCCGTTCAGGCAGTTCGGACGAGTCCCGTCGGGTATACACGGTGACGTGGTGCCCGCGGCGGGCCAGGGACTCCGAAAGCGCGGCCACATGCACATTTTGGCCGCCGGCATCTACCCCGCCCAGTGCTGCCAGCGGACTGGCATGTTCCGAAACCATGGAGATTTTCATTGGCCCTTCCCTTCTTGCGTTGGAATCAGAATCCGCCCCGTCCGGAAGCGCGGCGAGGTCAGGTCGTCGAGCAGCTCGTTCCATGCGCGGAGGAAGGCCTCGAGGCCGTGGCGTTCCAGCGCCGCTTCCCGGGCCATGTTTCCCCGTTGCCGGGCCTCCACGGGGTCTCCGACCAGCTGGGCGGCGACGCGCACGAGCTCGTCGACATTCGTGGAGATTGCCCCGGCCTCGGGTGGCACAGCGCGTGCAGCTTCGGTGGTGCCCAGCACCACGACCGGCATGCCGAGGTGCATCGCCTCCAGAAGTGCCAGGCCCAGGGACGTCCACCGAACCGGGTGAAGGTAAACCCTGCAGCGTGCAAGTTCGCGGTGCAGGCGGGCGGTTTGCAGGTCTCCGCAGACCGTCAGCTTCCCCGCCGGCAGCCCGGTAGCCTCGGACAGTCCTGCTCCGCCCATGCCGAAGACCCGCAGCGGCGCCGCAGCGGCGAACCGGGCCAGTAGATCAGTGCCAGTGACGCGGCCCCGCCGAACGGGCTCATTGACCACGGCAGCGAGTTCAGGGATATCACCGCTGTAGAGATGTCCCGGATCCGGGATACCGTGCTCGATTACAACCGTCGGAGTTGAGCCGTTGTCCCAGATCAGCTGGTTGAAGTAGGTGACGTGGACCAGCGGAATGACGTGTTGGTCTGCCAACGGATGCACCGAGTGGGGAACATCGCCCTTAGGGGTGTTGTGCTCCAGGAACACCGCGGGGAGGTCCTTGCCAGGGATCCGGCCCAGCGCACGTTCGACTTCTGCCAGCTCCTCCACCCGTTGCAGGATGACGGCGTCCACGCTGTCGGACTCGAGTGCATCGAGGGCAATCTCCCGGACCGAGGCGGGCCAATCCCGGCCGCCACGGCCCAGCCCCCACGGCCCGCGCTCGGGAAGCACCGGCAGGAGATACTCATGCGGGCCCCTGATGAAAGCATCAGTCCAGCCCCCATGCACATGCCAGAGAAGGATCCTCATGGGTGCCGCACCCTCCGCGCCGACAATGACGACACTCCGCCGAGTAGCCGTTCGACGGCTTCCAGGAGCTGCTCAGGTGCAACGGAGGCCAGACAGGGATGACCCGGGACAGGGCACTCAGTGGCGCGGCTTGACTTGCACGGCGCGTCCTGATCGCCCAAAATCTCCAGCGGAACACCATAGGGGGCCCAGCGGATGGCTGGAACCACCGGAGAGAACAGGCACGCTACCGGTGTACCGAGCGCCGCCGCCAGGTGTGCCGGGCCGGTGTTGCCCGTGACCAGGACGCTCGCACGGGCAAGAACACCTGCCAGAGTCTTCAGATCGGTCCGCCCGCCTAAATCCAGGGCGGAAGGCCCCGCGACCGTGGCCGTGAGCTTCGTTTCGGCGGGACCGCCGGTCACCACCACCCGGTGCCCCGCGCCCTCGAGTAGTTCCACCGCCGCCGCATGATGCAGCGCGGGCCACGCGCGGGCCGGCGCGGAGGCCCCTGGATGGACAACGACGTAGGGCTCCTCCCCCACCAGGTCCCGCACGTCCGGATACCCTTCAACGCGGAGCCTGCCGTCGTCCCCGGCAGGAAGGGTGAAGCCTGCCGCCTGTGCGATCCGGAGGGCTCGTTCGGATTCCGGCTGGTTTTCCGGAAAATCCTCGCCAGGTCGCAGGCGAACGTCCAGGAGGCTGCCGGCATAGTCTGTGGACGCGCCCGCAATGCGGCCGATGCCGGCCAGCCGCAGCAGCAAAGCGAGTGGCAGCGGCGACTGGTGGAACGACGTCAGGATGACCGCCTCCGTGATCCGCGAATCGGTGACGAACGCCTTTAGCGCATCCATCTGACGCGCTTCCACCCGCGGGGCCGGGTTCGCGATCCAGGGGCAGTCCCAGCTATAGGCCTCGGAAACCCCTGGGAGGAGCGATGCCGCCGGCTCCCCCTGCGGCCCGCACAGCACGACGACGTCGTTGGGATCACCACCATAGGACCGGCCGCCGTGAGCAACGGCTCGGATGGCCGGACCCGCCAGCAGGACGTCGCCGACGCTGTCCAGCCGGGCCACGAGGACCCGCGTCATGGCGCCGTTCCCGCGGCTGCCGCCTTCAGGAGCAGATCCACAGCGGCCTCGAGGTCCACTGCCACGTCAAGGGCCGCTTCCACTTCTGCCGCACGCGTCACGGGGGTGGGTACCAGAATGCCCCTGGCACCCGAGATTCGTGCCGCTTCCATGTCACTTCCGATGTCCCCGATGAGTGCGGTCTCCGACGGAGAAACCCCGAGGGTGCTGCAGGCTTGCAGGACCATGCCCGGTGCAGGTTTGCGGCAAGAGCAGCGATCCGCGGGAATGTGCGGGCAGATGATCCAAAGGTCGAGGGGGCCCAGCAGCTGTTCGATCCGGTTGTTGACGGCGTCCACCTCAGCGGTTGTGAGGATCCCCCGGCCTACCCCCGACTGGTTGCTGAGGACGCCTATCGGGATTCCGTGGCTGCGCAGCCGTTGCAGCGACTCACGTGCGTGCGGCATCGGCCGGACCCGCGCGGGATCTGCGTTGTACGGGACATCGTGGATCAGCGTTCCGTCCCGGTCAAAAAAGACGGCCCGCAGCGGCGCCGTGCCAGAAGTGCCCATACCCACCCTGTTCCCCATTAGGACCCGGGCTAAACGCCGGTCCCCTTCCTGGCCCTGCCCGGGGCTACACTCCTCGAAAAGGAGATCAGTCGATGTTCGGAAATCAAGACGAGGTGCCAACGGGGTCCGTGCGTGACGGCCGGCCGTTGCTGCTGGTGTTGCGTGCGCTCCAGCTGGGCGATCTGCTCGTCGCTGTGCCCGCATTGCACGCGTTGCGGCGCGCCTATCCGGATCATCTCCTTCTGTACGCGGGTCCGGCCTGGCTGCGGGATGCCGTTGCCCTGGTGGGCGGCTATGGCCTCCTGCCGGCCGCGGGCCTGTCAGAGCCTTTGGCAGTTGAGCAAGGCAGCGTGGATGTTGGGGTGAACCTGCACGGCCGCGGTCCGGAGAGTCAGTTGCTCATTGAGGCAGTCGGTGCCCGCCAGGTGATTTCGCATGCCTCGGAGAATTGGGACGGTCCGGATTGGGTCGAGGACATTCACGAGCGTCGGCGCTGGACGCGTCTGCTCCAATGGCACGGCATCGCCGCGAATCCCGACGACGTCCGGCTGAACCCACCTACCGTCCAAACGCAGTGGCCGGACGCCACGGTCGTCCATGTGGGCGCAGCCTTTGCCAGCAGGCTCTGGCCAGAGGGCCGCTTCGCCGAGGTGGCTGGCCGCCTGGCGGACTCCGGGCACCGTGTGGTCGTGACCGGCAGCCGGGCTGAACGGGCACGCTCCCTGGCCGTGGCCGCACAGGCCGGCCTGCCGGAGGAATCTGTCCTCGCCGGCCAGCTCTCCCTGGGCGCACTCATTGCCCTCGTGGCGGATGCCCGGCTGGTGGTCTCCGCAGATACCGGAGCGGCGCACCTTGCCACGGCCTACCGCCGTCCCTCCGTGGTGCTCTTCGGACCCGCCCGACCCGAGCAATGGCACCCTCCACCGGGGCAGCACATCGTACTGACCAAGGCGGAATTGCGCCGGGGCGACCCCTTTGCCGAGGATCCGGATCCAGCCCTGCTTGGGGTCCGGGCTCAGGAAGTCTTGGACGCCGTCCGCGTCCTGGGATTGCTCTGAAAGTCGGCCTCGGCGAGCAGTTGCTGCAGTCTCATCAGCACCTTGGACAGCCGTCGTGAAACCTGCATTTGCGAGACGCCGAACCGCCTTCCGAGTTCGGCCTGGCTTTCTTCACAGAAATAACGGCGGTACAGCAGTTCGCGGTCCTGCTCGGACAACTCGCCGATGGCCTGGTTCAGGCACAGGAGATCCTCCAGCCGTTCCAGCGGCAGCTCCTGCGAGGCCAGTGCATCCGCCTTGCGCGGACCGCCATCGTGACCGTCAACGACGTCGAGTGAGTCCGGACGCATGCTCGATGCCGCGGCCAACGCCTCCCGCACCGCTGAGACAGGGACCCCTAGATGCTGAGCCAGTTGGCCAGTAGTCGGCCTATACCCCAAGGCCTGGGTTAGCTCCGGCTCGGACCGCAGAACTTCCCTGCGCAGGTCCTGGATCCTCCGCGGCGGCCGGACCACCCAGCAACGGTCGCGCAGATACCGCTTAAGCTCGCCTGTCACGGTGGGGGCAGCGTACGCCGCGAAGCGTTCTCCCCTGGCCGGGTCAAATCGTCGCGCCGCCTTGACCAGCCCCAAATACGCCACCTGGTTCAGATCCTCGTGTTCCCTCCCCCGCCCTGTGAAGCGAAGGGCCAGGGCTTCCGCCAGTCCCAGATGGTCTAGGATCAGCCGGGCCTCGAAGGCCTCCCGGATCTGGCCGGTTGATGCCCGCCCCTCCGCCGCGGCCTTCCCGAACTCGTCCAGGGCATACGGCGTCCATGATGGCGGGCGTTGGGGTTCTGCCATGGTCATTCACTCCTCTGAACCAGAGTTGTTCAAAGCCTGCGGCAAGACTTAGCAGTAGAAAACCATAAGCCTGCTTATTAAACAATGGCCGTGAAAGTCAGGCACTGCCCCCAGGCGATACGAAGCAAGAGATCACTCGACGTACGGACACTTCACGGTTGGATTCCCCTAGGAGCGCCCCGGCGAGATCACGTCCACAGCGAAGAACCCGGCACCGCCCGCCTGATGTCACAGCCCGGCATCCGCCCGCGGCGTGGCGCCAATCCCCTCTGGCCGTGATGGACCGAAGAAGTTATAGTAAGCATGCTGATGATTGATGCAGCTCTCATCAGTTCCCCTCATACCGTCGAAGGAGACACCGTGAGCACCAGGGTTGAAAAGCGAGTTCTGGTCAACGTTCCGGTTAGCGTGGCCTATAACCAGTGGACCCAGTTCGAAGAATTCCCGCACTTTATGGGCGGAGTGAAGAGCGTCAAGCAGCTCAGTGACGACCAGCTCGAGTGGGTTGCTGAAATCGGCGGCGTGCGCCGGAAGTGGCAGGCCAGAATCCTCGAGCAGGTACCGGACCAGAGAGTCGCCTGGGCCGCCACAGAGGGCGCAACGAACGCAGGGTCCGTGACGTTTGAAGACCTCGGCGGCGGGCAGACATCCGTACAGCTGTCCTTGGAATATGAGCCCGAAGGGATCATGGAAAAGGTCGGCGACAAACTGAACATCGTTGAGAAACAGGCAGAGAGTGACCTGAACCGATTCAAGGCCTTCATTGAAGACGAGGGCTACGCGACCGGCGCCTGGCGCGGATCCGTCAGCGCCGGCGCGTCCGCAGGCACGCCCGGCCTTGATGAGGCTGCGGGGTCGCGCGGAGACAGCGGCAAGGCCGGCGTATCGGGAACAGTCATCGCCGGAGTCGGGCTCGCCGCCGTGGCCGCTGCGGGCGTTGCGGCCGCGGCAGGCAACAAAGATTCCGAACGTGATGCGGCGCCTAACGGCACGCCATATCCGGAGGCGGAGGCCGTTCCGCCCACCCGGACCTCGGGCGGTGTATTCCCCGGTGAGGAGTTGCCCCGGGACACGCATCGCCCCGCGAATGGAACTGTTGGCCGGTCCGAAGCGAAGCCGTTCGACCAGACCAATGGCCTTGTGGACACCGAAGGCGATTCGGACGGAACAGCCGTGGGTGACACCACCAGCGCGGCTGATAGGGCGACGGGCCGGCAACGCGGCCCAGGCCAGGTGCCGCCGGCCGGAGGAAGCCTGGGACAGCACTGACCGGAGGCACAATGATCAAGAATCTGATCCTCGGCGCCTTGGGATTGTTCCTGCTGGGAGGCACCTTGTCCGTCGCACCGTCCGAGGCCGGTACAGCCGCCGGAACCGCCGCACCGGTGTCCTCCACCGTCGCAGCAAAGGGTACTGCCTCCCAAGCCTTAGCAGCCATCGTTCCCATGTCCTCGACAACTCCGTCGCCCAGCGGGCCCGTCGATCCCGGGACCGGAGAATCCAAAGAAGCGAAGGAAACCCGGGTCGACTATGCCCCCTACGTTATCGGGGCAGTGGTATTGGTCGTGCTGGTGGCGAGCTTTATCTTCTGGCGCAAGCGCAGGATCTCACATCCCCGGAAACCCGGCTAAGCACGGGCTCCGGACGACGCCGTCACGGCCCGCCGATCGCTTGCGGCGGGCTCGTGCGGCGCCTCGACAGGATTACATTCAGCGCCGGTTCCATTCGTCTGTATTAGGACTACTCTGTTGGCAGGATCTTCATAGAGGAGGACGCAATGAGCGCCTCTGACGAACTAGCCGCCATCGAAGCGCGGCTCGCCGCGGACGAGGACGAAGACGCGGACGTCGAACCGAACGTCCGGGACCGGCGCTACCTCCTTACACGGGTGCGGGAACTAGTAGCCCGGCTCGAGAAAGTGGCCGCTGTGGCATCCGACTTGGCTGAGCGGGGCGAGCGGATCGGGGAGCAGTTTGACGGCAACGGCACGGTCCACACGATCAGGGCCGCGGGTCTTGGTGACGGGTACCGGGAAGCTGCCAGGAGCATCCGTGCCGCGTTGGGCCCGGCGGTTGGTCAGCCCGACGGCGATGCAACAACCACCGAGATCACAAGCCGCCAACCCGAGCACCAGACTCAAGCGGGCTCCCCAGCTCTCCCCCCGGAGGCCCTGGCAGGATAGGGCGTGCAGTTGCCACGAGGCTACCGAGCTCCAGGAGAGTCTGCGCCGCTTCCAGGAAGTCCGGCCGCTCGGCCCTTCTCAAATAGCCGGAACAGGACCATCATTCCTGCTAAGCAAGTACGGAATCGGCCGTGGTCTCAAGCGACGGAGAGGGGGCGATCGTCCCTCGGTGGAGCGCACCGAGAGACCGAATCCGCGCCTTGCGGGCACCGTTGTCCCGCTTCTCTGAGCGCGGTCCGTCAGCGTGAGCCTGAACGCACTTCCAGTCGGGGCTGGTGGCGCAGTCGGGCCTCTGGATGCCCTGGAATTGCGAAAGCGAAGGCCACCGAAATGTCCCACTCACACGAGCGTCGAACAATGCTGGGTTCCGCTCTCATCCTGTTTGTCGCAGCATCCACAGTTGTTTCGTGTTCCGGGCAAAACGCGGCCCCGGCGCCGTCGTCCCCAGGGACCGCTGGCCCAACATCGCCGACGGCGGCGTCGGAAACTCCGTCCCCCACAGCTTCCCCCACTCCGACGGGCCCCGACCTCTGCGGACCCGGGTCGGCCATCAACTTCGACCCGGCCGCATTCCCCGAGTCACCGAAGATCGACAACAAGTGGTTCCCGCTGACGCCCGGCATGCAATACACGACGACGGGAAAGGTCACGAACGCCGAAGGCGCCACCGAGCGCACGGTGGTCCACTCCGTGACCGGGCTGACCAAAGTCATCAACGGCGTCAAGACCCAGGTGATGTGGGACCAAGACCTCTCTGATGGTGAGTTGGTGGAATCCGAATTGGCCATGCTGGCCCAGTCGAAGGACGGGGCGGTCTGGCTCTTCGGGGAGTACCCGGAGGAGTTCGAAGCCGGCAAATTCATGGGCGCGCCGAAGACCTTCATCAGCGGCATCGCCGGAGCCGAGGCCGGGATCGCGATGCCAGCCCAGCCCCGGACTGGCACGCCGGCCTATCCCCAGGCTCACGCGCCTGCAGTGGGCTTCCTGGACTGCGGAGACGTCCTTGAAGAACACAAACGGGTGTGTGTTCCCGCCGGGTGCTACGAGGACGTCCTGGTGATCGATGAACGCAATCCGCTGGAACCGGACGCTGGCCACCAGCGGAAATTCTATTCGGCCGGCACAGGGCTGGTTCAAGTGACGGCCGTGGGCGGCGCGGACCAGGAAACCTTGAAGCTCGTGAAGGCGGAACAACTGTCCGACGCCGGGTTGAAGAACATCAACCAGAAAGCAATGGCCCTCGAACAGCATGCCTACCAGCTAGGAAAAACCGACTACGCAAAGACACCCCGTGCCGAGCTGGCAACGGAGACCTCCGGCAGCAAATGATCAAACGCGGGCATTGATTCGGGTGGTGCAATCCCGATAAGTTCTTGAGTGTCCCAAAACTGTCAGTGCGACGTTGACAACATCCTCTCCAGCGCAGTTCCTATGGGAAACAGGGATTCACGAAGGAGTGAACACCATGGCTTACACCGCTGAGAACTGGCCCATTACCGCAGCGCTCCTGCAGTTCCCGGGAACCGACGCGCAGGGTAAGCACGTCAACGACGCCGACGCCGCCGCCTGGGCCGGGGTCTTCACCGAGGTCAAGGACGCCGGCTTTGCCGACGCCGACCTCACGGACAGCTGGGTCCGTCCCGGCGACCTGAGCCCGGCCCGGCTTGCCGAGTTCAAGCAGACCGCGGACACCGTCGGCATCGGCATCCCGGTCATCTCCGCCATCCGGCGCAGCGTGATCGAGGAAGGCAACTGGGAGGCGAACCTGGCCTACAGCCACCGCACCATTGACGCCGCGGCCGCGCTGGGCTGTGAGGTGGTCTCCTTCGGGCTGCACCAGGCCATCACCGCCGAGCAGCAGAAGCAGCTCTGGTTCTGGACCCTGGAAGGCTACAAGGACCCGGCAGGCGACAAGGAAACCTGGGGCAAGGCCGTGTCCCGCCTGCGCGAGCTCGGCCGGCACGCGGCCGAGGTCGGCGTGCTGCTGTCGCTGGAGATGTACGAGGACACCTACCTCGGCACCGCGGACTCCTCGGTCCAGCTGGTCCAGGACATCGGCCTGGCCAACGTCGGCATCAACCCGGACATCGGCAACCTCATCCGGCTGCACCGGCCGATCGAGGACTGGCGCGAGATGGTCGCCAAGACCCTGCCGTACTCGAACTACTGGCACATGAAGAACTACATCCGCGACGAGGACGTCGCCCGGGACACCTACGTCGCGATGCCGGCCCCGATGGAATCGGGCCTGATCAACTACCGCGAGGCGTTCAAGGTCGCGCTCTCCGTTGGCTTCCAGGGCATCCTGTGCACCGAGCACTACGGCGGCGACGGCCTGTCCGTCACGGCCAGCAACCAGGACTACCTCCGCCGCCAGGTCCTGCCCAAGACCGACGGCTACGCCCTCGGCCAGAGCCAAGTGGCCCAGGGCCGGCAGCTGCCCGCCGGTACCCATCAGAACTGATGACCCCCTACGGATTCAATGAGGAACCATGACGCAGATCTTCGACAATCCCGCTGATTTCGCGGATGAGGCACTGGACGGCTTCGTGGCGGCCAACCGCGGCTACGTGGCCCGTGTCGACGGCGGCGTGGTCCGCTCCACCGAGGTCCCGGCCGGGCAGGTCGCCCTGGTGATCGGCGGCGGCTCCGGGCACTACCCGGCCTTCGCCGGCCTGGTCGGGCCGGGCCTGGCCGCCGGCTCGGCGTGCGGGAACATGTTCGCCTCGCCCGCGGCCGGGCAGGTCTACCGGGTGGCCAGGGCCGCCAGCGCCGGCGGCGGGGTGCTGCTGAGCTACGGCAACTACGCCGGTGACGTGCTGCACTTCGGCCAGGCCCAGCTGCGCCTGAACGCCGAGGGCATCGAGACCCGCACGGTCCTGGTCACCGACGACATCGCCAGCGCCCCGCCGGAGCAGATCGAGAAGCGCCGCGGCATCGCCGGGGACCTGACGGTCTTCAAGGTCGCCGGCGCCGCCGCCGAGGCCGGGCTGGGCCTGGACGAGGTGGAACGGCTGGCCATCAAAACCAACCACCGCACCCGCTCCCTCGGCGTCGCCTTCGGCGGCTGCACCCTGCCCGGCGCGGACGCGCCGCTGTTCACCGTCCCGGAAGGCCAGATGTCCCTCGGCCTGGGGATCCACGGCGAACCCGGCATCTCCGAGCACCCGATGCCCACCGCCTCCGAACTCGCCGGCCTGCTGGTCAGCCGGCTCCTGGCCGACAAACCGGAGGACGCCGGGACCCGGGTGGTCGCGATCGTCAACGGCCTCGGCACGGTCAAATACGACGAACTCTTCCTGCTCTTCGGCAAGATCGAGACGCTCCTCACCGCCGCCGGGCTGACCGTGGTCGAGCCCGAATGCGGCGAGCTGGTCACCAGCCTGGACATGTCCGGGCTCTCCCTGACCCTGCTCTGGCTGGACGGGGAACTCGAGCAGTACTGGGCCGCCCCGGCCGACACCCCCGCGTTCCGCAAGGGCAACCTGGCACCCCGCGCCCGCCGCGAACTCGCCGCGGCCGACGAGACCGCCGCCGAAGAGGCCGAACACGCCACGACGGCGGCAGCGGACCTGGGACGGCAGGCCGCGGCCGTGCTCACCCGGGTGCGCGACGTCGTCGTCGAGCACGAGGAGGAACTCGGCAACCTCGATGCGATCGCCGGGGACGGTGACCACGGCATCGGGATGCGCCGCGGCGTGGACGCGGCCGTTGCCGCCGCCGAGCAGGCTGTGGCCGCCGGAGCGTCGGTTGGACGGGTCCTGACCGCTGCCGGGGAGGCCTGGAGCGAACGCGCCGGCGGCACCTCCGGTGCGCTCTGGGGCTCGGCGGTCATCGCCGCCGGCCTCGCTTTGGGCAACCGGGACAGCTACTCCGGCGGGGACGCGGCCGCCGCAGTCACGGCCTTCGTAGGCGCCATCACCGAGCTCGGCAAGGCCGAGTTGGGCGACAAGACCATGGTGGACGCGCTCCTGCCGTTCCGGGACGCCTTCCTGACCGCCTTCGGCGCCGGCATGCCAGTGGCTGCCTCGCTCGCCGCAGCTGCGGAAGCGGCCACTGCCGCCGCGGACGGAACGTCCGGGTTGCGTCCGCTCAAAGGTCGGGCCCGCCCGCTCGCCGAGAAGAGCCTCGGACACCCCGACCCCGGCGCGGTGTCCTTCGCACTGATCTCCGAGCGGATCGCCCGCCACCACGCGTCAGTTCGGGCTACGCCTGAACCGGCCGCATCCGACACGGCTTCAGGGGCCGGAAATGGAGTACGAAAAAATGACTGACACCGAAGGTTTGCGCATTGTCATCGGCAACGATGAGGCCGGCGTTGAATACAAGAACGCCCTGAAGGCCCTGCTGGAAGCGGACCCCCGCGTAGCGTCCGTGGTGGACATCGGCGTCGGCGCCAATGACTCCACGGCCTACCCGCACCTGGCCGTCAACGCGGCAAGGAAAGTGGCCGACGGCGAGGCCGACCGGGCGCTGCTGATCTGCGGCACCGGCCTGGGCGTGGCCATCGCGGCCAACAAGGTCCCCGGCATCCGGGCCGTCACCGCCCACGACAGCTACTCCGTGGAACGCTCCGTCCTGAGCAACAATGCCCAGGTCCTCACCATGGGCCAGCGCGTCATCGGGCTGGAACTCGCCAAGAAGCTCGTGGGCGAATGGCTGAGTCACCGCTTCGACGAAAACTCCTCCTCCGCCGCGAAGGTTGACGCCATCGGCTCCTACGAGTCCGACTACACGGAGGCTGACTGACCATGACCGAGACGCGGAACAGCACGCGACGGATCGCCGTCGTCGGCTCCGGCTACATGGGCGGCGGGATCGCGCAGGTCCTGGCGCTCGGCGGCGCCCGGGTTGCCCTCGCGGACGTGTCCGCCGAAGTGGCGCAGAAGAACTACGAGCGGCTCCTGACCGAGTCCGACGAATTCGTCGCCGCGGGGCTCTTCCCCGCAGGCGCCACCGCCATCCTGGAGCAAAACCTCTGGGCCGCCAAGGACATCGAGGAAGCCGTGGCGGACGCCGACTTCATCGAAGAAGCCGTCCCCGAGGTCATCGGGATCAAGCACCAGACCCTGGCCCGGATCAGCGCCGCCGCCCGGCCGGACGCCATCATCGGCTCCAACACCTCCACGATCTCCATCGCGGAGCTCTCCGAACCGGTCACCAACCCGGAACGCTTCCTGGGCGTGCACTTCTCCAACCCCTCACCCTTCATCCCGGGCGTGGAAATCATCCCCCACGCCGGCACCTCCGCGGCCACCGTCGGCGCCGTCCGCGACCTCGTGCACGCGGCCAACAAGCAGACCGCCGTGGTCAAGGACGTCACAGGCTTCGTGCTCAACCGGCTCCAGTACGCCCTCTTCCACGAGGCCGCCCAGCTGGTGGAACAGCAGATCGCGACCGCGGAGGACATCGACACCCTGGTCCGCACCACCTTCGGCTTCCGGCTGCCGTTCTTCGGCCCCTTCGCGATCGCCGACATGGCCGGCCTGGACGTCTACAACTTCTGCTACAAGTCCCTGCAGACCGAATTCCCGGAACGCTTCGCCACCCCGAAGATCCTCACCGAGCTGGTGGAGGCCGGAAAGCTGGGCACCAAAACCGGGGCCGGCTTCCTCAACGTCCCCGCCGAGCGCACGCCGGAACTGATCGCCTACCGGAACAAGGCCTACGTGGCCATGCAGAAGCTCATCGACGAGCTCGGCCCCGCACCCATCAACTGACCTCCAGCGGGGACGCCTGGACGTACTAGGTCTGGTGACTATTGCGCCACCGAGTGGTAAACCTAAACTGTTCCGCTGAGGAACCCGGCGGGCTCGTTTCTGACAGCGAGGTGCACCATGACTTCCATGAATCCTGCTAATCAACTCGACGAGCTGGGCCAGCGCACCCTGCGCAGGGCACGCCGCCGCATCATGCCGCTGATCGTCCTGCTCTACTTCATTGCCTATCTGGACCGGAACAATGTCGGCTTCGCGAAGCTGACCATGAGCGAGGACATCGGCCTGAGCGCATCGGCCTACGGCCTCGGGGCAGGCATGTTCTTCATCGGCTACGCGCTGCTGGAAATCCCTAGCAACGCTGGAATGTACAGGTTCGGCGCCCGCAAATGGATCGCCCGGATCCTTATCTCATGGGGTATTTTCGCCACGGCGATGTGCCTGGTGAACGGCCCGACCACTTTCTACATCGTCCGCTTCCTGCTGGGGGCGGCCGAGGCGGGGTTCTTCCCGGCCATCCTGTTCTACCTGACGCTCTGGTTCCCGGCCGCGCAGCGCGTCACGGTACTGGGCATCTTCATCCTCGCCCAGCCCGTTTCCAACGCCCTGGGCGCTCCCGTCTCCGGCCTGTTGCTGCAGATGGACGGCATTTGGGGCCTGCAGGGCTGGCAGTGGCTGTACATCATTGAAGGCATCCCTGCCATTATTCTGGGCATGCTGACCCCGATCCTGATGACGGACCGCCCGAGCCACGCGCGTTGGCTGGCCGACGATGAGCGCGAATGGCTGACCACCACCATGGACGACGAGCTTGCCCGGCACTCGAAGGGGCAGCCGCATCACTTCCTGGCCGGCCTCAAAGACCCGCGGACCATTGCCTACTCAGCCCTGTACTTCGGGCTGGTCTGCGGTATCTACGGCCTCGGGCTGTGGATGCCGACGATCGTTGCCGCCCTCGGCGACTTCAGCACCACGCAGGTCGGTTTCATCGTTGCCATCCCATACACAATTGCGGCGGTTTTCGTGTACTTCTGGGGTAAGCGCTCGGACCGCACCGGTAACCGGGTCCTTCATGCCACCATCAGCATGGTAATGGCGGCCATCGGCCTCCTGGCTGCCGGCTACCTGGTCGAGGTCAACGCGGTCCTGGCACTGCTGGCCCTGACGCTTGCGGCCATGGGTATCTACTCCGCCATTGCCCCGTTCCTGGCCATGCCCGCGACAGCCCTCGTCGGCGCTGCGGCGGCAGCCGGGCTGGCTATGGTGAATTCGCTCGGTAACCTGGGCGGGTTCGTGGCTCCCTTCGCCGTGGGGCTCTTCAATGACGCCACGGGAGACAACCGATCCGGCCTCGTGTTCCTGTCTGCCTGCCTTGGCATCACGGCCATGGCCACCTATCTCTACGCACGCAAGCGCCCGGAGGGACACGTGAAGCCCGGTACGCCGGCCACGGTCGGTGAGGAAGCTGTAGCTTCCGACGACTTCGACATCAAAAACTGACCATCAGGCGACGAGGGGCAGAGGACCATGACCCAGCAAGCAACGTTTCCGTCCGGCCGGACCGCGGTGCTGACCGGCGCCGCCTCTCCGCGCGGCATTGGACGGGCGACGGCGGAATTGCTCGCCAGCGGGGGGTGGGCCGTTGCGATTCTGGATATCGACGGCGACGCGGCGCGGAAGGCGGCGGAGGAAATCGCCGACGTCTACGGTGTCCCGGCAGTGGGTGTTGGCGCGGACGTGTCCGATCCGGCAGCCGTCAACGCTGCCATCGACGAGGTTGAGTCAACGCTGCCGCCGATCATTGGTCTGGCCAACCTGGCGGGCATCAGCTCACCCACGGAGTTCATGGACGAGACCCTTGAGGCCTGGGAGCGGGTGTTCAAGATCAATATGACTGGCACGTTCCTGGTCACGCAGCGGGTGCTTAGGGGCATGATCGAGCAGAAGCTGGGCAGGATCGTGAGCGTCTCCTCCATCTCCGCACAGCGCGGAGGCGGCACCTACTCCAAGGTCGCCTACAGTGCTTCGAAGGCTGCCATCATCGGCTTCACCAGGGCCCTGGCGCGGGAAATGGGACAGCACGGAATCACGGTCAATTGTGTGGCACCGGGCCCCGTGGACACCGACATTATGGGAGGAACACTGACCGAAGAGCGGAAGGCCGCCATGTCAGCCGACATCTTGGTGGGCCGGGTGGGAACCGTGCGCGACATCGCCGCACTGCTGGTGTTCCTGCTGGGCGAGGACGCCGGCTTCATCACGGCCGCGACGTATGACATCAACGGAGGACTGCAGATTTCCTGACCGCAGCGACGCGAAAAGCCGTATCACTCCCCGGAGCGGGCTGCAGCCCTAGACTGCAGCCATAACCCGCTCGCCGTTGAAGTATTCGAGCTCCCAGCCGTCGACGGCATGGTGGTGGGCCAGGTTGAGCACGGCGTTGTCGATGCGTTCCAGGGTTCGGCCGACCGCGCGGCTCAGGCTCACGCGCAGGAGCGTGCCATGGGCGACCGCCAGGACGCGGCGGCCGTGGAACTCCTCCGCCAGCGCTTCCAGGGCGGCCAACCCGCGGCGGGCTGCCTCGTCCTCGCCTTCTGCACCGCGGAAACCACCGCGGATGCGCAGTGCGTCCAGTTCCGGGCCGTCCTGCAGGCCCTCTGCGGGTCCGAAGCTGCGCTCGGCTAGCTCAGGAACGCGCCGGGCCACGCTGAGCCCCAGCCCGGCGGCAATGAGGTCGGCGGTTTCCGCCGCACGGCTCAGCGGCGAGGACACGATCGCGTCCCATTCGTAGCCGGACAGGGCGGCAACGGCCTCGCGCGCCTGGCCGCGGCCGACGTCGTTCAGCGGAATGTCGGTGGATCCCTGCAGCCGGCGCTCCGCGTTCCAGTCGGTCTGGCCGTGGCGGACAAGGGCAAACGTCGTAAAAGTCATGCCTTCCATTCTGCCCTGCGGGCCGAGAGTCCCCGTCATCAGCGAGTCACCGGCAGGCCATCATCGAGGAGTTATCCGGCAGGGCCAGACTGCGCGGCGTAGGCGGTAGCCCGGTCGCGTACGTGGGCCACGTAGGAATCCGACTGGTTGTAGGAGTAGATGGCGTCCGACCAGCCCTCGGCCGTGGTGAGATCACCGCCGTGGACGCATAAGTACGAAGCGGCACTTAGAGCGGCGTCGTCGATGTTGAACGGATCGGCTTTTCCGTCACCGTTCCCGTCCCGCCCGGCGAGCTGCCAGGTGGAGGGAATGAACTGCATGGGTCCGACGGCGTGGTCCCACTGGGCGTCGCCGTCCAGCGCGCCGGCGTCCGTATCAGGAATCGCGGCAAAACCCTCACCGTTGAGGCTCGGACCGACAATCGGCCCGCTCGCCTGGCCGGCGGCGGTCAAGCTTCCGCCGCCGTAGGTGCCGTGGCCGGATTCGACGAAGCCGACGGCCGCCACCGTATTCCAGCCGATGCCGCACGCCGGCGCGGACTCGTTGGCTGCACCGGCCGCAGCCACGTAGGCCTGGAGCGCACGTGCAGGGATGCCGGTTTTCGCGGCGGCATGGGTGAGCCACTGGGCGTCCGTGCTTCGGGTTATGTTCACCGCGGAGGTTATGCCCGCGGACAGTGTTTCCAGTTTCGCCTCCGCCCTGGGCGGTGGTGGCAGGACCGCGCGGGTCTCCGCCCCGGAGAATTGCAGTGCCCAAAACAAGAACCCGGTAATGCCGCAAAACGCGAACAGGCCGAGCACTGCCAAGCGTTTCAGGTGGAGCATGGACTAGTTGGACGTGCTGTGGACGATGCCGATCCGCTGATCCCGTGCTGTGCGGAAAATCGCCCCAGTGCCGCACCCACGCTCTGCCACGCTCCTAGCCTTCACAGTCGACGCAGTAAGTGTGGCCGTTCTTTTCGCGTGCTACTTGGGACCGGTGCCGGACCAGGAAGCAGGAGTAGCAGGTGAATTCGTCCTGCGCCTGCGGGATCACCTGTACCACGAGTTCCTCGGCGACGAATTCACCGCCGGGTGTGATCGAATCGTCAAAGGCGTCAGTCTCATCCATCTCGCGGACAACGCTGCGGGCATCCGGGGCGTTGGCAGATTGCAGCGCCTGCAGGGAACTATCCTGCGACTCCTTGACGTCGGATCGGACTTCGTCGTAATCGGTTGCCACGGGGGTGACTCTCATTCCTATGTTTTGGTTCTGACGGGAAGCCAACGTACACCATTACGCTCCGCTCTGCGTCATCTGAACAACGGGTGGACCACAAGCGCGTTCCCGCTGTGCACACCGTCCACCACCTCACGCGGCTTCTGGATCCAAGGTTTGTCCCGGGTATGCGGGGATATTCTGTGGTCGGCGACCGAGTGCCGGATGCAAAAGCAGGAACGCATCACCCAGCATCATCGGTCCCATGTTTGGGCAGGAAAGTTGTTTACAGTCAGAGGACGGTTGGCCGTGGACGCTGGATTCGCAGGAGCACTGGCGCGATCCGCCGCGGCCGGGCTCCTGCTGGCCGCCTTCGCCACAGTCCTTGCCCCGGCGCCGCCGGCCGCGGCACATGACATGATCGAGGCAACCGAACCGGCCGGCGGGTCCACTGTCGCGTCCGTTCCGCCGGCCGTTCGACTGACGTTCATGCACACCCCGATCGCCTTGGGCTCCCGGATCCTGATCCAGGACGAGACCGGCACAAACCAATCCGACGGTCCTGTCGTCGTCATCGACAACCAGGTCACCCAGGCCATAAAAGCCGGTGCACCCGCGGGCCGCTACACGGTGGCGTGGCGGGTGGTGTCCCCGGATTCCCACCCGATCGAAGGGACCTTCGCCTTCACCGCCGGTGCTGCTGGCGGAACGGAACAGCCAGGCACGGCTTCCATCCCGGGAGCTGCGCTTCCGGACCCGAAAGTAGTGGCGTCGGTGGCGCCGCCGTGGGGCTTGGCCGCCGGTGGTGCCGTGCTCGCGGTGGGCCTGGCCGGAACAGCCCTTCACGTCCGGCGCCGGCTGGCCGTGAACGACGCCGACGGTCCAGTGTCATGATCGCCCGGCGTTGGCGCCACGACGCGGGCCGGCCAGTAGAATTTGGAGCTCGTTTCCCTGATCCCGGGACCCGGAAAGGACGGCTCACCATGACGCGCGCTTCGTTCCAGCTTTTCCGCACCGGGTTGATCGGAGCCCTCATCGTGGCGCTGGCAGCCGGCGGCCACCTGGTCGGCGGCGGGCGGCTGCCTGAGCCGGCGATCGTGACGGCGCTGTGTGCCGTGGCGATGGCCCCGGTGGCGGTCCTGACGCGCTTCCGCCTGAACTTTCCTGCCCTGGCCGGCCTCCTCGGCGCGGGGCAGTTGTGGCTGCACTGGTCGTTCGGCGCACTGTCTACCGCAGTGCCCGTGAAGATTCCTGAGCCGGGGATCTATAACCATCCGGGCCACGCGGCCGCGGACGTGGTCCCCGGACTTTTCAGCCAAGCCATGCCGGCCGCTTCCGCGGCTGACATGGGCGGGGCCATGTTCGCTGCCCACGCGGTGGCGACCTTGGGCACGGCCCTGCTGCTGGCCCGCGGCGAGCGGGCGCTGTCCGCGCTGGGCGCCTGGCTCCGCCCGCTGGTGCAGCTGCCGGAACCTGTCGCCGTGGCGCCGCTGCGCGTCCCGGGCCCCTGCACGCTCACCCCGGCCCTGCCCAGGGCCCGGGTGGGCCGGCTCCTGCCCACCCGGCGCGGCCCGCCGGAGCCGGCTCCGGCCGCCTGACACCATCCCCCTTTTCACGCGCGGACGGGGAGGGCAGGCGGCCACCCGCCACGGCCGGACGGACACCGCACCGGCCGGTCCCCCACCGTTTCTTCGTTAGTGAAAGGCACCCTTGCCATGAAAACCTCCCTCCGCCGCACCCTCAAGACCGCCGCGGCCGCCACGATGACCGCCGCGCTGCTCGCCGCCGGCGCGGCCGCCGCGTCCGCCCACGTCCACGTTGACTCCGATGACCCGGCCGCGGGCGGCTACAGCCACCTGACGTTCAATGTCCCCAACGAGTCCGCCACGGCCAAGACCAGCAAACTCGAAGTCACGCTGCCCACCGACACCCCGTTCACCTCGGTGTCGGTCAAGCCCGTCGAGGGCTGGAAGGCCGTGGTCACCACCAGCGAGCTGCCGAAGCCGGTCACCATCGCCGGCGCCACCGTCACCAAGGCCCCCAGCTCCGTGGTCTGGACCGCCGACGCCGCCCACCAGATCGGGCCGAACGAATACCAGGCGTTCTCCCTCTCCGTCGGGGTCCTGCCGGATGCCGGCACCACGGTGACGCTGCCGACCGCCCAGACCTACACCGACGGGACGGTCGTGAAATGGGACGAGAAGACGGTCGAAGGCCAGGCCGAACCCGAACACCCAGCCCCCTCGTTCGTGACCACAGCCAAAGACGCCGAGACCGCGGCCGCAGCAGCGGCCCCGGCGACGGTAGTACCAGCAGCGTCCCCGGAATCAACAACGCCGCCGTCGGCGGCCCCGGCCGCGGCAGCCAGCACCTCAAGTGATGCCGGCTCCGTGGCCGGCTGGATCGGGATGGCAGCAGGACTGATCGGGCTCGCCGGGGGCCTGACGGCCCTGGCCCGCACCCGCCCGTCCCGGGCCAAATGACCCAGGCAGGTACCCCTCCGCCGACCCGTCCTTGAGATAACCGCCCGCCGGCAACCGACGCACTGAGGCCCCGGACAGCCGTCGCTGCCCGGGGCCTCAGGTGGTGATCGGCGCCGCGACCGTATCACCGGTCGGAGACCAGGAGCTCCCGTCTCGGCGCAGCCGGGCTCTCCACCGGTGTGGAGCCCGCCGGGATGGAGCCCGCAGGAGTGGAGGCCGTCTGGCTGGAAGAGGCAGCCGCGGCGAAGGTGTTTACCGGCCGGGGCAATCCGTAGTGCTCACGGAGGGTCCGGCCGGTGTATTCACGCCGGAATAGTCCGCGGTCCCGCAGGATCGGGATGACGTGGTCCACAAACGCATCAAGGCCGGACGGGAGTACGGGCGGCATGATGTTGAAGCCGTCCGCTGCCCCGGCCACGAACCATTCCTGGATGGCGTCGGCCACCTGCTCAGGCGTGCCGGAGAAGGTCCGGTGTCCGCGGCCACCCCCGAGCCGGCCGATGAGCTGGCGCACGGTCAGGCGTTCCCGCCGGGCGAGGTCCACGATCAACGTGTACCTGCTCTTGGCGCCCTCGATCTCATCCTCCGGGGGCAGGTCCTCCGGCAGCTGGGCGTCCAGGGCCAGGGATTCCGGCGAGATCTTGAGCACTCCCGCAAGCTGCCGTCTGGCGTGCTCGGGGTGGATGAGCCCGTCGAGTTCCTTCTCCAGCCGCCGGGCTTCGGCCTCCGTGGACCCAATGACCGGAACGATGCCCGGAAGCACCTTGATGGTCTCCGGGTCCCGGCCGGCAGCGGCGGTCCGCTTTTTCAGGTCCGCATAGAAGCGCTGCGCGTCGGGAAGGGTTTGCTGCGCTGTGAAGACGGCTTCGGCGTAGCGGGCGGCGAAGTCCTTGCCGTCCTCCGAAGAGCCCGCCTGGACAATCAAGGGGTGGCCCTGGGCGGAGCGTGGCACATCCAGGGGGCCTTGGACACTGAAATACCTGCCGGTGTGGTTGACCGGGTGGACGCGGGTGTTGTCTCCCCAGATCCCGGCATCCTTGTCCCCGACGGCGGCGTCGTCTTCCCAGCTGTCCCAGAGCTTGCGCGCGACGTCGAGGAATTCAGCGGCCCGCTCGTACCGCAGCGCATGGGCCGGCTGGTCGTGCAGCGAGAAGTTCCTCGCGGCGGCGTCCCCCGCTGTGGTGACGACGTTCCACCCGGCCCGGCCGCCGCTGATGTGGTCCACGGACGCAAACCGCCGGGCGAGGTTGTAGGGGTCGTTGTAGGTGGTGGACGCCGTCGCGATCAGCCCGATGCGTTCGGTGACGGCGGCGATGGCGGCCAGCAGGACGGTCGGCTCAAACGTGCCGTAGGGGCGCTGGCCGACGTCGCCGTGCAGCACCGGCGAGTCCGCGAAGAAGATGGAGTCGAACGTTCCCCGTTCGGCGGTCCGGGCCAGCCGCTGGAAATGCGCAACGTCCGTCCCGGCGAAGCTGTCGCTTTCCGGCAACCGCCACGAGGCTTCATGGTGGCCGGTGCTCATGAGGAACGCGTTCAGGTGCAGCTGCCGTGCCCCGCTCACAGCGGCGCTCCGGAAAGATCTGCGCGAAGTTCGACCGTCTCGGAATAGACGGAGGAGTCGCCCTGGATGGAGGTGCTGCTGCGTCCATCGATGCCCCGCGGAACGTCTCCGGCCACCGTGACCCGGTTCAGCTGGCGGGGCTGGCCGTCAAAGTTGTCCGGGGCGTAATGCTGCGTGATGCGGTTGTCGAAAAGCACCAGCTGGTTCGGTTCCCAGTTGACGCGGACCACGTTCTCCGGGCGGGTGACATAGGCCTGGAGCAGCCGCAGAATGTCCTTCGATTCGGTGTTGGACAGCCCCACGATCCGCAGCCTTTGGGCGAAACCACCGATGAAGAGGCCCCGCTCCCCGGTCAGTGGATGGACCCGGACCACGGGGTGGGCCGTCTCGAAGTGGATCCGGGTGAATTCCTTCCGCCGCTCATCGGCGTTGGCGTGCTCGAGGTTTTTCGGCACGGAGTAGTCGTAGTCGTTGGTGTGGACGGCCCACAACGTGTCGGCGAAGTTCCGCAGTTCCTCCGGCAGGTCCTGGTAGGCACCTGCCGAAGAGGCGATCAGGGTTTCCCCGCCGTAGGCCGGCAGGGTGATGCTGCGCAGGGTGGAGGCCTGCGGCGGGTTCACCACAAACGTGACATCGGTGTGCCAGTTGTTCGCGCTGCCGTTTTCGCTGTCCACCGGCAGGACCGCCGGTTTGCCCTCGACTGAGGCCACCGTGGGGTGCGCCTTGGTGAGCGGGCCGAAGCGGCTGGCGAAGCGGACCTGGGCTTCGTCGTCGTGGACGTTGGCTTCCCGGAAGACCAGGGCCTTATGGGTGTTCAGGGCCGCCCGGATCTGGGCGATGGTGGCGTCGCTGAGGTCGCCGCTGAGGTCCAGGCCGCGGATCTCGGCGCCGATGCGCGCGCTGAGTTTCCGGAATTCGAGGCGGGTTTCGGTAGCTGTCGACATGGTGGTTGACTCCTTGATCTGTGGGGGCGTGGCTAGTTTGGCTGGATTAGTTCGACTGGGATCCGACGGCGGTCCGCCACCGGGAGAAGTGCCGTTCGACGGCGACCAACAGGTAGTTGACCAGCAGGCCGAGCAGCGAGACGGTCAGGATCCCGGCATACATGTCCGGGATCAGGAAACTCATCTGGGAGTTGACGATCAGGTACCCGAGGCCCGCCTTGGCGCCGACCATTTCCGCGGCGATAAGTACCAGGATCGAGGACGTTCCCGCCATCCGGATTCCCGTGAAAATGGTCGGTACCGCCGAGGGGAGGATGACCTTCTGGAACAACCGGAAGTTCGAGAGCCCCAGGGAGCGGGCGGCACGGATGAGCAGCGGGTCAACGGTCCGGACGCCGGCGATGGTGTTCAGCAGCACGGGGAAGAACGCGGCGTAGGCCACGATGCTGATCTTGGATGTCTCCCCGATCCCCAGCAGGAGGGTGAAGACCGGGAGAAGGGCCAGCGCCGCCGTGTTCCGGAAGACCTCCAGCAGCGGATTCAGGAACCGGTCAAGGGACCGGTACCAAGCGACCAGCAGGCCAAGGGCCACGGCGGATACAACGGCGATGCCGAAGCCGCTGGCGGACCGGGTCAGACTTGCCGCCAGGTGGTTCTGCAGCTGACCCTTGGCGATGAGGGTTCCCAGGGCCCGCAGGACCTCGTGCAGCGGCGGGAGGAACACCCTGGTCGAGGCAGAGGCGAGGTAGGTGGGCCCCAGTTCCCAGAGCAGGAGGAACAGCACGATGGCGCCCGAGGCCCAGATCCCGCGCCCAGCCTTGCGGGCAACGGCCCGGACCAGGGAGGGAAGATGCCTGGCTGCCGGGCTTCGGGCGGCCCCCGCGGTCCACCCGGCGTCGGCCGTGGGTGCGGCGGTGGCGGCGGGTGCGGCGGCGTCTTTGGTCAGTGTTGGTGCGGTCATCAGGCTGCCCTTCCCGTGCTGATCTGGCCCTTGCTGAGTAGGGGTGCCTCGTCGGGTGCAGACCCGTCGGGCCGGATTTTGGCGTGCCCGGCGTCCTGGGCCTTCCGGACCTCGTCGTGCAGCAGCGACCAGACCTTGTGGCGGTGTTCGACGAAGACGGCGTCGGAACGGACGTCGCCATCACCGCCCCGCTCCCCCAAGTCAATGTCGACAATCTGCTTGAGCCGACCGGGGCGGGAGCTGAGCACAGCCACCCGCTGGCCCAGGTACACGGCTTCGTCGATGCCGTGGGTGATAAAGATGATGGTCTTGCCCGTGGCTCGCCATATACGCAGGAGTTCCTCCTGGAGCTGTTCGCGGGTCTGGGCATCCAGTGCCGCGAATGGTTCATCCATGAGCAGGACGTCGGGTTCGTACGCGAGGCTCCGGGCGATCGCAACGCGCTGCTTCATGCCGCCGGAGAGTTCATGGGGATATCGGTCCTCGAAGCCGGACAGGCCCACGAGCTCCAGATAGTGGCGGGCCTTGTCGGCACGTTCCTTGCGGCTCAGGCGGCGCCCCTCGCTGCCGATCCCCTCGAGGCCGAAGGCCACGTTGGCGGCCGCGGTGCGCCACGGGAAGAGTGCGTACTGCTGAAAGACAACGGCACGGTCGCGGCCGGGTCCGGTCACCTCCTTGCCGTCCACCAGAATCTGACCGGTGTCCGGCCTGGTGAGCCCGGCAAGGAGGTCCAGGAGGGTGGTTTTGCCGGAGCCGCTCGGACCGACCAGAGTGATGAACTCTCCCGCGGCGACGTCCAGGGTGATGCCCTCCAGCGCTGTCAGGGTGGTGCCCTCGGGCTGGTCCTTGCTGGCCCGAACCGTGAATTGCTTCCCAACGTTCCGGAGGCTGATTTTCGGCGTCTGGCCGGTACCGCGGGTCATGATGCCGCCCCCTTCAGCAGGTCGTTGAAGTCGTTGGTGTAGTACTTGGACGGGGTGATGTCGCCGGTGACGATTCCAGTGTCATTCAGCCACGCTGACCAGCGGGTGAAGTCCTGGTCGCTGATGGCGCCCTTGGAGGGGACACCGACGCTCTTCCAGTACTTCAGGGCTGCGGTGCTTTCGGAGCGCTGGCGCTTGTCGATGATGCTCGTAAACCGCGCGATTACTTCGTCGCGGGGGGTACTGCGTTCCCATTCGATGGCCTTGGCCACACCCGTGGTAAAGATCCTCGTGGTTTCCGGGTTCTTCTCGATGAAGTCCTTCCGCAGGACGAATTGGCCTCCGGCGAAGCTTCCAAAGAGTTCGAAGTCGTTGAACAGGGACCGCAGGCCGCCCTTGGCGACTGCGTTATCCTGAAGCACTCCGCCGAGCGCGCCGACGTCGACCTGTCCGCGGCGGATGGCCTCCTCGGTGTCATTGGGCGGAACGACGACGAGTTGTACCTGCTTGATCTCCTCCTGGGACAGACCGTTCTTCTTCAGGTAGCTGTTGATCACGGCGTCCGAATGAGCGCCCAAGGTGTTGACGGCGACCTTCTTGCCGATCAGATCCCGCGGCGACCGGATCGGACTGTCCTGGGTGACATAGAAGCCGTTGAACGTCTTGTCGTCCTCGCCGTAGTAGTTGATCACCGCGGTAACCGGTGCGCCGGCCTCGATGAGCTTCACCACGGCGCCGGAGAAGGCGCCGCCAAAGTCGGTGGCTCCGGTAGCGGCTGATTGGATGCTCGCCGGCCCGCTGATGGTGTTGCCCACCCAGTTCAGCTTCACGCCGCCCAGGTAACCGAGGTCCTCGGCCAGCTCGGGCAGCGTGACGCTGTTGGCCCAACCCTCGTAGCGGAGTTCGGTCACTTCGGGCGTCCCGGGGGCATTCCCTGCCGGGGACTGGGCGCTCGCAGGGCCGCCGCAACCGGAGACCACCAGCGAGACCGCCACGGCGGCAGCAACGCCCAAGGTGGAGAAAAGTCCTGCGGGTAAGAGTCGGTTTTTCATAGCGGATACTTTCTGGATTCGATGGTGCGGACCGGGCTACCAGACCGTGTCCACCATCAGAACAGAGTTGAATCCACGCCGGCAGGTGCTTCGACACCCGGCGAAACCGCGCGTCATCCGGCGACGAAAACAGCAACGGACGGCACCCGCTACCCACTCGGACGCATCGGGAAGCAGTCCGTAACAGGGCAGACTCACGCGGTCATCGGCCGCCATACCGGGACACATCCAGGCCCCGGTGGACCGGCACTGTGACGGCGCTCTGACGCATTGGTGACGCCCAACGACGGCGCGTGAAGGCGCCGTCGTCGCGCCGCCGTCGCGCCCGCCACGAAAGAATTCCTAAGATGTAGCCGAATGTTGCGTTTCCCAGGGCGGCGGGAAGATGGGGGCGCCCGGGGCCCTATCGGCGGGTGCCCTGAGCATCACCGCCAGAATTCGGTGAGCTGCTGGGCAACGGCTCTGCCTTGGCTGTAACCCGCCCGAGCGGCGGGCGGGCGCAGGGACAGATCCATCGCATTGGCACCGAACATGTGCTCGGAGTTGCTATCCGGGAAGATCGCTTCGACTCTGCTGCCGCGTGCGCGTAGCTCGTCGACCTGCGTTGCGAGATGCATGCCCCACTCCAACGGTGTCCGTGATCTGCCGCCGAATGGTGACAGCACCAGCACCCGTGCATATCCGGCCGCCAGATCGGCGTTCTCGGCGTTGGATCGGTAGCCGCCGTCGATGTAGTAGCTGCCGCCGACACGGTAGGCGAAACCACTGGCACAACTGGCGGCGACGGCGTCCACCAGGTCGACCCCGCTATGGCGGTCGAACACGACCGGTTCACCGGTACGGGCATTGACCGCCGTGATGAGCACCGTTCGGTCCGGCCAGTGCTGGCTGGGAAGCCGCGCGGCGACGGTCGCGCGCCACCGCGCTTGCCAGGAACCGTCCGACTCAGCATCCAAGTCGAGCGCCGCCGCGCCCATTCTGCGGCGCATGTCGGCCGCATCCTCAGCGGCGGCGATGATTTTGCTCGTTCTGTCCATGTGGTCCGCCGCCGGCCTGACGCGTCCACTGCCGGATCCGACGGGACCGGTCCGTTGCTGGGGTGCGGCGGCAAGGATGGCGGCAAACAGTTCGGCGGGGGTCGCGCCGGCTAGCTGGGCCGCGGCAGTCGATCCGGCCGACGTGCCGATGATCAGATCGGCATCGGTCACATCCGGCCCGGGATCGAAGAGGCCGGCGATGACGCCGATCAGCCACGCGTTGCCGGTCGATCCGCCGCCGCCGAGGACCAACGCCCGCTCGCTCGCGGAGCGCACCGGCTTTGTCGCGTCGACCTGCGGTTGGTCCTTCTCGGACCTCGGCCGGTCGGCGGCCGTCGTCGAGATGTAGTGCAGAGGAGAAGAAGGTGTTGTGTTCATGGGAGTTGTCCTTCGCGCATTGCCTGGCGGGCGCTCCCAGTTGCGACTACCGCAGTTGCGCGATCGCGGACTGCAGGGGAGCACCCATTGCGGATACTGCGTACATGGGTCTCACCTCCTGCCGATAGATCACGATCACCGGAATAATTGCACACTGGCGGCGGGTGCGCAATCGGTTTCAAGCTGTTCTGTGGCGCTGGCGCGTTCGCCGCCGCCATTTGGCAGCGGCGAACACGCCTTGAGCATTGGGCCCGGCCGCCGCTACATTCCGGGGAGCGTGGGCACCGCGGTACCGTCGACGACGGCGCGCCGGCGCCGCTAGGGGTATCTGTTTGCGTCTTTTGGGGAATATCCGGATTGTCCGCGTCAGGGATCCGGGAGCGGGCCGAGGCCGCGCTTAAGTGCGGGGCACTCCGAGCACAGCGGCTATAGGCCCCGGTGGTGTTCTATGAGCCATCGCGCCATCTGCTGGGCGCGCTTGGAGGCCAGCGTGTCCCCTTCGGTGGCGGAGATGATGGAGCCCTTCATGAGGATGTGCCAGGATCGCGCGAATTCCTCGGGGCGGTCCAGCCCGGCTTCCTCGGCCAGGGCCTGGATGTGGCCCCGGATGCGGCTGAGATAGTCGATGCTCGCCTTCCCCAGCGGGTGCCCGGCCCCCATCTCCAGCAGGACGTTGATGAACGAGCACGCCTCGAAATCTTCGCGCTGGAACCAGTCGCCAAACACGTCAAATACGGCGAGCAGCTGTTCCTCGGCGGTGGTGCCCCGTTTCCTGGCCTCGCCCACGATGAGGTCCACGGTCCACACTTGGTCGCGGAGTTCCAGAAAGGCCAGCACCAGGGCGTCTTTGGACGGAAAGTGCCGGTAGAAGGTCGCTTTGGATACCCCCGAGCTGTTGATCAGCTCATTGACCCCAACACCACGGATGCCGCGGCTGGAGAAAAGTTCGTAGGCCGTGGCGAGAATGCGGTCCACAGGCTCATCGCGTCCGGCCATTGCTGTGGCAGGCAACAGCGTGGGGCCCGCGGCGTCGTCGACAGTCATGATGAAAAAATTTTACACCCGGCCGGGGCGTACAGACCGGTCTGCCTCGGAGTGTGCTATAAATGTCCGCTGGGTTGCCTCCCGAGCAATTCGGTCGGCACGGTGCCGGCCGGCGCCTTTGGTCCGCCTGTCCGCCTAGGGATGAAGAACGCGGTCCCCCTCGTGACGTGCCGAGAAACGGCTGTCCAGTGCGTGGACGAAGCTGCGGAGGGTGGCGGATTCGTGGGTGTTGTTGGCCAGCCGAACGAGGGCCGAGGCCGTGTGGGCTAGCTTGATGTTGTGGTGCTGGCTGTAGGCGGAAAGCCGTTCGAAGGCGGGCTCGGAACCGATGTGCAGTATTCCCATCACGATGCCCTTGGCCTGTTCAATGAGGCCTCGTGTGCCGATGGCGCCGGCAATGGCCTCGCGTGCGGACCGGTCCGTCTCCAGCTGGATCGTCCTGGTGAGGTCGAGTATGAAGCCGTCGATGAACAGCACGTTCCCGTCGCTGTCCGGCACCCCCTCCCCCGCAGTCAGGACGCGGCGTTCCCGCCGGCGTGCGTCGAAGAGGCGGTGGTAGTTGACAAAAAATCCACCGCCGCGGCACACACCCTCAATAATTTCCCTGCACCGCTTCCGGTCGTCAGGGTGCAGGTGCGACATCAGCACTCCCACGGTGGGCACCACCTCGCCCCGGTGGTAGCCGTGAATCTGATAGACCTGCTCGGACCACTGCAGCTCCCCCGAGACCACATCGTAGCGAAAGGTCCCAGCGAGGCAGTCCTCGGCAACCAGTGCGCTGGAGTAGGCCTGCAGCGCCTTCAACCCCGTCATGGCCATGCCTGCCTGCCCGGCCCGCCGGCAGGCGCCCAGCGCCCGGGCCCAGAGCGCCCCACGCGGCCAACACGGGACCCGACGACGCTCAGCACGAGCTGAACCCGACCTGCGCGGTCCGTGTTTCCAGGGCCTGCCGCCACCGTAAGATCAGCTGCTGATTCCGGACAACAGCCCGGCCGCCCAAGAAGCGCGCGGCGGATGGGATGCCGACGCGCGGCGGCCGTCCCGGGAATCTGGGCGCTCCGTCACGGGCCGGCGTCGCCCGTGCCCGCGGATCGTTGGCGTGCGTCTCATGGGCTCGACGGTGCGCGCTGGGCTCCGCCCAAATGACATTGGCCTCGGATTGGCGCAGGGCGTCACTTTGCGGTGCCTCAATCTCGGTCACCAGCCCCATGCCGGCGTACTCCCGCACTGCGGCGATCCCGGCCACCGCCGATGGCAGGTCAGGAAAGGGCCTCGAGAGGGCCATGACGGTCCCATCCGGGGCAGTTAGTCGAAATCGGTAGGAAGTGTCGGAATCGGTGAACAGTTCGAACATGCCTGTCATAGAACCCTCCTGGAAGCCGGGACCCGATTGCTCCCGGTGACTCCGTTGTCACCGGGAACAGCCTGAACCCACCCGAACGATGCCAGCCGCTCATAGAGGCCGGCACGGATCGAATTGATGAATTCATGAAAGTCTGAACTATGGCTCTGACCTGCGCAAGAGGTAACACCCTGTCTCCCGGCCGCGGCGACACGCCAGCGGTCCGGCGCTACGATATAGGTGCGGGCAGACCAATCACGGGTGCTCCGAGACAGACTTTTCTGTCTCGGGCGTGTTAGTTTTCCTGTCGGCAGGTCCTGCCCAGACGCGCGGCTCAGAATATTTGAATGTGAAGGAGGGAGGTCCCGATGCCGGATGAACTTCCCGCAAGCCTGGTCCTGACCGATGTAAAGGCCGAACTTTTCAAGTCCATGGGCCACCCTGCGCGAGTCCAACTATTGGAGATGCTCGCAGACGGGCCAGTTGCCGTGAGCAGACTGCGTGACAACACCGGTCTGGAGCCGTCGAATCTCTCCCAGCATTTGAGCCTGCTCCGCCGCCAGCGCCTAATTGTCCCCTCACGACGCGAAGGGCGGCTGTTCTATGAACTGGCCAGCCCCGAAGTGAATGACCTGCTCGCGGCAGCCCGGTCTCTGCTCGGCACTCTCCTCCACACCTCCCGATTGACCCTGAGTCCCCTGGCTGAAGAGCGGGAAGAGGCAATCCGCTAGGTGCCAGCGCGCGGTGGACCGCCAGACGGCTCCCCCGCGGCGCCGTCGACGCCCGCCGCGACGGCACTATCCGCAATGCCACCGCCCATTGTCGGAGACTACGAAATCACGGCCGCGGAACCCGGAAAGCATCTGGGATTCCAGGTGGTGGCCGGCCCTGCCCGCCCGGCCGGTGCTTACCGGCTCAGTGAAGCGCCGGGCGGGACGACTGTTCGGTTCACCCTGGATCTGCAGCCCAAGGGACTCATGAAACTCGTGGGTCCGGTGATCGTCCGCACCATGCAGGCCGAGGTCGCGCAACTGACAAAGCTGAAGAACGTTCTCGAATCCGCATAGAGAGGTCTCACAGGGCGGCAGCTATGGAAAACCGGAATCCGAAGTTCCACCAGGGGTCTACCCTCCAGGACGATGCCCGGCGTCTGGAAGGTGACAGTGGAGTGTCCCGTGTGGCACGGTTCGTCGACGACGACGATTTCGAGGCCAAGAAGGCAGCGCTCCGGAACGTGATTCTCGCCTGGATCCAAGACCGCAGCTAAGGCTTGCATCTGCTTCCAGACGACGGCGCCCGTCACCTATCGAAAGAGGTGGCGGGCGCCGTCTTTCTTGTTTATGCGCCAGCCGCCGCGGCCAGGAACGGCAGGGTCTTGACCGGCCATCACGCATTGGGGAAGCTCGAACCAAGCGCCCTGCCAATCGTGCTCCGGCCGTCCCCGGCCGTTCCCGGCCTGCCCTGTCCGCAGTTGCCCGCCCCAACCCACGTAAGGAGATCCCGATGGAATCCGCCAAGTTCACCGAACTGCTCACCCGCCAAGTTGGCAACGAATTCGCCGCCTCCCACCAATACGTCGCCGTGGCCGCATGGTTCGACGGCCAGGACCTTCCCCAGCTGGCCAAGCACTTCTACCGCCAGTCGTTGGAAGAGCGCAACCACGCCATGATGATGGTCCGCTACATCCTGGACCGCGGACTCAAAATAGCCATCCCCGGCATTGATCCGGTCCGCAACGATTTCGCGAACGTAGAGGAACCCCTCGCCTTGGCCCTCGCCCAGGAACTGGAGGTTACCGAGAACATCAAGGCAATCTTCACCGCGGCCAGGGCCGAGAACGACGCCTTGGGCGAGCAATTCATGCTGTGGTTCCTCAAGGAACAGGTCGAAGAGGTCGCCTCGATGACCACCCTGCTGAACATTGCCCGGCGCGCGGACAACCTCTTCGACATCGAAAACTTCCTCGCCCGTGAACGCGTCGGCGACCAAGGAGGTGTAGGCGGGCACCGCGGATCCGGCGGGCATCACACCGGCGAGGCCGGAGGGGGCCGCGACTCCGGAACGCCGGAAGCCGCCGGCGGATCACTCTGAAGCCGTCCCTATCGTGAGCTCCACCTGTCGGCTTAGGCTGGTCGCATTCTATGAACTCAGTTGAGCATCGAACGCTGTCACTCTAGAAGGCAGGCGACGGTTCAGCGGGGCCGGAAGGAGGCTGGGGATGGCGCAGGCGGACAGGACGTGGACACCCGAGGATCAGGGCTGGCTCAGGGAAAACCTGAGGGAGGCCATCGACCATCTCGTAGAGATGGGGTACACGGTGCGCGGGGGGCAAGGCGAGGATCCGGAACTGATCCACCCCGGGGGCTCGGCCGTGCAGACGTGGCGGGAAGACTACCCGTACGAGGAGCGGATGTCCCGTGAGGATTACGAGCTGGAGAAATACCGGCTGCAGGTTGAGCTGCTGAAGTTCCAGTACTGGGGCCAGGACCATGATCTCCGGCACGTGATCGTTTTCGAGGGCCGGGACGCGGCCGGCAAGGGCGGTACGATCAAGCGCTTCACTGAACACCTGAATCCCCGGTCGGCCCGGGCTGTGGCATTGAGCAAACCTTCCGACCGAGAACTCGGCCAGTGGTATTTCCAGCGCTACATCCAGCATCTGCCCACGGCCGGGGAGATCGTGATGTTCGACCGCTCCTGGTACAACCGAGCGAACGTGGAGCGGGTCATGGGCTTTTGCACAGAGCAGGAGTTCGACACGTTTATGATTCAGGCGCCGCTCTTCGAGAGGATGCTGGTGGACTCCGGGATCCACCTGACCAAGTTCTGGTTTTCGGTAACCCGCCACGAGCAGCGGACACGCTTTGCGATCCGGCAGATAGACCCGGTGCGGCGCTGGAAGCTCTCACCCATAGACCTGGCTTCACTGGACCGGTGGGAAGAGTACACGGCAGCCAAGGAGGAGACGTTCCTGCGAACCGACACCGACCATGCGCCGTGGATCACCATCAAGTTCAACGACAAGAAGCGCGGACGGATCAACGCCATGCGCTACTTCCTCAACCAGTTCGACTACGAGGACAAGGACACATCAGTGGTCCATGGCCCCGACCGCCTGATCGTGCGCCGCGGCCGCGACGCCGCCGGCGACTAGCGGATCGATCATCCAGAAAGATCTTCGATCACCCTTGAAAACGACTCCAGACTGAGGGGTAATCGACCGAGGCGGGCCAATTCCAGAAGGCCCCACCACTACTCGCAAGGTCCACCCGGCGTCGACCATCAGCTCGGTGCCCTCGAATAGAAATTCGGGGTCGCCGAAGATCGGATGGTGGAACCGCTTGACGCCGGTGGCGTGGCGGCGGACATCGTGGTCGCCCCACTTCGTCCGGAACTCCCCACTCCGAAGCCTGGCCACAATTGCCACCGGACAGCCAGCACCCGGACAATGGTGCGCATGACCGCCGTTACCCTGCTGGCTTTTGCCGGACTGTGCCTGCTGCTCTCCGTCACCCCGGGGCCGGATACGTTCCTGGTGCTGCGGATATCGCTGCAGAATGCCGGGGCCGGGCTTGCCGCGGCATTCGGCTCGGCACTGGCATCCCTGGTCTGGGCCGCGCTGGTGGGCGTAGGACTCGCCGCGGTGCTGGAGGACTCCGCCGAAGTGTTCCGCTGGCTGAAGATTGCAGGCGGGTTGTACCTGCTGTATTTGGGAATCTCGTCGCTGATCCGGGCCCGCCGCACAACGCCCTCTGCAACGGCTGGGCACGCTCCGCGCCGGAGCCAGACCCGAAGGGCAGGGTTCGGCGCCGGCGCGCTCTCCACACTGCTCAACCCCAAGGTCGGCCTGTTCTACCTCGCCGTCGTGCCGCAATTCATTCCGCACGGCGGCAACACGCTGGACACCGCCATGGTGCTGGGTGTCATCGAAAGCGCCATCGGCTTCCTCTATCTGGCCGCCGTGTCCATCGCGGCAGCGAAGGCAATGGCCTGGCTACAGCGCCCCCGTGTGAGCAGCTGGCTCGAGCGCGGCAGCAGCGGCATCATCGCTGCACTCGGCCTGGGTGTTCTAGCATCCAGCACCAGTTCGTAGCCCGCCACGGCTCGCAACGGATCGATCAGGATCTGAGAAGCGATTCGGGGGGCCACAGCATAAAGTCATCAACACACGACCTGCCCCCCTCACCGAAGGACCTGCCATGACCTCCATCGAATCAGTCACCCTGGAAGTACCCGACCCCGAGGCCGCCACCGCCTTCTACACCGCCGCCTTCGGATTGGACGCGCAGGTGCAGGTGAGAGCCTCGGATGCTCCGACGGCCGGGTTCCGCGGGTTCACGATGTCGCTCATCGTGTCGCAGCCGTCCACCGTCAGCAGCCTGGTCGACAGCGCCCTGGCGGCTGGTGCCACGACACTGAAGCCAGTCCAAAAGTCACTGTGGGGCTACGGCGGCGTCGTACAGGCTCCTGATGGCGCGATCTGGAAGGTGGCGACGTCGGCTCGAAAGGACACCGGTCCGGCCACCAGGCAGATCGACCAGATCGTGCTGTTGGTGGCGGCCGCCGACGTGGCCGCGAGCAAACGGTTCTACGTGGACCACGGCCTCACCGTAGGTAAGAGCTTCGGCAAGTACGTCGAGTTCGCCATGCCGGCGAGTCCTATCAAGCTGGGGCTCTACGGGCGTCGCGCCCTCGCCAAAGACGCCGGCGTCTCCCCCGACGGCACCGGCTCGCACCGGCTCACGGTCGGCAGCGACGCCGGCCCGTTCACCGACCCGGACGGGTTCGTGTGGGAGGCCGCATCTGCGTGAGTCGGTCCGCGGCGGTCGTTTAGCCACCGCGGCCGTCGTTGTGCCGGTCCCCTTTCGTGAAGGGGTGTGGCGTGCCATCGTTGCAGAATGCAGACGGTACACGAAGCTGCTGGCGGTGATCGCTTTTTCCTGGCGCTGGCGGAAGCCTGGCATACCAGGGCGACGGCGGACCCAGTGGTCGGGCATGCGTTCAGCCATGGTTTCCATCCCGAGCACACGCGGCGGCTCGCCGCCTACTGGGCGGAGGCCTTAGGTGGCCCCACGACGTATTCAGACTCCCATGGCGACGAGACATCGGTGGTGCGGATGCATAGCGGCAACGGGCCGCACGAGGACATGGATCGTAGGGCGATCGTCTGCTTCGATCAGGCACTGACCGACGTCGGAGTAACCGACGACCACCGTCTCCGCAAGGTGCTGCACGACTACTTCGCGTGGGCGACCACCACCACCATGTCCCGATACCACCGCTCCGCAGATGACGTTCCAGATGGCCTGCCCTTCCAACACTGGTCCTGGGACGGTCCCGCGGGAGGGCCGGGTTCAGACGACGGCTGATCTCAGACAAGCCGATGGTCCTGGCCCGCTATCTCCGGACGCTCATTGAGACACGCAACCGGCACCTGACCGCTGGCCCAGATGCCACGGCACAGTCTCAGCCGGTTGGGTGGTGTCATCCAGGGGAAGTTCCGCGAAGTTCGGAGTGATAGTCGTTATCCCCAGCCGGGGCGAAAGCTGGCGTGCCGGTGGCGCCGCAGCTGGCTGCGGCGGTCGGGTTTGTTCTCCACAGGCCGCAAGTGGCGCAATCGACAAGACCGCTAAGACGACGCAGCAAGCGAATCGGTTCCCCACGCTGGTCCGGCCGTCTTCCATGTCTGCACACTACTTCGACGTACTCCGAGTGAAAACCGCGGCACGGATCTGGGGTGGGCAACCCGGGAAGCGTCCCGGCACGAAAGCGGCGGCCGGTCCCATGTGGGACCGGCCGCCGCCGAAGAGAGATCAGTCGGGCGTCAGGCCTTGGCTTTGCGCTTCATCCAGCCCCAGGCAGCCGTAGCCACCAGCAGCACCAGGCCGATGATGGCCAACCAGAGAAGGCCCTTCACAGCGAAGCCGAGGATCGACAGAATAAGCCAAATGATAAGTAGTGTGATTATTAGTCCCATACCGGAAGCTTATGCCACGTCGGGCCACGACGAGCGCCGTCGGGCTTCTGGCGGCGCGCCTGTTTGCATATCGATCGGCTTGTGAGTGACTCGCGGAGTAGCTCTTGAACGAATTGCACTAGCTCTATGAACCCAATGGCATCGATAAACACGAGCGGGATTCCCGAAGATGTTCTTCTCCTGATCACAGGAATAGTCATCGTTGTAACCATCCTCTGTGCGGCCCTGGTTGGAGTGGTGCATTATCGCGACAGGGCCAAGGAAAAGCGATCCAAAAGTTAGGACTTCCGTCCGGTCAGAGCGTTCCCCCCAACGCACTCGGTAGGAGATAATTTCCGCTCCTATGGCTGTTAGCGGTTGCGGGAATGAAAATGGGGAGATGAGATCCACGTTGAATCTAGATCGGTCCAACAGCCCCCGACTGCCGGACCGGGACTGGGGTCCCCGTGTCGGCGTTTGGCCGGCACTGCGGTGAGCACGTTCGTACTGATCCCGGGAGCGGGCGGCGCAGCCTGGTACTGGAGCCGTATCGTTCCTTTGCTTCAGGGGGCTGGCCACGAAGCCGTGGCGGTCGATCTGCCCGGCGACGATGAAGGCGCCGGGCTGCCTGAGTATGCGCGGCTGGTTCTCGAAGCCATCGGCGGGCGCGACGGCGTGGTGCTCGTTGCGCAGTCGCTGGGCGGCTTCACTGCCCCGCTCGTTTGCCAGCGAGCTACCGTCCGGGAGCTTGTCCTGGTGAATGCGATGATCCCCGCGCCGGGCGAAACCCCGGGGGCATGGTGGGACAACACAGGCTGGGCTGCCGCGCAGCAAAGCGCGGCGAAGGCCCGCGGGTACAGTACCGAGTTCGACACAGACACGTACTTCCTGCACGACGTTTCACCGGACGTCGCGGCCGAAGGGGAACCGCATCAACGCCCGGAAGCAAACACGGTCTTCGACTCGGTATGCAACTTCACGGACTGGCCCGGGATCCCGACTCGCGTGCTGACCGGCGAGGCAGACCGGTTCTTTCCACTGGATTTCCAACGGCGGGTTGCCCGCGACCGCCTCGGTGTGGAGCCCGACGTCGTGCCCGGCGGCCACCTCCTCGCCCTGGCAAACCCCGCCGGTGTGGCCAATTACCTGCTGCGCCGTTGAACGCAGGAAATAGCTTCCTCCGCGTGCAATTATTCTGGGTACTTCCAATACTGTGGGCAGGGTGACGGGCGAGCAAACGGAGATAACAAGCGGCTGGGTGAACGTGCCCCAAGCCAGGATCTACTGGGAATCGACCGGCGAACCCTCTGGCATTCCGGTCCTATACCTCCATGGCGGCCCCGGCGGTTCCCTTGGTAATGGCGGTTACCGCAAAAGGCACGACCACACGCGCTTTAGGACTATCGGGCTGGACCAACGAGGGTGCGGCAAGAGCACTCCGACGGTCCAAGAGGACCTCGACCACCTGTCCGAGAACACCACGCAAGCCTTGATCGAAGACATTGAGGCGGTGCGCGAGCACCTCGGTATCCAACGGTGGATTGTCACCGGTGTTTCCTGGGGCAGCACGCTCGCGCTCGCATATGCCCTCAAATACCCTGCTCGGGTCCTCGGCATCGCTCTCGTAGCCGTGACAACAACGAGCCTCGACGAGGTCCAATGGATCACTGAAGACGTCGGACGAATCTTCCCCGAAGCGTGGAACGAGTTCTTCGAGGCAGCCAACACAAAACCGGGCGAGCGAGTGGTCGAGGCGTACGCTCGGCGGCTGGCCGGGGAAGACCGCAACGACGCCAGACGAGCCGCCTTATCCTGGGACCGCTGGGAATCCACGCATATTTCTCTGGACCCCAACTGGGAGCCCGGCGCGCTGTTCGACGATGAGAGAGAGCGTATGACGTTCGCCCTTCTGGTTGCGCACTACTGGGCCAACGACGGGTTCCTGACCAACGGGCAGGAAATCATTCCCCGGATTCACGAGCTCAACGGCATCCCCGGTTACCTTATCCACGGCCGGCGAGACATCAGTGGCCCTGCTGTCACCGCGTGGCAGCTGCACCGGCGATGGCCATCAAGCCACCTTGTGGTCATCGAGGACGAGGGGCACGGTGGCCCTTCATCCATGGCGGCATTGTCAGAAGCAGTCGAAAATATTGCTGGCATGATCTGACGCGCTTCTCACTTCGGCCCTCACTAGTGGCGTCGAACTTTGCGACTACCTTCGCGCGCCGGCGGCGTAGGCCTGTTTGACCGGCTTGGTGGCGGGCATCGCGACGACGGCGAAGACCGTGAGTACGGCGCAGATCATGACGGCCAGGAACACGGCGGCGGAGGCCGACACAATGGTTTTGGGGTCCGTTCCGCCGTGCGGGGAGCTGGCATAGACGGCGTTCGCTATCGCCCCGAATACGGCGACGCCGATGGAGCTGCCGATCGATCGAGCGAAAAGGTTGGTGCCGGTGACCACGCCGCGCTCGTTCCATTCGACGCTCGTCTGGGCGGCTATGAGGGTCGGGGTCGCGACTAGCCCGAGTCCGAGTCCGACTATGAAGCAACTGCCCGCGACCACCGCAATGTTGGGGGCCGAGGCGGTGAGGGCAAGGACTGCGGTGCCGATGACGGTGACCGTGACGCCGATTAACGCGGTGTTCCGGAACCCGATCCGCAGATAGAGCCGGCCCGATTGAGACGCACTAATCGGCCAGCCGATGGTCAACGCCGCCAGGGCGAGACCGGCCAGGATCGGGGAAGTCGACAGGGCACCTTCGAGGAACGTGGGGACGTAGGAAGTCAGACCAAGCATGACCGCTCCGACGCCGAAGGCGACCATCGCCGTCGTCGCCAACAGCCGCCGGGACACCACCCACGGCGGCAGGACCGGCTCCGCCGCCCGCCGCTCGACGAAGACGAACGCGGCAAACAAGATCCCACCGCCTGCGAAGACTGCGCTGCTGATGGCGGAGTTCCAGGCCCAGGCCTGGCCACCCTCGAGGGCCCCGAGGATGAGCAGGGTGAGCGAGACCGTGAGCAGCCCGGCCCCCAGATAGTCGACGCGATGCTTCACGCGCTCAATTTCCTCGTGGAACGACCGGATAAGCATCCAACCTGCCACCAGGCACAGCGGAATGTTCACGAGAAAGATGCCACGCCAGATGCCGAGTGAGGCAAACACTCCCCCGAGCGTCGGACCAACCACTGAGGAGACCGCCCACACGCTCGCAAGGTAGCCCTGCACCTTTGCCCGTTCTGCCAGCGTGTAGATATCGCCGGCGATGGTGATGGCCATCGGCTGGACCGCTCCCGCGCCCAGTCCCTGCACCACTCGGAAGGCGATGAGCACCGGCATGCTCCAGGCAACTCCGCACAGAACCGAGCCGAGCAGGAACAAGGCTATTCCGAGAAGCATGATTGGCTTGCGGCCAATGACGTCCGAGAGCTTCGCGTAGACAGGTACCGACACAGCCTGGGCCAACAGGTAGGCGGAGAAAAGCCACGGGAACGAGGTGAACCCGCCAATGTCATGCACGATCGAAGGCACCGCAGTCGCGACAACCGTCGCATCAATCGCCACCAGGCCGGTCGAAAGCATCAGCGCGATCAGGACAGGGCCGCGTTTGGACCGGAAGCCGACTCCCTCGGCAGGCGTAGCTGTCACGTGACCTCATTCCCATCGGCGCCCAAGGCGGGCGTTGCGCGCAGAACCGGTTCCAGCCCCGACTGCATAACGGCACCATTCACCGAATTAGTCCCGACCGCTCTCACCATCGGGTTGAAAATTCGGAAGTGGGTTGGCGGCAGAGGCCCACCCCGAGTAGCCTGAACCCCGGCAGGTCGTGCTGCCGCCACTGCCGGGCGATTTCTAAGGAGCTGGGCGTTACCCGTCTTTAGCCTGAACCTCATCGTGACCCTGCCACGGACCTCTGGTCGCTCAGGTATCCGGCAACCCACGAGTTGCACATTCTTGAACGGGACCCCGCCGCTGCTCTGGCTCCGGCGGCCCCTCTGGACGCCCGGAGCATCCGAATCCACGCCCGCAGCAGGGATCTTGCCCGTTCCCCGCACGTCCTCTTCGCTACCGAACCGATGGATCACAACCCGGGTTGGCGGCCCATGGCTGCGGGCGAATTGGTGCACGTTGGCCCGTCTCTGGCGGTGACCGCCACGTTTCCCTTCCCGGACTCCCCCGCGCATCCGCTCAGCCTCGCAGATCTTGATGCGCACGCGGCGGCGTCCCAGACGCAATGACCCAGGCTCCGGATTCATACTCCTTTAGCCATCAGGCACAGCACCGGCCCACAGCCGGCCCGTCATCCCGCCAGCAGGCAGTCGGGCTATTTTGGGCCGCGCGGTTACACTTTCGGAGTTGCCGGACATTAACGGGGTATGAGCTTGCAAACAGTCCGGAAGGAACGTGGGGATTTGGAGCGTGAGAAGCGGTTTTTGGCCGCGCACGCGGCTGGGCATGACCGCATCTACCGCTACTTCCGCCGTCGAACAGACAACGCCGCCACCGCCGAAGACCTGTGTGCGGAAGTTTTCCGGATTGCCTGGGAGAAGACCGGAGAGGAGTGCGCCCTTTCGGTCATGGTTCTTTTCGGGATAGCCAAAAACGTGCTCCGCAATCATGGCCGGTCCGCGATTCGGTCCGCAAGCCTTTTCGGTGCGCTGCAGCTCGAGCGCTACGAGGAGAGCAACCCGGACCAACTCCGCGCCATGCTTAACGAGGCGGGACTGGCCGTCGATATAGTGTTCGGCGGATATCACGACGAACCCGTGGGACACGGCGTTGGCACCCTCACATTCACCGCTCACCGTCCGTGATTTCCCATGCCCCCCGGGTCAATGGCCGGGTCCGGTGACGATCTTCCTTCGTTCGGATTCGTGCGCGCCGCCCTTCTTCGCCAGCGTGGAGCACGCCTCTTCGATGTCTCGGGCGAGCGTGTCGACGTGCTCGCGGCTCATCGTTTCCTTGACCAGGGCCCGCATGATCGTCACGTCTTGGGCGTTGGGCGGCAGGGTGTATGCCGGCACCATCCAGCCGCGCTCGGCCGAGAGTTGCCAGGCAATGTCAAACTCGTCGTACCCGGTGTCGGCGGCGAGCCGGAACGCGACCAGCGGTAGTTGCTCCTCGTCCGGGCCGATGATCTCGAACCGGCCCATGGCCTCCAGCTTCTCGGCGAGGACGCGGGCGTTGGCCTGCATGTTCTGCATGATGTAGGTGTAACCGGCCCGGCCATAGCGCACGAAGTTGTAATACTGGGCGAGAACCATCGCCGAGCCGGTGGAGAAGTTCAGGGTGAAGGTCGAGTCGGTCTTGCCGAGGTAGTTCTCCTCGAAGACGAGGTCCTTGGCCAGGTCGGCTTTCTCCCGGAAGATCAGCCAGCCGATGCCGGGATAGACCAGTCCGAACTTGTGCCCGGAGACATTGATCGAGCGGACTTGCTCGAGCCGGAAGTCCCACTCGGAGTCCGGGTACAGGAAGGGCCAGACGAACCCCCCGCTGGCCCCGTCCACGTGGATCGGCACATCAAGGCCCCGCTCACGCTTGATCCGTAGTAGCAGGTCGTTGATGCCGACGATGTCGTCTTTGTGCCCGGTGAACGTCGTACCCAGCACGGCTGCGACACCGATGGTGTTCTCATCGACATGGGCCTGCACGTCGTCCGGGCCGATCGTGTACTTCCCCGGCTGCAGTGGCACGATCCGCGGCTCGACGTCGAAGTAGCGGCAGAACTTCTCCCACACGACATGCACGTCGCCGCCGAACACCAGGTTCGGGCTCGACGTCGACGCGCCGGCGGCCTCGCGACGCTTGCGCCAGTTCCACTTCAGGGACAGACCGCCGAGCATGATTGCCTCGGACGATCCCTGGGTCCGGGCTCCCGTCGTCTCCCCGGGCGCGTGGAAGAGGTCGGCCAGCATCCGAATGCAGCGCTGCTCGATCTCGGCCGTGCGGGGATATTCGGCATGGTCGATGAAATTTCGGTGTAGGTTCGCGGCGATGATCTGCTGGGCCTGAGGCTCCATCCACGTCGTCACGAAGGTCGCCAGGTTCCGGGCCGGATCACCCTCCAGCGCCAGATCCTCCGACACCAGCCGCAAAGCGTCCTGAGCAGGAATGCCGGTCTCCGGGAACTCCCGGCTCGGCACCTCCTGGGTGACAAATCGGTTGCCGAACAGCGCCGCGTCGGCATCCGTCCGCTGGGAATTGATTGACATCACTTCTCCTTCAAGGATTGTTGAAAAGCGGTTACGGATGAGTTCCCCTGACCAAAGGAACCGAGGCGTCGGTGGACTCTGGACTCAGCATCAGAATCGCGCCGGCGAGGAAGCACAGGGCTCCCACGAGGGTGCCGAGATTCGACAGCTCGGCGTTCCAGACATCGCCGCTCGAGGGTATGACAAAGGCCGCGACGGCCGAGATGCCGAACGCAACAGAACCGGCCACGTTGATCACACCGATTGTCCACGTCCGAGGCCTGGGCCGGCCGGCAATGGCGCCACGACTGGCCTCCCGCAACGCCACCCAGCTTGAAACGAGGAAAGCGACTGAACCCAGAGCGTCGGGTCGCCACACCCGCTGATCGGTCAGCGCCGCACTGAGATTTTCCCGCACCGCGTTTCCCGTACTCCAGTTGAACCACAGCGTTCCGGCAAGTTGAATCGCGCCGGCCAGCCAGAGGAGATTCCGCGGCGCCCACACCCAGAACGAATGGCGCCGCGCGGTACCCACGGCCGGGAGCCCCTCGACGGCGTCGCGGTACTGCAGGAACGCCGCACAGGTGAAGAACAGCGAACCGACGAAGAATGTGACTGCGCACAAGCGCAATCCCACGGCCTCGGCGTACAGCGGCACCGCCCCCAGGGCGAACAGACTCGAGCCAATGATGAACAACCAGGCGGTCCACCTGCCGCGAACGCTCGAACGGCCCGCGCTCTTGCTCTCAGTTACATGCTCGGACCCCGAGGGAGCCCGATGCTGGGCGCTGCCGGGATCGTCAGGTGCCGCCGAGGCCCCGGCCCCTGGGCCCGGGTCCGGGCCAGGGGCCGGGAGCACATTGGTGATCACGAAGGCCACCGCCACAGCCACCACCACCTGGGGCGTTACAGCCACACCGTCCACCCCCAGCAGCAGCGTGGCCAGCAGGGTAGACGTTAACGGCAGCCGGAGCATAGCTGCGCACATGGCTCCCATGCCCATGCCGATCCCTGCCGCGAGATTCATTCCGGGCAACCCACTGGCAGCAATACCGAGCGCCGCACCGATGAACATCGACGGGAACACCGGACCACCACGGAATGCGCTCAGCGAGAGCCCGTAGGCCAAGGTCTTACAAGCGATCAGCAGGACCAGCACAGGAAGCGAGTAGTCCGCGGCGCGTTCGACCAGCTCCGGAAGTGCGTCCTGCCCCGAGAACAACACCTGCGTGAAGCTTTGCCCAGAGATCAACTGGTACGTCATCGCGGTAAGACCGATCAGCAACCCGAGCGCGGCCGTCACCAATACACGGTTCAGATGCACGACTGGACGAAGCGACAACGCGACCCAGCGGATCAACCATCCCAAGAGCGCGCCGACGGCGCCCATGGCCACCGCCCAGCCCAACGTCGCCAACGTCGGCGGCACCGCAGGCGGCACCACGGGCAGCGCCAGCGAGAAGCTGCCCAACCCGGTCCAGCCGTCCAAGCCCACGAACACAAGCGCCCCGACACCGGAAGCGAGCAGTCCGGGCAGGGCCATCAGGCTCAGCGTCATTCCCCCGATCCCAGCGGCCTCCATGATCAGGAATGCCCCGAGCACCGGAGATCCGAGCAGGGTGCTGATCGCTGCGAAGCTGCCGGCTGACGCCATGATCGTCAGGGCCATCGGCGGGGCGTCCTTCTTCACCAGGTGCACCGCCAACGCCCCGAGGCCGCCACCGATCGCGATCAGCGGCCCCTCGGGCCCGAGCACCGCACCCAGGCTGAGAGTGGTCAGCGCCGCGAGAACGATGCCCACGAGCTCCCGACCGCTGGGCGGAGCGCCGCCCGTCTTGAATCCGAAAGCGGGTGAGTGGCCCCCGGTTCCCGGTAAATACCGGATGGTCAGCGCCGTCAACAACCCACACAGCACCAACCACGGAACCGGCCACCAGGCAGGAGCAGGACCCCCGAGGACTTGATTCGGCAGCCCGTCGAAGATGTACCGCTGAACCACCGCGACCAAAGCGAGAAAGCCATAAGCAATGGCCGAGATGGGAACGCCCAAGACCGCTGCCAGCACGAGCGCAGCGATGTACGGCTTGGAACGAATAACCACCGCCGGATCGAACCGGGGCGGCCCCGCGGCAGGCTCGCTCATTCCCGGCAACCCGGCGCGTCTGTGGCGACCCCGATGGAAAGACGGCCGTCAGCAAACGGAGGCGCCGAGAGAACAGGTCCGGTGCACCCGCGGCAACAGTTGAGCATCCCTTCTCCTTCCGCTGGCCGTCCGATTGACGGCGGGAGTCTCTAGTGAGGTCTCACAAGCGATAGAGGCTGGTTGATCACGTGTTCTCCAAGCTAACGCTTCCAGTCAGGGCGGTCTTCACCCAATGCGGGTGAAAGAGCATCAAAAGAACACATCGTGGACGCCAATCGGGGGGAAACGCAGGCATTGCCTAGTCGAGGTCGGCTGGCGGTGGCGTCAGGTGATTGCTATTGCAAGCTTGCTTATCATCGTTTAGTTTAGGGCTGGGATGCGGCCCGCCTTGCGAACGCGGGCCTCCGGCACACGCCTCTTGCCGACTTCCTGACGGGCCGGCTCCGCGTCCAAGTGCGGAGCCGGCCTCGGGGCGCTCCCCGACGGTATGGGCCCCGACCACTCGGAGCCACATCACGCCCACGGACCACGGCACAGGCCACCGCTAGCCGGCGGCGCCGCCGCTTCTTGGAACAGGGAGGGTCAATGGCCCCAACGATCTCGCCCCCTGCCGGTCTTAGGCTGCTCTGAACTTCACGCAGGCGTCCAGACCGGTCGCTCCCGTGGCAGTTCCGGAGGTTCTGGGCGTCAGTGAGGCCTCGGCGCCGCTGGCCCGGGCCAGCTGGTGCACGATGGACAGGCCCAGGCCGCTGCCCTCCCCGCCCTGCGTGCCCCGCCAGAAGCGGCTAAAGGCCCGGTGGCAATCTTCCAAGGAGAGTCCAGGCCCCTCATCCAGGATGTGCAGTTCTATGATGCCTGGTTGTTCACCGTGGGAGACCAGGAGCTGGATCTGGGAGCCCGGCGGAGCGACGGCAAGCGCGTTGTCGATCAAATTGTCGATGATCTGCTCTGCAGCCCCGGGCAGGGCCGCGATGTCCGCCGTAGGCAGGCCGTCCACGCTCAGGCGCACACCTGTCTCCTCCGCGAGAGCCTCCCACTGGTCCTTGCGGGCCATCACTTCGTTGACGAGATCCGTCGTGCCCAGCACGGTTGCCCTGCCTTCGGCCCTGCTGAGCAACAGAAGCCCGTCGATGATGCGCTGCAAACGGTACGTCTCGTCAAGGGAAGCGGCCACCATGCTCCGGCCCGCTTCCGGGTCGGTGGGGATCGTGTCGACGGCGTTCTCGAGCCTCAGCCTTAGCCCAGTCAGTGGGGTGCGGAGTTGATGGGAGGCATCGGAGGCAAATCCCCGTTGTTGCTCGAGCAGATCTTTCAACCGGTCCGCCATGCGGTTGAAGGAACCCGCGAGGGCCTTGAGTTCGGGTGCGCCCCCTTCATCGGTACGCGTGTCCAGCTTGCCATCGGCGAGCAGCTCTGTGGCGGTCCGTAGCCTCTGGAGTCTTCTGGTTACCGCGCCCGCCATGAAGTACGCCAGGATGCCGGCGAGCAAAACCGTTGTACCGGCGACGGTCCAGATGGTCCTCAGCTGGCCGTTTACCTGCTCGGTCACCACCGAGGCAGGGTACGTCAGCCGGACGACGCCGGAAATCTTCTCCCCGCTGAGGACAGGGACTGCGACGTAGAGCAGATCGAGGCCCAACGTCTGGGAATACCGCTGGCCGGCGTTGATCTGCCCGGCCAGCGCGGCGGCAATTTCCGGGCGTGAACCGTACGTTGATCCGGTGGCTGCCTGATCGTCATCCGAAGTCGCCAGGGCCTTCCCTCCGGCGTCGACTATCACCACACGAGCGCCGCCCGCCTCCCCGTATCGACGCACGTCGGCGGCGACTTCCTCGGGTAGCGGGCCACCTGCTCTCAACGCGTCGCCGGCCCTGCCGGCCAGCAGAAACGCGTCTCGTTCGAGGGAGGTGGTGAGGCGCTCACGTTCTACCCGGACCAGGTAGTTCCCCAGCGGAATGTCCTGCACCAGGACCACGAGCAAGGTGATGAACATGAACGCACCGATCAGCCTCCATCTCATCCAGGTACTCCCAGCCTGAACCCGACGCCCCGGACGGCCTCGATCCAGCGTGGATCACCGAGTTTCTTGCGGATCCCGGCTATGTGGGCATCCACGGTTTTCGTGGTGCCGTACCAGTCACCGTCCCACACTGCGCGAAGGATCTCGCGACGCTCGAACACGGCACCCGGGTCAGCTGCAAGGAAGTACAGAAGCTCGAATTCTTTAGCCGTCAGATAGACCTCCACCCCGTCGAGGGCCACGCGACGCGACCGCTGGTCAATGCTCAGGCCGCCGATGTTCCTGCTGATGTCCGCCTCGGAGCGGCCGTTCGGGAGCCGCTCTTCGGAGCGGCGCGCCACTGCCCGGATCCGTGCGATGAGTTCCCGCATCCCGAAGGGCTTGACCAAAAAGTCGTCGGCGCCCAGTTCCAACGCCAGCACCCGGTCGATCTCTTCATCCCGTGCACTGACAACGATGATCGGGGTGGCGGTCAGGGCGCGAATGGCTCGGCACACATCGGTTCCGTCCATATCCGGCAGCCCCAGATCCAGGAGGACAAAATCGGGACACAGTTCACGGACCACCTCCAACGCACGGCCGCCCGTCCCGACATGGCTTGCCCCGAAGCCGGCCCGGCTCAGCCCTTCGAGGACGCCGGCGGCCACTGATTCGTCGTCCTCCACTACCAGGATTTGCATACCTGATTATGTTCCAGCCCACGCGAATCGTGTCGCAATCCACACAATTTGGCCGATCGCGGGCGCAAACTTGGACAGTTCTTGGATTTCCTGAGGGTCTGTCCTGTCCGTTGAATACCTAGGGTTGACACATGAATACAAAAACGGCCCTCGCCCTCACAGCAGCCGGTGTCCTTTTCACCGGATCCGCGGCCCTGGCCGTAAATATTCAGACCCTCAACAGTCCACCGGCCGGGACGACCCCCGCGAACACCGTCCTTCTGCCCCAGAATTCCACAACCGCCACGTCCCCTTCCCCCGCGTCGACGCCGACCACTTCGTCCGTGGAGGATCGCAGACCGGCATCATCTCCGAGCCCCTCCCCCAGTGACGACCGGGGCAACGACAATCCGGCCGCATCCAGACCCGCCACCGGCGGCCGGACCGCGGTCTCCCCCGCTCCCGTCCCGGTACCGGCCCGTGCACCCTCCCGCACGAATGAACCCGGCGACGATCACGGCGGCCACGGCGAACCCGAACCGGGCGACGACAGGCACTCAGGCACCGACGACTAAGGACCACTGCCAACTGCCGAGGCTGAACTGCCGCCAGTCGGTTGTCGGCGGCCTCGACCCCTCACCCTGGGTGCGGCCCATGAACCGAACCCTGGAAATGCCGGCCCCGAAGGAGCCAGCTAGCTTGTCCGCGCGTCGGGCGTGAACGCCCGGTGGCCCACAATCCAAGGCTACCCGCGGCGGCGACGGGAAGGGAGCCTCGCCCCCATACCCGATGGGGCTTTCTGTGTCCGGCCCGCCGGCCGCTTGATCGGGTTCTGGATACCGACGGCGGAAACAACACCACCGAGGATGAGCAGCACCGCCGTAACGGCCACCACGCGGTGAAATCCTTCGAGCTCCAGTTTGCCGCCCACCACCAGGCCCACCAGCGCGATGCCGATCAGACCGGCAACCCTGCTGACGGCGTTATTCACTGCCGAGCCGATGCCCGCCTGCTGTTCCGAAACGGACCCGAGAATGGCCGCGGTGAGCGGTGCGACAGTCGCCGAGAGCCCGACCGCGAACAGGAGGATCCCCGGCATCAGTTGGGTCCAATAGTTGACCGGAATTTCCGACTCAAGCATCAGGAGGTAGCCGACTCCGGCCAGGGCAGGTCCGCATGCCATGAACCAGCGGGGGCCGAACCGCCCGGCCAGCGAGCCAAACCATGACGCGAGGAAGATGTTGACGATGCTGACGGGGAGCAAGGCAAGAGCGGCCAATGTCGCCGGATAGCCGGCAACCTGCTGCAGGAAAAGCACGATGATGAATCCCCCGATCGACAGCGCGGCGTAAACGAACGCAGTGGCTACATTGCCGACGGCAAAGTTTCGGACGGAGAAGAGGCTCAGCGGCAGGAGCGGCTGCCGTGCGGTCTTTTCCCGCCAAATGAAACCGGCGAGGCACAGGATGCCGAGGACGAAGGGCATCATGATGAGCGGGCTCCCCCAGCCGTAATTGGCTTGTTCGATCAGTGCGTAGACCGGCCCGGCCAACCCGAGCACACAGAGCACGGCGCCCGGGTAGTCGATGCTCACGCCCGCCTTGCGAACATCTTTGGCCCGCAACACGCCCAACAGGTATAAGGTCACAGCGATGGGCAGGACGTTGATCCCGAAGACCCACCGCCAGCCCACCGAATCGACCAGCACTCCGCCGAGCAGGGGGCCCGCGATGAAAGCCACGGTGGTACCAGCTGTCCACTGGCCTATCGCCTTCGCCCGGGGCGCCTCGTCAAAGTTTGACGTGATGAGGGCCAAGGAACTGGGCACCAGCAAGGCGCCCGCGACGCCCTGAAGCGCCCTGGCCAAGACCAGCACTTCCGCCGTGGGTGCCAGCGCACACATCACTGACGTCGCGCCGAACCCGATCAGCCCGGCCCGGAGAACCACAACGCGTCCGAGCAAATCGGACAGCGAACCGGCGACCAGGATCAGGGAACCCAGGGTGATCAGGTAGGCATCGACAACCCACTGCTGCGTCGTCAGTCCGCCGCCCAGGTCGCGGGAAATAGCCGGCAGTGCCACGTTGATGACGCTGCTGTCGAGAAACGACACGAAGGACGCGAGAATCGCGATCCAAAGCACAAGCCTCTGCGTACGCGCCGACGGTAGTGAACTCACCCTCCCAGTTAACACCCGCACCCGCGGTTGCCGGACGCTATCCGGGACACGCTCACGCAACGAAGTACGCAGACGACGGCGACTGGCGGGCCGCCACACAGCCCGCGCCGGGCAGGGTGATGGTTCCACGAACTTTGGACGTCCGTCAGCTTCCGGATGAAGCCGGGGACCCAGTCCTAGGAAGTCCACTACCCATCCCGGCGCGGTGAGCGGTTCTTCCGTGGCCCGTGGTCAGTGCAGCTGCCGCTGCCAGTCTTTGGGGACGCGCGAGGCCGGTCCCGGGACGGTCTGATCAAGGGGGTGGTGGGCCGGCGGTTCAAGGTCGGGTCCGTCGATAAAAGAGGAGCTTGGGTAATCGAAGAACCAGTTTTCACCGGGTTCGAAGCTGCGGATGACCGGGTGGCCCGTGGCTCGAGCATGGGCCGTGGCGTGTTGAGCCGGCGAGGTGTCGCAGCACCCGATGTGACCGCACTGGGCGCACCGACGAAGATGCAGCCACCACCCGCCGCCGGCCAGGCACTCAACGCAGCCGGTCCCGCTCGGTGGAACTGAAGCTTCGATTCCAGCTATGGCGTTCATGTGGCTTCCTCCTCGGACCGAGTGCCCCTTGACTCACCCACAACGCTACTCTCGGAGACAATTCCAGCGAAGGAATCGGCTCCCGCGACGGCCACCCTTGAAATGGGTCGACTGCCGGGGTCACCGCCGCCAACCGTCCCGGTCCACCTCAAGGCCCGCTCGGTCCCAGCGTCCTGTCTCTGCGGCCGCCTCGTAGGTGGAATGAAGGAACCGCAGCAGCTTGCTGTCCGGGTCCGGCGCAGAGCGGACATTTTCATATGGAAGGAGGTAGAGCCTGTCGCTTTGGCGATATACGACTCCGTCGGCTTCGCTCACATACTGGGCGTAGCCTGGCGGCTCCGGGTAGGTGTAGGCATAGAAGGCCCCCTCCTCCCCCACTCCGGGCCAGAACCCGCAACTGCTCAGCTCGTGGGAGTAGCCCTCCACCATCACCCAGTCGGCGCAGTTCGGGACCCCGCCGGGGTGGGTTGGCGCCGCCCGTCCGGAGAAGCGCGCGTAGGCCAGATCCATAGACCCCCAGAAAAGGTGGACGGGACTGGCTTTGCCCCTGAAGTGGGAGCGAAACTCGTTCAGGACCCGGTCCGCCTGGAGTAGCTGCTGCCAGAAGGTCCGGATGGCCCTTGGGTCGTAGGAGGCGTGCTGATGGTCGTCGGCGAAGGGTATGGCCGGTTCCACCTCGTTGGGAACCGCACGGATGGGTGCCTGGATGCCGAGCCTGGCGAGGGTTTCAAACACCTCCGCATGGAACGCGGCCACGGACTTGGGTTCGAGGACGACGCTCCGGGTAGTTCCGTCGCTAGCGCGGACGTGCAACTGATGGTCACAGAAATCGAATTCGATGTCGAATGCCCCGCCCCCGTAGGGGATTTTCGACGTCGACAGTCCGCGCGGCGTCACGTACAGCGTCACGTGCCACCAGTGGTTCAGCATCGGGGTGAGCGCCATGCGGATCTTGCCGACAATCTGCGTCCACATGTGCACAGTGTCCCGGGTTTGGATCCAGTCATCGACCCGGAGTTGGGGCCACCCATTGCCAGCGCCAGGAACTTCAGCCGAGCCCATCGCAGGTCCTTCCGTGCCCTATGCCGCCTCAACGGTTTCCGTTCGGCCGTGTCCGTTGGTTCCATCCGTGGAAGCGCGCCCAGTTGCCGGCGCCACGGCTCCGCCATTCCTGCGGGCGAGCCTACGCCGAGGCCGGGAAGCCAGCAAGGGTGCCTGGAGTGGACGCCAATTTACCCTTGACTTTCGCTCTGGAGCGGACAAATGTGGGGTTCCGAGGGCAGCGTCCCCGGTCCGAAGACCGGCCGGGGGGCGACCAGGAAAAGCTTGCTGCAGACCTGCAGCGCGGCCCGCAGCGTCAGCATTTCGACCGGCGTTCGGCAGCGTTCCCGGGTCCACTAGTCTGGTGTCGCCCTGTTCTGGCGCGCCCGACTCAGGGGAGGCCGAGATGAATAGTGTCGATACGAACAGCCACAGCGCTATCGCCAGCCCGCCGGTGAAGCCCGGCGAGTTCAGGCTGGAGGTCATCGTCCTGCCAGTCTCCGACGTCGACCGGGCCAAGCGCTTCTACGAGTCGCTGGGATGGCGGCTGGACGCCGAAGCCGCCGTCGAGGACGGCTACCGTCTGATGCAGCTGACGCCTCCCGGTTCCGGCTGCTCGATCATTTTCGGCGAGGGCGTCACCTCGGCGCCGCCGGGCTCGGCCCAGGGCCTGCACCTGGCTGTCTACGACATCGACGCAGCCCGGGCCGACCTCATCTCGCGCGGGGTCGAGATCAGCGAGACATTCCACGACACCACGGGCGTCTTCCATCACGCCGGGACGGAGGCACGCCTGGACGGTCCGGCCCCCGAACACCGGGACTACGGCTCCTTCGCGTCCTTCAGTGACCCGGACGGCAACGGCTGGGTCCTCCAGGAAATCAAAACCCGGCTGCCGGGCCGCTAAAGCATCAAACGCTGAAAGGAGAGGCTGATGGCCACCACTTACGAGTCCGTGGGCGAGCTTGCGGACGCCCTGAGGCGCGCCGCGAAAGCACACGGCAAACACGAAGAGCTCACCGGCCAGGAGGACGCGAACTGGCCCGACTGGTACGCGCTCTACATGGTGCGCGAGCACGCCGGGGAGGAGTTGCCAACATGAGCGACTACGACGTCATAGTGATCGGCGCCGGCTCACCAGGCGAACACTGTGCGGGCGCTCTCGCCGAGGGCGGCCTGCGCGTGGCCGTGGTGGAACGGGAACTCGTCGGCGGCGAGTGCTCGTACTGGGCGTGCATCCCGTCCAAGACGCTTTTGCGGCCGGGTGAGGCGGTCCATGCGGCAGGTGAGGCCGCCGCCACGGCTGAAGTCGACGTGAAGGCGGCCCTCGCGTGGCGCGACTTCATGGTCTCGGACTACTCCGACGCCGGGCAGGAACGCTGGCTGGCAGATAACGGCATCGACCTGCTGCGCGGCACCGGCCGTCTCGCCGGACCGGGCGTGGTCGAGGTCGACGGCGTGCGCCACACCGCTAGCCACGTGGTCCTCGCCAACGGTGCCGAACCTGTCATACCCCCGGTCCCGGGCCTGCGCGAGCTCGACGGCGTGTGGACCAGCCGCGAGGCGACCTCCATGAAGGCCATCCCCCGCCGCCTGCTCATCCTCGGCGGCGGCCCGGTGGGCGTCGAAATAGCCCAGACGGTGCGCCGATTCGGCGGCGAGGTGGCAGTCATCGACAGGTCCGCACACGTCCTGGCCCGGGAGCCTGCGGCGTTGGGTGAGGCCCTCGGCGAGGTCCTGACCAGTGAGGGCATCGAACTCGTGCTCCCGGCGACCTCGACCGCGGCGCGGCGAGAGGACGGCGACTACATCGTCGAGATCGACGGCGGACGCGAGCTGAGAGGCGACCACCTGCTCGTCGCCACGGGCAGGCGCCCACGCATCCAGGCGATCGGCCTGGAGACCGTAGGCGTCGCGGCCGAGGCCCATGGAGTACCTGTCGACGCGCGTCTGCGCGTGGCGGAGGGCCTGTGGGCGATCGGCGACGTCACCGGCATCTGGCCGCTGACCCACGTCGGGAAGTACCAGGGCGATGTCGTCGCCGCGAACATCCTCGGGGAGCCGCGTGAGGCAAACTATGAGGCCGTCCCGAGGGTTACCTACACGGACCCGCAGGCCGCTGCGGTGGGCGCCGTCGACGGCCGCTTCAGCGCCACGGTGCCGGTCTCTGAGGTATCAAAGACTGCCACCTACACGCGTGCCTACGCCGAAAGCAACGGTTTCCTCACCCTCCTCAGCGACGGCGACCGGCTGACCGGTGCCTACGCGCTCGGCCCGGAGGCCGGCGAGTGGCTGCAGCAGGCAACACTGGCTATCCGGGCGCATATCCCCATCGACGTCCTGAGCGACACCATCCAGCCGTTCCCGACGTTCTCGGAAATCTACGTGTCCGCGCTGAAGGCACTACGCGGGGAGATCGCGGCTACGCGCAGACCGGTAGGCGCCGGACCATCCACGGCGGACTGAGGGCGATCCGATGAACACGACAGCTGCCGCTTCGCCGACCAAACGTGAGCCAGATTTGGCGGGGCAAACCGTGGTGCTGATAGGCGGCAGCGCCGGCATCGGGCTGGAGACGGCACGGCGCTGAGGTGTGGGTCAGGAGGCCGGGTCGATGAGTTCGGGGCCGTTGTTGCGGACGCTGTTCACCCGGTCCGTCACCACCGTCGGCGTCAGGACCGGTTCGGGAATAGCATCCAGGATCCTTTTCACTTCGGTCTTGTCGGTGGTGCCGGGGTTGAGCCAATCCCGGAACATCTCCGGCGGGACGATGACCGGGGCCCGGTCGTGGACGTGGCCCGTCGAGTCGTGGGCCGTAGTGGTCAGCACAGTGCAGCTAAGCAGCCACCTGTGCGGATCATCCTCGGGCAGGGACGGGTCCGGCCAGAACTCGTACAGCCCGGCGAAGGCCAGCAGCTCGTTCTTCTCGGAATGGAGGTGATACGGGATCTTCTTGCCGTCCGGGGTCTTCTCCCATTCGTAATATCCCTCGGCCGGGATCAGGGCCCGCCGCTTGATCGCCGCCTTCCGGAAGGCCGGCTTGTCCAGGATGGATTCGCTGCGGGCGTTGATCAGCTTCGAACCGATCTTTACCTCCTTCGCCCACGACGGGACCAGACCCCAGCGGGCGATCAGGAGCTGGCGCTCCACGGCGTCCTCGTCCAGCCTCTCGGCGATGATCGGGACGTCCTGGGTCGGTGCCACGTTCCAACTCGGCGGAGGCGGGCTGCCCTCGGCGTCCTTCGCCTCGAAATGGCGCAGAAGATCCCCCGTCGCCTTGGACATCACATACCTGCCGCACATGCATTAATTGTGCTCCCGTACCGGCGGCGACGGAGGTTCGGACGGTCAGTCCGGCGTCGCCGTCTGGGACGGAATGCGTGGGCGTATGGGCGTGGGATTCCCCTGCCTATGCGGTCTCCTGCATGTTCCCGAACGCCTTGCGGAGGACATGGATAGCCTGCTCAACGGCGGCCGTGGCAGCGGCGCTTTCGCGCACAGGATTCAACATCATGAAATCGTGGATGATGTTGTTATAGCGTGCGCTTGTGGTCCTGACGCCTGCTTCAACGAGCCGGCGTGCGTATGCCTCGCCTTCGTCGCGAAGGACATCGTTTTCGTCGACAATGAGGAAGGCTTCGGGAAGCCCGGCGAGGTCTTCAAGGGACGCTTGGAGCGGTGAGACCGTGATTTCGCTTCGCTTATCCGTATCGGGCAGGTAGGCGTCCCAGAACCATGCCATACCTTTCGCGGTGAGAAATGGCCCTTCAGCGAACTCCTGGTAGCTTTCGGTGTCCTGTCGTGCGTCGGTGACCGGGTAGTACATCGATTGATGGATGAACTTTACATCCCCGCGCTGCTTGGCCATGAGTGCGACTGCCGCCGTCATGTTGCCTCCGACGGAGTCTCCGGCGATAGCAATCCGTGAGGCGTCCAGACCCTCCGAGCCACCGTGACGAGTGATCCACTGAGCCGCTGCGTACGCCTGCTCAATCGCTACGGGGTATTGGGCCTCAGGCGATCGGTCGTACTCCACGAACACAATTGCTGCTTCGGCGCCGACCGCCAGTTCACGCACCGGACGGTCGTGCGTGCCGGCATTTCCGAGGATCCATCCTCCGCCGTGGATATAAAGGACGGGCGGAAGGACCCCATCGGTGTTCTTGGGCCTGACGATCCTGACTTTCACGTCCCCTACGTCAGTGGGTACTGTGAGCCACTTGTCGTCGACGTCGGGCATGGGGACAGGAGCGGCCTGAATATCGTCGAGGACTTTCCGGGCCCCCTCCGGGCCGAGCTGGTACAGGAAGGGGGGCTTGGATGTTGCATCGGCAATTCCTTGCGCTGAGGTTTCCAGAATGTGCTTTTTCATTGCGAGGGTCCTCATCCTTTATGTGCTGCGAATAGGTGGCCGGCCGCCCGACGGAACCTGATGGCACGCACGCTTTGTACCAATAGGACCGGAATGCATCCGGCAATGTGACAGGGCGAAAGGTCTTCCTCTCGAAGAGAAGCGGCGGGGCTTACCTCCGCAAGGCACAGGCCCGGACCGATGGGCGCCAAGAGCCCACTAGGGCTGCGTCTCTGACAGCAAACTATCCGCTGGCGCCAATCCATGGATGTGCACCAAGTCAGACCTCGCCCTTGCGAACTTGAGGGCAAGCGAATCCTTGGCACCACTGCAGGCTTGAGGCTACGTTCCCGCGGCTGGTCGCTTCGCGTGCTCTACGGCCCATTCGAGGGCGAAGTCTGCTACCTCCTCCCATCCGTCCTGCCCCACGGTGTAGTGCGAGCGTCCAGGGAACTCCTTGTAGTCAGTAACGGTGTTGACGTGGCTGTAGTGCTTGACGTTTGACTGGTTGACCGCTGGAGGCATGAGGTTGTCGTCTCCACCTGCGATGAACAGCAAGGGCGCGCGGTCCTCGTTCCTGAAGTTCACGTAGGTGTCCTGGTGTCCAGGTGTGAAGTTGGCGAGGGGACCGGCCCACACGAAGCTGCCAGGCGTTGGGATGTGGTAGCGCTGGTAGACCTTATCCGACTCTTCCCGGCTGAGGGTGTTGGCGAAGGCGTAGTGGAACTGTTCTGGGGTGAAGCCCACCGCCCGGTGGCGGTTGGCGGGGTTTTTCAATATGGGGAAGAGGGATCTTATCTGTGAAACCGGGGTCACCCTGACGCCCTCCGCTGGCGCGGAGTCTATGACCACCCCTGCTGCCCCGTAACCGTGATCGAGCAGGATCTGGGTAAACAGGCCTCCTGCCGAGTGGCCCATGATGATCGGAGCTCTGTCCAGCTCGCCTACGACACTCTCGAGGTGTTCGACGACCGCAGAGATAGTCAAAGCCTCAATCGGGGACGGATCCTCGTTGAGGGCTTCGACCTCGACCTCGAAGCCTGGGTAGGCAGGCGCGAGCACGCGGTAACCTCGGCCCTCGTAGCGCTCGACCCACTTCTCCCAGCTGCGGGGTGTCACCCAGAGCCCGTGAACCAACACGATGGTGTCCGGGGCGCCCGGGGCGGCGGGGTTTTCTTCAGTCACGGGGGTCCTCCTAACGTCGGGGTGGAAACCCGTGATGGCCTCGCGGGCCGGCTCTGCCGGCTGTTTCGGGCTTCCTCCCACCATTAGGAACCCACCACCATCTATGTGCAATACCGGGACCCGACAACATAGCGATCACTGAGTAGGAGGCGCCCCGAGCCAGACACGAGGCCTTCTTCGATAACCTTGCCACGACGCAGGCAACCCAAGAGGCGGGCCGTGGGAATTCAGGCCAGCCTGCTCAACCTTGAGCGCCTTCCCCCGAACAGTTTGTGGTCCACGGAGTACCGGCCGGCCCCGGCGAGGACAAACAGCAGGCACGCTGCGGCAAGCACCAGGACGAGTTCAATGCCGTTGTTGGCAACAAAAAATCCATGGGTGTGGTGCACAAAAAACATCGCACCGAGCACGTCGACTATGAACAGAGCGGCGAAAATCCGCGTGAGCACTCCAAGAATCAAGGCGACCCCGCCAACCAGTTCCAGGGTTGCCAGCCCCGGGGCTGCAATATCCGCCAGCGGCACGCCCACGTTCCGGAACGCAGCCTGGGTGCCGGCAATCGTGAACTCATTGAACTTCTGCCATCCATGCATCGCAAAAGTGAAACCAAGCACAACGCGCAGAACAAGCATTCCAAGCTGAGCCATTATGTACCTGCCTTGGCGGGAGCCGAACCCGGCCGGTTGGCCATGGGTTTCCTTCAACCTAGCGCCGCACTCCCGATGCCACAATCATTCCGCGGGCCAACCCACATTTCAGCCGGACCGTCCAGAGCCGCAATTTCATCGGGCACCGCTGGGCGACAGTTTGGCAGGCGCCGAACCGGCAGCCAGGTTCGGCCACCGCCCGGACCGACGCAAACTCGCCTGATGAATCCCTGCGAATCAGGCCGGATTTTTTGCTCGCGGCAACCACTCCGGCTGATCGGCGCCCATCGGATGCAGCACGGTGGTGGTGAACCCCTGCGGAAGTGAAGAGAATTCGATCTGATCGGTCATTCCCTGATAGGTGCCGAGTGGGGTCTTCGCGGTGAACAGCTCGGGCGGAATGGCGGAGTGTTCCGCAGTGCTCCCCGCTGCGGTCGTAGCGAACTCCTTGTCGAAGATTCCCAAGGAGATCAGCCAGAGGCAGACGCGGGTAAGAGAGACCCGGACGCGGTAGGAGCCGCCCTCTACAGCTCTGCGGCGGAGCGCCTCCAGTACCCCAACCGTGCCGAACCAGCCGACGATGTTGTCGACGATGGGCAGCATCGGTGGCATCCTGGGGTCTTCGAGGGTGCCGCCGAGAGCGAAGATCCCGCTGACGCAAGCGCCGATCTCATCGAAGCCCGGACGTGTCGCCCACGGCCCCTCGGCGCCGTGCAGCAGCACCTGCGCATGGATCAAACCCCGGTGACCGACAGCGACTTCGTCGGCGGTCAGGCCGACCTGCTCCAGGTGGCCAGGGTGACGGTTGGAGAAGAAGACGTCCGCCTCCCGCAAGAGCTCGTCCAGCTTGGCACGGTCGTCGCCGGCGTCGGACAGGCACGCCGATCGCATGCCTACCTGTGTGTCCCAGTAAAACATTTCGACCTCACTGTCGTCGGGGCGCCACACGTTCAGGACGTCGGCCCCGAACGATGCCAGGTCCCGGCCGATCCCGGAGCCGGCAATGACATGCCCCATTCCCAAGGCCCGGATGCCTTCCAGCGGCGTTGACGCACCCGCTGCCAGCGGCTGCGGGTCGCCGTCGGCGATCTTCTCGACGGAGATGAGCGGCATGTGCTGCAGCACCTGCTGGTACTGCTGCTCCTGGAAGAACTCCTCGGTCGATCGCACCTTGGCGATGATGATGCCAGCTTTTGCGGCCGCTTCCTCAAGCTCGTCGGCGTCCCGCCTGGCGATGGCCTCGTTGATCGACTGGGCGTTGTCCGCGCAGTCCAGGAACGTCAGGGCTTTCTGGTGCAGCCCCGGGTAGACATTGAGTGCCACCACATGCCGCCCGTCCCGGGTAGCGCGGAAGAACGGCACGTCGCCGAACGGGTTGTACTTGTTCCACTTGAGCGACGGCGGCCGTCCGTTGATCTGCTCCCAGCGCCCGTCCGCGAATCCGGAGAACCGCTGGAACGCCCTCCGAATGTCGATGGCGATGTCCTGACCGCTGCCGCCGCGGTCGCGCCAGATCGCTGAGGCAGCAACACCCTTGGCGCCGAGCGCTACCGCAGACGCAGACGCGAAAAGGAAGGGGCTGGCGATCAACGGGTCGGCTCCGCCGTAGAAGCGCACGTGCCCACCAGCGTCCCTGGCGCTGAGACCGACGGCGCTCAGCACGTCGTCGAGGACTTCGGCGTAGTCGAATTCAGAAGAAGTGAGGGGGTTGTTGACGCTGCGCCTGATCCGGTCCGTGAGGCCTGACACTGCCGCTCCCTTGCCGTTGACGCTCATTGCTGATCCTTTCGTAAGAACGTCTGCGTTCCGTAAGACAAGTCGGCCCGCCCGCCTCCCGGCCGCGCCCGTGAATACCACTGGCCGATCCCAGGTCCCTGGCGGCAAGGGGTTGAGCGCTCCTGGTTCTCAGACGTACGACCTCTGCTAACCGCGCTGCGCCGCGGCTTCCTTGATGATTGAAGCCACGGCTTGTGGCTGGGAGACGTACACGGAATGGCTTGCGGCAACTTCGGTGACCGATGAACCAGCGCGTGTCGACATTGCCTGCTGCGCGGCGGGCGGAATCATCCGGTCCTCTGTGGTGAGCAGGTACCAGCTGGGCAGGGTTCGCCACGCAGGCTTGGTGATTGCGCCCTGGAGTGCGCCGACGCCCCAAGGGACCTGTGAGTCCGCCATGAAGGCCGCCTGTGCGGGCGGCACATCCGCGGCGAAGGAGGCGGAAAACTTTTCGCGGTCCAGGAAGAGGAACCCGTCCTGGGGCGGAAGGATGGGCGGGACGGGGGCGCCGGGTGGCGGGTCGGCGATGAGGGTGTTCACGGATTCGCCCGCGTCGGGGACGAACCCCGCGATGTAGACGAGGGCGGCGACTTTCTCGTCGGTGCCGGCTTCGGTGACGACGGCGCCTCCGTAGGAGTGGCCGACAAGTACGACGGGCCCATCGCACTCTGCGATGGCCCGCCTGGTCACGGCGACGTCGTCGTCCAGGGACACCGTCGGGTTCTGGACAACCTTGACGCTGTAGCCCTCCGCGCTCAGCAGGTCGTACACCCCCTGCCAGCCGGATCCGTCGACGAAGCCGCCGTGCACGAGCACGACGTTCTGTAATGATTCTTCGGACATGGGATTCTCCTGTTTCGAATGGAGTAATAGCCGGATGCTAACCCGGGGCGGAACGTGCCGCTAGGGTCTATGGACTCGGCAATGCCTCGCCGCCACGCCGGCGCGCCGCCCTGGTCACTTCCTCAGCTGGGCAAGACCCGGACGCTCATGTTTGGTTCACCCGGAACCTGCATCTAGGCGGCCCCCTGTTGCCGCCAATAGAAGCGGTGGTAGCATGCCGGCATCCGCGACAGGGCATTCCAACATTCCAGCACTGCAACTCCAAAAGCATGCGGCGCTCCCCATGACATCGACATCATGCGGTATTCCCGCACCGCCCAGATTCGGCCCCATGGGCAGGCTCACAAGCTCGCGCCCGAAGGGGTGGTACACACGAATCCCAATCCATTTCGTCAAAATCCTTGGGATTCGGTCCCGTATTTACGCGAACGATTCGGACGAATGAACGCTCCACGCCTACATCATCCATCCCCGTCCCCCGCAGTTCTCGCGGGCTGACCGGCCTGTCGGCGAAGGGACGCTGGTATCCATCAAGCGAACAATCCGGGTCTGGGCACTCACGTCCGGTGTACCAGACGCACTCGATCCAGGACGTCCGCTGAAAGGAATCGAAAATGGCACTCTCAGACGCTCTCATTAATCTTGGAAAGCAGGCGAAGGACCTCGAGGACTCGGCTGCCGGAACCCGCCAGGAAAACGAGGCAAAACTCAAAGCCCGCTCCGATGCGCTTCGCACCTCGATCGCCGAGGCCAAGTCCACCATGGACGCCAAAGTCGAGGAACGATCCGCGGAAATTTCCGGCCGCTGGAAGCAAATGCAGGTATCGGTCGCCGACGGATTCGACTCGCTGCGCCAGAACATCGAGGCGCGGCGCGCCGACCGCGCGGTTGCCCGCGCGGAACGAACCGCCGAAAACGCCGAATTGGACGCCGAGGAAGCCGTGAACTTCGCCGTTTACGCCCTCCAGGAGGCGGAGTACTACGTTCTGGCGGCCGCCGTGGCCCGCGCGGAATCCGACGCCGCGGAAGCAGGCACCCCGACCCCCTAGCGTTCACCCGCGCACGGTATCCTGTCGCGCGTGGCAGGAGTCGAGGCACAAAATTTGATCAACGCACGGGGTTCGACTATCTGGGAAATCATCACCGACTCCGGCAACTTCGCGGTCTGGCAATCGCTTTGTCCGGCCTGTGACGACGTTTCCGGCCATTCCGAGCTCCTTTCGAAGGGGATCACTCGGGTGCGGGGGTGGTGACCGTCCACCGCCTCGACGGACGGCACAACGGCGGTCGCCCCGCGGCGGAAGCGCTGGCGCAAAGGGCATGCAGTCAGTCGTTGGTACCGCCTTCTGGCGATCGGTCGAGGCGGAGCAAATGCCATTGCCGTGCGTCGAGTCCGATGAACAGCCCCTCGACCAGATCGTCACCGGTGCGTTCGAAACTCATATCCCGGGTCGGGTCGGTCAGTTGCCACCGGTGACCACGCAGGTCCGGCCACGGTGCTCTCACATGACCTTCTGCGGGCGCATCGCTCAGATTTACCACGATCAGCCACCGAGTGGCACCGTCCCAGCTCCAGGCGACGAGATTTTCGAAGCTGTTGTCCCCCGGCCACCCCGACCGTTCACACAATTGCCAGTTCCCGTCCCGAAACGTGGGGTCGGCGACAGCCGCCAAGAGCCGGCGGTAGAAGGCGGCCAGCTGGTCATCGACCGGCTCGGCGGGGAACCGGCCGAGGAACACCGGAAGGTGTGTCCGCCACCCCAGCAGCTGGCCATGGTGAACGAGCCGTGCCCCGGTCTGGGTCAGTGCCGTCACCGCCGCCGCCTGTGCACGCCCGGCTGTGAACGCCGACGCGGCCCGGGGCTCGTCGTGATTCTCCACGAACCGAACGAGGGCGTTCTGATACGTGCGCTCTGCCAGCAGGTGCAGCCGCACCTCGTCGGCACTGAAGCCGAGAAGGCGGTCATACAAACGCTTGTCGTAGCAGTAGTCGAAACCCTGCTGCATGAGGGACCACTCAAGATCCCAGTAGGCTTCGGCGAGGAATACGAAGCCGGGGTGGCTTTCACGAACGGCGGTGATCACCGTCGGCCAGTACTCCGTGCTCGGTGCAGGACCGACCCGGGCACCCCACGTGCGGGCGAAAACGTCGTTCATGACCAGCATCGCCATGTCGCAACGCACCCCGTCGCACTGATCGGCGATCGACCTCACCGTCTCCACCGCCGCCGATCGAAGGGCGGGGTCGAAGGCGTTGAGCTGGACGACATCCGGCCACGCCGGGAAATAGGGGTCCCGCCCATTGGCGAGCACCCGGCCGCCTACCTCGACGAAGGACGCCGGATCCAGGTCCCGATCCGCGGCGGTCCCCTGCACGAAGAGACCGGGTGACTCCGTGGTCCACGGATGATCCGGTGCGACATGGTTGGGAACGAAGTCCAGGATCAACCGGACTCCTCGCACCGCCAGCGCTCCCCGGGCGGCGGCAAGCCCGGCAGGCCCACCCAGACGGTCATCGGCCACATAGTCCCGGACGCAGTACGGGGACCCGACGACGTCCTCGGCACGCCAATCGGGAAGAGCGGCCTGGAAATCGGCCCGCAGGGCTGGGTTTGCCAGTGCAATCCCGATTCCGGCCGGGCTGCGACGCCAGACCCCCATCAACCACACCGAATCGAATCCCAGATCCGCTATCTCGTCCCAGGGCCGTTCAGGGACGGAGCCCAGATCGATTGGTTTGTTTTCCTCGGCGCTGATTGATTCGAGCCATGCCCATGTGTTGATCTCGTAAATAAACGGGTGGGCCACTGCTGGCGACAAGCCAGGAGGCCGGGCCGCCGCTACCATCTCGTCCATCACCGCGCCGTCGCCCCTCATGGCTCTCCGCAAACGGCCTTCTCCCTCAGTGTTGTTTGACATCGGTTCACGGCTCCGTTTCCGGTGGTCCTGTCGTGGTGGTCGGGTCCGGATCGTCCGGATGGTCGGTGAACACCATCCGGTAGCTCTGGCGGGGTGGGTCGAGGAGGAGGTCCGCGACCAGGGCGGTCCATCCCGTCTGGTGCATGGCGCCGAGTCCGGCCCCGTTGTCGCCGTGGAAGTATTCGTAGAACAGCAGATTGTCCTTCCACGCGGGATCGTTCTGCAACAGATCGACGCCGCCATAGGCCGGCCTGCGTCCGTCCGGCCCGGGGAGCCAGATGCTCACCAGCCGATCGGTGAGGTCACCGGCTATCTCCCGCAGGGTCAGGTGGTGGCCGGATCCGGTGGGGTATTCGACGGTGAAGTCGGGACCGAAGAACTCGTCGTACTGCAGCAGCGCCCGGATGGTGAGGTAGTTGACCGGCAGCCACACCGGGCCCCGCCAGTTGGAATTCCCGCCGTACATCGCGGTCCGCGATTCGGCTGGTTCGTACTGGATGGTCGCGGTGGGTAGCCCCGGAACCGCATAGGGCGTGTTGTGCCGCTTGGAGATCGATCGCAGCCCGTGGGGAGACAGGAATGCCTCCTCGTCGAACAGGGTGCCGAACAGCCGGACGAGTTTGTCCATCGGGAGGACCGACAGCAGCGTCCGCCGGGAGTCCCCGGCACCACGGACCTGCCACTCGAGGATCTGGTGCCGGTCGGTCTGTTCCAACCGGCTGGCGAACCGCTTCCGCAGCCGGCGGTTCCGGTCCGTGTCCTGGGTGGGGAGCGCGACCGCGGGCAGCGCCGGGATCAACCCGACGAGGGTCTGCACCTTGATTGGGACGCTGATCCCATAGGGGTCGGTGAGCCGGTCGTAGAAGAAGCCGTCCTCGGTGTCATAGCAGCCTGAGTCCTCGAGCGCGTCCATAATCAGCACGGTCTGTTCCAGGAATTTCACCACCATGTCCTCATAGACATCGTCATGTTCGGCGAGTTTGGTGGCCAGGGTGAGCATTGCCACGGAGTAGTAAGCCATCCACGCGGTACCGTCGGCCTGGTCCAGCCTGAAGCCGGGCGGGAGGTGCGAGCGGTCGATGGGGCTGATGTTGTCCAAGCCTAAAAAGCCGCCGCCGAACAGGTTGTTCCCGTCGGGGTCCTGCCGGTTGAGCCACCAGGTGAAATTCAGCAGCAGTTTGTTGAACACCCGCTTCAGGAAGTGTAGGTCGGTGCCGCCGTCGATGACGAACACCCGGATGGCGGCCAGCGCATGGACGGGCGGATTGACGTCGTCGAAGCTCCACTCATACGACGGGAGCGCACCGTTCGGATGTTGGAACCACTCCCGAAGGAGCACCAACAGCTGGTATTTGGCGAACGCTGGATCCAGGTGCGCCCAGGTGACGGCGTGAAAGGCCAGATCCCAGGCCGCGAACCACGGGTACTCCCACGGGTCGGGCATGGCAAGCACGTCGAAGGAGTCCAGGTGCCGCCACCCCGTGTTCCGGCCGTTACGATGCCCCGCCGGCGGCGCCGGTTGGCCGGGGTCGCCATCCAACCACCGGTTGACCCGGTACGGGTACATTTGTTTGCTCCAGATCAGCCCCGCGCAGGACTGGCGCATCACTTGCATCGGCCCGGCGCCGATCTCAGCGGGGGCAATCGCCGCGTAGAACTCGTCCGCTTCCCGTTCCCGGTCTGTCATGACGTCATCGAAATAAGACTCGAACCACTGGGCCGGGGGTGGGGCTTGGTCCGGGACCGGCCGGTGCAGCCGCAGCCGCAGCTCGGCCCGGCCCCCTCCCGGCACGGTCACCTGGTACCACCAGGCTGCCTTGGTGCCCTGATGTTGCGGATTCACGGTGTCCGTGCCGGAGACCACGTGGTCGTTGATGCCGTCCTTGGGATAGGCGGTGACCGGTGCCGCCCCGTACAGTCGGGCCGTGTTCGTCTCGTTGTCGCAGAACAACGCCTGCGGCCGCACTCCCTCCTTGGTGGGGGCGGCGTCGAGCCGGTAGCCGGACAGCCGTGGGTGCTCGACCGCGACCCCGTCGCCGTCCAGGAACAACGACGGCGCCTCACCGCCGTTGACCTGCCACGTGTTGCGGAACCACAGGGTGGGCAGCACCGAAAGTACCGCTTCCTCGGAGGAATGGTTCTCGATGGTGATCCGGGCAAGTACTTCGGTCGGTGAGGCCTTCGCGTACGCGACATCCACTGACCAGTACCGGCCGCCGTCGAAGACACCGGTATCCATCAACTCGAACTCTGGTTCGTCCCGGGAACGACGGGCGTTCTCATCGATCAGCCGCTGGTAGGGAAACGCTGCCTGCGGGTAGTGATACCGCCATCGCAGCCATGCATGGCTGGGCAGCGCATCCGGGTACCACCAGTATTCTTTGACGTCTTCCCCGTGGTTGCCTTGGGGACCGGTAAGCCCGAACATCCGCTCCTTCAGGATCGGATCGGTCCCGTTCCACAGTGCCAACCCTAGGCACAGGTCATGGTGAATATCGGACAGCCCCGCCATTCCGTCCTCGTTCCACCGGAACGCACGGGACCGGGCGTGGTCATGCGGAAAATAATCCCATGCGTCGCCATTGTCGCTGTAGTCTTCTCGAACCGTGCCCCAGGCCCGCTCCGACAGGTAAGGCCCCCACTCGTACCAGGGATTCGCCTCGAACAGGACGTCTTCCGCTGCTCCAGTGGCCTCGGCCAGCCGGGCATGTTCAGCGGTCACACCCCGAGGTGCCGCGGACGGAATCATGTCGTCGGTCATGACGTCCTCTCACGAAACGCTGACAGCCGAATTCTCGAGATAAGCCAGATCGTGGCCCACTACCTTGGTCACCGTCGAACTTCAGCGACGCCGTGGACCGCGCCGGGTGTGCCCATTGAGCCCGATATTACCAAGCCGAGCATCGCTCCGGTCGCCCCGGGTCAACAATTTACCTGACGTTCACATCGTCCCCACGGCGTTGCGACGACCAGTTGACCTTGCATTGCTCGATGGGCGGGGAATGGCCCTTGGTTGGGTCTGGCTCCGGCGGCGCGACGGAGAGGTGGCAATCCGCAAGCCATGATTCTTGGCAGTGACGTGCTGTCGCATAGCGCGGTGGAGCTGCTGCCCGGATTCCGTAACGTCTACAACCCCGCCGCCTGTTCGTTGCCCGCGTGGGTGGCCGCATGGTTGCCCGCGCCGTCATGTCGTGGCTGGCTTCGGTGAACTCCCCCTAGGTGCACTGAATCTCTACGGAACGGGTCCGAATGCCTTCAACGAGGAGTCCGAACAGGTCGGCCTGCTTGTCGCGGCGCACGCCGCCGTGGCGTTCGCGGATTCCCAGAAGATCAGTCAGCTCGCGAAGCCCTGGTTGCCCGGCAGCTGATCGGCCAGGCTGCTGATTGTCGTTGACAGGAACAGCGAGGCGCTGACTGGACCCGGAGGTTGTATGTCTAGTCTCTGCCGCGCCGTTGCCATATCGTTGGGGCACCGATTACATTCGACCGGCGGAGCCCCGCATCGGAGGTACATGATGGGAATATTTTCGTCTGGTTTTCATGGAAAACGGCGCACCGACAACCCAGCATTACCACCCGGCCAATATGAAACAGCAAGCTTTCCCGTGCTGACGGCGGGGCCGGCACCCTATATCGCCAACGCTGACTGGGAATTCTTCATTACGACGGAGACGGGGCAGCGCCGCGCCTGGACCTGGGATGAGTTCTTGGCACTGCCGCAGGTTGATATCCGGACCGATATTCATTGCGTGACCAGTTGGTCCAAGCTGGGCACCTCGTGGCGCGGGGTGTCCCTGGACACATTGTTCGAGGACGTGGAAACAACGTCCGAGTTCACCACGGCTCACTCCTACGGCGGCTATACGACCAATGTCCCGTTGCAGGACCTGCTGGACGGCCAGGCTTGGGTGGCCTGGGAATTCGACGGCGAGCCATTGGAACGGGCCCACGGCGGCCCCGCCCGCCTGCTGGTACCCCACTTGTACTTTTGGAAGAGTGCGAAGTGGATCAATGGCATCGAACTGATGCCGCACGATGTTCCCGGCTTCTGGGAATCCAACGGTTACCACATCTACGGCGACCCGTGGCGCGAGGAGCGCTACTCATGAGGCAGGACAGATGAGCACCCTGTGGCGCGTCGCCGACGTCGTCAGCGGCGTTCCCGAAACGGAATCGTCCAGAACCATCGGGCTGCGCGTTGACGGTCTGAACGGCAACCTTGCCGGCCAGCACATCGATATCCGGCTCACAGCCGACGACGGCTACATGGCAGTGCGGTCCTACTCCGTGGCCACAGCCGGGATGAACGAAATCCTGGAGATCACGGTCGACGAATTAGCCAACGGGGAGGTCTCCCCCTATCTGGTCAGAGACCTGATGGTCGGAGACCAGTTGGAGATAAGGGGCCCCGTCGGCGGCTGGTTCGTCTGGCGGCCGACTGACCCGAACCCGGTACAGCTGATCGCCGGAGGATCCGGCATCGTCCCGCTCATGTCCATGATCCGCGCCCACGAGGCATCCGAGAATCCCTCACAGTTCCGGTTGCTGTACTCGCTCAAATCGCCCGAGGCAGGGTTCTACCGGGAGGAGCTGCTCACCCTGAGCCAGAAATCTCCCAAGCTGACCGTCGACTACTTCTATACACGCACAGTCCCGGAGGGCTGGCCTAGCCCCCCGAAGCGACTCACAGCTGAAACTCTGTTGGCAAACATCCTGCCGGCGGACGTTGCCCCCGCCATTTTCATCTGCGGTCAGACGATGTTTGTCGAGACGGTCACGGAGTGGCTGGTGCGGGCGGGCTATCCGACCGCCTCGATCAAAACCGAACGCTTCGGCGGAACGGGAGGAATACGGTGACTGGCAACAACGGCTCCGCGGCCCCAGGTGCTGAAGACCCGCACCTCGAAGACCAGGACATCGCCGGAACCGCAGGCAATCCAATACCTCATCTTGACGGTAACGCGGCGGCGGGACCGCTGTGGGAATTGTTCCGCATTGACATCATTGCGGCGATCGGTCGGTGCAAGAACTGTGGCGCTGTCAGGGTCTTCGGGGAAGCAGCGGTCTATGCCGACGCACCGGGAATAGTTGTGCGGTGCAGTTCCTGTGGGGGCGTCCTGCTGCGTCTCGTAGAGACTCCGACCAAGTTCTGGCTCGATGTCAGTGGACTCAGCTACCTCCAGATCGACCGGGAGAGCTAAGGCACGTCCCTGATTTACGCCCCGCCGTGTTGAGGGCCCCGGACGCGGACTCTGTGGAGGTAGTCTGCGACGATGCTGAACATCCTCAACCCTTGCCGCCTGTTCATCATGGGTGCCAGCGGATCGGGAACCACAACACTCGGCCGTGCGATCGCCAACGAATGGGCGGTACCGCACGCCGACGCCGACGACTACTTCTGGCAGCCGACCTCACCGCCCTACAAGATCCAACGGGACCCCTCCGAGCGCATTTCGCTGATGCGTGAAGTCTTCCTGCCGCGGACTGCCTGGGTTCTTTCCGGCTCCATTATGGGCTGGGGCGAGGAACTCGTTGAGAACATTGATGCAGTGGTGCTCCTGACACTCGATCCGGCGTCGCGCATGTCGAGGCTTCAGGCCAGAGAGACAGTCAGGTCGCGCGGACTAGCCACAACCGGCGGGGTGGACGATGCAGCCCACGAGGAGTTCTTGTCCTGGGCGCGAGGATACGACGACCCCGAGTTCGCAGGCCGGAATCGCGGTCGACACGACCAGTGGCTGGCAAGGCTGTCCTGCCCCGTACTGCGACTCGACAGCTCCCGGCCGGTGGACCGCTTAGTTCATGCAGTTACGTCACGAAGCATCACCGATCAGTCGCCAACAATTTGAAGGCTACAACTTCCACGACGGCGTCCTCGGGCAAGCCTGGATAGTGGCTTTGCAGCCCCCGCCGGAGGTCCTCGATTCGCATTCCCGGGCCTAACCGCGCGTCGTCGTCGGTCATTTGGTCAAGCCGGCGGCTGACGACGTCCGTAACCAAACCGTCCAAGGAGCGGTGCCCGGCATCATCTTCGAACACGAATAAGGCGGGTCCGAGCGCCATCGGATCGTCGTAGCGGATGGTGGTGGTCTTGGTGCCGCTGGCAACAGGATCGAAGTAGCGCTTGTTGAACCGCACGACCCGTCGCGCATTGGCATCTGGGAAGAAGAAGGGGTCCAGCCCCAGCGGCGGCAGCCGCACCCAGGACAACAAGTTCGGCACACGGGCCGCCGGTGAAGTGATGGACATTCGCTCCAGCGTGAATCCTGCCTGCGGAATCCATGGCTGCCGCACCGACCGTGTGATCGGGGTCTGATCCGAGCGTCGCAGCAAGATTCTCAGCCGCTGCGATAACTGACATCTCGGACTCAAATAGCTTCATGGGCTCATTCTGCCGGAACACCCGCCGCCGCGGTTAGGCTTGCAGCCATGGCGATCATTCATGAGGCAGAACTGCAGCCTACGAAACTTGAACTACTCGAAGAGTGGCTGCCCCGCCAGCCCTGGTTCACTGAGCCTGGCACGGCAGGACTGTGCAAAGTCGGCTCCTACCGCTTCGACGACCCCGCCGGCGAAGTCGGCATAGAAACGATCATCGTCTCGGTAGGCAGCTCCACCGTCCAAGTTCCGCTCACGTACAGGGCCCGGCCCCTGGCCGGCGCGGAACCATGGCTAGTCGGGACGATGCAGCACTCGGTTCTCGGCCCCAGATGGGTTTACGATGCCTGCGCCGATCCCATCTATGTCGCAGCACTGGCGGCGAGCATCATGCTGGGGCGGCCGCAGGCAGAGCAATACCTCCAAAAAGGGGGAACACAAGAACTCCTGAACCAGTCGGTCTTCGTGCACAGCACCGGGCCGACACTCGACGCAGTTCCTGACGTCTGTTCGTCCACGCCACGCACCATCGACGCCGGCACGGCTATCGAGACTGCGGGTCTTCACTTAATCGTTGTGCGGCGACTGGACCTTAGCGAGCAACCAGTCGGCCGGCTCACGTTGACCGGTACCTGGGAAGGACAGAAGAACGGCGTCAAACTCGCCGCCATAAGCGAGGCCTGACATTTTCGTGACCTAGGAGCGGTCCACTCCGTTGTTGTCCCTGGGATGGTCGTTGCCTTCCTGCTGTTCGTGTTGTTCCCGCAGCTCTCGCCCGCGGCGGATGTCGTCTTCTTCGTTCGCCTGCATTTTGTCGCTCTTCTTGGTGTCCCGGGGCGGCAGCTGGATGGTTTCCTCGGCCTCGATGCCGGCCTGGAGCTGGCGGCCGCGTTCCATCTCGGCGTCGAACTCAGCACCGAACAGCAGCGACATGTTCAGGATCCAGAGCCATAGCAGCGAGATGATGACGCCGCCGATCGCACCATAGGTCTTCTCGTAGCTGTTGAAGTTGGCAACGTAGAAGGCGAAGGCCAGGGATGAAAGCAGGAAGATCACCAGGGCGATTGTGGATCCCAGGCTCATCCAGCGGAACTTGGGCTGCTTTACGTTCGGCGTGGCGTAGTAGAGGATAGCGATCGCCAGGATCACGAGCAGCACGATCACCGGCCACTTGAGAATGTTCCACGCCGTCAGGACGGCGCCGCCCAAGCCGATTGCGTTGCCGACAGACTCGGCCACCGGCCCGCTCAGGACCAGCATGGCTGAGAGCACCAGGACGATCAGTACGGTGGCGATCGTGACCACGAGCATCGTGCCCCGAAGTTTGATGAACGGCCGGCCCTCATCGATTTCATAGATCCGGTTCATGGCCCGGCCAAACGCACCGACGTAGCCGGAGGCGGACCAGAGGGCGGTGAGGATGCCGAGTACCAGGGTGAGTCCGGCAGCGGAGGAACTGCTGAGCTGCTCGACTGGCTGGCGGATGGCTTCCACCGTGTCGCCGGGCGCGAAGCCCTGGACGATCTCCAGGAGAGCGGATGTGGTTTTCCCGGCCTGCCCGAAAATGCCCAGCAAGGACACGAGGGCCAACAGCGCCGGGAAAATGGAGAGGACCGAGTAGTACGTCAGGGCTGCGGCGAGATCCGGGCACTGGTCCTTCGTGAATTCACGCAGGGTCTTCTTCGCGATGTACTTCCAGGACGGCTTGATGACGTCGGTGGGGCTGTCCGGTTTGCGGGAGTCGTCCGGGGCGGGTGCCGTCCGGGCCTTAGCGGTGCTGCTCTCGTCCGTTTCTGCGTCGGTCATGGAGTCATTTTCTGCCTTGGCAGGGTTCTTGGCCATGGAAAAATCCTTCTTGGGGTTAAGCGAAGTGGCCGGCCGCCCAGCGCATTAGCGAGGGCAGCCGGCCGGATTCAGATGCGGCCTCAGGCCTGCTGAACGTTGTCCTTGGCTTCGGCGGTCCGATCCTTGACGTCCGCCACAGCCGTTTGGCCTTCTGCCTTGACGTGGTCGGTAGCGTCCGCCGCGGTGGCCTTGACGTTTTCCATGGCTTCCTGGGCGGGCTCCTTGAGTCCCTCCGCCACGTGCTTGGCGGCGTCCGTCAGTTCCGTGGTGAGCGGCTCGGCGGCTGTCTTGAGGGCGTCGGCGGCTTCACGCTCCTTCTGGCTGGCCGGAATCAGGGAGGACACCAGGAGCCCGGCGCCGAAAGCGATCAGCCCGGCGGCCAGCGGGTTCCCCTGGGTCTTCGCCTTCAGTTGGGTCGGCGCCGCCGCGACCGCTGAACCGGCGTCACTCACGTGCGCGCCAGCGCTTCCTGCGGCTGAATGGACGTTGTCGGCGGTGTGGTCCGCGGCTCCCATGACCTTCTCCTTCACTCCAAAGACGGCGTCCTTGACCTTGTCGGTTTGCCGCTGGACGATGTGCGACGGCGTGACCTTGTCGGCGACGGCGTCCACGTTGGTGCCCAGCCGCGCGCGGGTTGCTTCAATATCTGCTCGGATGACATCCGGGTTTTCACTCATCGTGTTTCCTCGCTGAATCTAAGAGTTGGGTTTCAAGGTGGGCGGGATTTCCTGCAGGGTCTCGGCGGTCTGGGGCAGGCCCTTGATCGCGTTAAGTTCTTTGCGGCCCATGGCTGCCAGGATGGCGGCGACAATGGCCCAGATGACGGCGACAACGACGGCGGACCAGCCGCCGCCCATCAGGGTCCCTAGAGCCCACCAAAGCGCCAAAGACAGGAACAGGAGCACGAAGTGGCCAGCGACACCGGCGCCCGCGAGCATGCCGGTGCCTTTGCCGGCCCGGGTGGCGGACTGCTTGAGTTCGACCTTGGCCAGTTCCACTTCCTGACGCATCAGGGTGGACATGTCCCGGGTGACTTCGCCCAGGAGGTCACCCAAGGAGTTGGTTTCCGCCTTCGCCTGGGCGGCAGTGGGAGGGATTTCGCTGCTCATCGACGGCCGCCGTTAAAGGGATCATCGCGCAGCGGATCCGCCGACCGGAGGGGCTCGCCGGCGAGGGGCTCAGTGGCCCGGCGGCCCGGCGCGCCGTCGCGGAGGGGATCGGTGGCGCCCAACTCGGAGTCCAACGGATTCGGAGGATACGTGTCCGCGTAGCCCGCCGTCGTGGTTTGCGGAGCCGGCATCTGCACCGGCGGCGGCGGAACGGCTACCCCGGTATCGGGGATCCGTCCGGCGGCAGACGTTCCGGTTGCGGTGGTGCTAGTCGTTTCGGGGGCCCCGGCGCTCAGGCTGCGGCTGAGGCGTCCGGCCAGCACGCCGGCTCCCGCCGCGAGCAGGAGGAACGTGCCCGGGCGCTGGCGGGCAAAGGACTTTACGTCGGTCAGCAGCGAACCCGGGTCCCGATTATCGAGCCAGGATGCAACGGCGGAGGAGCGCTCTGCGGCTTGGCGGACAAGGTCGGTGGCCACACCGGGCTGATCGGAGGCAGCGGCCATGGAATGCAGTTCGCCGGCGACGGACCGCAGGCCTTCGGCGACCTTCTGCTGCTGTGTTCCTGCCTGTTCGGTGAGATCAGACTTGGCCTTGTGCATCAGGTCCCGGGCATTGGTCTTGACCTCGGCGGCGACGTTGGCTGCCTCCGTCTTGGCAGTCTCGGCGACGTTCTGTGCTGAGTCGGCTGCGTGCCGCGTTACGTCTGCCGCTTCGTCCTTGGCTGCCTCCTGTTTGGAGCCAGCGCGTTCCGCACCCTGAGGGGGCACCACGCCAACGCCGGCGTACTGGTCCGTGGAAGCTTGGGGTGTTGCCTGGGCCCATGGGTTCTCTGTCATCGTTGCTCTCTTTCAGGAATGGACCGCGTGGGATCGTGACTAGCGGTACCGGGTGAATTAGTAAGCACGGTTACTAACTAGATAGTAAGCACACTTGGTATATGTAACGCAAGCCCTTACTGAAAGTCGAACGGACGCCGCCCTGCAAATAGCCCACACGGCGGCCTTTGTGCATGAAAAATAGTAAGCATGCTTGCAAAACGGGTGCTCGGCGTGCTTACTGTGGAGGTGGACGTCGGCCCGTTTGGCGTCGCTCCTGACAACGTGATTTCGTTGCCAGCCCCAATCAGGAAGGCTCTCGTAGTGATCGTCGCCCCTGAGCCCCGCGCCCGGGACGGATACCGGCTTCTGACCGTGGCTGCCCGTCTTGTCCAACGCCTCCACGACGACGCCTTGGCCCCGTTGGGTCTGACGCGTGCCGCCGTAATCGCCTTGGAAGCCGTGGCACCCCGCGCCATGTACCAGGAACAGCTTGCCGCAAAGGTTCATGTTCAAAGCCAGACGCTGGGTCGCGTTCTTGCCCGACTGGAGGAGGGTGGGCTGGTCACGAGGACACGTAACCCCGCCGACAGGCGGCAGTTTCAGGTCCAAATTACCGAATCCGGATATGCCGCACTGCAAGCGGCCTCTCAGGCTGAGAGTGCGGCCGTACCTGCGGACTTCGACGGCTGGGAGAGCCTGTCAGAACAACTCGCCCGGTTTGTGGAATTCTTCCAGAATCCACGACCGGGCACTCGAAACCCCGGCGCCCCTCCGGCGCCCAAGGCCGGTCCCGAAGCTGCAATGAATTAGCCTGCCGCGGTTGGATTCCGCTCGGCCTGCCATCCTGGCAGGCTCGGCCAGCGGCCGCATCCATTGCAGGCAAGATCAAGGCAAGACCGCGCAGGGACCGCTGCAACTGCAGCCACGACCCGGGTATTGCACGACACAACGCATGCTGATTAAATCGCGGTTACGGCCGCATTCCACGACCGGTCTACCGAAAGGAAGTACAGTAATGGGAATTCTTGCGTTCCTCATTCTCGGCCTTATCGCAGGAGCTATCGCCAAGGCGATCCTTCCCGGCCGGCAGGGAGGCGGCTGGGTGATCACACTCGTTATCGGCGTCGTCGGCGCCATCCTCGGAGGCTGGATAGGTTCACTGATCTTCGGCGGAGGCCTCGCTGACTTCTTCGACCTGCGGACCTGGCTCCTCTCCATCCTCGGTGCCGTTATTGTGCTCCTGATCTATGGCGCCGTTGCCGGCCGCAGAAGCAGGGCATAGAGCCCTGCATGCATGAACTTCCCGTAAGGGCGTTCTGCGAATTCTGTTAGACGGCTGCTGGCCGGTGCTGTGACACCCCGGGAGGCAACGCCCGGGGTGCTCCCCCGACACTGCCGGAAAACACGTTGCACGATGCCCACGACCATGACTGGCCCGGCTGCCCGGCAAAACTTCGTGGAGCACAGACTCCCGAGGCCCCTCGCGGCCGAAGTCGCCGCTCCAAGCGCTTCACACCGGTGAGCGGGGGTGCAAATCAGCAAGGAGATGGACATGGACAACTTATTCCGCCGCACCGGCATCGACATGCCCGAACCCGTCCGGCGCTTCCTGCAGGGTGAGACAGAAACCTGGCTAAGAGTCGAGGAATACCGCGACGGAAACACGTTTGTGGTCAGAACCGATGTCCCCGGCATCGACCCAGATAGGGACATCGATATCACGGTCACCGATGGGACATTGCACATTGCTGCCCGGCGAACGGAACCAGCCCACAAGGATCAACCGGGTTACCGGACCGAAGTGCGCTACGGCGAATACTCGCGCAGCATCCCGCTTCCCCGCAGCACGAACCCGGAGGCTATAGAGGCAAGTTACATCGACGGTGTCCTCGAAATCCGCGCCCAGCTACCGGAGCAGTCAGGAACGTCGGCCACGAAAGTGCACGTCTCACGCGGTGCGGGCCAGCCGCCGGAGGCACCTGAAACTCCATGAATTGACCGGCACCCACAGAGCGGAACGACCCTGATGACGATCAAGCTCAACACCGTGGCACTGCGCCATGCCCGGCGGCTGATCAAGGACGCAACGATTGCCCGGGATTCCCGGGGCGACTGGAGCGAGCACGCCCCTGACGCCGACCAGGAAAACGCGTTCCTCGACCGGCACGGCTACACCGAGTACGGCACGTGGCATCTGGGCGAAGACACCGAGAAGCCCCACGACACCAAAGGGCGTTACAGCTTTCCCTACGGGGATTTCCGGCGGCTGCACCGCTGCGCGATTCTTGCCATCGAGAGTCGGGCCGCCCAGAACGACCACGAAGACATCGCCAAAGCAGCGAAATCCCTCCTCGACGAACTCGATAGAGACTAGAACCGGCGGCCCGGTGTAGCTATGGCCTCGGGCCTGCGGCAGTGCCAGTATGTTGGGAATCGGGTTCAACCAAGGCACCCGGCGCCGGGCAGAAAGGACGCACGGTCATGACCTACATCAACAACTTCGCCGATGTGGGACATGGCGACGTCGAGGTGGCAGGCGGCAAGGGCGTCGGACTGGGCGGCCTCACCCAGGCCGGCCTACCGGTTCCTCCGGGGTTTGTATTGAGCACCGCGGCCTATACGGATTTTGTGGCTGCCAACCACCTCGAGGCAGGCATCCGCGAGCTGGCCGCACTGGCGCCGCTGGCAGCGCCACAGGACTACGAGGATGCCTCGAAGCGGATCCGCGCCCTGTTCTCCGGCGGCACCATGCCGGCCGTGATCGCAGCAGAACTCGGCGATGCTTACGGGCGCCTGGGCAACGGGGATTCGGCTGTGGCGGTGCGCTCCTCAGCCACGGCCGAGGACCTCGCCTCGGCCAGCTTCGCCGGCCAACAGGAAACCTACCTGAACGTCTGCGGGGTGGACGCCTTGGTCGAGGCCGTGACCGATTGCTGGGCTTCCCTGTGGACGGCGCGTGCCATGGCCTACCGGGCCCGCGAGGGCATTGGGCCAGACGCTGTGAGCCTTGCGGTGGTGGTCCAGCAGATGGTCGAGGCCGAGGCAGCCGGGGTCATGTTCACCGCCAATCCGGCTAACGGGCGCCGCGACCAGATAGTGATCAGTGCCGCGTGGGGTCTGGGTGAGTCCGTGGTCAGCGGCACGGTGACCACAGATGACGTCGTCGTCGAGGCAGCCACGGGCTGGGTGCTGTCGCGCCGCACAGCTGACAAGGAGGTCATGACTGTCTATGCGGATCACGGCACGCGGGAGCAACCGGTGCCGGCGACTCGCCGTCGTCAGCCCGTCCTCGACAACCAGGCCGCGGCCGCGCTGGCCGGCTATGGGACGCGGATTGCTGATCATTTCGGGGTGCCGCAGGACATCGAGTGGGCACGGGCCGGCGGCGAATTCTTCATCCTGCAATCCCGGCCGATCACGGCACTGCCTGAACCGTCGGCTGACACCCCGGATGTCTGGACGGTGCCGTACCCGAAGGGGATGTACTTCCGGGCGAGCATCGTAGAACAGTTGCCCGACCCGCTTTCGCCGCTGTTCGCCGATCTGATTGACGGCTCGGTGGCCCGTTCGTTGCGAGCCCTGATGGCCGAGGCCGTCGGGAAGAACGTCATCCGCGATGACGACGTGGGACTGCCCACCATTAACGGCTACGCCTATTACTACTACCGCACCTCGGGAATGTGGCGCATGATGGGCAAGTCGCTGACCGCAGTACGGGCGCTGGCCCGCGGCAAGGCGCACATGGGAGTGGCCGGCTGGCGGGAATTTTCGCATCCCCGCTACGAGCAAGCGATCAAGGACTGGTCCGCGACCCCCGTCGAGGAGCTCTCCGGCGAGAAACTGTTCGAGGGCGTGCAGGCGTTGCTGGACGCCGGCACCGTCTACTACACGGCCGTGCAGTCAATCATTCCCATCGCCGCAACAAGCGAAATCTCCTTCCGGGCCTACTACGACAGGTTCGTTCGGCGCGACGGAGATCCCCCCGCCCAGACGTTCCTCCTCGGCTATGACAGCGAACCTATCCGGGCGGAGAAGTCGCTATACGATCTAGCAGCTTGGGCGCGTGAAGTTCCGGGACTGGCCCCGGCGGTCGTCAACGAACCCACAGCGGCACTGGCCGAGGCCCAGCACTCCGGGATCCCGCCGGCCGGCATGGACCAGGCGCTCTGGCAGCAATGGCATCCCCGCTTCCGGGATCACCTCGACCGGTTCGGCCATGCGGTCTACAACCTCGACTTCGTCAGCCCGTTGCCGGCCGACGATCCCTCCACCCTGCTGGAGACGGTGAAGTTCTACCTGCGGGGACAAGGCAACGACCCCCACGAGCGCCAGCGGCTATCGGCCGAGCGCAGGGAGAACCAAACCAACCAGGCGATCACCCGACTCGGGCCGAAACGCAAGGCCCCGTTCCTCCGGTTGCTCCGGTGGGCTCAGAACGCCGCCCCGATCCGCGAGGACGCTCTGGCCGACGTCGGCCTGGCCTGGCCGCTGCTACGGCGGATGCTGCTCGAACTGGGACGGCGGCTGGTGGACTCCGCCGTCATCGCCGAGCCTGCCGACGTCTTCTGGCTGCGCCGCCAGGAGCTGCAAAGCGCCGTCGAGTTCGGCCTCGCCGCGCAGGGCGCATCGGCGGCCGTGGCAATTACTGGCGCGGAGCGGCCCGTCCGCGCCGACGCCGTCGAGGAGCGCAAGATGCTGTGGCGAGGGCAGGCCAAGGCCGCTGCCCCGCAACTGCTCCCGAGAAGCCGGTGGATGGAGGGGGCCTTCGGGAAAATGATGCCCGCAGGCTCACAGGACCAGCTGGGCAACATCATCAAGGGCGTCGGCGCCAGCGCGGGCCGGGTCACCGCTCCGGCCCGCGTCCTCAGGGGGCCCCAGGATTTCGCCCTGATGGTGCCCGGAGACGTCCTGGTGGCCCGCATCACCACTCCCGCCTGGACCTCGCTGTTCGCGATGGCCTCCGCCGTTGTCACCGACGTCGGCGGACCGTTGAGCCACAGCTCGATCGTGGCCCGCGAGTACGGCATCCCCGCCGTGCTCGGCACCGGGGTGGCCACCCAACGGCTGACCAGCGGCCAGCGGATCCGCGTGGACGGCGACGCCGGCACCGTGGCGATCGAGGATCCGGGAGTTACGCAGGGGCCGTGACCCGATCACTTCCGGGCGAGTAACCGTGCAACACTGATCCGATGTCGACCTTCAGCATCTCCACTTCCTGCGAGTTTTCCGACGTCGAAGTTCTCTCCTTGTACGAATCCGTGGGCTGGACCGCCTATACACGGGACCCAGAACTGCTCACCAGGGCGATCCGAAGTTCCTCGTTTGTTGTCACAGCCCGAAACGAGGAAGGCGGGCTGGTTGGCCTCGCGCGGGTCATATCCGACAACGCGACCATCTGCTATGTGCAGGACATCCTGGTGCGCCCGACGTTCCAAGGCACGGGTATAGGGCGGGCCCTGGTGGAGCAAGTGTCAGCAAGGTACCAGCATGTCCGGCAAACAGTGCTCATTACAGACAACGAACCAGCGCAGCGCGCCTTCTACGAAGCCTTGGGATTTACTGAGGGGTCGAACTTCACTCCGGAACCCGTCCGCGTCTTCGCCCAATTTCACTAACAGGAGGCCGGCAAGCCTCGTAACTGGATCAACTTGATTGGCCGTTCCTGCCGTCTGCTAGTGCTCGATGATGCGGAGCCTGCTTGTTGGACCGACGGCCAGCTCGGCCCGGCCGCCGATGGGCAGTGTGACTCCGGTCGACCGTCCCGCCGAATTGCGTGGCCAGACGACGAGCATCGGCGGTAGATTGTCGCCATGGGACAGACTTCCTCAGGCAGCCGGGATTTGCTCACGGATCGGCTATTGGGTGTGGCGGAGTTCAGCCATGCGCATTGGTTCTTCGGCAATCTCTATGAGGCCCTCGTCAAGATCCCCCACCGGGTCGCGGCCGCGGAAGCAAGCCGTGAACTCCCCCGCTCGCCCTTTGGCGCGGGAAGCCCCGGCCGCTACTACGCCCCGATCGCCCCGATCAACGCCCCAGCGGCCATCGCTGCCCTCGTGGCAGGCTGGAAGCATGCCGACAGCAGGCCATGGCTGATAGTCGCTGCTGCCAGTTCGACGACGGGCGCGGCCGCCACCGCGTATCTGCTCCGGACCATCAACCCCGCCCTGTTCTTCAGCCCACAACCGCTCAGCGAGATGCGGCGCAACCCCCTGCTGAAACGGTGGTACAGGGTCCACGCACTCCGGCTCGCAGCCAGCGCTGTTGCCCTGGCCGCCATCCATGAGGCACGAACACTTCGGCTCAGAAGCCGCGGATAACAGCCAAGCGCTACCGACCTGAAGGAGATCTTCATGGGCAAGCTCACTGTCACCGCTTTTACCACTCTGGACAACGTCGCAGAGGAACCCCAGCTCTGGACGGGCCCGTTCTTCAGTGACGCTACCGCGGCATTTAACGAACAAGTGCTGGCCGATGCGGACTCGATGCTGCTCGGCCGGGTCACCTACGACGGATTCGCCGCCTCCTGGCCGTCACGGTCGGGCGACTTCACCGCCGACAAGTTCAACGCCATGCCGAAGTATGTCGTGTCGACCACCATGGACCACGCGGACTGGAACAACAGCACGATTTTCGCCAACGACATACCCGGCAGGGTCCGCGCGCTTCGCGAACGGGAAAACGTGATCGTCTGGGGAAGCCCGACGCTGGTCAAGACGCTCATGGCGGAGAACCTCGTCGACGAGTACGTTCTGCTGGTCTCCCCCATCGTGCTCGGTGGTGGCAAGAAGATGCTGCCGGAGGACGGAACCCGGCACACGCTGCACATCGTCGAACTTGAACTCCTCGAAGGCGGGATGCTGGCACTCCGGATGGCGCCTGCGGCCTGAGGCATGAGCCCACCCGGCCCGTTCCGCAGTCGGGAACCTCCTGTCCCCGGCTGCGCTAGTCCGCGGGACCCGTCCCGTCCGGCTGGCTGGCATCAACCGGGAAGGTCATGAACGCCGGCGTCTCATAGGGATGCGCAGACAGCGCGGCGTCGACGACGGCGTCGCGCCGGGAGCGCGGGTAGATCGCCTCGATCCGCGTTTCCGGCACCTCCGCCGGCGCATCGACGGCGCCGATGGTCGGGTTCGCGCCCTGCAGCGGCGTGAAGCGGCCGGTGCCTTCGAGGCTGAAGGAGCAGTGCGAGTAGTTGCCCAGCCGGCCCGCGCCGGCGTCGCCAATGGCCTGCCGGACCGCGTGCGCAGCTTCGGTGGGGACGTAAATGACCAGACAATCCATGGGCTCCATGCCAGGAAGTCTGCCACGGAGCGCAGTTGGGCAGAGAGAATATGGGGGCCGGATTGGGGACCGCTATGTCGCGATGACCCGGGCCACCCAGCAACTCGTCATCCTCACAAACCCCTGACGTCTGCCAAGGCGTGACTGCCACCCGACGGTCACGGTGTGGGGACCGCTGAGCGGCGCGAAAGCGACGTGCGGGCACCGGCTTCCAAGGCGCCGGCTCCGGCCTATCATGGGGATCACGGAACGGAACGCAAGCGGGGGCCGCTCAGCATGACCAACGAACGCCAAGGCAATGAAGCGCCGACGGGAAACGTCGCGCTCGTGACCGGCGCCAGCCGAGGCGTCGGCCGGGGCATCGCGCTTGGCCTGCTGGAAGCGGGATTTCGAGTTTACGGCTCGGGCCGCTCGATCGAGCAGGCGGACCTACCGCCGGAGATCCGGCGCCTGCCCTGCGACCAGCTCAAAGACGAAGAGACGGCGCAGGTGTTCGAAACGATCCGGTCCGAGTGCGGCGCCCTCCATCTTCTCGTCAATTGCGCCTGGGGCGGCTACGAGAAGATGGTCGAAGATGGAGCATTCACGTGGCCTGCGCCGTTTTGGGATCAACCGGCGCACCGCTGGACCGGCATGATGGACGCCGGAGTGCGCGCGGCATTTGTGTGTTCGGCACACGCGGCGCGCATGATGACGCCACGGCACCGCGGTCTGATCGTCAACATCAGCTTCTGGTCCGCGCAGCGTCACCTCGGCAACACGATCTACGGCATCGCAAAAGCAGCCACTGACAAGATGACCTCCGACATGGCCGTCGAGCTAAAACCGTTCGCTGTTCCGGTGGTCTCGCTCTACCCCGGTCTGGTTCGAACCGAGGCGGTGGTGGCTGCGGCGAAAAGCGGCGCGTTCGATCTCTCGACCAGCGAAAGCCCAGAGTTCATCGGCCGCGTGATCAACGCGCTGTTCCACGATCCGAACCTGATGGCGCGGACCGGCCAAGTGCTGGTCGCCGCCGCGGTTGCCAAGAAGTTCGGCGTACTGGACGTCGACGGAAATTCGCCGCCGGTGCTGACACTGGCAGACATCGGTTCCGAGGGGTGAGCCCCCAGACGAGGTGGGGAGGCCTTCGATCAGCCTCGGTTGAGGGCGGCGAGCCGGTGCTGCACCCAGAATCCGTCTCCCCCGCTGTTGGTAGTCTTAGCGGTCTATCGCCTTTCCACCGGACATCACTTGAGGTGCAATCCATGACCGCGACGACACCCCCTCCGGGCACCGTCCTTCTCGCCGGCGCCACCGGCGATCTCGGCGGGCTAATCCTGCGGAATCTGGTCGGCCTGGGGGCTACCGTTCGGGTCCTGACCCGACCAAGGACCGACCCAGCGCGGATCGCACAGCTACGCGCCCAGGGCGCCGAGGTGGTCCAGGCGGATTACGATGATCCGGACGGTCTCCGAAGGGCCTGCACGGATGTTGACTGTGTAATCTCGGCGATCAACGGTCTCGACGGCGTCATCTTGGGTGCTCAGTCGCGCTTGCTGGAGGCGGCGGCCGCGGTGGGCGTGCCCCGTTTCATCCCGTCCGATTTCTCCGTCGACTACCGCGGTATCCGGCCTCGAAGCAACCGGAATCTGGAGCTCCGCAGGGACCTCGCTCAGCGGCTGGACGCAACTCAAATCCAGGCCACGTCGATCCTCAACGGCGCCTTCACCGACATGCTCTCCGGGCAGGCGCCATTGATCCTGTTCTCGCGGCGCCGTGTGCTCTTCTGGTCCGACCCCGACCAGGTGCTCGACTTCACCACCAAAGAGGACACTGCCACCTACACCGCCTCCGTCGCCGTCGACGAGCGGGCGCCGCGTGTCCTCCAGATCGCCGGGGACCAGGTCACGGCAAGGACCCTGGCATCCACCATGACCGACCTGACCGGCACGCAGTTCCGGCTCCTCTACGCGGGCAGCGTTGGTTCCCTGACTGCCATCAGCCGGGCAGTTAGAGCCATCATGCCGGCCTCTACCGAACCGTTCCCCGCGTGGCAGGGCATGCAGTACTTCGCCAGCATGTTCAGTGGAGACGCGACTCTGCGTTATATCAACAACGACCGGTACGGAAGCCGGAAATGGACCACGGCCCGGGACGTTCTGGAGCAGCATCTCCATAGCCAAACGCCACCTCTAAGTAGCCCGCGAGCCACCGTTCACAAGACATGATGAATGCCGCGACCCACCGAGGACTCCCGGGCCCGGTCCGGGGCTGGGCGTTCACTGGGTTGGCCCGGCTAGGAGCTTTCTGATCTGGGCGAGCTTTGCTTCGGACGCTTCGAGGCCCAGCCGAAGCCCTTCGACTGTCGCGGTACTCGTGTCAGCCGCATCGACGGGCGGTGCGGAAACTTTCTTGGGAGCCAGGAAGAAGTTGGCCAGGTAACCGGTGAACGTGCCGAAGATGCCGACACCGAGGACGATAATGCCTGCCCCGATCACACGGCCCAGATCGGTGACCGGATATTGGTCACCGTATCCAACTGTCGAGATAGTGACGATCGTGTACCAGATGGCGTCCGAGGCGCTCGTGATGTTGGCCCCGGGGGCGTACTGCTCGACGCGGAGCATCGTGAGGCTTCCGAATTCCAGGACCAAAATGCCCATGAGCAACAGGACGTACAGGGAACTGCCGGCCCGGTCTTTGATCAGCGCGCGGCCGACCGTGCGGACGCCGACCTCACGGAGCAGGCGGTACACCCGGACCAGCCGGAAGATCCGCAGGATCTTGAATTGAGCAACAGGCACGCTGGCCAACAGGTCGGCCCAGCCGAAGTGCTTGAAGAAATAGGCGCCCGCCGATGGCGCGGTGACGATCCGGTAGAGGAAGTCGGCGAGGAAAATCACACTGAAAATGCCGTTCATCACCGTGAGCACGGTGTCGAGCGACGTGTCCCGCACGACATACAAGAGCACGAGATTGACGATCGACAGGACCGAAAGGATACCAATGAAGATTTCGTATCCAGTGCTCTTCAGTTCACTGCGTTCCTTGGTCATATGAGGATTCTGGCACGCAAGCAGCGGCATAGCCGACACTATTTTCGCCCAGCTACGAGAGGGTCTGCTCCCAGACCTCTTGATGCCGTGCGACGTACTGAGCAGCGGCACGCCAGTGTTCGCCGTGTCCATTGACAAACATCTTGGCCCAGGGCTGGAAACCGGTCTGGTTCGAGGTCTCCAGGAGATTGAACATCGCCGCTGTTCGTTTCGCCATAGCGGCCGGCAGCGCCTTGCGTAGCGCGCCATCAGCTTCGTACCCGTCAACGACGGCGCGTAGTCTCAAAGCCGCATCTTGCACTGGTTGCCCGTCGAACAGCTGGCCGAACGACTGCGCGGCGTACGCCAAATCCCACAGCCGCGTGCTGGGACCTGCGCCATCCCAATCGATGAACACCCAGCGGTCTCCCATGATGAGGTTCCACGGAGCGAGGTCGTTATGGCACATCAGATTCGGATTTTCAGCGGGCAGCAGCGTGTTCCAGTCGTCCGGATTGGGAATCACTACTTCTTCACTTGCATCATGGATGTCCCGGATCATCCGGCCCACTCGTAGCAAATCGTCGTGCCCGAGGGGCAATTGATCCAGCGCGAGTGCGCCTTCGATGTACTCGACCACAAGCCGGCCGTCTGCGTCCCGGCCTAGGGGCTGAGGAACATCCACGCCTGATGACCGGAGCGCACCAAGATAGCTCTGCACGGCGGAAGAGTTTTCCAGCCAAGGTTTTCGGACGGTTTGGCCAACGCGCACGACCCGTTCCGACGCGTTTCCCCCTGTCAGTTCCTGCTCGTCCTCGACCATCCCAGAAGGCTACTGGGCGCGGGCCAGATCGGCCAACGGCCCGCGTGGCCGTGCGGTGGAGGCACACCCAGGTTCGTCGTCCACAGCGAACGAAGAGTCCCCCACCTTATCCGCCTATCGGGCGCCGGTACGCTTCGGTGGAGATCCATTGAGCGCAAGAAAGGCATGCTCCGTGAACCTTTTTACGGCCAGTGTCGTGCCCGGCGGTCCGGCAGCAACCGCCGAAGTAGCCGAGGTCCTGAACAACGCAGCGGCAGCAACCGTCCGCACCTCCGACCCGGTGGTGGGACCCGGCCAGTACCTGAAAATCGAGACGACAGAGCTCACCGGCGGGGGCATGCAAGCCGCCGACGGAAGTGACATTTCCTGGCAGGAAACGACCGGCGGCCAGGTTTATGTTCCGGCAGACAGGAAGGGTGAATGGGTCTGGAACCGTGAAGAGCGTGTCCCCCTCGAGTCCTCCAGCGAAGCCGCCAAGGCTGCGGCAGCCGAGTTACGGAAAGCACAGAGGTTGCAGCCGGAAGGGCAGGCGGGGCCGGTCGGGATTCAGCGTGCCCCCGGAGGCGCCTTCTACGGGAACGAGCCAACAGTGGCGTCATCGTCGGGGACAGGCAGGCAACAGTCGACGGCAGAAGCGGCATCGCCATCGGCATCCCCTCTCCCGACGGAGGGACGAGGCGCGACATCATCATCGATCCCACCTCGGGACTCGTGATCGGGGAACAGGACGTACTGCTGAAGGACTATCTTGGCTCCCCCGCCGGAACCGTCTCGACCTGGACCTCTGTAGAGACTTCCGTGGTGAACTCTGCGCCCTAGGATGCTGAAAGCCGAGGGATGACCGCCGCGTGGCGGCCATCCCTCGGCCAACAGGTCGCAGCTTGACCTGCGGACCGTCGAATCGTCGAAGACCCGGGGGTGAGCGGTGGTAGGTTCCGGGAAAATGTTTGTCCCGGCACCGGGCATTCTCTCGGCGGCGCGCCTCGGCTAAAGTCAATCCATACTGACAAGGTTGGGGGAAACCAAATGAGTACACCTTCTGTGCCCGTTCGCACGAAAACTGGCCGACTGAACAAACTTGCCGTTGCAGCCATCGTCTTTGCGGCCATAGCTGCATCGGGACTTTTGGTGTTCGGGGTGGCGGTCCTTGCCGTATTCGCCGTGGGTGCGGGACACGTCTCACTGAATCAGATCAAGCTGAGGGGTGAGAGAGGCCGTGGACTGGCAATTGCTGCCCTGGCTATCGGGTACGCCATAGCCACCCTGTCATTGTTCAGCAGCCTGTCGTATATCCCGAGCGCAATCCAACAGTTCATGACGTAATTTCGAGCCACGTCGCGATCCTTGTCTGCCGGGCCGGACAGAACGGGTCTCGGCACGGCGTCGTCCCTTATTTGACCGTCGTCCTTATTTGACCGTCAGTGAGCCGTGCATATTGGAGTGGTATGTGCAGTGGAACGGGTAGGTGCCTGGCTTGGATGGTGCCTTGAAAGTGGCCGTACCGCCGTTTTCCTTGACCTCGACATCAAAGAGCGTCGCATCCTGGTCTGCGGTCACCGTGTGCTCGGCAGTGTCCATGTTGACCACCTTCACCTCCGCACCGGGAGCCACCGAACCCGGGATCTCATAGGCGAAGTTGCTGATCGTGATTGTCGCAGCTGCGGCGTTTGCCGGCCCTGACGTCGTGGAGCCCGCCGGGGCAGACGGCTCCACCGACATGCTGGCAGAGGTCCCGGCCGTCGTCGCCGGAGCGGTCGTCCCGCCGCCTCCGGCACAGCCGCTCAGCCCGATCAAAACCGTGGCCAGCACAAGTGCAGTCCGTGTCTTATTGCTCGTCATGACGTGCCGTCCTCGATGGTGGAGGGGGCTGAGGAAACAGCCCGGCTTCCTTCCATTCTGCATCCGGCACCGTCAAAAAGCACCGCAAAATAGACGTCGTGAGGCCCGGGCCAACTGCGCGTCCTTGCGGCCTGCGGCGGCACCGGGTGCAGCGCATCTCCCGGACCTGGTCAGGCTTGCGCCCTTGCCTTTTGCAGGTATGCCAGGAGTCCGGCCAGTTGCTCCGAGGACCATGGCAGATCCGCGCTGAGGGCGGCCCTGTTTTCCTGCCACATGGAACGGGCGGCGGCTTTGGTCTGCTCACCTGTATGGAACATGGATCCGATTTCGTCCCATGTCATGGCCCACTCCCGAACGGACGGATCAGAGACCGGTGTCCCGTTCTCGACGTGCCTGAGGCCTTCCTCGACCAATGCGGCCCATCGGGTCTTGGCGGCCTCGACTCGGTCGCTGCCGAGTTCGGCCCTGCGGTCGGCCAGTTCCTGGCGCTGTTCTGGTGTGAAGTGGTTTTCGAGCACGGTGATCATCTCCAACGTTGACATGAACTGTTCGGGGGCCGGCACAGCGGCCCCCTCGATGAGTGAACTGTCGATGCGGGAAAGCAGGTCCCGTAGCCGGTCTTGGACGGCTCGGACCTGCTCGGCGTGCCGGCTCATGTGCAGCAACTGCTGTTCCAGGAGGATGCGCAGTGAAGCCATGTCATCGGCAGGGGTTGCCAACGCGGTGCCGATATCGGCCAGCGGGAGGCCAAGCATCTGCAGCGCACGGATCCGGTACAGTCGCCGCACGTCTTCCTCGGTGTAGCGGCGGTGGCCGGAAGCGGTTCTCTGGCCTGCCGACAGCAGCCCGATCTCGTCGTAGTGATGGAGGGTCCGGACCGTGACGCCACACGCTTTGGCGAGTTCGCCGATGCTCCATTGGCCTGCGGCACCGCTCGTCTGTTTCATAGGCACAACGGTAGATCCTCACGCCGCGTGAGGAGCAAGGCCACCCGGCCGCCTGCGAGAAGTCGCCGCCCGCTCAGCCGGCCTGCCCGGCGTCGGCCAGCCGGTTGTTGAGCCGGTCCACCTCGTCCAGGACCTCGGTCGCCGCCCAGGCCCGGCTGCGCTTTGACTGGGTGACCGGGGTGATCACCCCGGCGTTGGAGAGCCGCTGCAGCGCGGCGTAGACCGAGCTCTCGGCGACGCCGGCAATATGGGCAGCACTGTGGGCCTCGAACACAGGCCGCTCCAGCAGCCACGGGATGATCTTCTCGTCCGCGGAACCCCTGCGTGGTCTGGCCAGCTCCAGCCACATCGCTGGCAGGGCATCGAGTGCGGCCACGGACTCCCGCGCGGCGTCCGAGGCGCGGACCGCGGAACGGGCCAGGTAGAGCACGAACGGATCGGCGTCGCCGGAGCGGTAGTTGTTGACGAGGCTGAAATACGTGTCGACGTCGGCGACCATCGCCGACGCGATCGGGGTGACCGTGTTCTTTGTGAGCCCGCGACGGCGGGAAATCGCACCGATCAGGGCCCGGCCGATCCGGCCGTTGCCGTCGGTGAACGGGTGGATGGATTCGAAGTGGGCGTGCGCGATCGCCGCCTGCGCCATGATGGGGACGTCGCGGCGGTTGCAGAAGGCCATCAGGTCCTCCATCAGCTCCGGCACGAGCTCCGGCGGGGGCGGGACATGGATGGCGCCGCGCGGTGAATGGTCGCTGCCGCCGATCCAGTTCTGAACCTCCCTGAACTTGCCGGCGTGGGGGCCGTCCATCGGGTCGTCCTTCATGAGCGTGTTATGGGCGCCCAGCATTGCCTCCAGCCGGATCTCCCCGGTTCGCCCGGCGTCGTCGATCATCCCTTGTACGGCGTCGGCTGCGGCCACCATGGAACGGGCGTCATCACTGGCCTTGAGCCCGATCATGGCCCGGGCGTAGTCGTCGCGGTTGGCGTTGACGTGCTCGATCTTGGAGGAGGACACGGCTTCGCTGCGGAGCAGGAACCCGCTGATGGCGGCCATCCGCGTGCCCGCCGTGACGTCCAGGGACGCGATGGCAACCGCGGCCTCCTCCAGGGCGATAATGGTCTCGCGGCCCGGATCGAACCAGCTCCCGGCGATCATGGGTGGCAGCGAGACCACAACCTCGGTGAATTCCCGGTCTTCGCGCGGCGGCCGCCCGGACGACTTCCACGGCATCGTCTTGCTGCCGTGTGCGGGCCAACGGGTCATGGATCCTCCGGAAGTCTAAATAGTCACCCTGCTATTTAGATTTTAGGGGTCAAACATGAATAGCGCGACACTTGTGGAGCCCGCCGCCCATGTGCCGCAAGTCGGGGTCCGTTCCTCAGTCGACTAGGAGTTCGGATTTACCCTCGGTCTTTGAGGCTTCCTGGGGTGATTCTGGTGATCAGGACAGTGGAGGGACGGCGGCTCACTTTTTCTCCTTGACTGCGGCCTCTTCGGGCTCTGCCGTGGTCTGCTGGGTGGCGGCCCAACTGGCGAGGACTTTCAGTGCGTCCTCGGAGGGTGTCCCGGGATCTGCTGTGTAGACGTTGATGCGCATTCCCGGGTCGGCGGGCAGTTCAAGCGCCTCGAAGCTCAAGTCAAGGTCCCCAACAACCGGGTGGCGGAGCCGCTTCCGGCCGGCGCGGTGGTACTTCACATCGTGCCGGGCCCACCGGGTACGAAACTCTTCGCTTCGGGTTGAGAGTTCACCGATCAGGTCGGTGAGGTCCTTGTCATACGGGTTTTTCCCGGCCGTGGACCGCAGGACAGCGACGATGTCATCCGCCGCGCGTTCCCAATCGGCGAAGAAGTCCCGCGCCTTCGGGTTCAGGAAGGTGAAGCGTGCGCTGTTCGGCGGGGTGGTCTGCTCGGCCATCAAGTCCAGATAAAGCGCACGGCCCAGCTCATTGGCGGCCAGGACATCCCCGCGGTCGTTGCGGACCCAGGCAGGTGCGGCCGTGATCGCATCAATGACGCGTTGCACGCTCGGCCGCACTGTCTGCGGGCTGCGCTTGCGCCGGGCACGGGGAGCGGCGGTGGCTGCGCGGGCCAGATCAAAAAGGTGGGCCGTTTCGGCGTCGTCGAGCTTCAGGGCTCGCCCGAGGGCTTCCAGGACGCTGTCCGAGGCGCCGGAAAGGTTCCCCCGTTCCAGGCGTATGTAGTAGTCGATGCTCATCCCGGCGAGCATCGCGACTTCCTCGCGGCGCAGGCCGGCAACGCGCCGGTTGCCACCGTAGACGGGCAGCCCGGCCTCATCCGGCGTGATCTTTGCGCGGCGGGAGGTCAGGAACTTCCGCACGTCGTCACTGTGTGTCATGGCATCCACGCTACGCGGTGGCTGATCCTCGAGGGAGGCACTGGCGTTACCCGGAACAGCCGTGACTCCCGGCCCGTGAGGAATCACGGTTGCATTGAAAGCATGAAATCCGAACCCACAACAGCCCACCCGGCTGCGATTCTGGCGATCATCCTCGCCAGCTACTTCATGATCCTGCTGGACAACTCGGTTATCTTCACCGCCCTGCCGAGCCTGCAGGCAGATCTGCAGCTGAGCACCGGTGAGCTGACCTGGGTTCAGGATGCCTACACGCTGGTCTTCGGCGGCCTGCTGCTCCTCGGTGCCCGGGCAGGAGACCTACTCGGACGCCGGCGGGTCTTCGTGTTCGGGCTGGTGGTGTTCTCGATCGCGTCGCTGCTGATCGGACTGGCACCGACTGGCTGGTGGGCGATCGCCGGCCGCGCCGTGCAGGGTGTCGGGGCTGCGATCGTCGCGCCCGCTGCACTCTCCCTGCTCACAGCCAGCTTCCCAGAAGGCCGCGAGCGCACCCGGGCCGTCGCCTTGTACGGCGCCACCGCAGGGATCGGCGCCAGCCTCGGGCTAGTCATCGGCGGGGCGCTGGCCCACTGGATCTCCTGGCGGGCCGGGTTCTTCGTCAACGTACCCATTGGCGCCGCAATGATCGCACTCGCACCGCGGTTCCTCCCGGAATCAGGCCGGGCCCGCGGCCGCTTGGACGTATTCGGGGCGGCCAGCGCCACGCTGGGTGTCGGCGCTCTCGTATTCGGCATCATCAACACCGTCGATGCGGGATGGATTTCCACGGTTACGATGACGGCCGTCAGCGCCGGCGTCGTGCTCCTGATCGTGTTCGTCCTGACCGAACGCAGGGCTGCCCAGCCGATCATGCCGTTGAGGCTGTTCGCGAGCCGCCGCCGAACCGGTGCCTATGTCGCCCGCTTTCTGTACCTGGGCGCGATGATCGCATTCTTCTTTTTCACCACCCAGTTCCTTCAGCAAGTACTTGGCTTCGACCCCCTCCAGGCCGGCATCGGATTCCTGCCCATGACCGCAGTCAACTTCGCTGTTGCAATGAGCATTCCGCGGTTCATGGGTAAAGTGCCGGGTTCAATTCCACTCGTGGCCGGCATCCTGATCACGCTTGCCGGGATGTTCTGGCTCAGCCGAGTCGGTGTGGACTCCCGCTATCTGACCGGGGTGGCGCTGCCGATGGTGCTCATTGGTGCGGGCCAGGGTCTCGCGTTTGCGCCGCTGACCTCGTTCGGCATCATCGGCGCTCCCGCGGCCGACGCCGGCGCGGCATCGGGCCTGGTGAACACCTTCCACCAGGTTGGCACGTGCCTTGGGCTTGGCATAGCGGTCGCGGCGGCATCGGCCGTCCCGGCGGCGGGTTCCGCCGTAGCGCACCTGGCCTCGCAGGTCGGCGTCGCCCTGACGACGGGCAGCATTCTCCTGCTCCTTGCCCTGATCGTGACGGCAGCCGTCATCCTGCCCGCCGATCTTGCCGCCCCCCGCACCGAGAAGCCGTCCGGGACAGCGCCCGTGCCCCAGGTCCAAGAGGTCGGTTGAACCAATAACGCCATCCGCAAGAAGGGGGTAATGACGTGAACTCCCACAATTCTGTACGTCTCAATATCGTGAAAGGCATGAACATGGAACTGACCCTCAACAACGGCGTCACAATGCCGGCCCTGGGCCTGGGCGTCTTCCAAAGCGCCCCGGAGCAGACCACTGCCGCGGTCCGGGCCGCGCTGACCACCGGCTACCGGCACATCGACACCGCAGCCGCGTACGGCAACGAGCGGGAAGTCGGGCAGGGCATCCGCTCTTCCGGCCTTGACCGTCCGGAGGTGTTCATCGAGACCAAGGTCTGGGTCAGTGACTACGGCTATGGCCAGACCCTGCACGCCTGGGACAAAGCGACAGGCAAGCTCGGTGTCGACTATCTGGACCTGTTCATCCTGCACCAGCCCGCCCCCGACCGCTTCGAAAAAACCATCGCCGCCTACAAGGCGCTGGAGACCCTGCTTGCTGATGGGCGCGTCCGGGCGATCGGCGTCAGCAACTTCATGCCGCACCACCTCAAGCAACTGCTCGATGCGACCGACGTCGTCCCGGCAGTGAACCAGATCGAACTGCACCCCTATTTCACCCAGCCGGACGTACAGGCAGATGATGCCCAGCACGGGATCCTCACCCAGGCCTGGTCACCGATCGGAGGCATCACCTTCTACCCAGGGTGGGGCCAGGACCGCCGGAACGTCATGGAAGACCCCACAATCGCCACCATCGCACGGGCCTACGGCAAGAGTCCGGCACAGGTCATGCTCCGCTGGCACCTGCAGCAGGGCCGCTCGGCCATTCCCAAATCGACCAACCCTGCACGCATCGCCGAAAACTTCGACGCGTTCGATTTCGAACTCAGTGCCGAGGAACTCACCGTTATCGATTCGCTCAACACCGGCAACCGCACTGGCCCGGACCCGGACGAGGCCCGCGAGGAACGCTTCGCCATGGTCATCCCCGAAGCCTAAGACCCCAGAAGCCTAAGACAAAGAGAAGGAAACACCATGGAATACCGCCCCCTGGGCCGCACCGGCGTGCAGGTCAGCCCCTTATGTCTCGGTGCAATGATGTTCGGCCCCTGGGGCAACAACGACACCGCCGACTCCATCCGCATCATTCACCGCGCCCTCGACGCGGGCATCAACTTCATCGACACCGCCGACGTCTACTCCGGCGGTGCATCCGAGGAAATCGTCGGACAGGCACTCGACGGGCGCCGGGACGGGGTGTTCCTCGCCACCAAGTTCTTCATGCCCATGAGCGAGGACCCCAATCAGCACGGCGGATCCCGCCGCTGGATCATGCAAGCGGTCGAACACTCCCTCCGCCGGCTCAACACCGACTACATCGACCTCTACCAGGTCCACCGGCCCAGCCCCGATACCGACGTCGAGGAAACCCTCGGCGCGCTCAGCGACCTCGTCCGCCAGGGCAAAGTCCGTTACATCGGTTCTTCTTCGTATTCGGGATCCCAGATTGTTGAAGCCCAGTGGGCCTCCCGGGAACGCAACCTGGAACGGTTTGTCACCGAACAGCCGCCCTACTCGCTCCTGGTCCGCGGCATCGAAGAAGACATCCTCCCCACGGTCCAACGCCACGGCATGGGCACGCTCACCTACAGCCCGCTCAGTGGCGGGTGGCTTTCAGGGCGCTGGCGCAAGGACTCCGCTTCCACCCCCACCTCCCCCGCACGTCCGAACGCCCGCTTCGACATGAGCAGCCCGGCCAACCAGCGAAAACTGGACATCGTCGAAGAACTTGCCCAGCTCGCCGAACAAAACGGGCTGACCCTCATCGAGCTGGCCATCGCTTTCGCGATCCACCACCCAGGCGTCACGGCCGCCATCGTTGGCCCGCGCACCATGGAACAACTCGAGTCTTACCTGCCCGCCGCTGACATCACCCTGGGTACCGACGTGCTGGACCGCATCGACCAGATCGCCGCCCCCGGCGTCACCGTCAACCCCGACGACAACAGCTACGGCGCCCACGAACTCACAGCGCAGGCACGACGGCGGCGGCTGACGTGACCGCTGGGTCAAGGTCCTCGTCCGCCCGCAACGCCCACCCGAAACTGGCACTCTCACCGAAAGAAGAAACATCATGAATGTCCAACCCAAGCAGGTCGGGGGCGGACGGAGAATGTTCGGCGACTTCGCTCCCAAGCTCGCCGAGCTCACCGACGACGTCCTCTTCAGGGACGTCTGGAACCGGCCCGAACTGAGCGCCCGCGATCGCAGCCTCATCACAGTAGCCGTGTTGACCGCCGGAGGGAACACCGAACAGCTGGGTTCCCACCTTGGCCGCGCCCTCGAAAACGGTGTGACCCAGGAAGAGCTCATCGAAGCCATCACCCACGTCACGCTCTACGCCGGCTGGCCCAAAGGCATGTCCGCGATGGGCATCGCCAAGCAACTCTTCACAGACAACAAATAAGGAAAATCATGAACATCGAACCCTCAGCGCCGACCACGAAGAACCCGGCGGCCCAGTTCGCCGGCGACGTCTGGCTGGATCCGATTGCGCTGCCTCACGAGAAGGACCAGACGATGGTCGTAGCGACCGTTCGCTTCGCGCCGGGTGCCCGCACCGCCTGGCACTCGCACAAGCACGGTCAGTACCTGCGCGTCACTCAAGGCGTCGGCCGCTTCGGCGGCCGAGACGGCACGATCATCGAGGTCCACCCCGGCCAGACGCTCTACACCGCGCCCGGCGAAGAGCACTGGCACGCTGCAGCCCCCGGCTGCTTCATGGAGCACATCGCCATGCTTCAGAACGGCGAGGACCCCGCTAGAACCACGACCTGGGGCGAGCACATCACCGACGACGAATACAACGGCCGCTAAACAGCAGATGTTATTCGCAGACCCGAGTCGTCGAGGGGGCGTTTCCCTTCGACGTCTCGGCGCGCTGGACATCTAGGACTATTACTTCCGCGAAGCGATTCATCCGCGCTGGCAGGGAAGCGGGCGACGCCGTCACCAACCGCCGCGGGTAGGCGTATGTCCCTTTCGGGCGTCGTCGGGCATTGCCATTTCGGCCCGCAGGCCTAGCAGCCGGATCGGACGGCCCGGTTCGATTCCGGCTGCGAGGTCCAAGGTCTGCGCCAGGATTTCGTTCCGGTCGAATGTCTCGGGAATCTTCCTAGCGTGGGTCTTGGTGAAGAACGGCGCGTACCGAACCTTGAGGGTCAGCCCAACCACGGGCCGTCCTTCGGACACAACATCCTCAAGGACGCGCGCTGTCAGCTCCCTTACGGCGCCGTCCACCTGGGCGGGCTCGGTCAGGTCCCGCTGGAAGGTGGTCTCCCGGCTATGCCCGCGGGCAACCCACGGGGTGTCGTCCACAACGCTGGCGCCGTCTCCGCGTCCGAGCTCCGCGTACCACGGCCCCATCTTGGAGCCGAACTCGGCGACCAGGTCTTGGGGGTCGGACGCGGCGAGCTCGGCGACTGTGTTGATGCCGAGTTTGGCCAGTCGTCCCGACACTTTTGTTCCGACGCCCCACAGGTCTCTGGTGGGCCGACTGCCCATGACGTCGAGCCAGTTCCCGGCAGTGAGCCGGAAGACTCCGGCCGGCTTGCCGAAACCGGTGGCGACTTTGGCCCGGACCAAAGTGTCGCCGATGCCCACACTGCAATGCAGCTGCGTCCGCTCAAGGACAGCGGCCTGCACCTGCCGGGCGTAGGCCTCCGGACTCTCTGTCTCAGTGCCTACGAAGGCTTCATCCCAACCCAACACCTGCACGGTGGCGCCGGGCTGCGCGCGCAGGGTAGCCATCACGGTTTCAGAAGCTGCGAGGTAAGCCTCCTGATCGACGGGCAGGATCACAGCGTCGGGCACTTTCCGGGCCGCAATGCGTAAGGGCATTCCGGAGCCCACTCCGAATGCCCTGGCTTCGTAGGATGCGGTCGACACCACGGCTCGTTCCGTGGGGTCGCCCCGACCGCCGACAATGATTGGCTTGCCCGCAAGCTCCGGGCGGCGGAGCACTTCGACCGCCGCGATGAACTGGTCGAGATCGACGTGCAGCACCCACTGGATTCCGCTCACGCCACCAGTCTGCCTTAATCATCCCCGGCAAGCATCGGCTCGCCACCGCCCCTTCGCCCTCATTTCGATTGCGCCGGGCAGCGGGCGTGTCTAGCGCTGAAAGGCTTCCCGGACGTCCGGCGGCGTAGCTTCCTGTATGACCCAGCGGTTGCCGTCCGGGTCACTGAAATAGGCGAAGGCGATTCCACCCATGTCCTGGACCTCGCTGACCTCCGCTCCGCGTTGGAGAAGCTCAGCCCTCGTGGATGCCATGTCAGGGACCACCAATTGCAGGCCTTCCAGGCTGCCCGGCGGCATACTGGTCATTCCTGTGCCGATCACGATGGAGGTGGCGGAGCCGGGTGGCGTAAGTTGGACCACCCGGATGCCCGGTATGTATTCCACGTCGTGGTCCAGGGCGAACCCAAGCCGGTCTGTGTAGAACGACTTGGCTTTGTCCACATCACTGACGGGTACTTGTACGACCTCGAGGCGCATCTCCATGCGCCTCAGAGTACCCCGGTTTTCTCGCTGTGCACGGGCCTGGAGGAAAGCCGCGCCCCTGCGGTCTCCGCCAGGATTTCTGGTCGGTCACTCCGGAGTGGAACGTGCAACCTGTGACGTACGCGAAGCGCCCTAGTGAGCGGTCAGGTAGTACCCCGGTACCGGTTGTGCCCGTTCAGTAGTGTCCTCGGGGCCGATGTGTGTGGATGGGGGCGATCCGTAGCGTGAAAGAGCAAGGCGGGGCACATTGAAGGCGATGGCCCCGCAACTCCATACGGAATCGAGACTCACAAATGGCTTCCCTCTCTACGCGACTCATTCAGGCCGCTCTCTCGGTTGGATTCTCCGTCCTCGCTGTGGCCGCGATGGCTTTCGCGGGCACGTCGGTGGCGGATGCGGATAGTCACGTCCGCCCCGCCGCCCACGAGGCGAAGGAACTGCCCGCGAATCGGCCCTCCTCCTCCGGCCCGCTAGTTGTCGCCGTCGTCCTGGGTTCGTCAGGAACCGTAGGAAGTGATGTTCTCGCTCCCTACGAAGTATTTGCCAGCTCCCCGGATTTTTCGGTGTACACAATCGCAGCGAAGTCTGCCCCTGCGCCAATTGACGGGGGTCCGGCGATAGTGCCCACGTACACGTTTGAGGACGTCCGATCGGGCAGGGCCCGGCAGCCGGCCGTCGTCGTTGTGCCGGCCGTCGGCGCTCCGGAGGGCCCAGAGGAAACCGCAATGCGCGAGTGGATCGTGGAGCAATCAGGTCGCGGGGCCCGCATCCTGGGCGTCTGCAACGGATCGAGCGTCCTTGCCGGGACAGGCCTCTTGAACGGTCATAAGGCGACCAGCCACTGGTCCCGTCTGGGTGCCCTCAAGCAGAGCCATCCCGAGGTCCAGTGGCTGGGAGGTCTGCGGTTCGTTCAGGACGGCAGGATCACCACCACGGCCGGCGTAACCTCCGGCATCCCCGGCGCGCTGAAAGTCATGGAGGACATGACGGGTGCCGTCGAAGCCGAACGAGTCGGCCGGCTAATGAAATACCCTGGTTGGCAGGTGGCAGCGACAGCGCAGATACCCGTCCAATCCTTCGTCGCTTCGGACATTCCCATCGCACTCAACGCCCTCGTCCCATGGCTCCGGCCGACGATCGGCGTCGGGCTCTTCAACGGGGTGGGCGAGATCGATGTCGCCAGCGCCTTTGAGGTCTACAACATGTCCTTCGCCGCCCGGGCCGTGGCGGTCGGTGCCACTGACACGGTCACCACCAAGCATGGGCTCATTCTCCTGACCGTCCCGGAACGTCAGGCTCCCCCGATGGACCGGTTCATCGCCCCCGGCGCGGCCCGGGACCAGGACATTGATCCGCAATTGCGTGACTGGTCCGCGTCCCGCAACACGCCCGTCGATGCTTTTGCTGGTGCCGACGGGTCGCTCGGGTTCGACGGCGCCATCGAGTCTCTGGCGCAGCACACCGACCGTGCCACGGCTGTATCGGCAGCCAAGATGATGGACTATCCCACGGCGCATCTGGACCTTCCGACCGGAGGAGCTTCTCTCCGGGTTCCCGGACTGATGGCGCTCGGCCTCCTGCTCGCTGTATTGGCCGGAACTCTCCCGGCCGCCATTCGAAGCGTCATCCGGCGCCGAAGGGAGGGGCGCGGATGGCCGTTGCCATGATTCTGCCGGATTCACGAATATGCTCTCTACAGCCACCACAGCAGGGCACACGAACACCATGCTGCTTCGGACTGCACAAGAGAATGGATTTAGATGCCGCTAGATCAGCTTTTCGCGACACTCGCCTGCGCAGTTCTGGCCGGCCTGACCATCTTCCAGGTCGCGCTTATCGCCGGAGCTCCGCTGGGAACAGCGGCGTGGGGCGGCCAACACCGCGTCCTGCCTCCCAAACTGAGAATCGGGAGCGCCCTGTCCATAGCCGTGTACGCCCTCTTCGCCTACGCAGCTCTGGCCAAGGCTGGTTTGGTCCCGCTGTTGGTCAACGAATCCTTTACTGCGGTCACCATGTGGGTGATGACGGCATACTTCGTGCTCGGAGTCTTCATGAACGGGATCTCCCGCAGCAAAGCCGAACGCCTCATCATGACCCCCACCACGTTGGTCCTAGCCGCCCTCTACCTGGTCCTTGCGCTCCACTGATGTCCCAACGAACGGCCAAAGGACCCTTATGCCCTTCACTCCAAGCAGAGTTCGGAGCATGACCGGGACGGGGTTGCGGCAGGCCCCGCAGCATTGCCGGTACCGGCTGTGAAGACACCGATTTCGTCGAGCGAACCACGCGAGCCACGCGGGTGGCGCTCTCGCCCGCGCGTCACGGACCTCCTGGTCGCTGCCGCCTACACAGCACCGGCTCTGGCGGCAGCCACCGCCTTCAGCGGTGGCGGGACCGAAGCGCCGGGGCTCGTTCTCCAGTGTCTCGCCGTGGTGGTTTCCGGAATTGGCCTGGTGTTCCGCCGGCTGGCTCCGATGTCGTCTTTGGCTGCCACAGCCGTCATCATGCTCATCACGTTCTCGGTCCCGGCGAGCTTCGCAACGGTCGCGACAGCCATGGCGCTGTACGCCGTCGGCGTTTACCGGTCCGCGCGGCACGCGGTCGTTTCCCTTCTGGGGACCAGTGCGATCCTCCTTGTCGCCGCGGTCCTGCAGCCGCTGTCGATGGTGGACCTTGGCCAAGCTGTCCAGGCGATTGCCGTCTTGGTGATCGCGACACTGAGCGGCCTGAACGTGCGCACGCGCCGCCGTTACGTGAGCGCCCTCGTGGACCGTGCAGACCGGCTGACGCGTGAACGGGAGCATCTGGACAGCATCGCGGCCGCCGCGGAGCGCAACGCCATCGCCCGGGAGATGCACGACATCGTCTCGCATGGATTGGCTGTGATGATTTCCCTGGCCCATGGTTCGGCCGAGATCGCCTCCACTGATCCCGCCCGCGCCGTCCACGCCATGCGTCAAGTCGCCGAGACGGGGCGCGTGGCGGTGACGGATATGCGCCGGATGCTCGGAGTTCTGAACGAAGGCGATACCGAAGGAAATACCGCGGAGTTGGCCGGTGCGGCACAACCTTCGCCCGGGGTGGGGGACATTCCTGATTTGCTGGGGCTGTTCCGTTCTGCGGGCCTTCCCGTGGCCCTGCAGTCGGCTGGTGTTCCTCCGGCCGATCCCGGAATCCAACTGGCTATCTACCGTGTCGTCCAGGAAGGGCTCACTAATGCGCTTAAGTATGCGAGAGCAGCAACAGCGGTCACGGTTCGTACGGAGTTCAGCCCGAAGACGATTTTGGTCTCGGTGACCGACGACGGGCACCCTGAGGTTGCCCCTGCCGACCATGCCGGGCGTGGCGTCGCGGGAATGCGTGAGCGCGTCGCACTGTGCGGCGGCACGCTGCGCGCGGGTCCTCTGACGAGCGGTGGATGGTCCGTGACCGCCCGGTTCCCGCCGCAGGAGGAATCTCCATGGCAACGGTAAGTGTCCCGCCCAGGCGTCCGATCCGGGTACTGCTGGTCGATGACCAGACACTTGTCCGGATGGGTTTCCGCATGGTGCTGGATGCCCAGGACGGGGTGGAGGTCGCCGGGGAGGCCGCTGACGGCAGGATTGGCATCGAAATGTGTCGAACCCTGGCGCCGGACGTGGTCCTGATGGACGTGCGGATGCCCGACACGGACGGAATCACCGCGACCCGGCGCATTGTCGAGGAGTGCCCGCAGTCACGGGTCATTGTCTTGACGACGTTCGACCTCGACGAGTATGCCTTCGCGGCGCTCCGGGCCGGTGCCAGTGGTTTTCTGCTCAAGGATGTGGGGCCAGCTGAGTTGCTTGCCTCCATCAGGGCCGTCGCCGGAGGAGACGCCGCCATTTCCTCCAGGGTCAGCCGCCGGATGCTGGAGCTCTTCAGCCAACGGCTCCCCTCCGTGCCCGCCGCCGCGGGCGACGAAGCGGTGGCGTCCCTGACACCGAGGGAACTGGAAATTCTCGTCGCCATCGCGCGGGGACTGACCAACACCGAGATCGGGGAACGACTGGCCGTGGCGGAATCAACGGTCAAAACCCATGTGGGCCGTATCCTCATGAAACTCGCACTGCGCGACCGTGTACACGCCGTCATCTTCGCCTATGAACACGGTTTTGCACGATAGCGGCGGCGGCCGAACTAAACCCCGTGAGGGATGCCCTGCCTCCGGGAGACCGCCGCTCAGGTCTTCAAAGGGGCAGTCTGTCCTTAGCCTGTCGTCCGTCCATGCCTCCTTGCCGACGGCCTTTTCAAGCCATGGGACGTCCCCCTAAAATGGCGTTGTTGCCCCAGACCCCGGCAGCGTTTCCTACTGCCGGAGCGTCTTCGGGAAGGAATGTCATGCGAGGCAACAAACCACGTTCACCCGGACTGATCTGCCGGGCAGGTGCGCGTCATGAATATTGATGCAATCAGAGCGGTAGAAGAGGCGGCCGCGACGAATTCAGCCTTAGATTTCGAACACGAACATTCCGCCCCCGAGCTTCAGGCTGCCGTCGCGGAGGCTGTCACGAACGGTCTGCCCATCAAGGACGTGGCCTCGGCGGCACATATGACGGCGCTGGAGGTCCTGGACGCCGCGGACCGTCATACTTACTCGGGCGCCGCCGATCCCCCGCGGCGGCGCCCGGCCCTCTAGCAGGCTGACAGTCAGTTACGACATGAGACGTCCTCCGGCTCATGGGTCCCAGCCGCGGTCGAGGAACACCGGGGGCGGCAGTCGCCACGGACCCCCTGGCCAGCGGCGATTTGTGGGTGACACTCTGAAGAAGGTGCGGGCAGCGGAAACTAGGGCTAGTGTCGCGGCATGGTGTCGGACGCTTTATTGAGGGATGCAAAGAGTGTCTTGCGCGCCGAGGTTCGTCTCGGCCGCCGGGCTCGATCGGTGAGCGAACGGGAAGCGGCCACGGCCGGCCTGACGGCGAATTTAATCGCTCTGGTCCGTCTCCGTGCCCCCGCCCTGGTCGGCTGCTACCTGTCGGGTTCAGATGAACCGAACACGCGGCCGTTCTTGAGCTGGGCCGCCGCCAACGGCGTCGAGGTTCTGGTTCCAGTGAGCAGACGGGACGGGCTCCTGGACTGGGTGCAGGCACGAGGAGGGCCCGAACAGGTTGGCCTGTTCGGCATCTCTGAAATGGTTGGCGAAGTTGTCGGCCCCAGTGTGTTCCAGAGTGTTGAACTGCTGCTTATTCCCGCTGCCGCGGTCGACTTGTCGGGAATGCGGATGGGGTGGGGGCGCGGGTACTTTGACCGGGCCCTCGCGTCGCTAAGGGAGCCCCCTCCGGTGTTCGCCGTGGTCTACGACGACGAGTTGCTTGACTCGGTCCCGGCAGAGAGCCATGACATACCCGTCAATGGGGTAGTCACTTCGAGTCAGACCCGTGAGTTCTGACCGGCCTTATCCCAGATGCCCGGACAGTCGAGTTTTTGGACCCTGGCGGGTGGACCGGCCGGCGCGCCGCATCAGACGACGTCGGTTGGGGCGGCGCGGTGGTCGATCCAAGCGGTCAGTTCGTCGATCCGTTCGAGGGCGGCGTTGAAATGCTCGACCGTCGCCCAAAGTGACGGATGCTGTTCACGGATGTTCTCAAGGGTAGTTCCCGCGGTGGCAAGCGCGGCGAGATCGAAACTGACATTCGTGCGCGCCCCTGTCACCGCTGCCCTTAGGGCCCCGAATGCGACGACGACATCAGCAATGAGGGCCGGGTTACCGTTGGATGCGAGCCATCCCAGATCATCGATGGCATCGATGGCCCGCTCGCCGAGCACGGCGGATGCCTTGGCAGCGGCTACGGATGCCCGGTGGATTGCCTCCTCGCGCTCCGGGCCCGGCTCCAGCCGAAACGCGGCCCCGAAAGCCTTAGATGCTGTCGCATCGTCATCGGCCAGTTGAAGGGCGACGTCTCGCAGAGAACGAGCCCGCCCGTGAATATCGCTGAGTTCACCGCGCTGGTGCTCCTCCGCTTCTGTATATCCGGCCACCATCGAAGTCAGGGACGCAGCGATGGCAAGCATTAGTCCAGCCCCGGCCCCGCCACCTGGCGAACCACTGGACTCTGCCAAAGCCCGCGTCCAATCTTCAACGGTCGAGCCTTGAGTTGTCACCGCATCAGTATCAGCCATGACGTTAAGTGTGCCCTCTAAGTGAGGGGCACGCTGAACTGCCACCCCGCCAGGACGGAACAAGCGATGAGCGGAGCGCCCCGAAAGTCTGATGGGACAGCCGGGGGAACAAGCGCCGGTCGCGGGCCGTCCCAGCCAGAAGGATGCGTGGCGGAAACTCGAGCAGTGCGAAGTCCTCGCAGTGGAGCCCGGCGAGTTGATCAGCTTCCTGTTCTCCGAGGGCCAACTGGACACCACCGTTACGTGGCGCCTTGAGTCGGTTGAAGACGGCACCGTCCTACACCTCGAGCGTGGGGCTTCAATCTCGACACCCCGTTGGGCCAGCAAGCCTCGGAAGGCATGGGCAACGGGTGGCCGGGCCTGCTTTCGCGGATCGACGGGGTACTGTCCGGCGTTTCGTGACCCGACTCAGCGGGCCCAGCTGATGCACTTCATGACGCACCCGCAGGCACGTCCCGCCAATCAGGCCTGGCTCAACGCCTTGGCCTTGACAGCGTCGAACTCGCTCTGAGTCAGCGTGCCGGCGTCGAGGAGTTCCTTGGCCTTCGCAATTTCCTGGGTGGGGGATGCTGCGGCCACGGAGCGGATGTACTCATTGGTGGCAGCTCGGGCCTGCTCTGCACTCTTGGCCTGGCGCTCGGCCATGCTGCGGCCCCGCGCGATCAGATACACAAGAACCGTCAGGAACGGGACGAAGACGAGGAATATGATCCACACAGCCTTGAGCCAGCCGCTGAGCTCGTGGTCCCGGAAAATGTCGGTGATAACGGCAAACAGCGCGAAAAGGTAGGCGACGAACGCGAATCCCCAAAAGAACAGCCAAATGACGCTCCAGAATTGCTCCACGGGAGCCATCCTTTCGTTCTGAGAAAGCCCTGCTGGCTTCCTTACGCGCCAAGGTAGCCCGCCGTGATATCCGCCGTTAGGACCATAAGGCCTGAATTTGCCGAGGTGGAGAGCCTTTATGCCGTCCCAGATGCGACTCCAGCCAGGTGCCTTCTACCGGAGCGCCCTGGCCTTCAGCATCTGGAATTCGTCGCCGGTGATTGTGCCTTCATCAAGGAGTTTCTTGCCCGCCGCGATCTGTTCCGCCGGGCTGGTGTTGGCGGTCCGCCGGACGTATTCAGCCATGTCTTCCCTAGCGACGTCCTGCCGGGCGGATTGCCTGATGGCCATTTGCTGTCCGTAGAACATTATGTAGGCCAGGCAACCGAGGAGTGGAAACAACAGAACACCCAGAATCCACAGGGCTTTTACCCACCCTGGCCGCAGGCTGTCCGCGAAGATGTCCCGGATGACGAGAAAGAGCAGGATCAAATACGCCGCAAACATGACGAACGAAAACATGAACCAAATGAAGTCCCAAAATCCCATGACCTTCGCCTTTCGCGAAACCGGTGAAGAGGCAACGAAGTGTTCAGCGGCGATGCCGGGGCCATCCGGCGTGGCAGGCGGCTCCGCGCAAGTGGAACGCTAGGACCCGTGTCGGCACCAGCCTACGCACGGGGACCTCGTTGTCAACGAGCCTGTCAACGGGCTGGTCAATGAACTGTAAAGCGGGAGAGCGGGGCGGGCTAAGACGATGCGGGACTAAAAGAAGTGCAGCTCACTGGCCGCGTCTGGGGAAGGATGCACCACGGGAGCTTGGCCAAGCTCGAGCAGGATGTCGTTAATGCTCAGCTGGCCGTCCAGCTGAGGATCCAGCTGCACCGGGACAACAGCCTCCGGAACGGCGTCGCTACTCATGCCACGATCATATGTGCGGACCGTCCCCCGGCCCGGGGGCCACGCCGACTGGGGGCCACGGCGGACTCAGCCCGGGACCGCAGCGCAGCACTGCGGTCTTCGGCGCCGCAGGCCACCCGGCCAAGGAGGGACCGGCGTGTCAGGTGCCGTCGTAGGCAGCCTGCAGCGCGGCGATGTCCAGCTTGCGCATGCCGAGCATTGCCTGCATGGCGCGCTGGGCGCCGTCGGGGTCGGGGCCGCCAATCAGTTGTTCCAGCACTGACGGCACCACCTGCCACGAGACCCCGTAGCGGTCCTTGAGCCAACCGCACTGGCTTTCCTGGCCGCCGTCGGTCAGGGCCGACCAGTACCGGTCCACTTCCTCCTGCGAGGCGCAGTCGATGACAAAGGACACCGCCTCATTGAACGTGAAGGCAGGCCCCCCGTTCAATGCAGTGAAGGTGCGCCCGTCAAGCTCGAAGCGGACAGTGATCGCCTGACCGGCCGGCCCGGGACCGCCCTCGCCATACCGTGCGACGTCGAGGACTTTGCCGCCGTCGAAGATGGAGACGTAGTACTCGGCAGCTTCCTCGGCCTGGCTGTCGAACCACAGGCAAGTCGTGATCTTTTCGCTCACAGCGCTCCCCTTGCATTCGCCCGTGCCACCGGCTGGCTCCGGCGGCGATCAGAGGCATGGGACCGAGCCTAGCCCCACCGTGATTTCGGGCACAACGACTTCCGCCGGCCGGGCGCCACCCGGACGGGACTAGGCTTGGATGTATGCCTTCTCCAACGCCCAGACTCCCCCGTCCGTACGCCCAGGACGCTCCAAGTACCGGCCTCCGGCCCGGGCAGACAGCCGCCCTGGCCGCCTCCGCCGATGCGCTCCTGATCCTGCTCTTCGCGGCGATCGGGCGCGACGCACACCAGCGCGGGGACATCATCACCGGCGTCTTTGCGACGGCGTGGCCGTTCCTTGCGGGGGCGGCACTGGCATGGCTCGCCCTCCGGCTGTGGCATGACCCCCTGCCGGTGTGGCCCGCCGGCGTCGCCGTCTGGCTCGGAACGGTCAGCGTCGGCATGATTCTGCGAGCCGTCACCGGGCAGACGGTGGTGCTGCCGTTCATCATCGTGGCCCTGCTGAGCCTGGGCGTTTTCCTCCTGGGCTACCGCCTTGTGGCCGCGGGCATGCGGCGGTTGCGTTCACGCCGCCGCCAAGGCTAATGCACTAGGCTGGCAGAAGATGGCAGCGCCCGGACAAGGGCCGCCGACAGGCCCGCAAACGGCGCAACCGATCCGGAAAGGCTCACACGTGGTCACCGCATTCGTCCTGATCAAGACAGACGCTTCACGCATCCCGGAGACCGCCGAGGAAATCTCCGCCATCGCCGGCATCAGCGAGGTCTATTCCGTCACGGGCGAGTGGGACCTGATCGCCATCGCCCGCGTGGCCAAGCACGAGGACCTGGCGGAAGTCATCGCGGACAAGCTCTCGAAAGTCCGGGGCGTGGCCCACACCACCACGCAGATCGCCTTCCGGGCGTACTCGCAGCACGACCTCGACGCGGCCTTTGCCCTCGGTTTCGAGCAGTAGCACCACGTAGCACCAGGCGTGAGTGGTCTTTGATCAGGCCGTCTTACCGCTCGTGAACCACACTGCCGTCCAAGGTCGACCCGCAACCCCAGTGCCACCCTTCCGAAAAATTGGATAGAAGCTTAGTGTCAACGCAGTTCTGGGCTACCGGGTGGCGGCCCGCACTGGGGCAGCGCGGGTTGTGACTCTCATTGTCCTGATCGCCGCCGTCTTCGCTGGCGCCAACACGTTACGGCCACTCCCCAGGGATGGGGAGCCGCAGCCGATCGCACTCTTCAGCCTCATCAACGGCGCTACATCGCCGTTCATCTTGGCAGTTATCGAAGCAGTCATCCTGGATCTGATCTCCGTCCGCCGCCGCCCCGGCCAGTGACCGCGGCGTGTTCCCTGTTGCCTCATTGCAATACCTCCGGGAACGGTGATTCGTTGCCTCATTTGAAAACCTCCGGATCGGTGGCGTCGCTCTGGCGATGCCGGTAGGGCGTGATGCTGCCGTTCCAGGCGCTGTTGACGGGCCTGACGGGTCCTGTTTTCTTGGCCAGGGCAAGGACTTCCAGTTCTGCAGTCAGTGCCAGGATGTGGCGTGAGAGGGCTGCCGGCCGGATCCGTTTGAAGGCGGCATTCATTTGGATGGTCTGCCTTTTCCGGATGCTCTCGTGCCGGACCGCGCGTTGGTGCGGCGTCGTGGGAGCGTCGTGCCTCTTGGTGACTCTGGCCCCGTGACGTTGCTTGCCGATGAGTTTCTGTTGGGGAAGCAAGTAGTTGGTGAGGACGCGGTCCAGTTCCCAGATTTCATTGAGCTTCTCCAGCTCGGCGGCCGTGTCGTAGCGGAGGTAGCCGACCAGTTCCCGGACCCTGGCCCAGTTCTTCTGCTCCACGTGGGCGCCGTCGTTCTTGATTCCCGGGCCGGGAGCGGGTGAACGTGATCTGGTGGGCATGGCAGTAGGCGAACAGGTGATCGTTGATGAACTCAGAGCCGTTGTCCGAATCGATGCCGATGATCGGGAACGGGAACACCGCGCTGACGTGCTCGAGCGCCTCCAGGACCCACCGGGCGGCCTTGTTCCGCACGGACCGGTTCACCGTCCAGCCGGTGGCAATGTCGGTCACTGTCAGGGTGAAGCAGAACTCACCAAAGCTGTTGCCGCCCTCATGGCCGACCAGGTCGATCTCCACAAACCCCGGGACCGCGTCGTCCCATTCGGCCCAGGTGCGGATCGGGATCTGGGACTTCAGCAAGGTGCCCGGCTTGGTGTGGGACCGTCCCCGCGGGATCAGCTTCGCCCGTTCACCCGCCAGTTTCCGGTCCACCGTCGCCGCGCTCATCCGGCTCAGCAGCCGGGCCTGCTCATCGGTGATCACCAGCTCCTGCTCGGCCCGCAGCAAGGGCACCAGAACGGGCAGCATCGGGGCCAGCAGCTTCCCGGCCGGGGCCCGCAGCACCGACCAGCATTTGATCAGCGCGGGCAGCAGTTCAGGCCCGTAAACCGGCGTTCTTCCCGGCCGGGGCCTGACGATCTTCAGAACCAGCGCATCCCGCAGGGCCGCTCGGGCGTAGTCGCGGTGCCACCCGGTCAGCTCGACCAGCTCATCCAGGATCCGGGACTTCCCTTTCCGGGACGCGCCCTGATACGCGAGGGCTTTCTTCTTCGTCACAGCCTGCCGCTGGGCCATCCTCAGCTCCATGAAAACGGGCATAGCTGGCAACCGGAGCCAACACCGTCAACCACGCCGCTACGCGGAGGTTTTCAAATGAGGCAACGTATCCGGCCACGCGGAGGTTTTCTATGAGTCAACGCGTGCTCTTGACGCGGCCCGCGGCGCAAGCGTATACAAGGGCCATCCCGGCGTCGTCGGGGGTCACGACCGCAGAACAAACACGGGCAGCCCGGGGACCGTCGTCATGAAACACGGCGGAGCAGCGGAGTGAGGTGTGAGCGATGGCCGGATTATCTGCCCTCCGTTTCGTGGCGCTCGGCTGGGCAGGCTTGGTCGCGGCGGAAGCGGGGATTGCGGACGAATGGGGGTACTACTTCGGCGTCTTCGTGATTGTGCTGGCCCAGTGCGCCGGTGTACCGCTTCCCGCCGTGGCCGTACTGCTTGGGGCCTACGCCTCGGCGCGCCACGGAGATCTGAACCTTGCTGCCGTTATCGCCGTCGGCAGCCTGGGCGCCATGCTCGGGAGCACTATTGGCTACGTACTTGGGCGGGTGGGAGGCCGTCCGTTGATGCTGCGACTGGCGCAGCGCTTCCACGCCGACGAGAAACGCATCGTCCAAATGGAGTCGTTCTTCGATCGGCACGGCGGCAAAGCCTTGTTCTTCGGCCGCTGGGTCATTGTCGTCCGGCTCTGGGGCGCCATCGCCGCGGGGGCTGCCAAGATGCCGTGGCCCAAGTTCCTGCTGTGGACCATCCCAGGGTGCATCGCGTGGGTCGCGAGCCTCAGCGTTCTGGCCTATCTGGCCGGGGCGCTGGCCCACGCTATCGGTGACGCTCTCGACATCGGCGGCTGGGTGCTGGTCCCCATCGTCGTGCTTGGCCTGGCGGTCGTCTGGCGCCGGCGCAGACGCCGGAAGCTCAAGTCAGCGGAAGGGTCAGGGGACGGCGTGCCCGACGCCGGATGAAGCCGGAGCCCAGCCGTCCGGCCGGGCGCGCTAGCCTGGCCGCTCCTACCCGGCGGTCTGCGACAAAGCGACCCACCTGTCCAGCGCCGCGGCCGCGGCGCCGGATTCAATGGACTGCTCGGCGCGCTTGTATGCAGCAGCCATGCGCTCCGCCAGCGGACCGACGGCGTCGAGGTCGAACGCGACCAGCCCGGCCGCGGCGTTGAGTAGCGCCGCGTCACGGGCCGGGCCCGGCGCACCGGCCAGGACAGCGCGGACGACGGCGGCGTTGGCCACGGCGTCACCGCCGCGCAACTCCTCCAGCGTGGCCGTCCGGATGCCGAGGTCGCGCGGATCAAATATCTCTTCCGTGACCTCACCACTACGGATCTCCCACACGCGCGACGGGCCGGTGGTGGTGAGCTCATCCAGGCCGTCATTCCCGCGGAAAACCAGGCCGCGGCTGCCCCGCTTGGCCAGCACGCCGGCCACCAACGGGGCCATCTGCTCGTTGGCGACGCCCACGGCCGAGGCCTGGACATGGGCCGGGTTGATCATGGGGCCCAGGAAGTTGAACGCTGTGGGAACGCCAAGTTCGCGGCGGGCGACGGCGGCATGGCGCATCGAGGGGTGGAAGACCTGGGCAAAGCAAAACGTGATTCCCGCCTCTTCGGCGTTGAGCGCCACGCGGGGAATGGGAAGATCCAGCCTGACGCCGAGGGCCTCCAGGACATCGGCGGATCCGGACGAGGACGACGACGCACGGTTACCGTGCTTGACCACCCTGGCCCCCGCACCGGCGGCGATAAGGGCGGCCATCGTGGAGATGTTGACAGTGTTCTGCTGATCGCCACCCGTTCCGACGATGTCCAACTTCTCACCGGCAATGTCTATGGGGTTGGCGTTGGAGATCATCGCCTCCACCAGGCCAGAGAGCTCATCCACGGTCTCGCCCTTGGAGCGCAGGGCCACCAGGAATCCCGCCACCTGGGCCGGCGTCGCTTCACCGGACATGATGGAGTTCATGGCCCACTCAGTGCTCCCGGCGGTGAGGTCCATGCCGCTGATGAGCGCGTTAATGAGCCGCGGCCAGGTGTTGCCTGCCGCCTGTGCAGATGCCTGTGAAGTCACCTCCCGATGCTATCGAGGTCGGCCCCGCAAAGACCAATGTGAACCCCTCCGGGAACTTTTCCGCGCGAATTCGCGTCTTTGTAGAAAAAGTCCTCCGAAAACGCGGTTTGCGTTGGGCAGGACGGACTTTTATAGACATAATGTCTATGTGACATCTGCGACCCATGCCCCCAGTACCCCGGCGCACCCGACGCTGAACCGCCCGAACATGGTTTCTGTTGGAACCGTTGTGTGGCTGTCCAGTGAGTTGATGTTCTTCGCCGGTCTCTTCGCCATGTACTTCACACTCCGTTCGACTTCCGGACTGATGTGGGCCGAAGAGACAGCCAAGCTCAACTTCCCGTTTGCGCTCGTTAACACGATCGTCCTCGTGGCAAGTTCCTTTACTTGCCAGATGGGCGTCTTCGCTGCCGAGCGGCTCCAGCCGCGCCGGACCGGCGGACGCTTCAGCTTCACCCAGTGGGGGATGAACGGATGGTTCATCCTGACGTTCCTCATGGGTTCATTCTTCGTCGCCGGCCAGGCGACCGAGTACGCCATGCTCGTTTCCGAGCATGTTTCGCTGTCCTCCAACGCCTACGGTTCAGCCTTCTACATAACGACAGGCTTCCACGGCCTGCACGTCATCGGCGGTCTGGTTGCCTTCCTGCTCATCATGGGCCGCTCCTTCGCCGCGAAGAAGTTCGGACACTTTGAGGCCACTTCGGCGATTGTCACCTCGTACTACTGGCACTTCGTGGACGTCGTCTGGATTGGCCTCTTCCTGGTCATCTACGTCGTCAAGTAGTCTGACTTGACTCTTTTTCTACAAGAGGCAGAATTTCAAGAAGCGGCTCTCGGAGCCACCGCAGGATCGAATAAAGGAACCACCACGTGAAGGCACTCTCGCAGAAGCGACGTCACCCACTGGCAGCAATTGCACTGCTGCTAATGGGCCTCTTGGTCACGGGTGGGCTGTACGCCGTTGCCACCACCGTCAACCAGGCCAAGGCCGACACCACCACCTACAGCGCAAGCGACGTAGAGGAAGGCGGCAAGCTTTTTGCCGCCAACTGCGCCACCTGCCACGGTATGGGTGCCAGCGGCTCGCAGGCCGGACCGTCCCTTGTGGGCGTCGGAGCCGCCGCTGTTGACTTCCAGGTTGGTACCGGCCGCATGCCCATGCAGATGAACGGCCCGCAGGCCTACCAGAAGCCCGCCCAGTTCAACGAGGAACAGACCAAGCAGCTGGCTGCTTACGTTGCCTCCCTCGGCCCCGGCCCGGCCATCCCCGAGGCGGGTGTGCTCGATGAGAAGGGCGACGCCGCCAACGGCGGCGAGCTGTTCCGCACCAACTGCGCCATGTGCCACAACGCTGCCGCTGCCGGCGGCGCACTGACCCGGGGCAAGTTCGCCCCGGCCCTCGCCGGAGTCTCCGGTCAGCACATCTACGAAGCTATGGTCACCGGCCCCCAGAACATGCCGGTCTTCAGTGACGCGAACATCTCCCCGGAGGGCAAGCGCGACATCATCACCTTCCTGAAGCAGATTGAGGCAAACGGTTCACCCGGCGGCGCCGATCTTGGAGCTTTGGGACCGGTTTCCGAAGGTCTCTTTGTCTGGATCGCTGGCCTGGGCGTCATCATCGCGTTCACCATCTGGCTCACCTCCCGCACTTCCTGAGCGGGCCTTACACCTGTAAGAATTTTCTGCTGACCCGTCAGCAGTTCGAATTGAAACCTAACTCGGCAGACGCCGAGACGAGAGAAGGATGAGGCGAATTATGGGCAACCATAGTGACGGCAGTCCGAACCACTCGGGCACCGTAGCTACGGCTGGTCAGAATGAGGTGGAGAAGTTCCAGGATCCTGGAATTCCCCCGCACCGTTTGCGCCTGGCTGACACGGACCCGAGGGCCGCAAAGAAAGCAGAACGGCAGGTAGCCCTTCTGTTCGGCACCTCGGTCGTTGGCACCCTGATATTCCTGGTGGCGTACTTCGCGATCGATCTGGGCCCCGGCTCCACGATCGCGACGATCCGCCTCCAGAATGCCCTGCTGGGCCTCGGCACCGCATTTGCGATGCTGGGCATCGGCACCGGCATCGTACACTGGGCGAAGGCCCTCATGCCGGACCACGAGGTCTCGGAAGAGCGCCACGCGATCCGCACCGAGGAAGACCGCCAGGCTGCCGTACGCATCGTCGATGACATTGTGGAAGAAACCGGCATCAAGCGCCGGCCGCTGATCCGCAATACGCTCCTCGGCGCCATGGCCCTCGCGCCTCTGCCCGCTCTGGCCATCTTCGGTGACCTCGGTCCCCGGCCGGACAACACGCTGGCCCACACGATGTGGGCCCCGCAGGATGGCAAGCTCAAGCGGCTCACCCGCGACCCCGATGGCACCCCCATCAAGGCCTCGGACGTCACCATCGGCTCGGCCTTCCACGTCATTCCCGAGGGCCTGAACGAGCTGCACGAAGGCAAACTGAACGAAAAGGCCAAGGCCGTCGTTCTGCTCATGCGCCTGAACCCCGACTCCCTCAACCCCTCCCCCGGGCGCGAAGACTGGGGCTACAACGGGATTGTTGCCTACTCCAAGATCTGCACCCACGTCGGTTGCCCTGTTGCCCTGTACGAGCAGCAGACCCACCACCTGCTGTGCCCGTGCCACCAGTCGACCTTCGACCTGACCCAGGAATGCAAGGTCATCTTCGGCCCGGCCAGCCGGCCTCTGCCGCAGCTGCCGATCGCCGTCGATGCTGAGGGCTACCTGGTCGCCACGAGCGACTTCCATGAACCTGTTGGACCGAGCTACTGGGAGCGTGATGAGCATGTCCGCAACATCAACGCCTGATGCCCCCGCCTTCACCGCCAAAACTAGTGGCGGCCGCATCACCGACTTCGTCGACCAGCGTGTTGGCGGCTCCGGCATCCTCCGCGAGTTCGGCCGGAAGGTCTTCCCGGACCACTGGTCATTCATGTTCGGCGAGGTGGCACTGTATTCCTTCGTCATCCTGCTGCTCTCCGGTACGTTCCTGACGTTCTTCTTCGATCCGTCCATGGCGGAGACGCACTACGCGGGCTCCTACACGCCGCTGAAGAACGTTGAAATGTCCGTGGCGTACAGCTCCTCCCTGAACATCTCCTTCGATGTCCGCGGCGGCATGTTCATGCGCCAGGTGCACCACTGGTCAGCGCTGCTGTTCGTCGCCTCCGTGTCCGTGCACATGCTCCGCGTGTTCTTCACCGGCGCGTTCCGCAAGCCCCGCGAGCTGAACTGGGTGGTGGGCAGCGTCCTGCTCATCCTGTCCATGGCCGCGGGCTTCACCGGCTACTCGCTCCCCGATGACCTGCTCTCCGGTAACGGCCTGCGCATCATCGACGGCGTCATCAAGTCCATCCCGGTCATCGGCACGTACACCTCGTTCTTCCTCTTCGGTGGCGAGTTCCCGGGCACCATGATCATCAGCCGCCTGTACATGCTCCACATCCTCCTGGTTCCCGCGCTCATCCTGCTGATGATCGTGATGCACCTCTTCATGGTGGTTGTGCACAAGCACACGCAGTACCCCGGCCCCGGCCGCAACGACGGCAACGTCGTCGGCTACCCCCTGGGACCGGTTTACGCGGCGAAGGCCGGCGGCTTCTTCTTCATCGTGTTCGGCGTTGTTGCCCTCATGGCGGCGTTCTTCACCATCAACCCGATCTGGAACTACGGCCCCTACGACCCCTCCCCGGTTTCGGCAGGCACGCAGCCTGACTGGTACATCGGCTTCGTTGACGGCGCCCTGCGCCTGATGCCGGGCACCTTCGGTGACTGGAAGGTCGAGCAGGTGTGGTTCGGCCACGTCTTCACGTTCAACGTGCTGCTGCCGGCCCTGGTCCCCGCGGGCATCCTGTTCACGGTCATGTTCACCTACCCGTGGATTGAACGCTGGATCACCAAGGACAACCGCGAGCACCACGTCCTGGACCGTCCCCGCAATGCTCCTACCCGTACGGCAATCGGCATGGCCGGTTTTGTCTGGTACTGCGTTATGTGGGCCGCGGCAGGCTCCGACCTCATCGCCACGCACTTCCACGTGGCCTTGAACGATGTGACCTACTGGCTGCGCGCACTGTTCTTCATCGGCCCGGTCATCGCGTTCATCGTCACGAAGCGCGTCGCCCTGGCGCTCCAGCGCAAGGACCGCGAGATCGCCCTGCATGGCCGCGAAACCGGCCGCATCGTGCGCCTGCCGCACGGTGAGTTCATCGAGGTCCACGCCCCGCTGGACGAGTACAAGCGCTACAAGCTGGTCGGCTTCGAGTCACCGGTCCCGCTTCCGGCGGTGCCGAACGAGCACGGTGTCGTGGACCGCAAGGAAAAGCGCCGCGCGTGGCTGTCCCGCTGGTTCTTCGAGGACCGGGTTGCCCCGGCCACTCCGGCCGAGCTGGAGGCCGCTCACGGCCACCACGGCGCCCATGAGGCCGTCGAAGCGGCAGAGTCTCAGAAGACGCTGAGCCACTAGGCTGCAGGCAGGAACAGGAACATAGGAAGGCCCGGTCCCCTTGGGGACCGGGCCTTCCTATGTTCCTGCTGGTCGGGTTTCTGCTGCCAAGGTTTCTACTGCCAAAGGGCCCTGCAGCATAGTTTCTGCCGCCTAGCCGACCACGGCTCTGTTGTGGCTACGGGCGGTATCCCGAGGCGTAGTTGCGGGTGGGCCGGACGCCGGGGCGCTGCAGGGGCACCCAGAGCTTGTAGCGGTCAGCCCGGTAGTAGGACACGGAGTAGTCCACCATGGCGCGGGCCACGAACGCGTGGCGCTGGATCTTCAGCAGCGGCGTTCCGACCTCGACGTTCAGGAGCCGGGCCGTGGACGGCGATGCGGCCGTCGCCTCTATCATGTCCTCGCCCCATTCCATCACCAGCCCGTAGCGTTCGCTCAGCACGTTGTAGAGCGATGTGGGCGGCTCGCCGTCCAGCAGGCCGGGGACCCGGTGGGCGGGAATGAAGTTCTCGTCCACGCTCATTGGCTCGTTGTCGGCCAGCAGGAGCCGGCGGAACCGGACCAGGGGCGTGCCCTCCTCCAGCTGCAGCTCACGGGCCAGGAAAGCACTGGCGCTGATTTGCTCGAAGCTCAGGACCTTGGCGGCCGGAACCATGCCGCGGCGCTGCATCTCTTCGCTGTAGGAGGTGAGCTTTACCTGGAGATCCAGTTTGGGCTTGCGCACAAACGTGCCCAGCCCCACGACGCGCTCAATGACTTCCTCGCCCACAAGGGCATCGATGGCCTGGCGGACAGTCATCCGGGCCAGGCCGAAGCGCTGCGCGAGGTCACGCTCGGACGGCAGCGCGGAACCCGGGGGGCAGGCGGCACCGATGTGCGCCCGCAGGATTTCCCGCAACTGCACGTAGATCGGCACCCCGCTCTGGCGGTCGATCTCGCCGATCATCTTGGACGCATTAGAGGACGCCACGGGTCAGCCTCCGGTTGGGGCCGGCGGGGGGAAAACACTCATATCTCAAGGGTAAGCCCGTACCACGGCAGGTCTAGACCACGGCGCCGACTCAAGTCGTGCGGGCCCCTCCCCCGCGGCTACCCTTGAACTCATAGGCCGGAACCGGGCAATGGAGCCCGCCCAGCCTGATGGAACGCCAGTCCGATACACCGCCAGACATACGGCATGCCAGTCCGATGGAACGCCTGTCGTATGGAACAGCCCGTCCGGTGGCGCCACCCAGAGAACCAACACCAGCACGAGGGAGTCCCGTTGCCAGTTCGCAAGGCAATCGTCACGGCCGCAATCGGCCTCCACGCCCGGCCTGCGGCAGTATTTGTCCGGGCAGTCACGGCCACCGGCCTTCCGGTCACCATCAGCAAGGACGGCAGGCCCGGCGTCGACGCCCGCTCGCTGCTGGAGGTCATGACCGAGGACTTCGGGTGTGGCTGCGAAGTGGAGTTGGCCGTCGCAGCGGAGGCCCTGCCCGCCTCCTGCAGCCTCGCGGAGGCCGAGACTGCGCTGGAGGAGCTCCGGATCCTTCTAGAGTCGGCAGCGGCCGCCTGAGGCCCCTCACGCCCGGCCTCAGACCCGGCGACCAACGCCCAGCCCGCAACGCCTGAGCCGCACACATTCCAGGACGCACGCAGGCACTCAGCACCACCCAGTCCCTATGCGCAAACGACGGCGGGGCCCCCCCAAGGTGGGGGCCCCCCGCCTGCAAAATGAACATTTAGTACGGGTGGGCGCCAGTTCGCGGGGTGACCCCCGCGGGAATAGGAGAACCCACCCACC
>NZ_JBHUBT010000006.1:290740-325150 GCF_042788715.1 Arthrobacter sp. NPDC056886
ACACGCCTCCGCCCACCCAACCCCTGCCCCCACGCCGCAAACCCCCACCCCCCCCCCCTTTTCCCCACCCGCGGCCGGCCCCAACATCGGGGGGGCCCCGCCGTCGTGCAATCTGAACTTTTAGTCCGGGTGGACGCTAGTGCGCGTGGTCACCGCGGCTGTACTCGTAGACCCAGCCGACCAGGGCAACCACTGCCATTCCGCCGGCAATGAAGACGATCCACCAGCCCACGGCCAGGCCGAGGAATCCGGCGGCGCAGGACAGGCCGAGCATCAGCGGCCACCAGCTCCAGGGGCTGAAGTGTCCCTGTTCGCCGGCGCCTTCGTGGATTTCAGCGTCGTTGCGGTCCTCGGGACGCATGCCGACGCGCCGACCGGTGAAGCCAAGGTACGCGCCGATCATGCCGGCGAGGCCGCCCACGAGCAGCACACCGAGGATGCCTACCCATTCGGTCCAGTTAGTCAGGTAACCGTAGATGAATGCCACCGGCACGAAGAAGAAGACGCCGAGGCCAAAGATCCTTGATTCGATTTTCACTTGGCGGTGTCCTTCTGGTCGGCGTTACCGAGGGCCGCTGCTGCCGGAGCAGGCGAATCCACGGTGTAGGACTGGGAGAGCTCCGGGTGGTGCAGGTCCAGGGCAGGACGCTCGGAGCGGATGCGGGGCAGGGACGTGAAGTTGTGGCGCGGCGGCGGGCAGGACGTGGCCCACTCGAGCGAGGCGCCGAAGCCCCACGGGTCATCAACTTCCACACGCTCGTTGCTGCGCCAGGTGATGTAGACGTTCCAGAAGAACGGAATCAGCGAGGCGCCGAGGACGAACGAGGCGATGGTGGAGAACTGGTTCATCCACGTGAACCCATCCTGCGGCATGTAGTCGGCGTAGCGGCGGGGCATGCCCTCGACACCCAGCCAGTGCTGGATCAGGAACGTGCCGTGGAAGCCGAGGAACAGCATCCAGAAGTGGATCTTGCCGAGGCGCTCGTTGAGCATCTTGCCGGTCCACTTGGGCCACCAGAAGTAGAAGCCGGCGAACATGGCGAACACAACAGTGCCGAAGACCACGTAGTGGAAGTGCGCCACCACGAAGTAGGAGTCCGAGACGTGGAAGTCCAGCGGCGGCGAGGCCAGGATGATGCCGGTGAGGCCACCGAAGAGGAACGTCGCCAGGAAGCCGATGCTCCACAGCATGGGGGTCTCAAAGGTGATGGAACCTCGCCACATGGTGCCGATCCAGTTGAAGAACTTCACACCGGTCGGAACGGCGATCAGCATCGTCATGAAGGAGAAGAACGGCAGCAGGACCGAGCCGGTGACATACATGTGGTGTGCCCACACGGTCACGGACAGGGCGGCAATGGAGATTGTCGCGTAGACAAGGCCCTTGTAGCCGAAGATCGGCTTGCGGGAGAAGACCGGGAAAATCTCAGAGACGATGCCGAAGAACGGCAGCGCGATGATGTAGACCTCGGGGTGGCCAAAGAACCAGAAGAGGTGCTGCCAGAGAACGGCGCCGCCGTTTTCGGGATCGAAGATGTGCGCACCAAAGCGGCGGTCGGCACCGAGGGCAAACAGCGCGGAGGCCAGCGGCGGGAAGGCCATCAGGACCAGGATGGACGTCACGAGGGCGTTCCAGGTGAAGATCGGCATCCGCCACATGGTCATGCCCGGGGCGCGCATGCAGATGATGGTGGTGATGAAGTTGACCGCGCCAAGGATGGTGCCGAAGCCGGAGAGCGCCAGGCCGAAGACCCAGAGGTCACCGCCCACGCCGGGGCTGAATGTCGTGTTGGACAGCGGCGCGTAAGCGAACCAGCCAAACGAGGCGGCACCCTGCGGGGTGATGAAGCCGGATACGGCAATCGTGGAGCCGAAGAGGAAGAACCAGAAGGCTAGTGCGTTCAGTCGCGGGAACGCGACGTCGGGGGCACCGATCTGCAGCGGCATGATGACGTTGGTGAAGCCGGCGAACAGCGGCGTCGCGAACATCAGGAGCATCACGGTGCCGTGCATGGTGAAGAGCTGGTTGTACTGCTCTTTGGTCTGCAGGATCTGCATGCCCGGCTCGAAGAGCTCGGCACGGATCAGCAGCGCCATGATGCCGCCGAAGCAGAAGAAGATGAACGACGCGATCAGGTACATGTACCCGATCGTTTTGTGGTCGGTCGAGGTGATCCAGTTGACGACGATGCGTCCCTTGGACTTGGGTACTACGGGAGTCTCGAGGATCCCGGCGGATTGAGTGTAAGTTGCCACGTCGCTCGCCTTACTTGGTTTCGGTCGGGGCCGGGTTGCGGTCGTACTCTTCACCGAGCAGGCCGGTGTTCCCGTCCTGGCGCAGCTGGTTCATGTGCGCCTGGAACTCCGACTCGGAGACAACCTTCACGCGGAACAGCATTTCGGAGTGGTACTCGCCACAAAGTTCGGCGCACTTGCCGTCGTAGGTCCCCTCCCGGGTGGGAGTCAACCGGATGTAGTTGGTCTTGCCGGGAATCATGTCCCGCTTTTGCAGGAAGGCAGGCACCCAGAAGGAGTGGATGACGTCGCGTGAGTTGAGCTCGAGGTCAACCGACTTGTTGACCGGCAGGTACAGGGTGGGCAGCTTTTCCTTGTCCACGTCGTTACCGGTCAGGTGCGCCTGGACGCCTGCTTCGTGGACGTCCTCGGTGACGACGTCGCCCTTCTTGTAGTTGAAGTCCCATGCCCACTGCTTGCCGCGGACGTCGACGACGACGTCGGCCGGCTTGGAGCGGTCATCGATCGACTGCTGGTCGCGGTCGGTGAAGTAGAAGAACACCAGGACCATGAACAGCGGGATCGTCAGGTAGAACACTTCAAGCGGAAGGTTGAAGCTGTTCTGGCGCGGGAAGCCTACGGTGCCTTTGCGGCGGCGGTAAGCGACGACGCACCAGATCATCAGGCCCCAGGTGATGATGCCGACGACCAGCGCGGCAATCCATGAGTTGACCCAGAGGTCCATGATGAGGTCAACATGATTGGTGGTGCCACGCTCGGTGGGCAACCAGCCCTTCTGTACCTCTGGTGAACATCCAGTCAAAGCCAACGCGCCGGCTAGTGCCAAGCCAGTGATCGTAGTGATCTGTTTGCGTCGGCTGCCGGTTCGGTTCTGCGAACTCACAGACGGCCCTTCCTACTTGTTGCTGTTGCCCCGCGAATGACGGGCAGGGCAAACGAAAAGTTTTACTACTCGGTGTAGAGCTTACCGCTCCCCGCGAGTTTTCGCCCACATGTCCGCACCGTGCGTCGGGAGCTTTTTGCCGGTGCCGCTCGTTGAGGCTCCTGCGGCACTAAGGCCGGGCAAAATGCCCGGCCTTAGTGGAAGGATTAGTGGAAAGAATCTCCGCAGGCGCAGGACCCGCCGGCATTGGGATTGTCGATCGTGAAGCCCTGCTTGGCGATGGTGTCCTCGAAATCGATGCTGGCACCGCTGAGGTAAGGAACACTCATCTTGTCGACGACGACTTCCACGCCGTCGTAGTCGCGCACGGCGTCCCCGTCGAGCAGACGCTCGTCGAAGTAGAGCTGGTAGATCAGGCCCGAGCAACCGCCGGGCTGCACGGCAACGCGGAGGCGCAGATCGGTGCGGCCTTCCTGTTCCAGGAGGCTGCGGACCTTACCGGCCGCGACGTCGGTCAGCTTGACCTCGTGCGTCGCCAGCTCGCCGGCCTGGGCGGCAGTGGTGTCGGCGCTGTTTTCATTGGTTGTAGTGCTCATGGCCTACCTTCTTGCAACGGTGGTGGCGGCTCCGCTCGCACGGTGCCCGCCCCTACTTAAACGGTATGGGCTATAGCTACATGCTACTTCGCGCAGCCTTCTAGCTCTAACTTCTGACGTAACCGTGTGAGACGGCTGGATGTTCCCCCGGGGCCCAAAGGGCTTGGGGGCTAGAGCGCACCGTCGTTGTTGAGGCGCGCGAGCAGCAGCGCCTCGGCGACAATCGCGTTCCGGAAGTCGCCCAGGTGCAGCGATTCGTTGGCACTGTGCGCGCGGGAATCGGGATCCTCGACGCCGGTCACCAGAATCTGCACGTCCGGGTAGAGCTCGGTCAGGTCCGCGATGAACGGGATGGACCCGCCGATCCCCATTTCAACGGCAGGCACGCCCCAGGCCTCACCCAGGGCCCACATGGCCACGGATGCGGCCTTCGAGCTGGTGTCCGTCAGGAAAGAGCTGCCGCTCTCCCCCGGCGTGAACACCACCTGCGCGCCGAACGGCGCGTGGTCCTCGACGTGCTTGCGGACGGCATCCATGGCGGCTGCGGGGTCCTGTCCGGGGGCCAGGCGCAGGCTGAACTTGGCCCGCGCCCGCGGCAGCAGCGTGTTGGAGGCCACGTCCACGGCCGGGGCGTCAAAACCGATGATGGACAGGGCCGGCTTGGTCCACATGCGCGAGGCAATGCTCCCGGTCCCGGCGAGCTTCACGCCGTCGAGCACGGACGCGTCAGCGCGGTACTCCTCCTCGGTGAGGTCGACCACCACGTCATCGCGGCTCACCAGACCCTCGATCGCGACGCTGCCCTCGTCGTCGTGGAGGGTCGCGATCAGGCGGGCCAACACGGTCGGCGCGTCGAGCACCGGCCCGCCGAACATGCCCGAATGCACGGCGTGGTCCAGGACCTTGACCTCAATGGTGCCGTCCACCAGGCCGCGCAGGCTGGTGGTCAGGGCCGGGATGCCCACCTTCCAGTTGCTGGAGTCGGCCACGACGATCACATCGGCACGGAGCAGCTCGCGGTGCGTCTCCAGGAACTGCCGGAAGGTTGGCGAGCCGGCTTCCTCTTCGCCCTCGAAGAAGAACGTCACGCCGAGGCCGAGCTCGTCCCCGAGCACGCGCGTCACGGCCGAGTAGGCCGCGATGTGGGCGAGGATGCCGGCCTTGTCATCGGCGGCGCCGCGGCCGAAGAGCCGCCCGTCACGTTCGACGGCGGTGAAGGGCTCGGTTTCCCACAGCGCCAGGTCACCGGTGGGCTGGACATCGTGGTGGGCGTACAGCAGCACGGTCGCCTTGCCCTCGGCGGCCGGGCGGCGCGCGACGACGGCGGGCCCGCCGGGCGTCCCGTCTTCCTTGTCGCAGCGGAGGATCTGGACGTCGTCGAAACCGCTGGCCCGCACGAGGGCGGCGACGGCGTCGGCACTGCGGTTCAGCGGGGCAGGATCAAAGCTGGGCCAGGCGATGCCCGGAATGGCAACAAGGTCGCTCAGCTGGCCGATCGTTTCGTCGAACGATTCGGCAACGGCCTGGCGGAGGGCTTCGGCATCGATGGTGCCGACGTGGTCCATGGTGGTCAGCGGGTTCCCCGCGGTTGATGAAGTCATGGCCAAAACACTACCCGTGCGCTGGATCACGCTAAACCTTGAACACTGACGTCGCCGGGCCTGCGCTGTGTGGGCTGGGTCTCGGACCCGTGTCTGCGGGGTATTCTTTAGGGGTGTTTGGACGTAAAAAAGAAGCGCCATCGGCGCAGGACGTAGTTGACCAGCAGGCAGCCGAGGCAGCAGCCCGGGGCACCGTGACCGGCAAGGGCGCACCCACGCCCAAGCGCAGCGCGCAGGTGGCGGCCCGCAAGCGGCCCCTCGTGCCCGAGGACCGCAAGGCTTCCAAGGCGGCCGAGCGCGCAGCCGTCGCGGACCAGCGGCTCAAGATGCGGCAGGCCATGGACAGCGGTGACGAGAAGTTCCTGCCCTTGCGCGACAAGGGTCCGCAGAAGCGCTTCGCGCGTGACTACGTCGATGCCCGCTTCAGCCTGGGCGAATACCTCATGTTCGGGGCCCTGCTGTTCGTCATCATCTCGCTGCTGGTGCCGGCCTCCAGCGCTCAGATGATCTACGTCCTGGGCGGCTTCTGGATCATGTTCCTCGCGGTCTTCGTGGATGTCTTCATCCTCTCCCGCAAGCTCAAGAAGCGTCTCGGCGAAAAGTTCGGCGAAGTGGAGCGCGGCACCGTCTGGTACGGCTCGATGCGTTCCCTGCAGTTCCGCCGCCTGCGCCTGCCCAAGCCCCAGGTCAACCGCGGCCAGTTCCCCGCCTGACCTTCCCTCCCACTCTTCTCCAACCGAAAAGCCCCCGGCGGTCATCTGCCGGGGGCTTCTCGTTTGCAGCGATCGGTCCGGGGCCGATCGCCCCGTGGTGCCTAGCGCCGGCTCGGGTGCATGGCCAGCAGCCGGTTAATGCGGGCGGCCCAGAAGGGGCCCTCGTAGAGGAAAGCCGTGTAGCCCTGGACCAGCGTGGCGCCGGCGTCTAGCCGTGCCTGCACATCCTGCGCGGTCTCGACCCCGCCCACCGAGACGAGGGTCAAAGCTCCGCCGGTCACGGACTTGAGCCGGGCCAGGACCTCCAGGGACCGTTGCTTCAGGGGCGCGCCGGAAAGACCTCCGGCCCCGCAGGCTTCGACCTTCTTCGGGCTGGCGACGAGCCCGGTGCGGGCGATCGTGGTGTTGGTGGCAATAATGCCGTCCAGCTTAAGGTCCAGCGCCAGCCGCGCGACGTCGTCGATGTCCTCATCGCTGAGGTCGGGCGCGATCTTGACCAGAAGGGGAACGTGGCGGCCTGCGGCCTTGTCCGCCTCCTCGCCCACTGCGGTCAGCAGCGGGCGCAGCGTCTCCACGTCCTGCAGCAGCCGGAGGCCAGGGGTGTTGGGCGAGCTGACGTTGACCACGAGATAGTCGGCGGCGGGGGCGAGGCTGCGCGCACTGATGAGGTAATCGGACACCGCATCCTCGAGTCCCACCACCTTGCTCTTGCCGATGTTGACCCCGATCACGGGCCGCACACCGGGCCGGTGGCGCTGCAGGGCGGCGCGGGCGGACTTCAGCCGCGGGGCTACCGCCGCGGCGCCGTCGTTATTGAACCCCATCCGGTTGATGACGGCCTTGTCCTCCACAAGGCGGAACAGCCGCGGCGCCGGGTTCCCGGGCTGGGCCCGACCGGTGATGGTGCCGACTTCCACATGGCCAAAGCCGAGCTCGGTCAGAGCCTCAATGCCGTGGCCTTCCTTGTCGAAGCCGGCCGCGAGTCCGAACGGTGAGGGGAACGTCAGGCCGAAGGCCTCGGTCTGCAGGGACGCCGCCGGGGCGGTGAACTTCTGCAGCAGCCGCCCGGCGCCGCAGCTGTGGGCGAGCCGGATGGCCTTGAAACCGATCTTATGGGCGCGTTCGGCGTCCATCCATGAGAAGGCCAGCCGGAAGAATGTGGGATATACGCGCATGCCTCTAGTTTTCCGGTTCGGGCCGCGCAGACCAAACCAGCACGCGCGCCGGCGCGGGTGTGACTGCCGTTGCGGCTGCGCCGCCCCGCGCCCGGGACGCATCGGCCGCAGGGCCCCGGGTCGAGTTAGCATGAAGCCATGACCAGCAAAGATGGTGCCGGAACGGGCGGCCGCGGGGCGCCGGGGCGCGGGATCGAGGCCGATGTCGTGGTGGTCGGGGCGGGACTGGCCGGGCTCGTCGCGGCGGCCCAGGCCTACGCCGCAGGCAGGCGGGTGGCGGTGCTGGATCAGGAACCCGAGGCCTCTGTCGGCGGCCAGGCGCACTGGTCCTTCGGCGGCCTGTTCCTGGTCAACTCGCCGGAACAGCGCAGGCTGCGGGTGCGGGACAGCGAAGAGCTGGCCCTCGCGGACTGGCATGCGTCCGCGGGATTCGACCGGCCGGAAGACGCACTGGCGAAGGAGTGGGCGGCGGCGTACGTGAACTTCGCCGCCGGGGAGAAGCGTGCGTGGCTCGCCTCGCTGGGCGTTCGGCTGTTTCCCCTGGTGCAGTGGGCAGAACGCGGCGGCTACGGCCCGAACGGCCACGGCAACACCGTCCCGCGCTTCCATGTCGCGTGGGGCACGGGACCTGCGCTGGTGGCTCCCTTCCTGGCCAAACTGCGCGAAGGCGAAGCCACCGGGCGCGTGTCCTTCCATTTCCGCCACCGCGCCACTGAGCTTGTGAAGACGGCAGGCCGGGTGAGTGGCGTGCGCGGCGAACTGCTCGAGGCCAGCAGCGCGGGGCGGGGCGAACGTTCGTCCCGGCGCCCGGCCGGCAGTTTCGATGCCACGGCCGCGGCCGTGGTGGTGACGAGCGGCGGGATCGGCGGCAACCACGACTCGGTCCGCAGGCAGTGGCCCGGCGGGGTGGCGCCGGAGCGGATGTTGAGCGGCGTGCCCGCCTCCGTGGACGGGGACTTCTTGCCGGCCGTGGCCCGGGCCGGCGGGAGCCTCATCAACGGGGACCGGATGTGGCATTACCCGGAGGGCATCCACAACCATGCCCCGGTCTGGCCGCAGCACGGCATCCGGATCCTGCCCGGGCCGTCGGCCCTGTGGCTGGACGCGACGGGGCGGACGCTTCCCCCTCCCCTGTTTCCCGGGTTCGACTCCCTGGGCGCCCTCCGCCACATCCTGGCCACCGGACATGCCCATTCCTGGTTTGTCCTCAACAGGACCATCGCCCTGAAGGAGTTCGCGCTGTCCGGATCGGAGCAGAACCCGGATCTCACGGGGAAGGATGTCCGCCTGCTGGCAGCCAGGCTGAAGCGTGGCAGCGACACCCCGCTGCAGCGGTTCCTGGACCGCGGGGTCGACTTCCTCCAAGCGGAGAACCCCGCCGCGCTGGCCGGCCAAATGAACGATTTAACGGGTGGACAGCTCATTGACCCAGCAGCCTTGGACCGGCTGGTCCGCGACCGGGACCGGCAGTTCTCCAGCGGGATGGGCAAGGATCCGCAGCTGGCTGCTATCCGGGCCGCTCGGCGTTTCGCCACCGACAAGATCATGCGGGTGGCGCCGCCGCACCGGCTGCTGGATCCGCGCCACGGTCCGCTGCTTGCCGTCCGGCTCTCCGTCCTGACCCGCAAGAGCCTCGGCGGCCTGCACACTGATCTGCAGTCGCGGGTCCTGGACGTCACCGGGGAGCCCGTGCCCGGGCTGTACGCCGCCGGTGAAGCCGCAGGGTTTGGCGGCGGCGGAATTCACGGTTACCGCGCCCTCGAGGGGACGTTCTTGGGCGGGTGCCTATTCTCCGGACGTTCCGCGGGCCGCGCCGCGGCGTCCGCGGCATAGTCAGCAGCTCAGGAGGAAAGTCGATGCAGTGGCGGACCGACATACTGGGCGATGATTTCCAGGCGTGCGCTTTCGAGGCCGCCGGCCCCGACGGCGTGCTGCGCACTGCCACCCTGGTCCGCCATACCCCGCTCGAACCGGCACCATCCGCGCTGCCGGCCCGGGCCGTGCTGTTCCTGCACGGCTGGAGTGACTATTTCTTCAATGAGGAACTCGCGGAGTTCTGGGCCGGGCAGGGATTTGAGTTCTTCGCGCTCGACATGCACAACCACGGCCGCAGCCTGCGGCCGGGCACCCATGGCGGCTACGTCGCAGACCTGGACAACTACGACGCCGAAATCACCGCAGCGATCGGCATCATCGGCTCGCTCCGGCCGCCCGGCATGGCGCCGCAGCTGATCCTCATGGGCCACTCCACCGGCGGCCTGATCGCGGCGCTGTGGGCCGACCGGCATCAGGGGGTGGCATCGCAGCTGGTCCTGGACAGCCCGTGGCTGGAGGTCCACGGCAGCCCCGCCCTGCGCCGGGCCGCGCGGACCATGGTGGAGCCGTTCGCCAGGTTCTGGCCAGAGTCGGTGATCCGGCTGCCTGAGCGTGGCTTCTACTGGCGCAGCATCAGCAGCGCCGCGGAAGGCGAATGGACCCTGGACGATGCCTACAGACCGCCGCACGCTTTTCCGGTCCGCGCCGGCTGGCTCAGCGCCGTACTGAGCGGACAGTCCAAGGTGGCGCGCGGCCTGAACATTGATGTGCCCATCCTCGTGCTGATCTCGGGCGCCAGCGCCAACGGGATGTTCTGGAAGGAATCCATGCGCCGCACCGACGCGGTCCTGGACGTGAACACGATCGCCCTTCGCGCGCTGAGCCTGGGCCGGACCGTCACGCTGGAGCGGATTGACGGCGCCCTGCATGACGTCTTCCTCTCCGCCCCTCGGGTCCGCGCGGACGCCTACTCCCGGCTGTCCCGGTGGCTCAGGGCCTACGTGTTGGACTGACGCCAACCACGAAGGCGGCAGCGCCCGGCCCCGGCACGCAGAGGACGGCCACACTGGCAGGGGCCCGGCAGGCCGGTCAGGTGCCCTGGTTGCCTGCCACGGGAGCGGCGTCGACTGCTCCGCCGTAGCGGCGGTCCCGCTGGGCATAAATCTCGACGGCGTCCCACAGCGTCCGGCGGTCCACGTCCGGCCACAGGGTATCCATGAACACGAACTCGGCGTAGGCCGACTGCCACAGCATGAAATTGGACAGCCGCTGCTCGCCGGAACTGCGCAGGAACAGGTCAACGTCGGGCAGGTCCGGTTCGTCCAGGAACTTCTGGATGGTCCGTTCGGTGATGGCACCCGGCTTGAGCCGGCCCTGCGCCACTTCCTCAGCGATCGCGGCGACGGCGTCGGCGATCTCGGCGCGCCCGCCGTAGTTGACGCACATGTTCAGGGTGCAGGTGCTGTTGCCGCGGGTGTAGTCCTCGGCCTCTTCGAGTTCGCGGATCACCGAGCCCCACAGTTTCGGACGCCGCCCGGACCAGCGGATGCGGACTCCCCAGTCATCGAGCTGGTTCCGTTGCCGGCGCAGCACGTCCTTGTTGAAGCCCATCAGGAAGCGCACCTCCTCGGGGGAGCGCCGCCAGTTCTCGGTGGAGAAGGCGTACACGCTGACGTGCTCGATCCCCAGCTCGATCGCACCGGCCATGACATCCAGCAGGGCGGGCTCCCCCGCCTTGTGGCCGTCCACCCTCGGCAGGCCTCGCTGGTTCGCCCAGCGCCCGTTGCCGTCCATGACGATCGCGACATGCCGTGGAATGAACTCAGCGGGAATCGCCGGCGGCACAGCGCCGGATGGGTGCGGATAGGGAGCCACCACCGGGGCGGTCCGCCGCCGGACGTTGGCCTGCTTCCCCTGGCTCTTCTCCAGGTTTTTTCCCAAGCTTCTTCCCAAGGCCACTTTTACGTTCGCTCCACATGTTTGAGGGATTTCAGGACTCGCTCCAGGTGCCACTGCAGGTAGCTGGCCACCAGGCCGGCCGCTTCCCGGCGGTGAACAGACGCGGACGCATCCGCCGTCGTCCAGTTCCCGGTGAGCAGGGCACCAAGCAGGAGCACGGTTTCCGCGGCCGGTGCCGGGGATCCAGGGGGCCGGCACTCGGCGCAGACCATGCCGCCCAGCGGCGCGGAAAAGGCAGTGTGCGGCCCGGGCGCACCGCACCGGGCACAGTCGGTGAAGCTGGGCGCCCAGCCGCCGGTCGCGAGGGCGCGGAGCAGGTAGGAATCCAGGATGAGTTCGGCGGCGTGGTCGCCCCGGCTCAGCGACGCGAGGGCACCAACTAGCAGGTTGTACTGTGCGGTTCCGGCTTCGCCGTCGACGTCCGTGAGCTTCTCCGCGGTTTCTGTCATGGCCGCCGCAACCGTGTAGCGGCCATAGTCCGCCGCGATGTTTCCGCCGTAGGCGCCCTTGGCCACGGCCTGCGTGACCACGTCCAGGGTGCGCCCGGAAATCAGCTGGAGATCGGCCACCATGAACGGTTCCAGCCTGGCGCCGAAGCGGCTGCTGGTGCGCCGGACGCCCTTCGCCACCGCACGGACCTGGCCGTGGTGTTTTGTCAGCAGGGTGATGATGCGGTCGGCCTCGCCCAACTTATGGGTACGCAGGACCACTGCCTCGTCACGGTAGGCGCGCGCTGCGAAGGATTGTTGGACCACAGTTAATCTTCGCATTGTCTTTGCGGAATCACGGCATGGGCGGCGCGGCTGAGGTAAAACACCGCTGAGGTAAGACACCGCTGAGGTTAAAACACTGCGCCGCCGGAGTGTTCCGGCGGCGCAGTGTGCATCGGGTTAAGAGTCTATGCCGTGCCGGCGACGGATCAGGCGCGGGCGTCCCGGATGGCGCGGTTCACGGCCGAGATGACGGCTTTGAGGGCGGAGGTGCTGGTGTTGGCGTCGATCCCGACGCCCCAGAGCACGCGCTCCCCCACGGCGCATTCGACGTACGCGGCAGCCAGGGCGCTGCCGCCTTCGGAGAGTGCGTGTTCGCTGTAGTCCAGGACCCGGACGTCCACGCCGTCCTCGCGCAGGATGCTCAGCAGGGCCGCGATGGGGCCGTTGCCGGTCCCGGTCCGGCGGACCTGGTTTCCGTCGACCTTCAGGGCAGCGGTCAAGGTCATGGCGCCGTCCTCGTCCGTCTCGGTGCTGATCGAGCCGAGGGCGTAGCGGCCCCACTGCGTGTCGGCCGAACCCGAGGGCAGGTATTCGTCCTGGAAGACCTGCCACAGCTGGGGTCCGCTGACTTCCCCGCCCACTGTGTCGGTCCGCTTCTGGATGACGCCGGAGAACTCGATCTGGGCGCGTCGCGGCAGGTCCAGGCTGTGTTCGTTCTTGAGCAGGTACGCGACGCCGCCCTTGCCGGACTGCGAGTTGACCCGGATGACCGCCTCGTAGCTGCGGCCAAGGTCCTTCGGGTCGACCGGCAGGTACGGGACCTGCCAGGTGTAGTCGGCCACGTCCTTGCCCGCTGCGGCGGCATCCTTTTCGAGGGCCTCCAGGCCCTTCTTGATCGCGTCCTGGTGCGAGCCGGAGAACGCGGTGAAGACGAGGTCGCCGCCGTACGGGGACCGCTCGGCCACCGGCAGCTGGTTGCAGTACTCCACCGTGCGCCGGATTTCGTCGATGTCGGAGAAATCGATCATCGGATCGATGCCCTGGACAAACATGTTCAGGCCCAGGGTCACCAGGTCCACGTTTCCGGTCCGCTCGCCGTTGCCGAAGAGGCAGCCCTCGATCCGGTCCGCGCCGGCCAGGTAGCCGAGCTCGGCGGCGGCGACGCCGGTGCCGCGGTCGTTGTGCGGGTGCAGGGAGAGGATAATGCCTTCCCGCGGGTGCAGGTTCCGGCTCATCCACTCGATCGAGTCGGCGTAGACATTGGGGGTCGCCATTTCCACCGTGGCGGGCAGGTTGATGATGACCTGCCGGTCCGCCGAGGCCTCGAAGACGTCGGCGATCGCGTTGCAGACGCGGATGGCGTACTCCAGCTCCGTTCCGGTGAAGGACTCGGGCGAGTATTCGTAGGTGATGTGCGTATCGACGAGGGTTTCCTCGTACTTCTTGCACAGCCGGGCGCCCTGCAGGGCGATGTCCAGGATGCCGTCTTCGTCCTGGTTGAACACAACGCGGCGCTGCAGGACGGACGTGGAGTTGTAGAGGTGGACGATTGCCTGCTTGGCGCCGACCAGGGACTCATAGGTCCGCTCGATCAGGTGCTCGCGGGCCTGGGTCAGCACCTGGATGGTCACGTCGTCGGGGATGTGGTTGCCCTCGATCAGCTGCCGGACGAAGTCGAAGTCCGTCTGCGATGCCGAGGGGAAGCCGACCTCGATCTCCTTGTAGCCCATCCGGACCAGCAGCTCGAACATCTTCAGCTTGCGGGCCGGGCTCATGGGATCGATCAGGGCCTGGTTGCCGTCACGCAGGTCCACTGCACACCAGCGCGGGGCCTTGGTGATGACCTTGTCGGGCCAGGTGCGGTCAGGCAGTTCAACGGTGATCTGGTCCTGGAACGGGATGTAGCGGTGGACCGGCATTCCTGAGGGCTTCTGTGCGTTTCGCATTACAATCGGGGCCTTTTCTGTGATTCTTGGTGAAAGGGTGGCCGGGCAACACAAACTCCGCAGCGAGGGTGGGCCTTGCGCTAGATCGCGTCTGAGGCCTCGCCGCGGCAGCTAAGAAGAAGCAGTTCTGCGCGCACAATTTCACAGTAACACGGGTGCGTAAGATGAAGGAGCCAGACCACCGTAACGTCCACCATGCAGACTGTGCGCCGACAAACGCTCCGGCGCCGGACTGCCTCTCAAAGGAGCATCCGTGCCACTTTCGGGGATCGACCTGTCCACCATCGACGCCAGCGTCCGTCCGCAGGATGACCTGTACCAACACGTGAATGGCGGCTGGCTCAACAGCACTGTCATTCCGGACGACCGGCCGCTGGAGGGCACATTTACTGCGCTGCGCGATGCTTCGGAGCTCGCCGTGAAGGAGATTATCGAGCGGGCCGCTGAGCGTGGCGCAGAGGCTACCGGCATCGAGCGGAAAATCGGGGACCTGTACAACAGCTTTATGGACGAAGCCGCGGTGGAAGCCAGGGGCCTGGACCCGCTCCGGGCGCGGCTGGCGGAGGTGTTTGCCACGACGTCGGTGCCCGCACTAGTAGCGCTGGCCGGACGCCTGTTCCGCGCCGACGTCTCGGGACTCTTCTATATCTACCCCGCCCCGGACGCCGGAAACCCGGACCGGGTACTGCTCTACACCGGCCAAGGGGGCCTCGGCCTGCCGGATGAATCGTATTATCGGGAAGAGAAGTTCGCCCCGATGGTCCAGTCATACCGGGAGCACGTCCAGGCCATGCTTGGCCTCGCGGATGTGGCGGACGCGGAGGGCGCGGCCGGCCGCGTAGTGGCGCTGGAAACCTCGCTGGCCGCGCACCACTGGGACAACGTGACTTTGCGGAATCCGCAAAAGACGTACAACCTGAAATCCGCCGCGGAGGCCGCGCAGCTGTTCCCGCTGCTGGCCGACTGGTTCGACGCCGCCGGCATCGAACCCGAGAAGCGCAACGAACTCGTCATGAGCACCCCCGATTTCTTCTCCGGCGCGGCCTCACTGCTGGCCACCGAACCGCTGGGGACCTGGCAGGAGTGGCTCGCCATGCGCGTCGTCAGCGCGGCCGCCCCGTACCTGTCCTCTGCGTTCGTGGACACAGACTTTGCCTTCTATGGCACCACCCTGAGCGGCACGCCGCGGATCAAGGACCGCTGGAAGCGCGGCGTCGCCGTGGTCGAGGCCGGCCTCGGTGAGGCTGTCGGCCAGATCTACGTGGCCGAACATTTCCCGGAAGGCAACAAGGCGCGCATGCAGACCCTTGTCGCCAACCTCATCGCGGCCTACCGGGACTCCATCACGGGACTGGACTGGATGGGCGACGCGACGAAGCTCGAGGCCCTGAAGAAGCTCGACACTTTCCGCGCCAAGATCGGCTACCCAGACAAGTGGATCGACTACACCGCCGTCCAGGTCGATCCCACCGATCTGCTCGGGAACGTGGAGCGCGCCCACAGCGCCGACGTCGACCGCCACCTCGATGAAGTCGGCAAGCCGGTGGACCGCGAGAAGTGGCTCATGACCCCGCAGACGGTCAACGCGTACTACCACCCGCTGCTCAATGAGATCGTGTTCCCCGCCGCCATCCTGCAGCCGCCGTTCTTCACCGCCGACGCCGACGACGCCGTCAATTACGGCGGCATCGGCGCCGTAATCGGCCACGAAATCGGCCACGGCTTCGATGACCAGGGGTCGCAGTACGACGGCAACGGCCTGCTGCGCAACTGGTGGACCGAGGACGACCGCACCGCCTTCGAGGCCCTGACCTCGAAGCTGGTGGCACAGTTCGACGCCCTCTCCCCCACAGCCGCCCCCGGCCACAACGTCAACGGCAAGCTCACCCTCGGCGAGAACATCGGCGACCTCGGCGGCCTCGCGATTGCCTACAAGGCCTACCTGATCAGCCTCGACGGGCAGGAACCCCCGGTGCTGGACGGACTGACCGGGGTCCAGCGGTTCTTCGCATCCTGGGCCGCAGGGTGGCGGCAGGTCATCCGGAATGAAGAAGCCATCCGCCGGCTGGCGACAGACCCGCACTCCCCCAACGAGTTCCGCACGAACGCGATCGCCAAGAACCTCGACGCCTTCCATGACGCGTTCGGCGTCACCGATCAGGACGGCATGTGGATGTCACCCCAGGAGCGCGTCAGCATCTGGTAACCCCTGGCCCAACGGTGACCTGCGTGAAAGCCCCCGTTCGGAGGAATCTGAACGGGGGCTTTCTTGCGGACCGGCGCCTAGCGGGTAATCAGCGCCGGATTCGCCTGCTGGCAGACGGTGTCGCCGGCGGTCTGGTTGACGATGTCCGCGGGCAGCGGCGGCGTGGCAGCTGCTGTCGGCGTCCCGTTGGCGAAGTCGCTGCCCAGATAAACCTGGACGCCGGCGACGCCGGCAGCCGGCAGCACCTGGCCCGGCGCCACCCCGAGGAGAGCTGCGACGTCGGCGGCCACGTCTGCGTAGTCCGCACCATAATAAACAGCCGTTTTCGCGACGGACTGAGCCGTCAGTTGGCCCACCTGGGTGAAGCCGGCGCCCTTGATGGCCTGCATGATCGCCTGGGTCCGGGCCGGCGCGCCTGAGCCGTTGGCCACTGTGACGGGCTGCAGGGCCTTGTCGTAGGCCGGTTGCGTGGCGCTGGGCGTCGGTGTGGCGCTGGCACTAGCGCTCGGTGACCCGCTCGGCTTCGCGGTCGGATCCGTCAGATCGATGTCCTTGCGCATGGCGTCGAACAGCTGGGAGGCCCCGGGCTCCGCCAGCTGCAGCCGGTTGATGTCGGATTCGGCCGGGACGGTCGGCGCGGCCACAAAGGCCACCTTGTTGACGTCTATGTCCTTGAGCCGGCTCGCCACGGTCAGCAGCGTCGGCACCGAGGCCAAACCGTCGTCGATGGTCAGGTTCTTGGTGATCGCATCCGCGATGCCGAGCATCCTGGCCGGGTTGGTGAGGGTGCCGTCATCCTTGATTTTCCTGGTCAGGGAGGACAGGAAGCCTTGCTGTGCCTTGATGCGGCCGAGGTCGCCGCCGTCGCCGAAAGCGTGCCGTGTTCGGACGAACGACAATGCCTGCTCGCCCTGGACGGTGGACGTGCCCTTGGGCAGCCGCAGCTTCGAGTCGGGGTCGTACACGGCGTCGCTGACGCATACCTGCACGCCGCCGACGGCGTTGGAGAGTTCCTTGACGGCGTTGAAGTCGGCCATCATGAAGTGGTCGATCTCCAGGCCGGTGAGCTTGTTGACGGTGTCCACGGCGCAGCCGATGCCGGCCTCGGACATCGCCGAGTTGATCATGACGCCGGTCTGGGCCGGGTATTCCTTGTTGGTCTTCGGATCCTTGCACTTGGGGATGTCGACCAGCAGGTCGCGGGGGAAGCTAATGACATTGACCCGCTTGTTGTCAGCCGAGATATCCATGAGCATCATCACATCCGAGTGCCCGTAGCCGGTCGCGTCATCGCTGGTGCCGTACTCCGAGTTCTTCCCGTCGCGCGTGTCCGAGCCCAGGATCAGGATCTGCATCCGGTCCGTCGAATCGTTCACGGCGTTCTCGGACTTAATGTTGCCGGCGCTCAGCGGGGCCTTGGTGAGGTTGCCCTGAAGCCGGATGGCCCAGTAAGCGCCGAACGCAATCACGCCTACCAGGAGCACCGCAATCACGCCCGTGGTCACTTTCAGCCAGGCAGGGGTCCGGTGGACGGCTCCGAGGTGGCGGGCCGGACCAACGGCGGGATCGGCCGTGTGCCGGGCAGCGGCGGCTGCCCGGGCCGGCGGGGTGGATCCGTCGGCACGGTTGTCACGGGGTCGAACCACTTGTTGAGCCTTCCTACATGAACGGGGAGTCAGCCCATTTTAGAGTCCGAATCTGAGAAAACGCCGATGGGCCCCCTTTTGGGAGCGGCGGGAGCGGCCACCGGCCTAAATGCGGCCTTATTTTGGCCCCAAATGGGGCCCGGCTCAGAAGCCTAGTTTGACCAGCTGCTTCGGGTCGCGCTGCCAGTCCTTGGCGACCTTCACATGGAGGTCGAGGTAGATCCGGGCGCCGAGCAGCGCCTCAATCGCCTTGCGGGCGTTGGTCCCGACCTCGCGGAGCCGGGCGCCGCCCTTGCCGATGATGATGGCCTTCTGGGAGGGCCGCTCAACGTACAGATTGACCCGGACGTCCAGGAACGGCCGGTCTTCGGGCCGGCCTTCGCGCGGCACGATCTCATCGACGACGACGGCCAGGGAGTGCGGCAATTCGTCGCGGACGCCCTCGAGGGCGGCTTCCCGGATGAGTTCGGCGATCATCACGGCTTCCGGTTCGTCCGTCAGGTGCCCGTCCGGGTACAGCGGCGGCGACGCCGGCATGTGGCTGATCAGCACGTCGGCCAGGGTTTCGACCTGGAACCCGTCGGTGGCGGAGACCGGGACGATGTCCTTCCAGCCGTCCTCGCCGAGGACCTCGCGGCCCAGGGCGGCGACGGCGAGCAGCTGCTCGGTGAGGCCCTGGCGGTCAACGGTGTCGGCCTTGGTCACCACCGCAATGATCGGCTTGTTGCCGATGGCGGCGAGCTGGGCGGCGATGAACTTGTCGCCGGGGCCGATCTTCTCGTTGGCCGGCAGGCAGAAACCGATCGCGTCGACCTCGGCGAGGGTGTCGGCGACGAGTTCGTTCAGCCGCTTCCCCAGCAAGGTGCGCGGGCGGTGCAGGCCCGGGGTGTCCACGAGGATCAGCTGGGCGTCGTCCCGGTGGACGATGCCACGGATCGTGTGCCGCGTGGTCTGCGGCTTGGCCGACGTGATCGCGACCTTTTGCCCGACCAGGGCGTTGGTGAGGGTGGACTTGCCCGCGTTGGGCCGCCCCACCAGCACCGAGAACCCGGCGCGGTAGCCGCCGTAGGCTGCTTCGCCGTCGGACTTATTCTGCTTGCTCACGTGAGACTCCCTGTTGGATTGGTGCGGCCTCGTCGAGAAGGTCTTCAAGGTCAGTTTGTTCTTTTGCTACGGCGGCCGCAATGATGTGGCTGACGCGGTTCCGCCGGCCCTCGAGCCGGTCGGCGCGGAGGGACAGGCCGTGGACCTGGACGGTGCTGCCGACAATCGGCACCCGCCCGAGGGCCTTGGCGAGCAGGCCGCCCACGGTGTCCACTTCGTCGTCGTCGAGCTCGAGGTCGAAGAGCTCGCCGAGGTCATCGATGCTCATCCGGGCGCTGACCCGGTATCGTCCGTCGCCCAGGGCCACGGCCTCGGCGCTTTCGGTGTCGTATTCGTCCACGATCTCGCCGACGATCTCCTCGATGAGGTCCTCAAGCGTGACCAGCCCGGCCGTTCCGCCGTACTCGTCGATGACGATCGCAACGTGCGTGGATTCCTTCTGGAGTTCGCGCAGCAGGTCACTGACAAGCTTTGAGTCGGGCACGTAGCGGACTTCGCGGGCGAGTTCGTCCACCACCGGCGGTTCCTCGTCCGGGCCAAGGTTGTGGAGCGAGGCCGCGACGTCCTTCAGATACACAATGCCCAGGATCTGGTCGGTGTTTTCGCCGATGATCGGGATCCGCGAGTACCCGGAGCGCAGGAACAGCGACATCGCGCGCCGCAGGCTGGACCCGGAGTCGATCGTGAGGATGTCGGTCCGCGGCACCATAACCGAGCGGACCAGGGTGTCCCCAAAGTCGAAGACCGACTGGATCAGCTCAGCCTCGTTGTCCTCGATCACGTCGGACTCGGAGGCCCGGTCCACTAGCTCGCGGAATTCCTCTTCGCTGAAGAACGCCTCACTGTCGGCCGGCGCGCCGGGGGCCACGACGCTGCCAAGCCGCACCAGCCAGCCCGGGATCGGGCCGAGCACGGCGTAGAGGGACCGGACCAGCGGGGCGCTGAACCGGACCAGGGCGGCGGAGTGGACCCGGCCGAGCTGCCGCGGGGACACCCCCACGATCACGAAACCGACCACCGCCATAATGCCGGTGGCCGCCAGGCCTGCCAGCCAGACGTTGTCCAGCATGCTGTACAGGAGGACGGTCACGGCGACGGCGGCAGCAGTCTCGAACCAGACCCGCCAGAACCGAAGGGCGCGCATGTGCCCCACGGGCTGCGCCAGGATGCGTTTGAGCGACGTGCCCCTGCTGTTCAGGATCGCCTGTTCGGCGTCGTGGCGGGGCAGGAAGTTGAAGGCGGACTCGGCAGCGGTGAGCACCGCGGCAAAGCTAAGGAACACCAGCGCCATGCCGGCCAGGATCAGTGGGGTCACTGAACCGTCTCGGACGGGGCCGCTTTGCCGGTGAAGGCGGTCAGCAGTTCGCGCTGCAGCCCGAACATCTCTTCCTTCTCTTCCGGCTCGGCGTGGTCATAGCCGAGCAGGTGCAGGATGCCGTGCGTGGTGAGCAGCAGCATCTCGTCCTGGGTGGAGTGGCCGGCGTTGCGGGCCTGGACCTGGGCCACCTGGGGGCAAATGGCGATATCCCCGAGCATGCCCTGCGGTGTCGGCTTGTCCGGAGTGCCCGGGGTGAGCTCGTCCATGGGCACTGAGAGGACATCGGTGGAGCCCGGCTCGTCCATCAGTTCGAGGTGCAGCTTTTCCATGGCCGGCTCGTCCACCAGCAGGATGGACAGTTCCGCCTGCGGGTGGATGTAGAGGCTTTCGAAGATGAAACGCGACAGAGCCACGAGCTCCGACTCGTCCACGACGACGCCGGATTCGTTGTTGACCTCGATGCTCATGCGTGTTCTCCCCGCGTTTCCCGGGCAACGGAGTGCTTGACCCGGTTCCTTTGGACTTCGTCCCAGATGCTGTAGGCGTTGACGATATCCCCGACCAGGCGGTGCCGGACGACGTCGGAGGCATCCAGGATCGAGAAGTTGACGTCCTCGATCCCCTGCAGGATTTCCTCGACGATCCTGAGCCCCGAGCGGGTGCCGAAGGGAAGGTCCACCTGGGTGATGTCGCCGGTGACCACCATCTTGGAGCCGAAGCCCAAGCGGGTCAGGAACATCTTCATCTGTTCCGGCGTGGTGTTCTGGGCCTCATCGAGGATAATGAAGGCGTCGTTGAGCGTCCGGCCGCGCATGTAGGCCAGCGGGGCGACTTCGATGGTGCCGGCGGCCATGAGGCGCGGAATGGATTCGGGGTCCATCATGTCGTGCAGCGCGTCGTACAGCGGCCGCAGGTAGGGGTCGATCTTGTCGCTCAGGGTGCCCGGTAGGAAGCCAAGCCGCTCCCCCGCCTCTACGGCCGGACGGGTCAGGATGATGCGGCTGACTTCCTTCTGCTGCAGGGCCTGGACGGCCTTGGCCATCGCCAGGTAGGTCTTGCCGGTACCGGCCGGGCCGATCCCGAAGATCACCGTGTTCGCATCGATCGCGTCCACATAGTTCTTCTGGTTCAGCGTCTTGGGCCGGATGGTCTTCCCGCGGGTGGAAAGGATGTTGGTGGTCAGCACTTCCACCGGGTTCAGCAGGGACTGGCTGCGGAGCAGGGAGACGAGCTGCTGCAGGACGGCCGGAGTGATGACAGTGCCCCTGGCCACCAGCCCGCGCACCTCGTTGAGCAGGCGCATGATGCGCGGCACGTCGGCGGCCGGACCACTGATCGCGAGCTCGTTCCCCCGGACATGGAAATCAACGGCAGGGAACTGGTCTTCGATGAAACGCAGGGCTTCGTCATGGCTGCCCAGCGACTGGACCATCTGCTCTGAGTCGTCGAACAAGACCACCTCCGTCCGCAGCCCTGGTAGGGAGTGGGGGAATTCCCCTGCGGTGCGTTCTCGGGCGCTGAACCGGGCCTTGCCGTTCGCTGCTTCAGTCATGGTGTTGGCCCGCGGGCCTCTGGTCCCCTCCAGTATGAATATGGTCGGTCCCGGTGATCCGTACCGACGGCGGTTCGCACCGCGCGCGGCCGGGGTCAACGGGTCCTTCCATCTTACGCCAGCACGGCGCGCCCGACGCCTTACGGGGATCCGGCGCCGGGCGTCACACGTAGGTGTTTCCGAAGATGACCCACCCGTCCAGCCAGTGGGCGCCGGTTGCCGGGTACGACTTTTGCGCGTTCTCCGGCTCCGAATCGACCCCGCGGCCCGGCCGAGCCGGCTGTGCCGCCGTCAAGGGCCGGCCCGCCCACAAGCGCAACAGTGACTGCAGCATGGTCATGCCACGCTCTCCAGCGCGCCGGCGCGGGAACCGACGCCCACGTAGTCTCCCTTGAAGAAGAGCAGGGGCTCAGCGTCGGGACGGGCGCCCAGGGCGCGGACGGCGCCAACGACGATGGTGTGGTCGCCGCCGTCGTACTCCTGGTGCAGTTCGCAGTCCACCCAGGCAAGTGCCTGGTCCAGGACCGGGTTGCCCAGGGGCGAGGGCCAGTGGTCCACGCCCGCGAACTTGTCCGTTCCTGACCGCGCGAACTGCCCCGCCAGATGCTGGTGCTCTGCGGGCAGGATGTTCACGGTAAACCGGCCCGCCTCACGCAGCAGCGGCCAGGTGCTGGACGTCCGCGCCGGACTGAAAGTGATGAGGGCAGGCTCCAAGGAAAGGGAAGAGAAGGACTGGCACGTAAACCCGGCGGGCCCGTGCTGTGTTGCCGCCGTAATCACCGTCAGGCCGGTGGCGAAGTGTCCGAGAATGTGGCGGAGTGACTTGGGGCTGAGGTCAGAGTGTTCCGTCATGGCGGGTCCTTTCGACGCTGGAAACCCCAATCAACCACCGCTGACCCGGGTTCCCAAGCCGGGCTGCAACGCACAGTCGCGCAGCGACACAGCGCGTCACGCACCCGTTGCATGACGTAAGAATTCGGCACCGCTTTGGGGAGCCATGGGCCCCAGCCCCCGCAAGGACCGCGGGCTGCCGGGCGCGTCCGGGCAACTGGGGTTCGCCGGCCACGGACGCTAGGCTCGATTGATGGCAAACGAGACCCTGATGGACGTCAGATCCGCGTATGACACAGTTGCCGAGGCGTATTCAACGGTGATTCCGGATACTAGCTTCGAGGCGGCACTGGACATGGCCATGGTGGACCACTTCGTCGGCCACATGCGCGCCACGGCGGACCGGCAGGTGATCGACGTCGGATGCGGTGCCGGACGAATGACCAGCTACCTGAGCCGCGCCGGGCTGAACGTCAGCGGTGTCGACCTGTCGCCGGAAATGGTCCGGGTCGCGCAACGGCTGCATCCCGAGCTGTTGTTCGGCGTGGGAGAGCTGACCGAACTGCCGGTGGCCGACGCCGCCGCAGACGGCATCCTCGCCTGGTACTCGATTATCCACTCTCCCCCGACGGCCCTGCCGGCGGTCGCGCGCGAGTTCTGGAGAGCGCTCCGCCCGGGCGGCTCGGCGCTCATCGCCTTCCACGCCGGCAGCGGTCACCGCACCATTGACCGGGCCTACGGACACGACGTCCAACTCCGTGCAGAACTGCACGCCCCGGACGACGTGGCGCTCCGGTTCACCGAGCAAGGTTTTGAGATGCGCGCCCAGCTTGTGCGCTCAGCGAGGTCCATGGAGAACCACCCGCAGGCCGCCATCCTCGTCGACAAACCGTTCGTGGCCTCATAGGCATTTCACCCGCAGCGGGTGAGGCCCCTGCCGCAATTGACGCCAACAATAGTCATACCTTGCACTGGCAGGGCTAAGACTCAAGAACCGTGCGCTCGTCTGACGGCGTTCTCGGCATCGAAGAAAGTTTGGGCAGCAGTGCGCGGATTCTTCCAAGACGTTGAAACGTACGCCTTGCTCCTGCTGGCGGCCCACATACTCCTCGTGACCGTCGCAGCTGTCCTCGTGTCGATGAATCGCCGTCCGTCCTCTGCTATTGCCTGGGTGCTCGCCATAATTTTCATACCGATCCTTGGTGCTGTCGCGTATTTCTTTGTCGGTTACTCGAAACTGCCCAAGGCGCGCCGGGACAAACAGCGCGAAGTCAACGATCTGGTCCTGGCGCGAACTGAAGGCAGCCCGCTGGTTAGCCGCGGCCTTGACTGGCCGGAGTGGCTGTCTTCGGCGGTGGTGTTGAACAGCAACCTTGGGGCGCTTCCTATGGTCGCGGGCAACAGCGCGACCCTGTTGGGCGACTACAACGGCACTTTCGATGCCATGATCGCTGAGATTGATTCGGCCACCAGCTACGTGCACGTGGAGTTTTACATCCTGGTGCTGGACGCAACGACGGCACCGTATTTTCAAGCGTTGGCCCGGGCGAGACGACGCGGCGTGGAGGTCCGGGTTTTGTCCGATCATTTGGCTGGCCTGAAGTTCCCGGGCCGGAAAGAAACCCTGGACTTCCTCCAGGAGATAGGGGCGGAATATCGCCCGATGCTGCCGGTGCGGCCGTGGCGTGGCGAATGGCAGAGGCCGGACCTGCGCAATCACCGGAAGATCTTCGTCGTCGATGGCCGCGTGGGATTCACCGGTTCCCAGAACGTCATCGATGCGAGCTACGACACGAAGGCCAACCTGAAGCGCGGGCTCCAGTGGCACGAGCTGATGATGCGCGTCGAGGGACCCGTGGTCCGGGAGCTGGATGCGGTCTTCGCGACGGACTGGTACAGCGAGACGGATGTGATCCTGCCACTGGATACAAGCCCCGTGGCCGTCAGCCATAATTCTGCGCTCATTGACGCACAAGTCCTGCCCAGCGGTCCCAGCTTCGACAACGACAACAATTTGAAGCTCTACGCGACGCTCATCCACAAAGCCGAGCGGCGGGTTAGCATCACCAGTCCATACTTTGTCCCGGACGAATCCATCCTGATGGCTATCGTCACGGCAGCAGCACGGGGGCTAAGCGTCGAGCTCTTTGTTTCCGAGGTCGGAGACCAGAGCATGGTCTACCACGCGCAGCGTTCCTACTACGAGGCACTCCTCCGCGCCGGCGTCAGGATCTACCTTTACCGGTCGCCCAAGGTGCTGCACTCGAAGCACTTCACCATCGATGAGGAGGTCGCGGTGATTGGGTCCAGCAACATGGATGTCCGTTCCTTCAGCCTCAACATGGAGGTATCCGTACTGGTGCACGGGCGCGCTTTTGTGGACGCAATTCGCGGGATCGAAGACGGGTACCGCCTGGAAAGCCGTGAGCTGCAGCTCGAGGACTGGAACCGGCGGCCCGTAGCCCAAAAAGTCTTCGACAACCTGGCGCGCCTGACCGCGGCCCTTCAGTAGGGCCCGGCCTCACGCCGTCCGCGAGATGTCTGCGACTACCTGCTCGATTTGATACTTCGAAACCCGGGCCAGCGCTGGGTTGGTGTGGACATAGTAGGGATAGGCAATCACACCAATTGACAGAGCCCAGGCACGGCCGCGTTCCCACGTCGCCCGGTCAACGCCAACAGCCTCGCGAAATGCGGTGCGACCCTCGCCCTCGAGCAGGTTCCAGGCGACGATGAGGTCGACCGCCGGATCGCCAATGGCAAGGCCGCCCCAGTCGAGGACACCGGCGAGCCGCCCGTTGGCAATCAAAAGGTTCCCGGGTTGCAGGTCCGTGTGAATCCAGACCCGCGCCCCGTCTCCCTCCGCCACGTCCCGCGCCGCATCCCACACTGCCGCCACGAGCGGGACGTCCAGCAGGCCCGCGCACTTGGCGATTGCGGAACGGGTCGGCGCATCCCTGGAGGCCAGCTGTCCGCCGCGGTAGGACTGCAACGGCCCGGCGGCCGCCTCGTTCCCGACGTCGGCAGCATGCAGTGCCCGGATAAAGTTGGCGAGATCGATGGCGAGTCCGGTTCCGTACGCGTGACCAGGGGAAGGATTCTCCCCTTCCAGCCAGCCCGACACCGTCCACGGCCATGGGTAGCCCCGGCCCGACGTGCCCTGTGCCAGCGGGATTGGTACCGGGGCCGGCAGTTGGGGACCCAGCAAGCGCGGGTATTTCCACTCCTTGGAGATCGAGGGAACCGCGGCGGCCGTGCGGGGAAGACGAACGACGAGCCGGTCACCAAGCGTGAGCATGACGTTGTCCGTCCCGCTGGATGACACCGGCTCCAGTGGCAGACCGGCCCACGCCGGGAACTGATCCGCGATCATGAGGCGGACCTGTCTCGTGTCGAAGTCAGGCTCTGCGTCGTGCAGCTTGGTGATCAACATTTGTTCAACCTCATCGACTTTTGACACGCCTTCGACGTCGCCCGCGAACCCAGCAATGGGATGCGGCCGCACCGCCTAGGGTAATCCCATGCTCATCATTCGCGAAGGTCGCCCAGAAGATGTGCCCGGCCTTGCGACGCTGAGAGCCACCTGGGCGGCCGAACAGGATCCTGCCCTCAAGGACGATCCAATTTCGACGCGATCTTCAGAGAATGGATGGAAGCCAGTCCTCGAAAGTTCTTTGTGGCCGAAGACGGCGGCGAACTTGTCGGGATGCTCAACCTGATGATTTTCGAGCGGATGCCCAAACCAGGAACGGAATCGTCCCGGTGGGTCTATCTGGGAAACGCCTATGTGCTTCCGGAATTCCGGAACGCCGGAATTGGCGGCCGGCTCGTCGACGCATCGATCCAGTTCTCGCAAAGCATTAAAGCCGTGCGGATGGTGCTTTCCCCGTCCGTCGGATCACGGAACTTTTACGCACGGCTGGGATTCGAGCCGGCCGGGGAATTGAACATTCTCAGGTTTTGACCCCCGGGCTAGTCTCCCCCATGAAGTCAACACCATCACCGGGATGCAGCAGTCGGGCTGCCCGAGGCCGATGCGCCGGCTACGGCATGATGGAGACATGGAATTGCAGACTGAGCGTCTCCCGCTGCGCGAGTTCACTAGGGATGATTTCGCTGCGGTACATTCGTTCGCTTCTGATGTGGGATTTGTGCGCTGAATGCGGCCGTGTTCGACTGATGCGATGACCCACCGCATTGCCGTCGGCGTACTCGTCGGGCCCCGAGGCGTATTGATGTGCCGGCGGGTCCAGTCGGCAAAGTGGTATCCGGGAATGTGGGACTTTCCGGGCGGCCACATCGAGGACGGTGAATCAGCCGGCGAGGCGCTGGCCCGGGAGCTCCTCGAAGAAGTCGCAGTGACAATAGTCCCGCCCAGCAACGCTCCCTCGTTTACGGTGCAGGCCAACGAGGGCTCGCCTAACGGGTTGGCGCTCTCAGGGTGGGTCATGGACGCCTGGTCAGGCGAGCCTGCGAACGTGGCCACGGATGAACACTCCGAAATCCGATGGCTCAGCCCTGACGATGCCCTCGGATTGGACCTCGCGCACACCTCCTACATCGGAGTACTTCGAAACCTCAGACCGTCACGGAGCGACGGCGCCCCGTCGAGATGACATCTGCCGATGGAGTGCTCAACTGGACGAGCGGACCCGGCACACTGACGCTGAGAGCTAACTAGGGCCAAACCGCCAGAGCCGAGGCGCCGGGCTCTGGGTGCGCGCTGGGGGTATAGTCATCGCATGCTCTCTAGGCGTCGATTTATTTGCCCCCGACCGGTTCCCGGTCGCGAGGGCTCTGAGGCGCGCGCCTAGGTCCTGGCGCCGGATTGAGTCCGGGGGGAAGAACCCACAACTCGATCCGAACACAAGGACCAGCCATGCTCACGTACCTCCGCCCCTCCGAGCTCCACGACGCTTTAACCATCCGAGATCTTTCAGATCCGGACGACCGGCCCCATGCGATGCAGACGCTGTTGCAGGGCATCACCGACGCTCTGTGCCGTGAATGGGGAGTGCCAGAGCGAATCGTCCGCCACAGCCCCCTGGTGAGTGTGGCCGACAACTACGATCGCCTAGGGTTCAGCGCGTCGGACGTAACGCGGGATCAAAGATACTCCCGCTACGTCAGCCCAACGGTCATGCTCCGCAGCCACACCTCGGCTTCCATCCCGTCGCAGCTGCGGGCACTGGACGCCGATGCCTCAATCGACGAGCTCTGGGCCGTCCCCGGCCTGGTCTATCGACGCGACAGTATCGACCGCACCCACGTGGGAACTCCCCACCAGGTCGACCTGTGGCGCGTCAGCTCGCGCGGACAACTCGGCGCCGACACCCTGCAGGAGATGATCGGATCGCTGGTGCAGGCGGTGCTTCCGGGGGCCCGATGGCGCGCAGTTGCAGCCTTGCATCCCTACACCAGAGAAGGCCTGCAGGTCGATGTCCTCATGGACGGCGAGTGGCTCGAACTAGCAGAATGCGGGCTCATGGCGCCTCATCTCTTCCCCGAAGCAGGCCTGGATCCTACAAGGTGGTCTGGACTGGCTCTCGGGATGGGTTTGGACCGGGCACTGATGCTCCGCAAAGGCATCCCCGACATCCGGTTGCTGCGATCTGCGGACGAGCGAATCAAAAAGCAGATGTTGGACCTGTCCCGTTGGAAACCGGTCTCGCAAATGCCCTCCATCCGCAGAGACATCTCCATTGTGGTGTCCGCGGACATGGATACTGAAGTGCTCGGCGACCGAGTGCGAACAGCATTAGGCGCGAAGGCTGAGGATCTGGAACGCGTCGAACTCTTGGCCCTAACTTCCTATCGAGACCTCCCCGCAACAGCGCGGCAACGACTTCGCATCCGTGATGGCCAGGCCAATGCACTGATACGTCTGGTGCTGCGTCCTCTCGCTCGGACCATGACAGATCCAGAGGCGAATCAAATCCGAGACGATGTCTACTTGGCCCTGCATGAGGGGCCAGTCCGGGAGCTCATCGCAGGATAGAGCTGCGCCGGCCTTCCCCTGCGTGCCAAGGAACCGGTGCCCTGCGCGAAATTAGGTATCAACTTTGTATCGGCCTCATATCGTTCCCGTTGCAGTTCCCGCGCCGGGGCGGAAACCCGGCTGCCGCGCCGTGCCCGTGTGCCATGCTGGAATCCGGCTGTCCCAGGATCGCCGGGCCACTCTCCGGCAGGTGAAGGATATGCGGACACCAGCGGTCCAGGACGGCTACAAACAGATCATCGCCCCGGGACGCGGGGCACAAGAAGGGACAGCAGCATCAGGAAGCGTGAAGTTCAGCAGCCAACGGTGGGGCGCGTCCGCCGCGCCGCGCTGGCGCTGGCGCTGCCCGCCGCCCTCCTCCTGTCCGGCTGCGTGGCGACGCCGCAGAGCGGCATCACGAACTCCAGCAGCCCGTCGGAGCTCATTCCTGCGCCGGCGTCGGGCGTCCCCACCACCAGCGCTCCGCTCGAAACAGCCCAGACGTCGAACAAGGCTCCGGTGTATTGGATCGGCAGGAGCAATGACAACGCGTTCCTCTACCGCGAGTTCCGCGATGTCCCGGATCAGGACAACCCCGTCACCCGCGCTCTCCGGGTGATGATGTCCGAGACGCCGCTGGACCCGGATTTCTTCACGCCCTGGCAGAACCCGAAGAAGCTGGCTACGTCGATTTCCGGCAAGAATGTCATCACGGTGGATGTCTCCGCGGATGCCTTCAACAGCAACGTGGATGCGTCCATGGCTGAGCGAGCCATCCAGCAGCTGGTCTACACGGCGACGGCTGCCGCGGCCAGCGCAGGCCTCATCGATGCCGGACAGCAGGCCCAGGTGGTCGTCCTGGTTGACGGTCACACGGACTACGTGGCCTTCAACCACGTCCGGCTGGGCGAGCCGACCTCCCGCGGCGCCGGTATGGTGGCACCCGTGTGGATCATCGATCCGCAGGAAGGCACGTCAGTGGCCGACGGTTCGGTCAAAATCAGCGGCCGGAGCACCGTCCAGGGCGGAAAGCTCCGCTGGGCGATCCTCAAGGTAGACGGCGACGGCGACAACGCCAAGACGGCCTACCTCAACGGCAACGCCACGGCCTCGGCCGACTCAACCCAGTCCGGGTTGTTCACCTTGTCCGTGAACCTCGGCCCGGGCAACTACGAAGTCCGCGTGTCCCAGGTGGACGCGTCCGACAGCGCCAAGGAAGTGTTCCAGGACACCCGCGGCTTCACCGTTAAGTAGTCTGCTAAATAGCCTGGCGCACTAAATAGTCCCGCGAGCCTTAACGTCAGGAAGCCACCACGCAGGCGGCCGGTCACCAGCGGCCGAGGACGTCGCTGGCCAGCACGGTGGCGGCAGGCCCGGCGGTGGACGAGCGCAGCACATGGTGCCCCAACAGGGCCGTGACCGCCCCTGCGTCGCACAACCTGGTCACCTCCCGCGGGCTGATGCCGCCCTCGGGACCCACGATCAGCAGCACTTCACGGGACCCGGCGTCGCCAGGCTGCGCGGTTTCCAGCCATGATTCCAGTACCTGCCGCAGCGGGCGGACTGCATCTTCGTGCAGGATGACCGCCAGGTCTGCGGCCGCCACGGCCGCCTGCAGCGCGGCGCCGTCGACTGCCGCCCGGACCTCCGGAATCCAGGCGCGGCGCGCCTGCTTGGCGGCTGCCGTCACCACTGACTGCCATTTGGCGTGTGCCTTCGCGGCCCGTTCAGCCTTCCACCGCACAATGGACCGCTCCGCCTGCCAGGGAATGACGGCGTCGATGCCCAGCTCGGTGGCTGTCTCGGCCGCAAGCTCGTCGCGGTCGCCTTTGGCGAGGGCCTGGACCAGGACCAGCCGGGTCCCGGGCCGCGGCTCATCGGCAAGGTCGAGGCATTCGACGGTCAGCTCACCGGGCAGGGCGGCAGTCACCGTGCCGGTCAGCCGTTTGCCCGCGCCGTCGGCGATGTCCACGGACTCGCCGACGGCGATCCGCTTGACGGTGACAGCGTGGCGGGCCTCGGCGCCCTCCAGGACGAAGGCGGAGCCGGGGACCTGCTGGTCCAGCGTGCCGGGGGCGGTGAAGAAGACCGGGTTACTCACCGCTACAGGTTACCGAGCCGGTCCCGGAGTTTGGCGAAGACGCCGCCGCTGGCCGCGAGCTTCCCGGCGGTGAAGTGTTCGCCGCGCAGCTTGGCCAGTTGGCGGAGCAGGTCTTCCTGGGCGGCATCGAGCTTGCCGGGTGTTTCGACCTGCAGGTGCACTTTCAGGTCACCGCGCCCGTGGCCGCGCAGATGGGTGACACCAAGGCCGCGCAGGGTGATGATCTCGCCCGACTGGGTGCCAGCCCGGACGTCGATCTCCTGCTGCCCGTCGAAGGTGTCGAGGCTGATTTCGGTGCCGAGCGCGGCGGCCGTCATCGGGATGTTGAGGCTCGCGTGCAGGTCGTCGCCGTCCCGGACGTACGTGGCGTCGTTGTTGACACGGATCTCCACGTACAGGTCCCCGGCCGGACCGCCGGCGGGGCCTGCCTCGCCCTGGCCGGACAACTGGATGCGGGTGCCGGTGCCAACGCCGGCCGGCACCTTGACGGTCAGCGAGCGGCGGCTGCGGATCCGCCCCTGGCCGTTGCATTCGTTGCAGGGGTCCTTGATGACGGTGCCGAAGCCCTCACAGGATCCGCAGGGGGCCGAGGTCATGACCTGGCCCAGGATGGAGCGCACAGCGCGCTGGACCTGGCCGCTGCCGCCACAGATATCGCAGCGCACCGGGTGAGTGCCCTCGCGGCAGCAGGAGCCCTCGCACGTCGGGCAGACCACAGCCGTGTCCACCTCGAGCTTCTTGTTGACGCCGAACACCGCGTCACGGAGGTCGATCCGCACGCTTATCAGTGCGTCCTGGCCGCGGCGGACCCGGGACGCCGGGCCGCCCTGGCCGCCGCCCGCGCCGAAGAAGGTCTCGAAGATGTCCTGGAAGGCGAAGCCCTGGCCCGAGTAGCTGCCGCCGCCGAAGCCGTTGTCGGTGCCGTTCTCGTTGCCGGTGGTGTCATACACCCGCCGCTTCTGCGGATCGGAGAGAACCTCATAGGCGTGGGTGACGGCCTTGAACCGGTCCGAGGCGTCTTCTCCCGGGTTCACGTCCGGGTGGAGGGTCCGGGCCAGTTTCCGGTAGGCCTTCTTGATCTCCTCCCCCGTTGCGTCGCGGGAGACTCCAAGAACGTCATAGTGGCTGGTCAAAGTCTGTATCTCTTCCTTTTTGTACTGCCGGTGGGGCACTGCCTGTGGGGCAAGAAGTCGTGTTGGTCCCAGGCCCGTCAGGGCCCCAGGATCCTCGAAAGGTAGCGGGCCACCGCGCGGACGGCGGCCATGGTGGTGGGATAGTCCATCCGGGTGGGTCCAAGGACGCCGACCTTGGCCGTGGCGTCCGGGCCGTAGGCGGTGGCCACCACCGAGGCCTCGGCGAGACCGTCGTAGGGGTTTTCCCGCCCGATGCTGACGGTCACACCGCGGGGGTCTTCGGCCATTTCGCTGAGCAGGCGGAGCATGACCACCTGTTCCTCGAGCGCCTCCAGCACGGGGCCGATGCTGAGCGGGAAGTCCACATTGGACCGCGCCAGGTTCGCCGTGCCGGCCATGACCATGCGCTCCTCGCGACTGCTCGTGGCCAGGGCCTCCAGGCCGCGGGCCAGCGCCTGCGCCGGACCACGGCGCGCAGGCGGGCCACCGGCGACGACGGCGGGCAGCAGCTGGGGCAGCAGGCTCAGCGGGGTTCCGGTGAGGCTCGCCAGGAAGCGCGTGCGCAGCTCCGCCAGGGCGTCGTCGGGAATGTCCTGCCCGACGTCGATGACGCGCTGCTCCACTTTGCCGGTGTCCGCGATGAGGACGATCAGCACCTTCCGGGGGGCCAACAGCACGAACTCTATATGCCGCACCCTCGCGCGGCTAAGCAGCGGATACTGCACGACGGCGACCTGGTTGGTCAGGTGGGAGAGGAGCCTTACGGTCCGGTCGAGGATGTCGTCGAGGTCCTCGGATCCTTCCAGCAATGCCTGGATGGCCCGGCGCTCGGCGTGGGACAACGGCTTCACCGCTGAGATCTGGTCGACGAAGAGCCGGTAGCCCTTGTCGGTGGGGATCCGGCCGGCGCTGGTGTGCGGCGCCGTGATCAGACCTTCGTCTTCCAGCGCCGCCATGTCATTTCGGATGGTGGCACTGGACACGCCGAGATGATGCCGTTCTACGAGCGCTTTGGAACCAACGGGCTCACGCGAATGGACGTAGTCCTCCACGATGGCGCGCAGCACTTCGAGTTTGCGCGGTTCGCTCACGCTCCACCTCCAATCGACTGTCCCGCAGCCGGTGCCACCCGCCTTGTCCCGTTTGCGTCCAGAAGTAGTACCGAGAGGTAATACAGAGACGGCCGTCTTGGGGACAAGGGTTAGCACTCGACATGCCTAAGTGCTAACCAGTCTAATATGAGTCGCCGCGTTGTTAGCATTGGATTCGCTCCAGGCGTGGCCCGCGGGGCCGCGATTCCCGTCACGCCGGTGCCGGGACCGTGGCCGCCGCTGCCGTTGCCGCGCCACCGCGGCCCGGTTCCGGACCCGGAGAGTTCCACTGACCGCCGTACATTCCGAGTGCAAAGTAAGCGTGTAGAGATGTCGTACCAGAACTGGGGACCCCAGGACCTGTCCGCCCCCGCCAAGACCCAGTTGCCGGAAGTCCCCGTGGAACGCGGGATGGTCCTCGAGGAGGTCCAGTCCGGCTGGGTGGGAGCCGTGACCCGGGTGGAGAAGTCCGGCGGCATGCATGTGGTGGCACTGGAGGACCGGCGGGGCAAGTCCCGGTCCTTCCGCCTCGGCTTTGGCTTCCTGTTGGAGGGCCAGCCGATCCGACTGATGCCTCCGGCCCCGAAGAAGGCGGCGCCGACCGCCGGTGCCGGCCGCACGGCGTCGGGCTCGGTCCGGGTGGCGGGGCACCGCGCCCAGGTGGCCAAGGCCAGCCGCATCTGGGTGGAGGGAAAGCACGACGCCGAACTGGTGGAGAAGGTCTGGGGCGATGATCTCCGCGTGGAGGGCATCGTCGTCGAACCCCTGCACGGCATTGACGACCTCGCGGGCGCCGTGGCGGAATTCGGTCCGGGCCCCGGCCGCCGCCTCGGCGTGCTCGTGGACCACCTGGTGCCCAACTCCAAGGAGTCACGGATCGCCGACGCCGTGATGGCCTCACCGGGCGCCGCCGGCAACGTCCTGATTGTGGGCCACCCTTACGTGGATGTGTGGCAGGCCATCCGGCCAGCGGTCCTGGGTATTGAAAAGTGGCCCGTGATCCCCCGCGGCGTTGACTGGAAGACAGGCATCCTGATGGCTTTCGGGTGGCCCCACTCCACGAAGGAGGACGTCGGCCTCGGCTGGCAGAAACTTTTGGGGGCTGTCCGCAGCTATGCGGACCTGGAGGCGTCCCTGCTGGGCCGCGTGGAAGAGGTCATTGACTTCCTCACCGTGCCCTAGTTTGCCGCGGCGGACGCTCCCTGATCTCCATTTCCGCCCCCGAGCAAGTATTCTTGGAACGGTGACCGCGCTCCCAGCACGGTTCCGGCTATTCCAGGCACAACCCAGGCAGCAACGCATCACCGCAATCCGAAGGGCTTCACCGTGGCAGATAACGCACGCGAACACACGGGCAACCAGGCCGGCCAAGGTCAGCCCCCGTACCATGGCGTTCCGGCAAATGCGCTCCCGCTGACGGCCAGCGAGGACCGGCAGTGGGCCACGCTGGCGCACTTCGGCGGCATCCTAGGCTGCGTGCCGTCGCTGCTGATCTATCTGATCTTCAAGGACCGCGGCCCGTTCACGGCGCAGGAATCCAAGGAAGCCCTCAATTTTACGCTGCCGCCGACCCTCGCCGCGGTGCTGGCCAATCTGCTCGTCTTCATTCCCGTGGTGGGCAACCTCTTCGCCGTGCTCGCCACGGTGATCTGGATCGCCGTGACGTGCTTCTCGGTGGCGGCCGGCATCCACGTCAACCGTGGCCAGCCGCACCGTTACGAGTTCAACCTGCGCTGGATCAAATAGCCCGGCCCGGACGCCAGCAAGAGAGCCGGCCGCTGCCCTGACGGGCAG
>NZ_JBHUBT010000007.1:0-309830 GCF_042788715.1 Arthrobacter sp. NPDC056886
CATCTTGTCCGGGGAAGCGGCGATGCCGGGCACGAAGTTCGACGGCGCGAAGGTGGCCTGCTCGATCTGCGCGAAGTAGTTCTCCGGGTTCCTGGAGATGGGGTCTGCGCTAAGGCCGGCGAGGACAACATCAAAGCCGGGCATAGTTCTCCTCACGGCTCGCCTTACGCGGAGGGGCCAACCGCTCGCGTCCGGTGTAGACATTCAGGCTGTGTCCCCGGCTGAACCCCACCAACGTCACTCCGGTCTCAGCAGCCAGGTCAACGGCAAGACTTGAAGGTGCGCTCACCGCTGCCAGGGCGGGAATGCCGGCCAGCGCTGCCTTCTGAACAAGCTCGAAAGAAGCCCGTCCAGAGACTTGGAGTACGGTGCCGGTCAGCGGCAACAGGTCTTGGCGCAGAGCCCACCCCACCACCTTATCGACAGCGTTGTGGCGGCCTACGTCCTCCCGAAGACAAAGCAGCTCCGGGCTCGGACCATCCACCCTAAACAGGCCCGCTGCATGAACACCTCCGGTCTTCTCGAACAGAGCTTGGGCCCCGCGAAGCCGCTCCGGCAGTTCGGCGAGTACATCCAAGGGAATCTCCAGCTCGTCCTGGGAAGGGTCGAAATGGAGTGTCTTGCGGACGGCTTCGATCGAGTCAGTCCCGCAGATGCCGCAGGAGCTTGAGGTGTAAACGTGGCGCATGGTGTCCGGCATGACCACATCCGGCCGCAGTTGTGCCTCGATCACGTTGAACGTCTGTGTGCCTCCGGTGTCTCCGGCACAGAAGCGAAGCGAGACGAGCTCGGACTGACTTCTGATGATGCCTTCGGAAACAAGGAACCCCGCTACCAGGTCAAAATCGTCTCCTGGGGTCCTCATGGTGACAGCGAAGGACTTGCCGCCGATGCGGATTTCCAGTGGCTCCTCGGCGGCCAGTACGTCTTCCTTGAACCGTATTGGGTATTCGGTGCCTGAACCGTCGATACGAAAGCGATGAATCTTCCTACGCTGCGTCATTCGTGCCATGCGATGCTCCGTACTCGAGACTTTATGGAAGCGATGTTCTCGTTCGACTGTGTCCAGGGCAGCGGGAGCACCGGAGTGGGCTCACCGGACAGGACGCCCTCGGGGGGAACGGCCATGACGCCGTCCGCCCAGGCAAGACCACGCATCATGCCCGGTCCTGTATGTGAGGCAGGAAATGCCAGTCCGTGGCTAAACGTGCAGGGGATGAGGCGCGTACGCCCCGGGGAGGGATCAACGTCAGCGCCCGAAATCACATGTCCAACTGCGCTCATGGACTTGTTTCCGAGCGCTGCCAGAAGCGGCTCTGCGAGCGTGGTTAGCGCCATCATTGCAGCGAGGGGGTTTCCGGGAAGGCCGAGGAGGAACCGACCGTCGGGGAGTTCGGCCAGGACAGCGGGGTGGCCAGGGCGCATGGCGACGCCGTCCAGCAACAGCCGGCCGCCCAGCGCGGCCACGGCGGCGCGGAAATGGTCTGTGCCGGAACGGCCGGTTCCCCCGGTCGTTATGGTTACATCCGGTCGCTGTCCGGTGAGAGATCCAGAATCTCCGAGGGCCGAGAGCCAGTCGTGGTAGGAGTCGCCAATGCGGAAGGGGCTGCCGGGCGTGGCTCCGAGAAGGGAAATGACCGACTCAAGTTGCGGACCGAACGTGTCCCTGACCTGTCCCGGGGCCGGAAGGCCGGAGGTGACCACCTCAGAACCAGTCAGAACGATCGCTACCATCGGCCTTCCTTGGACCCGCAGTTCGTCGTGGCCGGCTACGGCAGCGAGGGCAATGTGGGCGGGGTTCAGTAATGTACCCGCTGGGATCAACACCTCACCCGCCGTCGCCTCTTCACCCGCATGGCGGATGTGCTGACCGGGCAGTGGCTCGCCGTGCTTCGCGTGGTGGTTGAGCGTCAGCACTAGCTCGCCTTCCGCGTTGTGGGTGAGCCGGCCACTTTCCGTGCGCAGTATCGAGTTGGCGCCCGGCGGTACCAGTCCACCGGTGGCAATGGTGCTGGCTTCGTCGGGTGCCAATGTGCGTCCCTGCTGGGAAAGGCGCCAGGGACCGGGGCCATTGACGGCCCAACCGTCCATCGCCGAGGAAGCGTAGTGGGGAATGTTCTGCCGCGCGATGACGTCGCGGGTCAGTGTTCGGCCTGGTGCTGAAGCGAGCGGGACGCTCACGGGTGGGAGTGCTGATGCGCAATTAAAGGCAATCTGGCGGGCTTCGGACCAGGTTGGGGCTGGCCTTCCGGCATGCTGGCGGATAGGGGGTGACGCGGAAGCGCGACCGTCTGTGGCGATTTCACGAGCTGGCATCGCGGGCCTTTCTGACTGTCTGATGCGCTGGGGGAGTGCGGTACATCGTGTGTCCGGAGATTCTTAGCGCCCGTGTATCAGGCTGAGCGCCTCAGCCCGGGCCGCCGGCAGACGGAGCTCCCCGCGGACGGCTGAAGTGATGGTCTTGGCCCCGGGCTTGCGGACACCGCGCATCGACATGCAGAGGTGCTCGCACTCAACTACCACAATGGCCCCCAGGGGCCGCAGAGAACTGACCAGCGCATCAACCACCTGGGTTGTCAGCCGTTCCTGGACCTGGGGCCTGCGTGCAAAGACATCGACGAGCCGGGCCAGCTTGCTCAATCCCGTGACCAGACCCTCAGCCGATGGGATGTATCCAACGTGGGCTACGCCGTGGAACGGCACCAGGTGGTGCTCGCAGGTGGAGTAGAAGGGGATGTCCTTGACGATGACCATTTCTCCGTGCCCAAGGTCAAAGGTCTTATCCAGCACGACCAGGGGGTCCTCATGAAGCCCGCCAAATATCTCCGCAGCCGCGCGGGCTACCCGCGCGGGCGTATCCACGAGCCCTGGCCTGTCCGGGTCCTCTCCGATCGCAAGTAGATATTCGCGGACGGCCAGTTCAACCCGCGGCCCGTCCACACGTGTGGAGGCTGTCGCCGTCATCATGTCGGCGCTCACGCTTCGGCCCGTTCCAGCCGCACGATGACGGATTTGGATGTCGGCGTGCCGCTGGTGTCGGCTACCGAATCGAGCGGGACGAGCACGTTGGTCTCCGGGTAGTAGGCTGCCGCACAGCCCTTCGGGGTCGAGTACGAAACGATCCGGAAGTTGTCCGCCCGCCGCTCTGTCCCGCGGAACTCGGAAATCAGATGAACCATGTCACCGTCCTTAAAGCCGAGCTCAGCGATGTCAGCCTCGTTGACTAGAACCACCCGACGCCCACCGTGGATACCGCGGTATCGGTCATCCTTGCCATAGATGGTGGTGTTGTACTGGTCATGGGAGCGAAGTGTTTGAAGGACCAGCCGCCCCTCGGGGATCTTGATGAATTCCAGCTCATTGCCGGTGAAGTGGGCCTTGCCCGACGCGGTCGCGAACTGTCTGGCGTCCCGCGGAGGGTGGGGGAGGACAAAGCCGCCCGGGTGCTGGATCCGCTCCTCGAAATTTTCGAAGCCGTCGATGACCGCCTCGATGTGTGTCCGGACCAGGGAATAGTCGTCTTTCAGCGAGAGCCAGGCAGCTTTAGGCGTGTTGGGCAGTGGGAGGTTGTCACTGTCGGTGAAGAGCTTATGGGCGAGGTTGCACACTATGGCCACTTCTGAGTGGAGGTGCTCGCTTGCCGGCTTAATGCGTCCACGGGACGCATGGACGGCGCTCATGGAGTCTTCCACCGTCACTCTCTGGTCGCCGGTGCGCTGCGCGTCCTTTTCGGTCCGACCCAGCGTCGGGAGGATCAGCGCGCGTCGGCCCGTGGACACGTGGGAATGGTTCAGCTTCGTGGAGATCTGTACCGTCAGGTCTGTGTTGGCCAATGCCCGCTCCGTGACCTCGGAATCCGGGGCCGCCCGGACGAAGTTTCCACCCATTCCAATGAAGACGCGGACTTTGCCGTCCCGCATGGCGCGAATCGCCGCAACGGTGTCGTAGCCGTGCTTGCGAGGGGAAAGGAACTCGAACTCCTGGTCCAGCCTGTCGTGGAACGCCTCTGGCATCTTTTCGAAGATGCCCATGGTGCGGTCGCCCTGGACGTTCGAGTGGCCGCGGACGGGGCATACTCCTGCTCCGGACTTACCGATGTTGCCTTGGAGAAGCAGCACGTTAACGACGTCCCGGAGCGTGGGAACTGAGTGTTTGTGCTGGGTTAGGCCCATGGCCCAGCAGACGATGGTGGCATTGGAGGCCAGCAGGCGTTCGCCCGTGGTCTTGATCTGCTCCAAGCTCAGGCCCGTGGCTTCGACTATTTCACTCCACTGGACCTTTTCGAGGTGCCGCAGGTATTCGTTGATGCCCACGGTGTGGTTATTGATGAATTCGTGGTCCAGGACCGTAGCCAGTCCCGGGGTCTTCCTCCCCTGGGCCTCCGCCTCGAGGAGGTATTTGCCAAGCCCCTGGAAGAGGGCCTGGTCTCCGCCGGCCCGGATCTGCAGGAAGTCGTCGGTCAGTTGCGTGCCCACCAGCGTTCCGGAGATCGTCTGTGGATTCTCGAACCGGAGGAGCCCGGCCTCGGGAAGTGGGTTGACGGAGATGATGACGGCGCCGTTCTTCTTCGCTTTTTCCAGGGCGCTGAGCATGCGCGGGTGGTTAGTACCTGGGTTCTGCCCGGCAACGAAGATCAGCGAGGCTGTCTCCAGGTCGACGAGGCTGACCGAGCCCTTGCCGATGCCGATGGTTTCAACGAGGGCTGAACCCGTGGACTCGTGGCACATGTTGGAGCAATCGGGGAGATTATTCGTGCCCAGTCCCCGCACGAGGAGCTGGTAGAGGAAAGCGGCTTCATTCGAGGTCCGCCCGGAAGTGTAAAAAACTGCCTGGTCGGGATGGTCCATTTCTTTCATCTCCTGGGCGATCAGCTCATAGGCTGCGTCCCATTCGATGGGTGTGTAGTGCGTGGCTCCCTCGGCCAAAAGCATCGGGTGGGTCAGCCGGCCCTGCTGACCCAGCCAGTAGTCGTCCCGCGTTTTCAGGTCCTCGATGGAGTGTCTGGCGAAGAACTCGGGGGTGACGCGGCGGCGGGTGCCCTCCTCGGCCACTGCCTTCGCGCCATTTTCGCAGAACTCGGCCGCGTTGCGCTTTTCGTGTTCGGGCCACGCACAGCCCATGCAGTCGAACCCGTCGAGCTGGTTGACTGCCAGCAGCGTTTGGACACTGCGCAGCGGACCCATCTGCTCGAGGGAGATCTTCAGCGAGTTCACCACCGCGGGGATTCCGACGGCCTTGGTCTTGGGTTTGGTGACGGTCAGCTTTGACTCGTCGATGTTATGTAGGGGGGCTTTTGAAGCCATGTGATCTTCCCTTCAGATCTTGGCAGGAAACAGGGGGAGGGCGGCGACACTTTGGGGCAAAGTGCTCTGCCGCTGCGTCGGCAGGCTGGCCAAGAGGCGAGGAAGGCGCACCAGGTCGTTGAAGGTGTAAACGTGGAACCCGGCAAAGAGCGGATCCCCGCCCAGCTCGTGGTGAACTTGGCGGATCAGCTGGGCACTGTCGTAGTTAAAGTCGCCGCCTCGCCAGAGGGCCCCCGCCATTCCTGTCCCCCGGGCAAGCCTTAGCGAGCGGCCTACGCCGAGGCGGGCTCCCATCGATACCAGCTTCTTGATGGAGACCGGACCCGGGACGCCGACCCACACGGGAAGGTTGACGTCCCTTTCGCGGATCATCCGGAGGTATCGGCTGATTGCCGGCGCGGAAAAGCACATCTGAGTAACCAGTGAGGAGGCCATTGGTGCCTTGGCCTGGAGGCTGCCCATGAGCTGTTCCTGGCTCAGCTCGGGGTGGCCTTCGGGGTATCCAGCAATGCCCAAGGAGAACTCAGGCGAGTACGCCGTGATTGCCTCCAAGAGTTGTCCGCTCCATGAGTAGGGACCAGCAGGCGTGCGCCGGTCACCGGCAACGACAAACAGCTCGGAGACACCCGCGCCCTGCAACTGCCGCAACAGGGCATGCAGCTCGGCCTGGCTGGTAATGCTACGGGCGGCGAGATGGGGAACTGTGTGGTAGCCCAGTCGCGCGAGATTTGCGGATGCTTCTACGGTCCTTGCGGGGCCGTGATGCGGAAGGCAGGTCACACTGACGGAACCCGGCGTGTCGAAGGCCAGGGGGAGTTGGGTGAACAGATCGGCAGACGGCACAACTTCCAGCCACACCCTTGCAGCAGCTTCCTTGCTCATTGCGCTCCGTTCTTTGGCCAACCCATGCACTGCCCGTGGGGAGGGCGGCATCCATTCGGCAGCCGGGGAAAATTGACATTTCTATGCTCATATAGTGATATATCAGTTCTAGGAATACTATGTACATGGAGCCTTCACGTCAAGGCTCAGTCGTACGTCGGGAGGGGACTTGGAAATGGCAACTGGTGGCGAATTACCGGTGGAGGCGGGGGGATCGTACCTGCCGGGGAGGCAGGAGGACGAGTCCTTCGCCGACTTCGCCTATAGGGTCTTGTGCGACGAATTGATCGTTCTGGACATCAAACCTGGTGAACCCCTCAACGATGAAGTCATTTCCAGGCGCCTCGGTGTTGGCAGAACGCCGATCCGGGAAGCCATGAAGCGGCTTGAGAGCGACCATTTGGTGGTGGCCTATCCCCGGCGGGGAACATTCGCCGCTGGCGTGGATATAACTGATCTGGCTGAAATCTCCGAGATACGCCAGCTCTTGGAGCCTGCAGCAGCGGCGCGCGCTGCGCGGATGGCGTCGCCGCAGCTTCGGCGGGAGCTTCGGGACTTTGCCCGGGAAGTCGGGCAGCTTCTGCCGGTGATGCACTCGCAACGGGATCTCATGCGCCTGGACATGCGGGTCCACCGGATGATCTACCGGTCCACTGGAAGTCGGCACCTTGAAGAAGTCCTGATTCGATACGACAACCTGGCAACGCGGATTTGGAGCCTGGTGCTGGAAAAGCTTCCGCCAGTGTCGGAGCATATTGCCCAGCATATTGAGCTTCTCGAATGCATCGCGGACGGGGACTCCGAGGCAGCTGCACGGCTGACCACCCAGCACGTCGCCGACTTCGAGAACCTGATCAGGGCCGTCCTGTAATCCATCTGGTCTGAAACGCACGGCATGAGCTCAACCAGGAAAAGACGCGCCTAGAAAGCCAAGGATAGCCCTTGGCTTTGGTGTGGATCTCTGCCAGCTCGTCGTCCGGGTCGGAATCGGCTGTGATCGCCCCACCGATACCCACGGACAGCCGCTGCCGTTCCGCAGGAGGGGTGTGGACGACGGCGCTGCGAATGGTGACCGAAAGGTCTGCGGCGCCGTTGGGGGAAAATAGCCAACCACACCTGAATAAGGTCCGCGCGGTTGGGATTCCACTTCGTCGAGGACGTCCATGCTGCTGATTTTGGGTGCCCCGGTCATGGAGCCGGGAGGGTAGGCAGGCCGCCACAACAGCCGTCCTTGATCGGTCGCGGGCAATTTCGGGGCATTCGCCGAGCGTGTGCAGCACATCCCGGTCGGTTTGAGTTCGCACCGTGCAGAAGGAACCCGGCACCCGTTCGAGCGCGGAAACGAAGGCTAGCCCATCAGGGGTATCCATGCCTTCGACGGCCACGACAACGGATTCCAGGTGCTGGCAGGTGGGCCTGCCGTGGATCATCCGGCAGTTCCAGGGACCAAGGTACGCAACTGTTTCCGCGCGGCCTCGGTTGTGTGCAGGAGAAGCAGGGATGTGGTGACGGAGCCGACGCCGCCGGGGACAGGTGTCAGTGCCGCGGCAACGCCGCGGACGCTGGCTTCGTCGACATCCCCCACAAGGGAGCCGTCGGGAAGGACGTTGGTGCCGACGTCGATCACTACGGCAGCGGAAGAAACGTGGTCGCCGTTCAGCAGGCCGGTGCGCCCGGCAGCGACCACCACGACGTCGGCGGTCTTGGTGTATTTCTCCAGCGGACCTGACTTGGAGTGGCAGACCGTAATGGCGGCGTCGCGTTCCAGCAGCAGCAGGGACAATGGCTTTCCCACGACGGCGGACCGGCCAATGACGACGACGCTCCGGCCTGCGAGTGGGACGTCGAAGTGGTCAAGGATCTCGATTACGGCCCGGGCCGTGGCAGGTGCGAAGGCGGGCTGGCCGACAGCCAGTCGGCCAAGACTCAGCGGGTTCGCGCCATCGATGTCCTTATCCGGGGCAATGTGACCGACCAGCTCATCCGTCTGGACGCCGGGAGGCAGAGGCGTCTGGAGGATGATGCCGTTCACTGAAGCATCTGCGCTGAGGTCCTTCAGTGCAGCGGCCAGGACCTCCCCGGTAGCATCGTGGCCAAGGTCCATAATCCGGCAACTGATCCCGGCCCTTTCCGCGGCCCGTTGGATGGACCGGACATACCAGTGCGTGGAGCCGTCGTCGGTGGCCACAACCACTGCGAGCGTTGGGTGTAGCCCGTCGGCCTCGAGGCCCCGGGCCTCATCGTGGGCTTTCTGCTGAATAGTCTTCGCCAGTGTTTTTCCGGACAGGAGTAAGGTGCTCAACCGAGAATCCTTTCGCGCACGCGCCGTACGAGGGAGTCCGCTGCCAGGATGACCTTTTCCTCAACGCCGTCGGTCTGGTCAGCCAGCCGTGAACGGGCCGCGGCGTCTTTGATGGCCACCACGTTAATGTCGATGTTCACCCGGGCGGTGGTGGCGGCTGCGCGGGCTGCGTCGGCGGCTGCAGCGATGTCGCTGATCACATTGGCGTTCGCGACCTCGAAAAGTTCCGTGGCAAGATCCACGACGACGCCGGCGAACTTGATGAGCTGTGCGGGGGGTTGCGCGGCCAGGATGAGGGCTTCCTGGATGGCTGCCGTTCGTGCGGCCCTGAGATCTTCCGTTCCGGACGGAAGTTTGTACGAATCGATGACGCCTTGGAAAGCAACTTGGTCGGCGTCGGTCAGGCGCAGGGCCTCGACTACCAGCCCGTCGGCGGCGCTGATGATCCTTTGAACGAGCTCGGCGTGCTGCTCGTATTTCGCACCGGTGGTGTATCTGGCAACCATGGCGACGAGCGCCGCCCCCTGAGCGGCGTGGAGGGCCGCGGCGGCGCCGCCGCCTGGGGTGGGTTCGCGGGAGGCAAGGCGGGCGAGGTATTCGGTGACTGTTTCTGAACTGATCATGTGTCTTCCTGGGCTGAAGCTCGAGTCGACTGGGCGGGGTATGGGACGAGCCGTGGAAGAGCGGCGGCCCGGACTCTGGTTCGAGGGCATGAGTCCGAGCCGCGTGCTCTTTGTTGGTCCGGCGCGTGGTTAGCCGCGGAGCCTGGTCATCGTGGGGTCGTAAAGCGGATCTGCCGTGACTGTGGCCTGGATGCGCCGTCCGAAGTACTCGATCTCGACTGAGTCACCAACGGAGACAGCGGCCGGGAGGTACGCGTAGGCGATCGGCTTGGCGACGGTGTAGCCGTAGGCGGCACTGGTGACATAGCCGACCGCCTGGTCTTTGTAGAACACCGGTTCCTTGCCCAGCACGATGCTGCGGCCGTCGTCGACCGTCAGGCAGCGCAGGCGGCGGGCGGAGCTTTCCTCGGTGCGGCCTTCCAGAGCCGCCTTTCCGACGAAGTTTTCCTTGGTCATCTTGACGGCGAATCCGAGGCCGGCTTCCAGGGGGTCGTGCTCGGTGGTCATGTCAGTGCCCCACGAGCGGTAACCCTTTTCGAGACGCAGCGAGCTAAAGGCGGCCCGGCCCGCGGCGATAACGCCGTGAGGCTGACCGGCCTTCCACAGGGCATCCCAGAGGCGCTGTCCATTGTCCGCACTGGTGTAGAGCTCCCAGCCCAGCTCGCCGACGTAGGACAGCCGCATCGCGGTGACGGTGATGCCGCCGATGACCACCTTTTTGGCACGGAAGTAACGGAGGCCGTCGTTGGAGAAATCGTCGCTGCTCACGGTGCTGATAAGGTCCCGCGCCAGGGGGCCCCACAGGCCGATGCAGCAGGTGCCGCCTGTCGTGTCGCGCACCTGCACCCAGTCGCTGGCGGTTCCGCTTTCCGTCTGGTGGCGTGCGGCCCGCTCGAAGTAGGCGGTATCGATGTTTCCGTTGGCTCCGAGCTGGAAGGTGTCTTCGCTCAGACGGGCAACGGTGATGTCGCTTCGGATGCCGCCGGCGTGGTCCAGCAGGAGGGTGTAGGTGACTGCGCCGGGCTTCTTTGTCATGTCCGCGGTGGTGAGTTCCTGCAGCAGCTTCAATGCTCCCGGACCGGAGACCTCGAGGCGCTTGAGCGGAGTCATGTCGTACATGGCCACTGCCGTGCGGGTCTTCCAAGCTTCCGCGGCGGCGATGGGCGAGCTGAACATCCCCGACCAGGCATCACGGGCCGGGGGCTGCCATTGCGCCGGCATCTCCTTCAGCAGTTCCGCGTTGGCTTCGAACCAGTAGGGGCGTTCCCATCCGCCGCCCTCCAGGAAGAATCCTCCCAACGCCTTGTGGCGGGCGTAAAAGGGGCTGACTCGGAGGTTGCGGGGGGAGAGCTTGGACTGGAGCGGGTGGAGGACGTCGTAGATTTCAACGAAATTCTGCTGTGACGTTTCGCTGACGTATTCCGGGGTCAGCTGGACCTCTTCAAAGCGGTGGATATCGCAATCACCAAGATCGATCTCGGACCTGCCGGTGGTCAGCAGTTCGGCAACGGCGCGGGCGATACCGGCTGAGTGGGTCACCCAGACGGCTTCGGCGACGAAGAAGCCGTCCAACTCCTTGGACTCGCCCACCAGGGATCCGCCGTCGGGGGTGAAGGAGAAGATGCCGTTGAAGCCGTCCTCGATGTCGCTTTCCCGCAGCGCGGGCAGCATGCGCTTGGTGGCTTCCCATGCCGGGAGGAAGTCTTCCAGGGTGAAATCGAGCCGGGAGGGCATGTTGTGTTCGCTGATCGCGGCCGGCTCGTAGGTGGCCAGGTCCGCAAGGTCCACGGGCATGGGGCGGTGGGCGTAGGAGCCGATGCCGTAGCGCTCGCCGTGCTCGCGGTAGTAAAGGTCCTGGTCCTGGTGTCGCAGGATGGGCAAGGAGGCGCCGTTGGGCAGGTCGTTCTTGCCCTTCAATGCCGGTACAGGTGTGGTCTTGACGTACTGGTGGGCCAGGGGCAGAAGGGGGACGGACATGCCGATCATTTCGCCGATCTTGGCCCCCCAGAAGCCTGCGCAGGAAACCACGATGTCCGCGGGGACAAGACCTTCGGACGTCTGGACGCCCGTGACGCGCCGGCCGGACTGTTCAATACCCGTGACCGTGGTGTTGCCCCGGTACTTGACGCCCGCGGCTTCCGTACGCTTGATCAGCAGCTGAACGGCGCGGGCGGCGTTGGCTAGGCCGTCGCTGGGGACATGGAGCCCGCCCAGGATGTCTTCTTCGTTCAGGAGCGGGTAGAGCTCCATGCACTCTTCACGCGAAAGGATCTTGCCGCTAATTCCCCACGCTGCGGCGTATCCGAGCTTCCGCTTCAGGTCCGCGAGACGGGTCTCGGTGGTGGCGACCTCGAGGCCGCCGACCTGGTTGAAGCAGTTGACGCCGTCCTCGGTTAAGGACAGAAGCTTCTCCACCGTGTACTTGGCGAAGAGCGCCATGGACTTTGAGGGGTTGGTCTGGAAGACGAGACCGGGGGCGTGGGACGTGGAGCCCCCGGGCATGTTCAGCGGTCCCTGGTCCAGGACGGTGATGTTGTTCCAACCCCGGGTGACCAGTTCGTCGGCCAGGTTCGTGCCGACGATTCCAGCTCCAATAATGACGATGCTTGGCGTCGATGCCATGTGGTTTCTCCTGCTGAGTTTCGTGTGTCTTCGTTGCCGGTTTGATGGTCGTGCCTAGCGGAACACGACGGTGCTGGTTCGGTGGTCGTGTTTAACGGAACACGACAGTGCTGGTTTGGTCCAGCAGCACACGGTGTTCGCAGTGCCACCGCACGGCGCGGGACAGTGCCAATGCCTCGGCGTCCCGTCCGACTGTTGAAAGTGCGGTCGGTCCGTAGCTGTGGTCGACCCTGATGACTTCCTGTTCGATGATTGGCCCCTCATCCAGTTCCGCGGTTACGTAGTGGGCCGTGGCGCCCACCAGCTTGACTCCACGGTCGTAGGCCTGGTGGTAAGGGCGCGCACCCTTGAACCCAGGGAGGAAGGAGTGGTGGATGTTGATAGCCCGGCCTTCCAAAGAGCGGCAGAGGTCGTCGGACAGCACCTGCATGTACCGGGCGAGCACGACGAGGTCGATGTCATGCTCATCCACCAGTTCCAGGAGGCGCCGTTCCGCATCTGACTTTGTCTCAGGGGTCACCGGGAGATAGATGAAGGGGAGGCCCGCGGCCTCGGCCATGGCCCGGTGGGTTTCATGGTTGGAAACGATAAGGGCGATGTCACCCCCGAGGCTTCCGCCCCGCCAGCGGAAGAGCAGGTCGTTAAGGCAGTGGCCGAACTTGGACACCATCACGAGGACGCGTTGCTTGGTCTGGTCATAGAAGCTGAATTTCATATCGAACCGGTCAGCGATCGAACGGAATTCCTCCTGGAGCCTCTCCGGGGTGTGGTCCGCCGAGCCGGAGAAGGCGGTCCGCAGATGCAGCGTCTGGCGGAGGCCGTCGTCGAACTGCTGGTGTTCGTCGATATTGAAGCCACGCTCAAAAAGAAAGGTAGTGACCGCTTGGACGATGCCCGCGCGTTCGCCGCACGACAGTGTGAGCACGAATTTCTGCGTTTGGTCTGCCACGCGAGCCTCTGACTGAGTCAGCGTGCTGGTAGATGAGTCTGTCGCCACTAGGGTCATGTCTCCTCCTTAGATATATTTCAAGATTCACAACTGATATATTAGCGTGGCATTCAGCGTATACTGGTCACTGGGTGAGGTCAATAGCCTTCTTGGCTTGAATGAAAAGGGGACCACGTTATGGCTTTTGAAGTTCTGGCTATCGCTGACGATGCGGCAAAGAGGTCGTTGGCTGACGTGGCCTACGAGCGCATCCGGGACAGGCTGCTGATGCTTGACATCAAGCCCGGCGATCTCCTCAATGACGACGACCTCGCCAAGGACCTCGGCGTCGGGCGGACTCCGGTACGTGAAGCCTTGAAGCGGCTGGAGCTCGATCGCCTGGTAGTTTCCTATCCGCGAAGGGGAACTTTCGCGACGCGAGTGGAGGTCACCGACCTTGCATTCATTTCCGAAATACGCACCCAGCTCGAACCCCTCGCCGCCTCCCGGGCTGCGCGCGTGGCGACGGAATCGATGAGGGAACGACTGCGGGGTGTTCTGCGCGCCGTCGAGTCTTTCGACACCAGTACGGCATCCGTGGTCGAAACCCTGCGGCTGGATGCTCAGGTGCACCAAGGCATTTATGCCGCCGCCGGCAATCCCCACCTCGAGGACGTTCTGATTCGCTACGACAATCTCGCGATACGAATCTGGTGCATGGTCCTGGATCGCCTTCCAGACCTTTCGCGCCACGTGCATGAGCACGTGGACCTTCTCCGTGCGGTTATCGACGGCGATGAAACCCAGGCAGCGGAGCTCGCGCGCATCCACGTTAGCGGCTTCGAGCACGCTGTACGCGAAGCTCTTTTCGCCACCTAAGCAAGTTCTCCAGCGGCCTGGACCTGAAGCGCAGCCCCCCGGGCTGCGCTTCAGGCGTCTCAGGCCCCTTGGTCCGTCCGCGGCCCTTGGCTCAGCCGGCCAAACCGGCCGGAAAATCTGTTGACACCCACCGGGGTGGATAGCATACTTGAACCACGAAACTAATATATCAACAGGATATTAGATAGCAGACTTAGGAGAAATGATGGTCGACGTTCTGACCCGCTCGCTCGCAGAGACCGATCCGCTGATCCACGCCGCTATACAGCAGGAGCTGGTGCGCCAGCAGGGCACGCTGGAGATGATCGCCTCCGAAAACTTTGCGCCGACTGCCGTCATGGAATCGCAGGGTTCGGTACTGACCAACAAGTACGCCGAGGGCTACCCCGGCAAGCGCTATTATGGCGGCTGCGAGCACGTCGACGTCGTGGAGCAGTTGGCCATCGACCGCCTCAAATCACTCTTCGGTTCCGAATTCGCTAACGTCCAGCCCCACTCCGGCGCTCAGGCCAATGCAGCGGCGATGTTCGCCCTCATCCAGCCCGGTGACACCATCCTGGGGCTGAATCTCGCGCATGGCGGCCATCTAACCCATGGCATGCGCATCAACTTTTCCGGCAAGCTTTACAAGGTTGTCCCTTATGGCGTTCGCGAAGACACCATGCAGATCGACATGGCCGAGGTGGAGCGCCTCGCCGTTGAGAACAAGCCCCGTCTGATCGTGGCCGGCTGGTCCGCCTACTCGCGGCAGCTTGACTTCGCGGAATTCCGCCGGATCGCGGACCTGGTCGGCGCGTACCTGATGGTGGACATGGCGCATTTCGCCGGTCTGGTGGCAGCCGGGCTGCACCCGAACCCGGTGCCGCACGCCCACATCGTCACGAGCACCACGCACAAGACCCTTGGCGGCCCTCGTGGTGGTGTGATCCTGACAAATGACGCCGACATCGCCAAGAAGGTTAACTCCGCGGTTTTCCCCGGCCAGCAGGGTGGACCGCTGGAACATGTGATCGCGGCGAAGGCTGTCGCTTTCAAACTCGCGGCGGAGCCCGAATTCCGGGAACGCCAGGAACGCACCCTGGAAGGTGCCCGCATCATCGCCGAACGCCTGCTGACGGCAGACGTCGCCGCATCCGGCGCGACTGTAGTCAGCGGCGGCACCGACGTGCACCTGGTCCTGGTGGACCTGCGAAACTCGGACCTCGACGGCCAGCAGGGCGAAGACCGCCTGCACCGGATCGGCATCACGGTTAACCGCAATGCCGTCCCGTTTGACCCCCGCCCGCCCATGGTCTCTTCCGGTCTTCGGATCGGCACCCCGGCCCTTGCCACGCGTGGCTTTGGCAAAGCCGAGTTCACCGAAGTGGCCGACATTATTGCCGCAGCCCTCAAACGCGAGTTCAGCGAGGAGACGGCAGCCGAACTTCGGCAACGGGTTGAAAACCTGGCAGATAAGTTCCCCCTTTACCCGAACCTCTCCGGTGACAAGAACGGGGCAGCATAATGAGCACGGAACAGCTGCCGGAGCACCCGGACTTCCTTTGGCGCAACCCGGACCCCAAGTCCTCCTACGACGCCGTGATTGTGGGCGGCGGCGGTCACGGACTGGCGACGGCGTATTACCTGGCCAAGAACCACGGGATGACCAACATCGCCATCCTGGAAAAAGGCTGGCTGGCCGGCGGCAACATGGCCCGCAACACCACCATCATCCGCTCCAATTACCTCTGGGACGAGAGCGCGGCGATCTACGAGCACGCCCTGAAGCTGTGGGAGATCCTGCCGGAAGAACTGGAATACGACTTCCTGTTCAGCCAGCGCGGGGTCATGAACCTGGCCCATACCCTCGGCGACGTCCGTGAAAGCGTCCGCCGCGTCGGAGCCAACAAACTCAACGGCGTCGACGCCGAGTGGCTGGACCCGCAGCAGGTCAAGGAACTCTGCCCCATCCTGAACATCAATGACAACATCCGCTACCCGGTGATGGGTGCCACCTACCAGCCGCGCGCCGGCATCGCCAAGCACGACCACGTCGCGTGGGCGTTCGCCCGCAAATGCGATGAGCTCGGCGTGGACATCATCCAGAACTGCGAAGTCACCGGCTTCGTCAAGGACGGAAACAAGGTGGTGGGGGTCAAGACCAACCGCGGCACCATCAACACCGAAAAGGTGGGCCTCTGCGCCGCAGGGCACAGCTCGGTGCTCGCGGAAATGGCCGGGTTCCGGCTTCCCATCCAGTCCCACCCCCTCCAGGCACTGGTGTCGGAGCTCCACGAGCCGGTCCACCCCACCGTGGTCATGTCCAACCACGTCCACGTCTACGTCTCCCAGGCGCACAAGGGCGAACTGGTCATGGGTGCCGGCGTGGACTCGTACAACGGCTACGGCCAGCGCGGATCATTCCACGTGATCGAGCACCAGATGGCAGCCGCCGTCGAACTCTTCCCGATCTTCGCCAGGGCCCACGTGCTCCGGACCTGGGGCGGGATCGTGGACACCACCCTGGATGCCTCCCCGATCGTGGGCACCTCCCCGGTGGAGAACATGTTCGTCAACTGCGGCTGGGGAACCGGCGGGTTCAAGGGCACACCGGCGGCCGGGCTGACGTTCGCGCACACGATCGCCACCGGCACCCCGCACGAGCTGAACAAGCCCTTTGCGCTGGAGCGCTTCGAAACCGGCGCCCTGATCGACGAACACGGCGCCGCCGCCGTTGCCCACTAAAAACTTGCCCACTAGAAAGAGGTAAGGACATGCTCCTGATTTCCTGCCCCAGCTGCGGTCCCCGCGACGAGACCGAATTCCACTACGGCGGCCAGGCCCACGTGCCCTACCCGGAAAACCCGGCAGAGCTCACGGACCGTGAATGGGCCGAGTACCTGTTCTACCGCGACAACACCAAAGGCGCCTTCGCCGAGCGCTGGCTACACAGCACCGGCTGCCGGCAATGGTTCAACATGCTCCGCGACACCGTCACCTACGACATCCAGGCCGTCTACCCGATGGGGACGCCCCGGCCTGCAACTGCCATTCCTCCGGCTGCCGAAGCCGGAACTGCCAGCCTCGCCGCGGACAGCACCACCACTGGCAGCGCCGCACCCAGCATCGCCGCAACCAGCACAGCCTCCAGCACCACCGCCCCGGAAGGAGCAACCAAGTGACTTCCCAGAACGCCCGCCTCGACGCCGGCGGACGCATCGACCGCACCGTCTCCTGGCGCTTCACACTGGACGGCGAGGAATTCACGGGACACCCCGGCGACACCCTCGCCTCGGCCCTGCTCGCCAACGGCCGGATCACCGCCGGCAACTCGCTCTACGAGGACCGCCCCCGCGGCATCATGTCCGCCGGCGTGGAGGAATCCAACGCGCTGGTCAAGGTCGCCGCCCGCTTCCCGGGCCACGTGGCCGAGTCCATGCTCCCCGCCACCACGGTGTCCCTCGTGGACGGCCTCAGCGCCGAATACCTCAACGGACTGGGAAAGCTGGACCCGGACGAGGACCGCGCCGAATACGACAAGAAGTACGTCCACACCGATGTCCTGGTCATCGGCGGTGGACCCGCCGGCCTGGCCGCCGCCCGCGAAGCGGTCCGCACCGGCGCCCGCGTGATCCTGATGGATGACCAGCCCGAACTGGGCGGATCGCTCCTGTCCGGACCCACTGCACCAGGACTGGCTGAGTCCATCGAGGGCAAGCCTGCCCTGGAATGGGTGGCGGACGTCGAAGCCGAACTCGTCTCGGGCGCCGAGTCCACCGTCCTGAACCGCACCACCGCGTTCGGCGCCTACGACGCCAACTACGTCATCGCCGTCCAGAACCGCACCGACCACCTCTCCACCCCGGCCGCCCCCGGCGTATCCCGGCAGCGGATCTGGCACGTGCGCGCAAAGCAGGTGGTGCTGGCTCCCGGCGCCCACGAACGGCCGCTGGTCTTCGAGAACAACGACCGACCGGGCATCATGCTCGCCTCCGCGGTGCGCAGCTACCTCAACCGCTACGGCGTTGCCGCGGGGCAGCGCGCTGTCATCGGCACTACCAATGACAGCGCCTACGCCCTCGCCGCGGACCTCCGCGCCGCCGGCGTCAAGGTCGCAGCCGTCGTGGACGCGCGCGCCAAGCTCACGGACGTCGCCGCAGCCGCCGTCGAAGCCGGCACCCGGGTGCTGATCGGCAGCGCCGTTGCCAACACCACCGCCTCGCACTCCGCCGACGGCCGGGTTGAGAGCGTCACCGTCCGCAGCATCAACGACGACGGCGAACTCACGTCCGGCGTCGAAGAGATTCCCTGCGATCTGCTGGCAGTTTCCGGTGGCTGGAGCCCGCTGGTCCACCTCCACTCCCAGCGGCAGGGCAAGCTGCGCTGGGACGAGGACCTGGCAGCGTTTGTGCCGAGCACCGTCGTTCCCAACCAGCAGAGCATCGGCTCCGGCCGCGGCAGCTTCGAACTCGCCGACTGCCTGGCCGAGGGCGTCTCCGCCGGAGCGTCGGCCGCCATCGCCGCCGGCTTCAAGTCCGTTACGCAGCCGTCCGCCATCGGCGAACCGAAGGCGTCGGGACCGACCCGCCAGCTGTGGCTGGTCCCCGGCCAGGCCGGGACACCGGATGACTGGCACCACCACTTCGTGGATTTCCAGCGGGACCAGTCCGTGGCCGACGTGCTGCGGTCCACCGGGGCCGGTATGCGGTCCGTGGAGCACATCAAGCGCTACACCTCGATCAGCACCGCCAACGACCAGGGCAAGACCTCCGGGGTGAACGCGATCGGCGTGATCGCCGCCGCTCTCCGGACAGCCGGTGAAGCGTCCCGCGGGATCGGCGACATCGGCACCACCACCTACAGGGCACCCTTCACCCCGGTGGCGTTCGCGGCACTCGCCGGTCGCCAGCGCGGAGAACTCTTCGACCCCGCCCGCGTCACCTCGATCAACCCGTGGCACGTGGCACAAGGTGCATTGTTCGAAGACGTGGGCCAGTGGAAGCGGCCCTGGTACTACCCGCAGGACGGCGAGGACATGGACACCGCCGTGCTCCGCGAGTGCGCCGCCGTCCGCGAGTCCGTGGGTTTCATGGACGCCACCACCCTCGGCAAGATCGAAATCCGCGGCAAGGACGCCGGTGAATTCCTCAACCGGATCTACACCAACGCGTTCAAGAAGCTGGCCCCCGGTTCCGCCCGCTACGGCGTGATGTGCATGGCGGACGGCATGATTTTCGACGACGGCGTCACGCTCCGCCTCGACGAGGACCGGTTCTTCATGACCACCACCACCGGCGGCGCCGCGAAGGTCCTGGACTGGCTGGAGGAATGGCTGCAGACCGAGTGGCCGGAGCTGGACGTGCACTGCACGTCCGTGACCGAACAATGGACCACCATCGCCGTCGTCGGGCCCAAATCCCGTGCGGTCATCGCCAAGGTGGCACCCGAACTCGCCGCGGGCGGCGGGCTGGACGCGGAAGCCTTTCCGTTCATGACGTTCCGCGAAACCACCCTGGCCTCCGGCGTGCAGGTGCGGATCTGCAGGATCTCGTTCTCCGGCGAACTGGCCTACGAAATCAACGTGCCGTCCTGGTACGGGCTGAACACCTGGGAAGCCGTGGCCGCCGCCGGGGCTGAATACAACATCACCCCGTACGGCACAGAAACCATGCACGTGCTCCGGGCCGAAAAGGGCTACCCGATCGTCGGCCAGGACACCGACGGCACCGTCTCCCCGCAGGACGCCGGGATGGAATGGGTGGTGTCCAAGGCCAAGGACTTCATCGGCAAGCGCTCCTACGCCCGGGCCGACGCCCGGCGCGAGGACCGCAAGCACCTGGTCAGCGTCCTCCCCGTGGACGGGACGCTGCGGCTGCCGGAAGGCACCCAGCTGGTGGAAAAGGGCATCACCGTCAACCCCGCCGACGGGCCCGTCCCGATGCAGGGCTTCGTGACCTCGAGCTACCACAGCGCGGCGCTGGGCCGGTCGTTCGCCCTGGCGCTGATCAAGAACGGCCGCAACCGCATCGGTGAAACCCTGGTGGCCGCTGCCGGGGACCAGCTGGTTGATGTTGTCGTTGCCGAAACCGTACTTTTTGACCCCGAAGGGACCCGCAAAGATGGCTAACACAGCAGCACTCAATGGCATCAATGGACTCCGGGGAATCCGCCGCAGCCCCGCCTCCCACCTGGCCGCCGCACTGGAAGCCGGCTCTATCCAAGGAAAAGTGGTCCTGAGCGAGGGCCCGTTCCAGACCATGGCGGGCGTCCGCGTGGACCCCCGCTCCGAGGAAGGCTCACGGATCGCCGCCGTGGCGGGCAGCCTGCCGGCCCGCTGCGGCGAGGTGGGCGGCGGCAACGGCGTCAGCGTCCTCTGGCTGGGACCGTCCGAGTTCCTGGTGGTCGCACCGGAAAATGCCCACGATTCCCTGGGTGGAGACCTCATCGGGTCCCTCGTGGAGGCGCTGGGCAACGCCCCGGGCCAGGTCGTGGACCTGTCCGCCAACCGCACCACGTTGGAGCTCACCGGACCGCGCGCCCGCGCGGTCCTGGAGAAGGGGTGCGCCCTTGACCTGCACCCCCGCAGCTTCACCCCGGGAACGGCCCTGAACACCGAGGTGGGCAACATCCCGGTGGTCCTCCAGAAGACCGGGGACGAAAGCTTCCGGCTCTTCCCCCGTGCCTCGTTCGCCGAGTTCCTGGGCCGGTGGCTTCTGGACGCAATGAGGGAGTTCGCTTCCCCTGAGGTGCCCTGATGGCCCTTAGCGTCCTTGACCTCTTCTCGGTTGGCATCGGGCCGTCGTCGTCACACACGGTCGGCCCGATGCGGGCGGCCAAACTGTTCGCCGACGGGCTCAAGGGCAGCGGGCTCCTGAGCTCCACCACGAGGGTGCAGGCCGAACTGTTCGGCTCGCTCGGTGCCACCGGCCGGGGCCACGGATCGGACAAGGCGGTGGTACTGGGCCTGCAAGGCCTGGACCCGGAAACCGTGGACACCTCCACGGCCGACGACCAGGTGGCGGCCGCCGCGCTCGATGCCGAACTCGTCATCGGCGGGCACCACCGGGTGGACTTCAACTGGGACGAGGATGTGGTGCTGCACCGCCGCAAGTCCCTGCCCGCCCACCCCAACGGAATGACGTTCCGGGCCCTGGACCACACCGGTGCCGTACTCAACGAACGGAGCTACTACTCCATTGGCGGCGGCTTTGTGGTGGACGGCGACGCGGACGCCGACGACCGCGTGGTGGCCGACACCACTGTGCTGCCGTACCCGTTCACAACAGCCGACGAGCTCCTGGAAATCTGCCGGCGCGAAGGAATGGGCATCTCCGACGTCATGCTGGCCAACGAGCTCACCTGGCGCAGCGAAGCGGACCTCCGCGAAAAGCTGCTGGCGCTCTGGGCCGTAATGCGCGAATGCGTGGACAATGGCTGCGCCGCCGACGGGATCCTTCCCGGCGGACTGAATGTCAGGCGGCGCGCACCGTCGTTATTCCAGACCCTGACCGCAGACACGGGCGTTACCGACCCCCTGCGGGCGATGGAGTGGGTGAACCTCTTTGCGTTGGCCGTCAACGAGGAAAACGCCGCCGGCGGGCGCATCGTCACTGCCCCCACCAACGGCGCAGCGGGAATCGTCCCCGCCGTCCTGCACTACTACGTCAAGTTTGTGCCCGGAGCCGACGACGACGGCGTGGTCCGCTTCCTGCTGACCGCGGCCGCCGTCGGAATCCTGTTCAAGATCAATGCCTCCATCTCCGGCGCCGAAGTAGGCTGCCAGGGCGAGGTGGGCTCAGCCTGCTCGATGGCAGCCGCTGGCCTGTGCGAGGTACTCGGCGGGACGCCTGAACAGGTGGAAAACGCCGCAGAAGTCGGTATCGAACACAACCTCGGCCTGACCTGCGACCCGGTGGGCGGCCTGGTGCAGATTCCCTGCATCGAACGGAATGCCATTGCCAGCGTCAAAGCCATCAACGCCGCGCGGCTGTCCCTGCACGGGGACGGCTCGCACAAGGTATCGCTCGACAAAGCCATCAAGACGATGAAGGAAACCGGCGCGGACATGAAAAGCAAATACAAAGAAACCTCCCGCGGGGGGCTTGCGGTCAACGTCATCGAGTGCTGACCCGGTGAAGCACCCGTAGCCCCCGGGTGCGAATGGAAACCCGGGGTTCATCCCGTTAGTGAAATGCCTGACTTCGCAGGCATCCCGCCCCATTGGAGCAAAAAGTGTCCGACAGACCACTCCCATATGAACACGTCACAGTCACGGGCAGCAGCCGCGTCAAGCGCGGCATGGCTGAGATGCTCAAGGGCGGCGTCATCATGGACGTCGTCAACGCCGAGCAGGCCCGCATCGCCGAAGACGCCGGTGCCGTGGCCGTGATGGCGCTGGAACGTGTTCCGGCCGATATCCGCGCCCAGAGCGGCGTGTCCCGCATGTCCGATCCCGACATGATCGATCAGATCATCGCGGCCGTGTCCGTGCCCGTCATGGCCAAGGCCCGGATCGGCCACTTCGTCGAGGCGCAGGTGCTGCAGTCCCTCGGCGTGGACTACATCGACGAGTCCGAGGTCCTGACCCCGGCCGACTACACCAACCACATCGACAAGTGGAACTTCACCGTTCCGTTCGTCTGCGGTGCCACCAACCTCGGTGAGGCCCTGCGCCGGATCAACGAGGGCGCGGCGATGATCCGGTCCAAGGGCGAGGCCGGCACCGGGGACGTCTCCAACGCGACCACGCACATGCGCCAGATCCGCGCCGAGATCGCCAAGCTCGCCGGCATGGCCGAGGACGAGCTCTACGTCGCGGCCAAGGAGCTGCAGGCCCCGTACGAACTGGTCAAGGAAGTTGCCGCGACCGGCAAGCTCCCGGTGGTGCTGTTCACCGCCGGCGGCATCGCCACCCCGGCGGACGCCGCGATGATGATGCAGCTCGGCGCCGACGGCGTGTTCGTCGGTTCCGGCATCTTCAAGTCCGGCAACCCGGCCCAGCGCGCCGCCGCCGTCGTGAAGGCCACCACCTTCTTCGACGACCCGGACGAGATCGCCAAGGCCTCCCGCGGCCTGGGCGAGGCCATGGTCGGCATCAACGTCGACGAGATCCCGCAGCCGCACCGCCTCGCCGAGCGCGGCTGGTAAAGCGGATCATGGTGGGTACGAGCCCAAGCCAGACCTTGGCCGGACGTGGGCCGCGTAGCGACTGGGCCCGGCTGACGGGCCACACGGTGGAGGTGTGGCTTTCGGGGGAGCACATCATGACCGGCGTGGTGGAACAAGCCGCTGATGACGACTCCGTCCTCTGGATTGCGGCCGCCGGAAACAGCACGCGAAGGCTCTTCGATAAGGCGACGGGATACCGGATCCGGGCCTAGCCGCCGCGTCCGGCGGGAACACCGACTCGACGATGTGGTTGAGCTGGCGGGCCGATGCCTCGGTTGATGTTCGGCCTGAGATGAAGCCGCTGTCCGCCCCACCGCTACGGCCGCGGGAGATTGAGGCTGGGCCAGGGCGGTCCCGCACGGTCAAAAGGACTTTCGGCCCTGAATGTCTGTGAGCTCGAGGTTGAGTGTAGAAGGGACGGTGGGATCGCTGCGTTCGAACGGGCGACGCCGGTTCGGTGACTGCGATCTCGGGTCAGGTCACAACCAAGTCAAGCTCTGTGAAAGGAATTGTCATGGCTCTCTCCGATGATTTGATGCGCCTATTGGGCGGTTGAGGAAGCCGAGTACAGGGTGCTCGACGCCGTGCTGGCTCGAAAGGACGCCGACAGCATGTGAGGGGACTGCAGTCCGGCTGGCCCAGCCTCCTGTTCGTACTGGCTGGGCGGGCGGTTGATGAGGAAAGGACGACACGGGACGTAGCATGCTTGTCGGCTCGCGAGCTCAGCCCTCCCTCTGGCCGAGAGAATGAAGCCCGGATGTGCCTAATCGAAACGCACGGCGTCCCACTCAAGGATGCGCGGAACGGCGAGCCCCTCGACGGTGAAAGGATCTCCGGCGATAAAGCGTTCGGCATCCTCGCGCGAGGTGAAGATCCCCATCGATCCACCGGCCGGATCAGTCGTTTGGAACGGGCCCAATGCGATGAGGCCGCCGCCCGCGGCCCGGAACGCTTCGAAGTAGGCCTTATGGCGGGGGTACGTTTCAAGAATGCGCGAACGGTCGACGCCTTCGGTGAGGCTATACATCACGACGAATTCCATACGGCGATCCTACCCGTTGCTTGTGTAGAGATCTGACTGCCACCAGACGAAGTCTCTGGGCCGCATCAAACCACGACGAGCGCCCCCTGATCAAACATCAGGACCGCGACCAAGGGAGTGAACGTGTCAGGAAGCAATCCAGACCCATACGAGGACAAGATTACTGGCTTGGAGCCGGGAGGCGGAGTGCCGCCAGGCGAAACCCCTCCGGGCGAAGGCACGACGGCTGGGCCGCAGGGTCACGATGAGAACGGCACGACGAAGGGTACCCAGATTCTCTGGATGGCCGGGATCGCGGCAGTGGTCATGTTGTCGCTGCTGTACTTTGTCGGTTACATCGTGGGATTGCTCAGTTAGTGGGCCCTCGGGGCTGCCGGATCGGTCACGGACAGATCTCCCCAGCACCCTGAAAGCGCCGACAATGGACCTTTCGTACGGCTGGATCTGGGGCCCAAGACGGCAATCCGGAGAAAAACCAAGAGAAGCATCTGCGGAGCTGGTTCCCTGACGTGCGGACGCAGCCGGCCTAACCCACACGCGTTCTGCTTATCCACACCAGAACCGATGATGCAGTTAAGGGAGTTAGTTCAAGAAACAGACTGGGTCTGTTCATTATGAGAGGCATTCATGTCCATTGCAGTAACAGGCGCCACAGGGCGCTACGGCCGTAAGGCGATCGACGCGCTGCTCCGCCAGGGAGTTCCCGCCGACCAGATCGTCGCCATTGGACGCAACAGCGAAAAGCTCGCCGGGCTCGCGGACTTGGGGGTCGTGACCTGCAGGGCCGATTACGGAGATCCGACGGGTCTGGACGCAGCCTTGGTGGGCGTAGACAAGTTACTTCTCGTCTCCGGCAACGAGGTTGGTGCCCGGCTGCAGCAGCACCGGAACGTTGTTGATGCGGCCGTCCGGGCAGGAGTCCACCTGATTGCGTACACGAGTGCACCGAAAGCCGACACCAGCCCCCTGCTGATAGCGCCGGACCACAAAGCCACCGAAGCCTATATCCGGGACTCCGGGCTGCCCTTCGTGTTCCTGCGTAATTCCTGGTACCTCGCGAACTACACCGACAGGGCCGCAGCGTACGTGGACAGTGGCGTCGTCCCTGGCGCGGCCGGCGACGGCCGGGTCAGCGCCGCAACGCATGCAGACTACGCCGACGCCGCTGCGTCAGTACTCACAGGGGCCGGGCACGCAAATGCCGTGTACGAACTCGGTGGTGATCAAGCCTTCACCATGACGGAGTTCGCGCAGGCCCTGTCCGAGGCAAGCGGAAAGGACGTCGAGTATCACGACATGCCCAAGGATGAATACATTGGCTTGCTGCAGACTTTTGGGTTCCCACGGGAAGTAGCGGAGGTCTTTGCGGACGGTGATCTGGGGGTGGCCAGGGGTGACCTTTATGTCGAAACCGGCGACTTGGGGCGGCTGATAGGGCGCCCGACGACCACCATGCAGGCTGCCGTCGCCGCGGCCCTTGGCAGCTGAGTCACTGTCAATTCCGGGGTTGGAGTTGTGCAACCGCGCCATCCCTATTGCCACTGTTCCGCACGGCTCCACTGGGGCATAACATTCCCGCATGGACGCCAAGCTATTCGCCTATCTCAGCTACAGCGACGCACCCGCAGCCCTGGAGTGGCTCCAGGCGGTGGGATTTGATGTCGTTCGCCGGCAAGACGGCCCCGCAGGAACGGTACTGCACGCCGAAGTTCGCATGGGGGAGGCAGTGCTGATGGTGGCAAGTAACGACGCCGGCTACCACCGGCCGCCCCTGATCGGTCAGTCAACCGGCCAGGGACTATATCTTCTGGTTGAAGACGTCACCGCATTTCATCAGAAGGCCCTGGCCGCGGGCGGAACTTCCGTGATCGAGCCCGAAGACACCCCATGGGGTACCCGGCGCAGCCGAGTGCTCGATCCCCAAGGACAGGAATGGAGCGCCGGCACTTACCAGCCCGGAACCAACTCGTGAAACACCTCTGTGAACGCTGCAGTCGGCCGATGACTCATCGGTGGCCCTGGCCGGGACCGGCGTCGGCATGAGCTGGGACGCAGTTCGAGTCCCACCTCGGGCACGTGATTTCGTTCAGTCCCAGCCGTTCCTTCCGGTCACGCCGTGGTCACCACTGGTCCGTCCTTCGGGGACGCCGAGACGCGTAGGCGCCTTGTGCTTCGCTGCCAGGTCTTGTTCGTTGGTGAGGTTCCGGGCGTAGCCAAGTGGGTTCTGAGCCGACCTCACGTGCGGCGTAGTGCTTGCCTCAGGTGGCCGTGGCCGACTGTCTCGTAGCCGATGACCGTTACCGCAGGGGCGAAGGCCAGGATGCATTCTCCGACGCGCAGGAAATCAGCCAGCTTAACCTGGCGCTGGACACGCGGGACCTCATCGACCAGGCCAAAGGAATCCTCATGGAAAGGTTCAAAATCACCTCCCAGCAGGCGTTCCAGGTCCTGACGAGGGCAAGCTCCGAAACCCAGACCAAACTTAGGGACGTCGCCGACCGGCTCACCAGCAGCGGAGAGATCCCCACCCGCCGGCGCGACTAAATACGGGTTAGAAGCTGATCCGGTTTGTGAGGAAGCTAGAGCAGGCTTGGCTGGCTCGAAAGTATGTAGTCCACCGCCGCCGGGCCGGTCATCGTCACTCCGGCCCAGGAGCGCTGCCGGCCGCTCCTGTGCGGCTGAGCATGGCCCTGTCGGCGCATTTCGCTCCACAAGGACTTGTTGGAGCCGACCTCTTCGCCGTTCAGCAAGCACCAGCTGATGTACACGCCGTATATTTCATCGTCCGGGAGGCCTGATTGCCTGTTGGGATCCTGAATCAAGCACTCGGACAAGAAACGCGGGTGATTCGTGACGCTCATCTGTGGCACCTTCCATTGGAGTGGCCCCCCTGCGGACCGTCGGCGTGTGGTGCTTCGGGCACGTCCGGGGAGTCTGACTAGGGGTTCGGAGCCGTGCGCCCGGCGGATGGGTCGGTACTCCCGCAAAGCACAGGGCCGTGTCGACTCTCTGCCACCAGGTGAGGCCGCCTTGGAATTCTTCGTCTAGGGGTGGTAGTACTCCTCCGTCGGAGTAAAGCCCGCACGGTCCACTCTCCGGTGGTAGTGAACTCCAGTGAGCCCGCCCAGCACGGCGCCTATCAGGGCTGTGGCGGCCACCGCGATGGCCGCAATGATGCCTTCTAGGCGAAGCGGCCCCTCGACCAGCGGCAGTCGAAGGTAACTGTTGATCGTGGTCAAGACATTGGATTGCCCAAGAATCGCCAGCAGTGCCGCCGCTACGGCGCCAATGACGCCCCACAGCCACACCATCAGCCCCTGGCCGACGCCGTTGAAGCGCGCCATCCGGCCGGCCACGTAGCCACCCGAAAAATAGGCGAGGAGTTGGAGCGACAAGAGCACGATCATTCCGGTCATGCCGCCACCTGATGATGTCTGGCCAGCTCGAGAGAGCGGGTCCGTGGCGGGCAGCAAGCCGGCCCTGCCGGCCGCCGCAACCAGAGCAACCAGCAGAACAGCCATTGCGGTTGAAACCAGCCAGCCGAAGAAGGCGGAGCCGAACTTGATGCCGCCGAAGCGCTCCTCTTCGCGGGCCACCACGGTTTCCCGGACGGCGGCGGCCGCCGGGTCTCCTGGCAACATACCGTCGACCGTGTCATCGACGTACCCGTAGTTTTCACCGTCGGGGATAACACCGTCAGTCTCTTCGTAGTAGCGGTCGTCAACTCCATTGTCAGAGGCACTATTTTCCGTTTGGTTCAAGGGTTCCGGAGTGTCGTCCCAGTCTGCGTCGAGTCGTCGCGCATCGTCAGGACCGCTTGCGCCGCCCATCACGCATCCTCCCTCTAAATGACCTACCGGGCTCACTTCCGAGGTTAGCCGGGTCGTACTACCAAAATTATGCGCACTCATCCTGGTTCACGAGGGGCTTTGGGCCTGCCTTGGACCAACTGTCCGGTGGCCGCGCCTAGCCGTGGGTGAAGGCCTCCGGCCGGGGCGTTTGGGCCTAAAAACGCCAGAAGGAAAATTAGGGCAGGGCGATGTCCGTGGGCGACAGTTCTGGGAGGAACGTGCCACTTCCGTGACGGCGTCGTCTTCGTCTTGGGGGAACCGGAAGTTCGCGGCCGACAGGTTGTTCCGGCGGGTTTTCCGCGCGACGCATAAGGAATAATGCTCTCCATGACCAGCAGGGAGATCGGTAAGAGGGAAGTCGAAAAGCCGGCCTCGCGCGCAGCGGTACATGTCGATGTCGCCACTACTCTGCCGGAAGCCATGACCGGCAGGGCAAGCCCCGCGAAAGCGGCGGTCGGCGACAAGCCGGTCTTCGCATATATCGCCAGCCTGCCGCAGCCGCAGCGCGGCATCGCCGAAGCGGTCGATGCGCTGGCGGCAAAGACGCTGCCCGACCTCCAGCGCTCCGTGAAGTGGGGCATGTCGTACTACGGCGTCGGCGACGGGTGGTGCTTCAGCTGCGGCGGTTTTGCTGGCCATATCAAACTCATGTTTGTGAATGGCGCGGTGCTCGAGCCTGTACCGCCGGTGACACCGGTGGGGATGGGCAAGTCGACGCGGGGTGTGGAGCTCGAATCCTTGGACGACGTCGATGAACGCCAGATCGCGGCGTGGATGAAGCAAGTCGCGTCCGTGCCGGGTGTTGGGGGCAAGAAGCGTTGAACCCGAGGCCTGCTGCCGAGGTGCCGAAAGACCGTGGACATCCCAACGTGGCTGTTCGAGAATCGGAATGTGCCCCCGACCGAGCAGTACGGGCTCTTCTTCGAAGGTGAGCTGCTGCCGATGCGCTCCCTGCGCACCGCGTGGCTGCTGGCCCTGTGCCTGGGCTTCATCGGCGCGGACCGGTTCTATCTCCGCCGGCCCGTCACCGGCACCCTGAAGCTGCTGACCCTCGGTGGGTTTGGGATCTGGTGGCTCATTGACCTGTTCCGGATCACCAGGGAATACGCCGCTGACGGTGCTTCCATGCCGTTGGCCGGCACCAACTCCCTACGCCGCCGCCTGCGTATGGCCTCGACGGTCTTGGCCGCCGCCCTCGGTGGTGCGGTGTTCTGCATCATCGCGGCTCCCGTCACTGGGACCCTCACCGCCACCGTCACCGCTATGAACGCACTGCTGAACCCGGCCCCGACGCCACCGGTGAAAGAGTGGGTCACCATCGCGGAGGCCTCCGCCGCCGAACCCGCGGTGCCCGTTGTGACCGTCACCGGCAGGCTCCACATCGAGTACGCCTTCACTGGACCGGCCGTCGTCTACCTCCAGCCCGTGAAGGGGCCGGCTCTCACCGTTCTTTCGCTGATCAAGGCCCGCTCCGGGGCCACCGGTGTCACCCTGCCCCAGGGGTCCTACACGCTTACGGTGAGCACCACCGGCAAAGCCTGGCGCCTCATGGCCGAGGAGTACCGGATCCCCGGGTAGGACCGGCTGACCAGCACCCCGTCCTGTTTGAAGGACGATGAGTCCACGATTGGCGGGGATCTGCTGCTGCAGCCAACTGTCGGTACGGGGTCCCGCGGTGGCCGCTATTTCATGGCGGGGCAACCGCGACTCCGGCTTCTGCCACTTCGGATCATCTTCCCCGGATGAGGTCCACACCCACGGTGCGGGCAGACAATAATCGGACTCGCGCATGGCAGACCTCCCAGCCGCAATCCATTTCGGAAAGGAGCCCTCAGTGTCCAGACCACACCCGATCCTGGCAGGATCGATCGCAGCCGGGGCAGCCATAGCACTGTTCACAGGCTGCGGCACATCAAGCCCCGGAACGTCCGTCAGCAGCGCCAGAGCGGAGAAGAACGTTTCGCAGGCCTGCGCGGCGGCCAGCGCCTTCGCCGGATCCCTGACAAATTTCAAACAGACACTAAAACCGGGCGCCACCATAGAACAGATCAAATCGGCACGCGAACAGGTCGCGAAGACCTATGACGACCTGGTCAAGGCGAGCCAGGACGTAGCCAAAGACGAGATGGACGGCGTCAAAACGGCCGAAAACAAGTTCGACGCAGCTGTCAGAGCCGTCCCGGATGACGCAACCCTGACCCAGGCGGCCGCGTCCCTTTGGGACGACGCGGCCAACGTCCAGGCCGCGGTCAGTGACCTGCAGACGGCGACCAAGTGCTGACCCCGAGGTTCTCCGGTAGGCAAGCAGCAGCCTCAGTCTTGCCCAAGCTGCATTCCCGTACAACACCGCTCCGACCGAAAGCAGGGAAGTTGACATGAGTTTCTTGGAAGACTTTTGGGATTTTTTCTGGTGGTTCTTCTTCGTATACGCGTTCATCGCCTTCCTCTGGGCGTTGTTCGCCGTCTTTGGGGATCTGTTCCGCGACGACAAGCTGAGCGGGTGGTGGAAAGCCGTCTGGATTTTCTTCCTGGTCTTCGTGCCCGTGTTGGGCGTGCTGGTATACCTGATTGCCCGCGGTAAGGGCATGACGGAGCGGTCCATGGAACGGTCGCGGGCGAACCGGGAGGCTTCGAACGCCTACATCCGTAGCGTCGCTGCACCGAGTCCGAGCGAGGAGATCTCCAAAGCCACGGCCCTTCGGGACTCTGGAACCATCAGCGCTGATGAATTTGAACGGATCAAGAGCAAGGCACTGGTCTGAGAGCGCCATGGCCCCGGTACTGCCTAGCAGCAGACGCAGTGACCTCGCAGGGGACTCGGGCCGGCCGGAGGCTGTGAGACATGAACCGGTCAATGGACTTTCCGGCTGCGCACAGGAAGCCGGGCTAATATCCGGCTATCACTCCGTTTTGAAAAGGAGAATCTCTTGACCGAAGTAACAGTAGGGAACGTCCTGCCGGGGATGCACAACCGGCCGGCCGCGAAAGACTGCTGTGTCAAGGCCGTCCAGAATCCGGCGTTGCCCCTTGCCGGCGCCATCGGCCATGGGGCCGGCCGCCCTCTGAATGGCCGCGACGGCAGTCCGGTCCCGCGGGCAATGGCTTGGGGTGCGCACTGATGTCTACAGACCAGGTGCCCACAACCCGTCGCCCTCCCGGCCAGAGACAAGGTAAGTCCAGGCACTGCGTCGAGGGCGAGACACTGATCAACGCCCGAAGCTCCACCGTCTGGGACATCATTACGGATGCACGGAACTACACCGTATGGGAATCCGGCATCACCCACATCAGGGGCGAGCTGCGCAACGGTGGCACCATCAGAATCCGCAGCCATACCGGAGGGAACCGCACCTTCCGGCTGCGCGTCCAGCAGGTGCCCGGGGAAGCAATGACCTGGACCCAGGGGCTGCCCTTGGGCCTGCTCACCGGTGTGCGCACCTTCACGCTTGAACCCCGGGGCGGCATGACGCACCTGCGCGTAAAAGAAGAGTTCACTGGCCCGCTTTGCGGGCTCCTGCTCTGCGAGTTCGTGTCCGACACGCAGCAGGCGTTCAACGACTACGTTGACGCCGTCCGGAAACGAGCCGAAATCCTCAGCCGACACCCAAAAATCATGGGTCATTAGCACCACCAAGGCAACGCGCAGCGTCCAAGACGGCCCGACGCCTCCTGAACGTGCTCCGGCCATGCTCCGCGACGACCCTCTAGTGGCCGCCTGACGTTGCGTCACCGGTTCTCTGCCGGGACGCCGTCAGACGATACATCCCCGCGGGTCGAGTCGGAGCTCGGGAGAGCGGGCACACCGAACGCCGTCGTGGCTGTGCATTCGTGTCCCGTAGGGGTCAGTCAGCTAGTTTGCAGGCGCCGGGATCGGCGATGCGGGGCCGGGGCGGTCCCGTGGGTGTGTCCGATGGCCTCGAGCACCACGGCGGGCAGACTCTGGGTGCTCATCATGATCTCGCGCTGCCGGCGTGATCCTGTGCCGGAGGTCAGGATCCGGGCCGCTTCCGCGCTCACTTGCTCCTCGTCCCCGCTGTCGGCCAGGGCCGGCCGGATATGGGAGAGGAGGACCTGGACCGCTTCGGCGGCCGGGCATGGAATGTTCAGCAGGGGGTGCAGCAGGGTGTCCTCGACTCCTGATTGACTTGCTTTCCACGCCGCCAGGCGCAGTTGCCCGGCGGACAGACGGGGCGCAGAAATCCCGGCGCGCCATTCCTGGGCGGCCCGTTCAACGAGGCCCCGCACTATCGCGGCAATCGCGGCCGCGTGTGGGGCCTCCATGCAGACGTCGGCGATGCGTACCTCCACCGTCGGGTGGTTCCGGGAGAGGCGCGCGTCGAAGTACACCATGCCTTCGTCAAGGAGTACGCCCGTTGTCAGCAGGGATTGCACGTACCGGTGGTATTCGCGTTCTGATCCGAACCTTTCGCTGGGCCCGGCGGTCGGCCAGCGGTTCCAAGCCTGGTAGCGGAAGCTTGCGTATCCGGTGTCGGCGCCGTGCCAGAAAGGGGAGTTCGCGCTGAGCGCCAGCAACACGGGCAACCAGACCCGGATTCGGTCCAGGACTGCCACCCCTTCCTCACCGTCGGTGATACCGACATGAATATGGAAGCCGCAGGTGAGTTGCTCCCTGAGCGTCAAGCCGAATCGGGTTGCCATATTCAGGAATCGAGGCTGCGGCACGAGGGTGGGAGTGGCCGGGACGGGACTGGTGGCCACGGCGACCGCTCGTGCACCCACCGAACGGGCCGCCTCGTCGGCAAGCCGCCGGCCCTCTCGGATGCCCGCAATCACTTCCTGCAGCGTAGAACAGACAGGCCCAACGGCCTCAAGCTGCTCTTGCTGGACCTCCAAAGCCAAGGATGGGCCGCCACTGGTTTCAGGGCGCTGCGGGGACTTGGCCAAGCACTCTTCCGCGGCGGGTGCGGGCTGCCCCGTCGTGGCATCGACGAGCAGGAATTCCTCCTCGACGCCGAACGTCCTTTGAACCCCGCCGCCAGAACGGTTGGCTGGTCTCGTCATTGAAGTATTCAAGGCAGCTCCTAACAGGAAGGCTTCCAGCCCTGCTACTGCAGGGCGGCTGCCAATGAAGCTATACAGCCTCCTCCACGAACCATGATCACCGGCCCGCTCGCGCTGCTGATTTCCCCAGAATATCCCCGACAACAGCCTGCCGGAAGGAAAAGCCTGTAAAGACGGTTGTCCAGACGCAAGTGCCCCATCGGCCAAACCTTGCGGGGAACGGGACGCGTAACGGCGGGTCGGGGCAGCGACGCGGGATTACCGGAGGCGCGACGGGTTGACCAGTGATGCCCGGCGCACGAAAATGCGAACCATGAGTGATCATCGCAGCCCTTCCGAGCCGGCTCCGTTCACCGCCGATGACTTCGCCGAGCGGTTGCGGCGAGCAGCCCGCGCCGCCCAAGATGCCGGGCTCGACGGCATCCTGGTCACTCCCGGCCCGGACCTGCTGTACCTCACGGGGTATGCACCCGTGGCCATCACTGAACGCATCACCATGCTCGTGATCCCCGTCGACGCGGAGCCCGCCATGATCGTTCCGAGGCTCGAAAGGCCCGACGCGGAAGCGGCCGTCAGCGCCTCGATTCTGAGGATCACCGACTGGACCGACGGGAGCGACCCCTACACGGAATCTGCGACGCTGATGGCCGGAACCGGACGTTATGCCGTCTCTGACTCCGCCTGGGCCATGCACCTCCTCGGCCTGCAGGATCGACTGCCCAACTCGTCCTACGTCTCGATGACGACCGCCCTGCCGATGCTTCGGGCGATCAAGGATGACGACGAGATCGAGCGGCTGGCGGCGGCCGGCGCGGCGGCAGACCAGGCGTACGAGGAGATCGTCACCGTGCGGTTCGCTGGGCGCAGCGAGACCGACGTCGGCTCTGATCTCGCGGACCTGCTTCGCCAATTCGGTCATTCGCAGGTGGACTTCACCGTCGTTGGGTCGGGTCCGAACGGCGCCAACCCTCACCACGAGATCGGCCCGCGGATCATCGAGGACGGCGACATGGTGGTGCTCGACTTCGGCGGCCTCAAACACGGCTACGGATCAGACACGACGCGGACAGTGCACGTCGGCGAACCCACCGCCGAGGAGCGCGAGGTCCACGACGTCGTCAGACACGCACAGCAGGCCGGGTTCGAGGCCGTGTGGCCAGGCGTCGAGTGCCAGGAGATCGATCGCGTATCTCGGGCGGTGATCACTGAAGCTGGCTACGGCGACTACTTCATTCACCGCGTCGGGCACGGAATCGGACTGACGACTCACGAGCCGCCGTACATGGTCGAGGGCGAAACCCAGATCCTCCACCCCGGCATGTGCTTCTCGATCGAACCCGGAATCTACCTGCCGGGCAGGTTCGGCGTACGGATCGAGGACATTGTGACGGTCATTCCTGACGGCGGACGGCGACTCAACCAGACCTCGCACGAGATGAGAATCGTCCACTAGTCAGCCGACGTGGTCCACGATCTGACGTGGACCCGGAACGAGATCGCTCCTGAGAGTCCGCGCTGTCGATTGCCACCGCTGTTTACATTGCGATGTCGATCGGGGCGTTCGGCACCCTCACCGCTGACCAAGTGGTCGATTACGGGGCCACGGCCATCGCAGAGGCGGCGAAGCCAGCACTGGGCCAAGCGGGCTACGTCTGCTCGTTTTCTCGACCGTGACAGTCGGACATTGCCGCCACCGACTTGCTCTGGAAGCGCACCCGAAGCCGTTCAAATTAGCACCCCCGCGACCTGACGTATAGGGGAGTTGGTGACTGTTCCCGGCCAATTACTAGGTCCATGCTGTAGACACCGAGCACTTTGTGTGACAGGGGGCAGTGGCATGTTCGAACAGTCGACTACTCGCCCCAGGCGGTATTACTCCGCCTGGCCCGTGGCACAGACCACGGCGCACCCAAGGGTGTGTCTAACGTGAGCGAACAGGCAGTGACCCGGCCGAAGGCACCCCCGGCCGTGTGGATCTCCTGGGTGGCGCTGGCGCTGATGACCACCAGCTCGGTGGCCAGTCTGCGAGCCGCCCCGACCATGGCCGTCTACGGCCTTGCTTCAGTCTTCCTCTACGTGGTCCCCGCGATCGTCTTCCTCCTGCCCACTTCCCTCGTGTCCGCTGAACTGGCGTCCGGATGGAAGGGTGGCATCTACAACTGGGTATCGTCCGGGATCTCCAAACCGATGGGCTTCCTAGCGGTCTGGTGCCAGTTCGCCATGACGATCTTCTACTATCCGACCCTTCTGGGGTTCGTCGCGAGCACGCTCGCCTACGTCTTCAACCCGGCACTGGCCAGTAGCGGCGTGTGGACGGCCCTAGTGATCGTGGTCGCCTACTGGTCCGGTGTGTACGTCTCATCCCGCGGCACGAAGGGCGTGGCAGGCCTGGCTGGCGGAGGCCTGATCATCGGCACCCTTATTCCGGGCGCCGTGCTCGTCATTCTGGGCGCCGTCTTCCTCGGTCAAGGCAATCCATCTGCCGCTCCGATGACCGCGGCAAACCTCCTTCCTCAATGGGCGGGGCTGGCCAGCCTGGTGCTGATTGTAAACAATTTCCTGTCCTACAGTGGCATGGAGATGAACGCAGTGCACGTGTCCTCGTTAAAGGACCCGGCCAAGGAATATCCGAAGTCGATGTTCCTGGCCATGGGACTCGTACTGCTCATCTTTATCCTGCCGGCGCTGGCGATCAGCTGGATCGTCCCGGCCGATCAGCTCTCCCTCACGGCGGGTGTCATGCAGGCCTTCGACGCGGTGCTGGCCTCGTTCAACCTGCAGGCCCTTACTCCGATCTTCGGCATCATGCTGGTCGCTGCCTCCCTCGGCGGCATGCTGACCTGGCTGGCCGGTCCGTCGAAGGGCCTGCTGCTGATCTCGCGTGAGGAAGGCTACCTCCCGCCGTTCCTGCAACAGCTGAACAAAAACGGCGTACAGCAGAACCTCCTGGTCGTCCAGGGGCTCGTCACCACCGTGATCGCCCTCGGCTACGCGCTGGTCCCGGATGTCTCGAGCACGTACTGGATCTTCTCGGTGATCACCACGCAGGTCTACCTGATCATGTACCTGCTGATGTTCATCGCCGCGGTGCGGCTGCGCCGCAACGACCCCGACCACCCGCGCGGCTACCGGGCGCCGATGCTGGTCGGGCTTTGCGGCGTCGGATTCGCAGCCTCCCTGGCCGCCCTTCTCGTCGGGTTCGTCCCGCCGTCGCAATTCGGCAGCGGCGATCCGCTCGTGTATTTCCTGATCGTCGCCGGCGGCGCACTGGGCCTGGGCCTGCTCGTTCCGTTCCTCTTCTATAAGCTGCGCAAGCCCTCCTGGAAGCTGCCTGAACAAGGGGCGCAGACGGAGGTGCCAGAGTCATGAGCACCCATCTGGAGTCCTCAACCAAGCGGAGCCGCTCGATCGTTTACATCGTCTCCGTGATCTTGCTGGTGCTGTTCGCCGTGACTGCCCTGGTGATGTTCCGGCATGCGAGGGAGACCCAGCAGTCCCTGGCGAAGGCCGACCAGCTGATCGCGGAGATCGATGCGGCAGGGGGGACGGCCCCCTCGCGCGAACAGATAGCCCGGGTGCTTGGCGACGACGGCGGCGCTGTCTGCGCGAACCCGAACGACGCGCTGAGCCGGGCCACCTTCCACAGCCAGCTGACGAACGGCGCAACCGGGCCCGGAAGCAGGCCGGTGATCGCGAACGGCCGCGTCGCCAAAGGCGAGCTCGCGATTATCAAGATCTACTGCCCGGACAAACTGGCTGACTTCCAGCAGTTCATCGACGGCCTCAATACCTACAACTCGGGCGGAGGGTGAGCCGTGGACTTACGCTCCCGCATTGCCGATCTGATGCGTCCGGCGCAGGGGGAGCTCGCCGGATTTGTGGCCATCCGCTCGGTGGCGGACCCGCGGCAGTTTCCCCCCGAGGAGTGCGCAAGGGCGGCGCAGTGGGTCCTGGACAAATTCGCTGAGCTTGGATTTGCCGATGCCCACCTCGAGCGGACGCCGGACGGCTCGGACGCTGTAGTCGGTTCGAGACCGGGACCCGATCCGGATGCTCCCACCGTGCTCCTCTACGCGCACTATGACGTTCAGCCACCCCTCGATGATGCCGCATGGCGCACCCCGCCCTTCGAACTCACCGAGGTAGATGGCCGCTGGTATGGACGGGGCGCCGCCGACTGTAAAGGCAACATTCTGGCCCAACTGCTGGCACTGAGAGCGCTCGGCAACGATGTGCCGGTGAACCTGAAAGTGGTGGTCGAGGGCTCGGAGGAGCAGGGCACTGGCGGGCTGGAGGCGTTCGTAGCGAGCCACCCTGACCTGCTCCGTGCCGACACCATCCTGGTCTGCGACACGGGCAACGCCGCAGTGGGGCACCCTGCGGCGACCGTTACCTTGCGCGGGATGGTCAATGTCGTGGTGAGAGTGGAGGCGTTGACCTCCGAACTCCATTCCGGGATGTTCGGCGGTGCAGCCCCCGACGCGCTGGCCGCGCTGATTTCGATGCTGGCATCCCTCCGGGACGCACAAGGCAACACCACTGTCTCGGGACTGGACAACACCCAGACCTGGACCGGCGCGCCTTATCCGCCGGAACAGTTCCGCGGCGACGCCGGCGTGCTCGAGGGCGTCTCGCTGCTGGGCGACGGCAGCGTATCCGACATGCTCTGGGCGCGACCGGCCGTCACCGTGCTCGGCATCGACTGCCCGCCGGTCACGGGTTCGACGGCGGCGATCGTGCCGCGGGCCGGCGCGCGGCTGAACCTACGCGTCCCGCCAGGCATGGCCGCCGCCGACGCCCACTCAGCGTTGATGGACCAGCTCCGGGCCGCCGCACCCTGGGGAGTCCACGTTGCGGTGGACCTCGAGGCCATCGGGTCCCCCTTCCAGGCGGCAGTCGGCGGTCCGGCATTTGAGGCCATGAGTGCCGCGATGCTCGCGGCCTACGGGCGGCCGATGACGACCCTGGGGCAGGGGGGATCAATCCCGCTCTGCAACGTGTTTGCCGACACCTACCCGGACGCGGAGATCATCCTGTTGGGCGTCGAGGAACCCCTCGCGCTTATCCATGCGCCGAACGAGAGCGTCGACCCGGGAGAAATCCGCGCCCTGGCCGAGTCACTGGCCCGCTTCCTGCAGCAGTACGCCACGCTGCGCGGTTAGTCGCGTCTGCCACGGTGCTCATGCAGATGCGAATGTGCAGCGGGTTGCCTCTGCTGGCGTACGATTCGGCATCAGCGGCACTGAGCTGTCTGGCCTTGGTGGCCGGCTGAGACCGGGCCGGCGCTCGGCTTGCGGCGGCCCCGTCGACGTCCGGTAACGCTCGAGTTGTCAGCTCCTGTGCGTTTCAGTTCCCGCTCCCGGTCCGCGCGGCCGACGTCCCCGCGTCGTACTGGAGGGAAGCGGCGTCGGGCAGCCAGGCCGCCTCGTCGTAGAGGCTGCTCAGCCGGCGAGGAAGCTTCTCCAGAACACGGTCGGTGCGGACCTGCTCCAGAGCGTCCACCAGGTAGTACGTGCTGGTCGGATGACCTTTGGCCGACGCGGCGGAACCGAGCTCCTGCAGCACTGGGCGGGTCACGACCGCGTCCTGGTAGTCGCCGAGCAGGTCCTGGAGCTTCTTGGCCTGCCGGCCCAGCCGCCGGGCGGGTTTGCCGACGACGGGGGCGGCGACGTCGATCACGTAGCGGAGTTGCTTGTCGGCCTTGCGGGCGTCGTGCAGCGCCTCATCCCGTTCCGTCCCTGCCGGGAGCGCCTGGGCGGCCACGAGGTAACGGTCGAGCGTGCGCAGCGCCTTGGCGATGCTCTTTGGCAGCTCCTCCGCCGCGGGCCGCACGGCGCGTTCGGTGAAGGGCGGGTCGGCCGGCGGCCAGTCCAGCACCTGACGGAGCGCGGCGTAGCGATCGCTGTCGAGCGTGGCTTGGGTGGTCTGGCTGCTGCTAACGGCGAGCTGGTCCAGCTGGGTGCGGGCGTCGTCGACCACGGGGCCGACGATCAACTCCGACGGCAGTGCGTCGTGCTGTCGTTTCAGCTCGATGAGTGTCCTCTGCGTGTCGTTCTCCTCGCCGAGCTGGCGGCCCAGCCAGGCCAGCTCGGCGCACACCGGTCGAGTGACCTGCCGATCGAGGATGCGGGAGAAGCCGCGAAGGATGGAACGTAGCTGGCGGATGGCGACCCGCATCTTGGTAACCCCATTCGGGTCGCCGTCGCGCACCTTGCGCTCGGCCGCCCGAAGCGCCCTGGTCTGGGCGAGGAGGGCCTGGAGCACCACCTCGCCAGCCGTGGGCGGGGCCGCGGTCGCCGCCTGATTCTTCGACGACTTGGTGCGGCGGGTGGACGGCACTCGGGTGTTCGTCGCGGTGATGGTCATTAGAAGGCTCCTATGGTGGTGAGGCGGGTCTGGTCGGCGGAAGGGTCTGCCGGAGCGGTCTCGGGCAGCTCGGTGTCCAAGACGCCACCCTGGCGCAGGTACACGGTGCGGGTGGCCAGCGCAGTGACCGCGGGCCGATGCGTCGTCGCGATGATCGTCCGACCTTCGACGAGCCGGCCCAGCGCCTGGACAACGAGTTCCTCGGCGTGAACGTCCAGGCCGGCGGTGGGTTCGTCGAGGAGCACGACGGGGGCATCGACGAGCAGTGCGCGGGCGATGCCGACGCGTTGGCGCTGCCCGCCGGAAAGCCCGGTCCCTCCGGTACCGACGGTGGTGTCGAGCCCGTCGGGGAGGTCATCGGCGAACTCGCTGACCAGGGCCGCCTTGGCGGCGGCAGCCACCTCGGCGTCCGTGGCTTCGGGGCGACCGTAACGGATGTTGTCGACCAGTGTGCCAGAGAACAGGAAGGTGTCCTGCAGGACCATGGCCACCTGCTGGTGCAGCCAGTGCTCCGGGACGTCGGGGACCGAGTGCCCGTCGAGCAGGACCTGGCCGGCGGTGGGACGGTAGAGGCCGCCGATCACGGACAGGAGGGTCGACTTGCCGGCGCCGTTGTCACCGAGCAGGGCGATCCGCTCGCCAGGAGTGACGGTCAAATCGATGTCGGTGAAGACCGGCCCGCGGCCGGTGCCGTAGTCCAGCATGACCTTCCGCAGCTCGATGCGGCCGCCGACGCGTGCCGGCAGCGGCTCGTCGGTGCCCTGGTGGTCGGTGGGCTGATCGAGGATGTCGGCGATCCGTTGGGCCGATGCGGCGCCCTGGGTGAAGCTAGGTGCCAGCTTGGCCAGGGACTTCATCGGCGAGAGCATGGTCTTGAGGTAGCTGGTGACGACCACCAGCACCCCGACCTGCCACCAGCCCTTCAAAGCTCCGTATCCGCCGACGAACAGCACCAGCGCGGTGCCCACGGCGGCGACCATCTGCAGGGCGGGGGAGAACTTGGCGCTGACCTTGACCGAGCGCAGCGACAGGCGGAGCACGTTCTCGTTCTGCGTGGCGAACCGCTGGTCTTGCACCCGCTGGTTGCCGAACGCGTGCACCGTGCGGATGCCCATCAGCGACTCGCTGACGAGCCCGGTCAGGTCGCCGGTGGCGGCCCGCTTGCGACGGGCGTACTGCCGGGTCAGGCCTGCGAAGTGATTGGCGGTCAGGAACACCAGCGGGGCGACGACGAGCCCGATCAGCCCCAGGCGCCAGTCCACCGCGACCATCACGGCGGCGGTACCGGCCAGTGTCAGCACCGACGGGACGAGATCGGTGCCCACATCCCGCAGGGTCGATTCCACCGTTGACGTGTCGGAAACGACCCTACTGGTCAGCTCGCCGACGGACTGCCGGTCGTGGAAGGCCATCGGCAGCCGCTGGGTGTAGGCGAACACATCAGCTCGGATGCGCGAGGTGATCCGCTGGCCGGACCCATTCATGTACATGTCGCCCAGGTAGGAGAACATCCCCGCGACAGCGGTGATCACGAGCACGGCGCTCGCCGCGACCAGCAGCATCGCCATCGACGAACCGCCGAACCACCCGGCGACGGTGTGCAGGATCCCGCTCTGGGCCTGGCCCTTGTCCTGGCCCTTGTCCTGGAGCAGGTCGTTGATGACCAGCGCTAGCGGCCAGGGGGCCGCAAGATTGGCGGCCATTTGCCCGCCGTTCATCAGCATGCCCAGAACCAGCGACTTCCGCTCGGGTCGGCCGTAGTCCTTGAACCGCCACAGCTCGCGCAGAGTGCTGAGATCCCAGCGCGAACGCCGACCGGGACCCTGTCTTTGGGTCTTGACTGCTTCGACGTCTTCCGGGCTGGATGGCAGGTTGTCCGTGGAGTGCACGGTCATGGGTTGCTCCTCTGTACAGGGTGGGATGGGCTATTGCGCTGACGATGCGGGATACGTCGCAGAACCATACGTTGTATGGAACAATAACCATACAACGTATAAAAGCTGGGTTGCAATGCCCACCACCTGTGGTGGAAGCAATTGTTTGGTTGCCTGTGCGGAACGCCAACACGTGGGTGCTGCCGGATGAGAGGCCCCGCGCCGGGGAAGCAGTTGGCCATCACCGGCGTGGTGGCGGCAGCGCATCGGGCGACGCGGGATGTTGAACTCACCGGAGACGGTGGCTCTGGGTCGCTTCAGTAACGGCATCGACCTCGAACCGGCCGGCAGTTGAGTTAATGCGAGAGGCACCCGTCCTGCGGCAAAGCACGGGCTTCCCGAAGGATCCAACGGATCACAACAGGCAGGGCCTCCTCCTTCGACGGTGGAAGAAGAAGACCCTGCCTGTTGTGGCATGCGACTAGTTAAATGGTTCGTACGGCGATGTCGGCTGAGAGGCGGGGCAGGCGTGGGAACCAGGCGTTCTCGCCTGGTTCCCCGACGTTGACCACCATGAACGCCCGGTGTGCGGTACCGGCGTTGAACTCAGCGTCAACGCCGGCGGCGTCGAATCCACCCATGGGGCCAGCATGGAGTCCGACTGCGCGGACCGCCATGATGAAAATCCCCGATTGGAGCCAGGCGTTGTTCTTGCCGATTTCGGCGCGCGTGTTCCTGTCGCCGTCGAACATTGCTTTGCGTTCGGGTGCGGGTGGAAAGAACGTTGGGAAATGTTCGTGCCAGTCGCTGTCATAGGACAGCACCGCGACTGCCGGGGCGCTGCGGGTCTTTTCCTGGTTGCCTTCCGCCAGGTGCGAGGCAAGACGTTCGCGGGCTTCGGGTGACTGGACCCAGGTGATGCGCAGCGGCTGGTTGTTCATCATCGTGGGGCTCATCTTCGTCAGCTCGTAGATCGCGGCCAGCGTGTCGGCTGGGACCGGTTTGGAGGAGAAGCTATTGGCTGTCCGCGCGTCGAGGAAGAGCCGTTGGGTGCTGTCGGAGTCGATGGCGAGAGTGTCGTCGATTGTGGCCAGGGATGTCGGGGAGTTCATGGTGTTCCTCTAGTTTTTGGGGAGGGGAGCGGCTGAGTTGAATGACGGCAGGCGGGTGAGGCATCCGGCGACGGAGCCCGAGGTTGACATCACGGCCCGATCCGGGCGGACAACCGCAGCAGCGATCCGATGCCGGACGAGCCACTGGTGGAGCTCAGAGCCGGGGTCGGGGGCGACGGGCCCCGCGCCCTTTTGCAGGATCTGGTCGTGCTCCTCGGGGGTGATCGCGAGAGCCAGCAGTGCGAATCCGTCTCCGGCGACGTCATCGAATCGTTTGGCGTCCGGGGTGACCGAGATGCGGGAGTTGGGGCAGAGACGTCCGACGGCGGAGATGGGGGCGAGTGCCGAGAGCCGAGAGCCGAGGGGGATAGCTGTCCATGATTCTGCGGGATGGCCTGCCACGACGTGCAGGCCCAGTGCGAGGAACCTCCGCAGGGCCGTAACGACGCGACCACCCGCGGTCATGGTGAGGCCGAACAGCTTTGCGACAGTGATGGTTCTTCTCGCGTGCCGCTTGCGCTCGGTCTGGTAGCTGGCCAGCGTGGTTGCGGGGAGGTCGCCGGCAAGAACACCGGCGAGCTTCCAGGCAAGGTTCACCGCATCCCGGAGTCCGGCCCCCATGCCCTGACCTATGAAGGGAGGACTCAGGTGAGCGGCGTCGCCGAGGACAAAGACCCGGCGGTCGCGCCACTTGTTGGCGACCTGGGCGCGGAAGGTGTAGTCGGCGACCCGGATCACGCGCAGATCCTCCACCGGGACGTCGCCGGTCCACGGCCGGATCAGCGGATGGAGCGTATCTATCGTCGCAAAGTCGGCGGCAGTCTCGTCAGGCAGCAGTTGGAACTCCCAGCGATAGCGGACGTCCCCGACGCGCATGTAGGTACCGGCACGGTGGGAGTCGCACAGCTGGTGGATGCCTTCCCACTGGTTCAGTTGCGCCGAGGTGTCGACGTCGACAACCAGCCAGCGCTGTTCGAAGCCCAGGTCCTCCATCTCCGCGCCGATGGCACCCCTCACCATGCTGTTGGCGCCATCGCAGCCGAGGACGTGGCTGGCATGGACCGACTCGCGTGCCCCCGTGGCACGATCCGTGAAGTCCACCTGGACTGCTGCCGCGTTGCCTTGGGTCACACGGAGAACTTCGACATTTCCGCGCAGGGTCACCGTAGGCATGATCCGGAGGTTGTTGCGCATGAGATGCTCGAGGTCCGGCTGGTCAAACATGTTCGCTTGGGGGTAACCGTGGGCGCCGCCGTCGGCCGGTCGCTGGAACTCCGCGAGCACCCGGTGGTCGGGTGCGAGCAAACGTAGCCCGTGCGCAGGGCGGCTGAGTCCGGCGAACTGCGTCCCCACGCCTAGACGGTTGAGGATGCGATAGACCTCGTCGTCGAGATGTACCGCGCGTGGCAGCGGGCGGACCCCTTCCCGGCGTTCCAGGACGAGGCACTCAACGCCGTACTGGCCGAGTAGGGTGGCGACAGCCAACCCGGTAGGGCCAGCACCGACCACCACCACCGGCGCAACGCCGTCGTTGTGGGCGCTCATACTATTGCCGCCGAAACGAGAACAAGATAGCCGACGAGTCCAGCCATCATGGCGACCGCCGGGGCGATCTCACGTGGACCGTCGCCCTTCCTGAGATGGGTGATGCAGGCTCCCGTCATCAGAAGCAGGAGGCCGACGGCTGCGGCTAGCCCGATCCACGGCAGGACCAGCCCGAGCAGGAGGCCGAGGACGGCAAGAAGCTCCAGGGCGCCGATGCGCCTAAAGGAGGCGCTGGTGAAGCCCACATGTGCGGCGCGGGCCGGCATCCCCGCCGCGCCAAGCACCTTTGCCAGGCCAAGCATGGTGAAACATCCAACCAGCGCTATCGTGAGGACGACGATCATCGTTCCGCCTTTCGGGCGGGACGGTGCGTGATCCGCCATCGGACCCCATACTCGTCGAGGGCGCACTTGACGGCCGCATGCGATGCCTCGTCAGCACTCACGGTGACGACAATCGTGCCGTCCTCGATCTCGGTCTCCACGGCGTGGACGGCGGCGATCTCCTGCAAAGCCTCGTCCAGCGCTACCCTGGTGGCGTCCGCCCGGAGCGCGAGCTTGTAAAGTTTGCCGACGGAAGTGACCGGAAGCCGATCGACGATTGTGACCGACTTCGGCGAGGACGCCCGTTCCCCGACCCGGTCATCCGCCCAGCGGATCAGGTCCTCGGACCCGGTTGCCGCCCCCGCAGCCAACGTTACGTAGGCGACAGGTACCTCTCCCGCATGGCGGTCGGGTCTGCCGACCGCCGCTGCGCCGGTCACGTCCGGGTGGGTGAGGAGGGCGTCCTCGACGATTGCAGGGTCGATGTTGTGGCCGCCTCGGATGATCAGATCCTTGGCACGACCGGTGAGCCGGACGAAGCCGTCCTCATCGACCTGTCCGAGGTCCCCGGTGTCGAGCCAGCCGTCCCGCAGTTTGCCGAGGCCGTCGAGCACGAGGCCGTGTGGGCCGTTGCCGATGACGTAGCCGGGAAAGACCGTCGGGCCCTTGATTACCAGCTGGCCTCTCACGCCTGGTCGGACATCATGCCAGTGCCCGGCGTCGTCGACGTGCACAGCCTTGATCTTTTGGTAGGGCAGTCGGCAGCCGAGCGAACTCTTAGTGGCGTCTGGGAAGCTCCGTACGCTTACGCACGTCGCTTCTGTCAGGCCGTAGCCTTCGATCAGGGTGACGCCGGTGGCTTTCTCGAAGCCGGCACGGACGGCCGCGGGCAAGGGGCTGGCTCCGACCATGGCGTGGCGCAGGCTGCTGATGTCGGCGTTTACGGGAGACGCGGCAAGCGTGGCGTATACGGTAGGGACCGCGCTCATGGCGCTAATCCGGTGGTGCTTGACCAGCTTCCAGAAGACGCCGTAGAGGGCAGGGTCGCGGTAGCCCAGCGGTCCGGCCCACACGACGGTCTGGCCCTTGAAAAGGGGAGCGAGGACGGTCACCACGAGGGCATTGACGTGGAACAACGGCAGCGCGGCGAAGTACACGGCGTCCTCGTCCGGGAGGTCGTTCGCTGCGAGCATCCAGGCGTCTGCGACCTCGTTGGCTTGGGTGTGTGCCGCCAGCTTCGGGGTGCCGGTGGTGCCGCCAGTGTGGAAAAGTGCCGCCATATCGCCTGGTCCGGGCCGATGGCCGTGGAACTGCTCGGCCGACGCGTTTGCTGCCCGGCGTGCCAGGTAGTCCACGCTTGCGTATCCGACGGTCGAGGCCGGCCCGGCGGGTGCCTGCCCGGTCGGTGACATCAGGAGCACATGGTCCACCAGGCCATTCTTCGCGAGGCTTAAAACGGCCTCGGTGACGACTGGATCGATGTCGGGCCCGGCCGCCACCAGCACACGCGCGCCCGAGCGCTGGAGCAGCTCGGCGATGTGGGCCTCGGACAAGCCGGGATTGATCGGGACGGCGATTCCGGCAGCCTGGGCGGCCAGGGTCGCGGAGATGAGCTCCTGGCAGTTGGGCGAGAGCAAGGCCACGGTGTCCTGGCGGCCGACCCCAATTTCTCTCAGCAGGTTCGCTATCCGGTTCACATTGGCGAGAAGCTCCGCGAACGTCAGCTTGACGGGTTCCTGCCAGCGCTCGGTGTTCGCAAGGACTGCCGCCGCCGTCCGGTCCGGCCAGAGCCGGGCGGCTCGGCACAGCAGCTCGTACGTCGACGCCGGAAGTCCGCGTTCGGAGAGGGGGGTCCTCTCGATGTCAACGATGTCATCTGGGCCCGCGTATGGCGGCCAGAGAGGCGTGCCGTTCACCGGGCGTCCCTCACCGTCGTGCGCTGGCGCCCCAGGTCGATCTTCCCGTCGTCGGTGCTGATGGCAATCTCGATGATGTCACCGCACTTGAGGTACTTTCGATTGCGGCCCTGGGCCTTGAAGAACAGGCGCCACTTAGTGGCCCGGGGGAGCAGATTGCTGATGATCTCGACCGGCTTCGCTGGTGCGCTCAGTGCGGTGCCGACGGGGGTGCCAGTCAGTACCAGGTCACCGGGGGAGAGGTGTTGGAAGCGGGTGAGTGCCCGCAGCGCCTCGACGGGCAGGTAGATCATGTCGGCCACCGTCATGTCCTGACGGATCTCGCCGTTCACCCACAGCCGCAACCGCAGCTCACCGAAGCGGCTCCAGTCCTCGGCATCGAAGAGCACGAGCGTCGGTCCGGTGGGCGTAAAGCTCGGGTAGGACTTGGACTCGTAGAACTGGGTCTTCGGGAGTTGCACGTCGCGGGCCGAGACGTCGTTGGTCATCACGAGCCCCGCGACGTAATCGGCGATCGTGTCATCGGTGATGACAGAGCCGACCGGGGTCTCTTGGCCCATCACGAGGCCGATCTCAGCCTCGTAGTCGAGGAACCGCACGTGCGCCGGCCGGACGACGTCGTCATGGGGCCCGCTGATCGAGCCAGAGGACTTGCGGAAGAAGGTCAGTGGGATTTTCTTGGGATCCATGCCGGCGTCCTTCACGTGCGAGGCGAAGTTCGTCATCTGGGCTACCACACGGCACGGCACTGTGATCGGCGAGATAAGGTCCAGGCTTTCCTCCGGCACAGTTTCGCCGCGGGCGATCGCTGCTTGGATGGCCGCCCGATCGGCGATCAGCTCGCCAGTGGTGGTCGCAGGAGTGGCGATACGGGCGGCACCGGTGGGCGTGTGGACCCACCAATTGTCGGCAGTACGCAAGATGGAGACGGTCATGAGGTGGCTACTTTCATCAGGCCGCGCAGGCGCGCGAAATCAAACTCGTTGTCGTCGCGGAGGGCGGAGACCATCGAGGCCAGCTCACGCAGCGACTCTCGGCCCGGGGCGATACCGAGGAAGTCCTTGCTCGCCGGAGGGCCCCACTGGGCGAGATTGGAGGCGGACATTTGTGCCCACCCGGGCTCGAGGGTGCAGTCAAACATGTCCCCATCGGTGAAGTGCTCGACCAGGAACCCATTGGGATCGCGCCAGTAGTCGAAGATTTGGCTGCCCTGGATGTGGCGGCCGATCCCCCACGAACGGTGGTATCCAAGGTCGCGCAGAAGCTCACCGCCGGCGGCAAGGGCATCGATGTCAGCGACCTGGTATGCCGAGTGCACGTAGCGATTCGTCGGTCCCAGCGTCATCGCGATGGTGTGATGATCGGTTGGCGTGGAACCCCGGTCGCAGCGGATGAAGCTCATTGTCGGACCGCGCTCGCGCTGGCCGGGATAGTAGAGGAAGTCGCTGACGATCAGGCCGAGGTGCTCCAGGTACCAGTCGAGCGTTTCACGGTACTTGGTGCTCTGCAGCACGACGTGACCGAGGCGCTGAACCGTCGCTGGTTGACGCAGGGGCCGCTGGCTCTGGTTGGTCCGCGCCAGCTCGCGGCCTGCGTTGAATGTGAGGGGCGTCTGGGCCGGCAGCGAAGGGAGTTTGTGCGTGTCTGCGACGACGCGAATCGCGGCGCCGCTCGGATCCACGAGGCCGACCCCTATGCCCCCGATGGTCTCCGGTAGTTTTTTCGGGGCCGTGCCCGTCGCGTTAGCCAGGCGAAGGACGTCTGAGGCCTCGGCCGCAGTGAACGCGGCCCCCACGTATTGCGATCTCGGTCCGCGCCGCACGATCACGCACGGCGCTCCGGTGTCGCTGCCTCGCAGGTGCAGCTCCTCAGGGGTGCGCAGGCTCGTGGCGAAGCCGAAGGCGTGCGCGAAGGTCTCTGCAGCGAGCAGGTCCGGCTTCTGGAACTCGAGCCAGGCGATGTCATGCACCTTGATGAGCGGGTTAGCCGCCCGTCCGCGGTGCTCGCCTCGCAGCGCCCCTTGCTCACTGTGCAGGTCAGTGTGCAGATCGCTGTGGGTCCCAGGGTGGTCATGGTGATCGTTCATGGATGGCCTCACTTTCTGAATATATATTCGGTTATGAAGATATCGTCAGTCAAGGGAAGTTGAAGATTTCTTCACCGTTGATCGGGCGCTGGTAGGATTCCTATGACCGGATGACTTCAAGGAGCCAGCGTTGACCCAAGCCCCAGCCTCGTCCCCGGAACCAACCCGGTCGCATCGACGGAAGGCGCAGACTCGCGCCGCGTTGGTCCGCGCAGCACAGTCATTCCTGGCTCAAGGGCAGACCAACACGCCGGTGCTGGAGATCACGCAGGCCGCGGACGTTGGGATCGGCTCCTTCTACAACCACTTTGAGTCGAAAGACCAGCTGTTCGAGGCAGCGGTGGAGCACGTCATGGACCTCCTCGGCGCGGTCCTCGACGAGCTCACCACGGACGTCGACGACCCCGCCGTCGCGTTTGCGACCAGCTTCAGGTTGACCGGTCGCTTCCACCGCCGTGAACCTGAGCTCAGCAAGGTAATCCTGCACAACGCGCTGGACCTCCTTGGCGCGCAGAAAGGACTGACACCGCGTGTCCGGCGTGACATCGTGGCCGGCGTCGAATCCGGACGGTTCACAATGGCAGACGTCGACGTCGCGGTGGTGTGCGCCGTCGGCGCCGCAACCTTCCTTGGACAGCTCATCCATGCCGAACCGGACCGCGACGACGCCGAGACGACGGATGAGGCGACCGAGGCGATGCTGCGAATGCTGGGTGTCTCTGCCAACGAGGCACGTGCAATATGTCGCAGTCCACTCCCCGAGCTCCATACTGCCGGGCTGCGCGGTGCCGTCGATGAGGTCACAGCGAACGGCGACGCCGCCCGCTGACTGGCCCGACCTCGGGCTGCCGGCGAAGAATGACCGTCGCCAAACTAATCGCGCTCTGGAACCTCTGTCGCACTCCGAGTTTCGTGTTTTTGAAGGCCGGCCGCAAATTCGCAGTTCTGAACCAAGAGTTCGGTGAAGTCAAACCCGCTCATTTCTTTACTGCCTGCAAATATGTTCTTGTCGAAGGTGCAGTTGATGAAAGACAAGGATTTAGGCCGCTGATACGTGGCGAAGCTAAAGCTACCGTCTTCAAATCGGCAATCTTTGAAGGTTAGGGACAGGGCATCGCGGCCTTGGTCGACATTTTCAAAGCTTGTTCCGCTGAAAGTGCATCGGTTGAAGTCAATTCGACCGCGGCCATTGCCGTTTTCGTCGATACTGTATCTGATGCTGCCGCCATGAAACACGGAGTCCTGGAAGCGAAGATTGCCCATGTCCAGCTGCAGATCGGTCAGGTCGACGCTGCCGGCGGCCATGTACCACCTGGTCATGCTGCCGATGTCATAGTCTCCACGTTTCTCGGCACGAACGCCTCGGAGGTCCAGCTGTGCGCCATTGACGTATAGGTCGGAAATGTTGGACGGGGCATGATATGCCATGTTGATGCGCAGCCCCCAGTACCGACCCTCCGCGAGCCCTGCCTTTAAGCGGCGGAGGATGGTCGCGGTAATGAGCGAGCCTACATCCGAAAGACTATCCTTGTCCTTCTTCGCCAGTCTTAGAAATTCAGTCAAAAGACTTACACAGTTTTGCCGCTCAACATCGTTGTTCTCCGCAAACCATTCATCGGTCAGGGACTCGATCGAATGGACGCCAGCAATGGCAAGGGGGAGTTTTTTGCTCCCCAGCTGTTCTGCTGCAAGTGAGTATCGGTCCCTCAGGGCGGAGACCACCTGGGTATAATGCTGCCGTTGCTGTAGTTCCAAAAGGCTGTTAGTGATCGAGAGATTTTCTTCTGTGGCTCTTTGACGCCGGTAGGTGAGCAGGAGCGTCACACCAACACCGAGCGCAGCCCCTGCTGTCACGGCGTTCCGAAGAACGCCGGACTGTTGATCCGTCGTCAGCGTCTGCTCGTTTGCCAAGGGTGTCAGGCTCTGCGTGGTGTAGGCCGCGAAGACGTAGGATAGCGCCGCTACCAAGGCTAGAGAGGCGAGAAACCCGAGCAGGACCAGCCCCCATAGACTGACTTTTTCCTTCGAAGCAGCCGTCGGGGACTCGTGACGTTTCCTGGGCATGGCATCCTCGATTGTCTCGAATGTTGAGTGGATCACAAGGTAAGTACGTGCGCTGAACAAGGATTGTTGCTGCCTCAGTGACCCTTATGTGGGTCTGAAGACCCGGAATGAAACTGACAGTTCGCACGAGAACGGCGCCAGCGCTCTCTCAAGCACTGGCGCCCACTCGCCCCTACCGGGGTGGTCTTGATCTGTACAGGTGTCAGGGCACCAGGATGAAGCGGATCGGGTCGCCGATCTTGTTCGCCAGCCGGTTCACCGCGTCAGCGGCCTCGGCGAGCGGGAAGTGGTCGGTGATCGAGGGTGCGAGGTCTAGACGGCCGACCTCGGCCAGTCGGACCAGCTCGCTGACGGACTCGGGCGTGCCGCCGTAGTGGCCGCGCACCTGCTTGCCGAGGTAGTTGAAGGTCAGGCCCTCGGTGATGGTGAGGGGCCTGGGACTGATGCCGACGAGGATGAGGGCGCCGTTGAGGCCGAGTACGGAGGCGGCCTGCTCCCGGACGGCGGGCACTCCGGCGCAGTCGAAGGCGAAGTCCAGGCCTCGTCCACCCGTAACCGTGCGGATGTGGTCGGCGAAGTCGTCGGCGGCGGGGTCCAGCGCGAAGTCCGCACCGAAAGCCAGGGCACGCTCGCGGGCGCTGGGCAGCGGGTCGACGGCGATGACCGGCGCGGCGCCGGCCATGCGGGCGACGCGGACGTTGTGGGCCCCGACTCCGCCGACGCCCCAGATGCCGACGGACTGTGCGGGGCGCACCCCGGCGGTGGTAACGACGGCGGCGTAAGGGGTGGAAACCGCGTCGGGGATGATCGCGGCCTGATCGAAGGGGAGGCTGTCCGGGATGGGGATGAGCGTGTCCTCGCGGGCGAGGGTGTACTGGGCCCAGCCGCCGTCGTAGTCGATGCCAGCGGTGAGCATCTGCGTACAGGGGCGGCGGCGTACGCAGCCGGCGCACTGGCCGCAGGTCTTGCCGGCCTCAAGGGTAACGCGGGTGCCGACGGTCAGGCCGCGCTTGAGGTCCGGGCCTAGGGTGTGGATCACACCGGCGACCTCGTGACCGACGGTGACCGCGTCGGATGTGGCGAACAGCGGGACGAGGGAACCGTCGAGCAGGTGGACGTCCGACAGGCAGACGCCTGCGGCCTTCACCTCGATCAGGATTTCACCCGGGCCGGGAACGGGGATGGGGACCTCCTCCACGGCGAACTTCTTGCTGTCCAGGTGGAAGCGTGCGGCGAGCATGGTATGCATGGTGATCTGCTTTCTCTGAGCGGCATTTTCCTGGCGGTTCGGGATCCAATGGCTGCCGTGTGGTTGGGGTGTTTCGCAATCGGGTGGTGGCCGGGAGGGGGCGGTGTCGGGTTCGCCGCACCGTTCCGGCGTCTGGGGATCAGGCGAATGTGTGGGCACCGCCGCGGGTTCAGTCTGCTTCGGTCTCGCAGTACCAGCCGGCCCATGGCGTATGGGTCAGCTCGCAAGCCCGGTGCTCGAGGTGAGCAGGCGGAAGCTGCGGTGGCGGTAATGTCGCTGCATCGGTTTGGCAGGTGGCTGTCAGGATGCCGCCCTGGGGGGCGGCCGTGGCCTGGGTTTCCGTCGCCATGGTGACTCCTTTGTTGACTTGAGTGTCGTGGTGTGGTTGGCCGGTGAGTGGCGGCCGGGAGGGTGCGGGGTGTCGGGACCACCGCACCCTCCCGGCATCTGCGGGATCAGGCAAAGACGTCCTGCTGGTAGCGCCCATCGGCCTCGAGCTGGGCGAGCCAGTGCTGGGCGGCCTCGTCGTCGTTGCCGGTCCGCTCGCGGTAGATCACTGCGAGGGCCTCGCGCACGGCGGGCGCCATGCGGCGGCCGTCGCCGCAGACGTAGATAGACGCGCCGTCTTCGATGGCTTGCCACACCGTGTCGGCGGCGTTGGCGATGGCGTTCTGGACGAACCGGGCCGGGTGGCCGGTCACCGCGGAGTAGGCGGTGTGCACCTGGGCGATCCCGGCCTGCTCCCAGTCCTGCATCTCCTGCCGGTAGAAGTAATCGTGCTCCGGGTGTCGGCAGCCGACGAAGACCTGCGACAGGCCCACCTCGGTACCGCTCTCGTGCTGCGACGCGCGTTCCTCCAAGAAACCGCGCAATGGCGCGATGCCGGTGCCCGGGCCGATGAGGATCAACGGCGTGGCAGGGTCGGCCGGCGGGGCGAAGGTCGGGGAGGGCACGCGCACGTAGCCGTAGAAGACGTCGCCGGGCTCAAGGCCACCGATGTAGGACGAGCAGGTGCCCCGGTACTGGCCGTCACCTGACAGGGCCGGGCCTTCCAGCAGGCCCACGGTCAGGCGCACATGGCGGAAGTTGGCCAGCGGGGCGGAGGAAATGGAGTAGAACCGCGGGCGGATCGGGCCCATCATGTCCAGGAAGATCGCCAGCGGCAGCTCGACCGCCCGGAAGCGCTCCAGCACGCCCAGCACGGAAACCCGCTTGCCCAGGATCTCAGTCTGATAGCGCTCCTCGGCTTCGGCAGTGTCGGCCGTGTAGGCCTGCAGCTGCGGTCGGGTCCAAGGGCACTCGGTGTGCTCGGCCAGCGTCTGCATCTGAGAGCGGGTGGCCACGTCCTGGAGTTCCAGGAAGTCGGTGAGCAGCAGTCCTGCCGTCACAGGGGTGCCCACCGGGAGGTGGGTGCGGCCGCCGGCGGACTGCTCCAGGCGCAGGACCTGATCGCGGTCGACGCCGAGCAGCGCGAGGGCGCGGTTCACCAGCGCCGGTTCGTTCTTGGCGAAGACGGCCAGGTGGTTGCCGGTCTCGTAGGTGACACCCTCCGGCAGCCCGATGGTGATGGACTTCGCCGACGGGCGCGGCGGCTCGAGGCTGAAGTCCCACAGGCCAGTCGCGTCGGCCACGAGTTCCTCGTTGGCCACCACCGTGAGGGGGTAGGCCTGCTCGGAGACGATCGCGGGGCGCACGTCCGCCTCGGTGAGCAACTGCACCTGGAAGCGCGGGCTGCTCGCCTCGGAGGTGTCGGCGGCGTACTCCTCTGCCAAGGTGGCCCACAGGGTTTCCATCCAGCGGGTGGCCATGCCGTCGAAGTCACCAGCGGCATCCGCGGCGCCGCGATCGATGACGGGGGTGGCGCCGGCGGCCAGCAGGCCTGCCTCGATCCGCTTGGGGAAGCCCTGGTAAGTGGCCACCCACTGGGTGTTGCCGGCCCCCAACAGCGCGAACCGCACGTCCGACAGCGACCCCTCCGGGAGTCCGGCGGCCAGCAGGTCGTCGAAACGCTGCGCGTTGTCCGGGGCCTTGCCGTTGTAGCTGGAGGCCACCACGACAAGTAGGCCCTCGGTGGGCAGGTTGTCGCCCAGCTCGTCCAGACCAACCAACGTGGTGCCGAAACCGGAGCGCTCACTGCGGTCGGCGATGGTGCGCGCCAGGTCCTCGCACGAGCCGAGGCTGGAGCCGTAGGCGACGGTCAGGTTCACTCCGACACCGCTGACCGCGGCCGGTGCCCGCGTGTCGTCGGTCTGCAGGTCCACCGCGCCGAACACGGTCCGCTCGTGCTCCTGACGGGAGCGCACTTTCAGTTCGAAGCCGTCGGGCTTGCGGGTCAGCGCCTCCTTGACGTCCATCTTGTAGTCGTTGGCGTCGGCGAACTTGAACTTCTGCAGAACCAGCGCGAGGGCCAGGCGGGCCTCGGTGAGTGCAAACTGCCGGCCGATACACGCACGCACACCGTTGCCGAACGGCTTGTACGCGTGCGGGTGATGGTTCACCCGGTTCTCCGGGAGCCACCGGTTGATGTCGAACTCCTCCGGCCGGTCCCACGCCTTGGGGTGGGTGTGCAGCGGGCCCTCGAGGATGTTGACACGCGCTCCCTTCTTCAGTTCGTAGCAGCCGCCGATGACGGTGTCCTCCAGAGGGGACTTGCCGATCATCGGGATGGGAGCCCACAGGCGCAGGGTCTCCTCGAGGATGCGCGGGATCACGTCCATCTGCATGATCGTGTCGTAGTCCGGCACCGTGTCGCCGGGCAGCAGCTGGTCCACCTCGGCGTAGGCCTGGGCCAGCACGTGCGGGTTGCGCATCAGCGAGTACGTGGCGAACGCCAGCAGGCCGCTGGTGGTCTCGTGACCGGCGATCAGGAACGTCACCACCTGGTCACGGACGTTGTCATCGTCCAGCCCCTTGTCGGACTCCGGGTCGGTGGCCTCCAGCATCAGACCCAGCAGGTCATCCTCCTCAGCGGTGCCCTTCCCCTCACGGCGCTCCTTGATCACACTCTCGACCAGGTCCCGCATCAGCTGGATGTTTGCGCGGTACTTCTTGTCATCGGCCTTGCGCAATTTGGTCATCATCGGCAGCTCCTGCGTGCGCCGCAGCGACTCAACCAAAGCCTCCAGCAGCGCGTTGAGGAAGGGGTGCAGATCCTCCATGGCGAAAGAGTCGAACCGGTAGCCGAACCCCGACAGGGCGATGGTGTCCAGGGTCAGCCGGGTGTAGTCGTCGGTGATGTTGACCGACTGGCCCTCCCTGCGCTCCCACTTGCCCACCAGGTTCTGGGCGATCTCCAGCATCTGCCCGTAGTAGCCCTTCATGGCACGCTGGCTGAAGGCCGGGAGAAGGACTCGGTGCGCCATGCCCCATTCCTCCTCGTGCTGGTGGGCCGTGAAAAGACCGGCGCCAGTGAAGTCCCGGACATGGGCCAGTGGCGTCTTGTCGATCTGCTTGAAGAACCGCGTCTCGTCGCAGACCTCGGCCACCAGGTCCGGGTCCCAGACGAAGATCTGCTCAATGTCGGCGATCTTCATGGCGTAGAGCCCTTCGGGGAACTGCTTGGACAGTTCGCCGAAGTACTCCACGGGGTTGGTACTGGGGATCTGCGGCGTGTGGCCGAGCAGCGGGACCCCCCGCGGGGACGGGATGGGTCGCAGGTCGTTCTTGGACAGTGTGGTCATGGGTTGCTCCTTTGTACAGGGCGGGGGAGATGGGCTACTGCGCCAGCGATGCGGAGATGCGTCACAGAAACATACGTTGTACGGAACCATAACCATACAGCGTATGAAAGGTTGATCGCAACCCTGAATGTCGGCGACCGTCATGCCGCCGCGCGGCCGAGGCTATTTCCATACGCTGTACGAATTTGATAGTGTCCGAGTATGGAAAAGGTGAAAAGTTCCCCGCGCGGAACCCGGAAGAGAGAGGTGCCTCTAACCGAGGCCGGGATCTATACCGCCGCCCTGCGGCTCATCGACGCGGACGGGGTCGAGGCGCTCACCATGCGCAAACTCGCGTCCGCGCTCGATGCGAACCCGATGTCGCTCTACTACCACGTACCGAACAAGGACGCCGTGCTGCGCGGCGTGGCCAGAACGGTCGGCGCCCAGTTCCGCACCGCTACGTTGGAGGACGCTCCCTGGCAGGAGCGCATCCGCCTGCTCGCCACGGAATTCCGAACGCTGGCCCATAGGCACCCCAGGTTCATGGGCTACTCGTTCAGCCTCCAGTCGGACTTCATCCAGCCCGACGACCCGTTCTGGAGTGAGCTCACCGCGATCCTCGACGCCGCAGGGGTGCCGCACTCGGAGCTCTCTCATTTCACCGCTCTCGTGGGCTTCGCCATGAACGGTGTCCTCACCGCCGAACTCACCGGCGCGCTCCACCGGTGGTCGAGCCTTAACCCGCCCAGTGCGGGCGAAGACGGGCTCACCCCTCCAGGCCGTGACGAGAACCGCGTCTTCCACCTGGCGCTGGACACGATCATCATGGGCCTGGAGGGCCAACTCGCCGCCTTTGTTGAGAGCCAGGGCTCCGACCATTGATTGTGCAGTCCGGTAGCATTCCGGCCTGAGGGCGCGTCCAGGCCGCAACGCATTAGGAATGGAAGGCTGCAGGGGTCATGGCCACGCTCGGACTCTTTAGGACCACGAAGCTGATCCCGCTCCTGAACGAACATGTCGTCCACCTGTCGGCCATCCAGATCTACCGGCTGGCTGCGGAGAAACCGAAGAGGCTCAATCTGCGGGCGCTCGTGGCCTTGAGGGACACCCGCGATTGCACCACCGATGGCTTAATCGGGAAGTTGACCTGCCCGCGGCGAAAGGGCCCCGCCCCGGGGCCTGACGGAGGAGCTACGGCGTAGGGAGGGGCAGAAAACCGGCCTGGCTGGGGAGTTCGGCAACAGCCGCGAAACGCTCTACGAGTACCTCTGGTCAGGGAGTTGACGAACGGTCGCTGTATACCGGCAATGCGTGGCCCGTGATCAGGCGCTCGGCAATGCAGGGGCGTGTTCTTGGACTTTGAGGGTGACCGGTGGCTCCACGATCCGCAGCCGGCAGGGAGTCGCCGAGGAATCGATACCAGAGGAAAGACTGGACTGGCGGGCGTGCTCCCGGAGTTCATCGAAGGCCGAGGTCGTCACCCCGGCATGCGCGATATTAACCACCACCTCATACCCCGGAAACTTGGTGACGACCCGGCGGCAGACGACGTAGAGGGCCCGGAGGTTGGCGTGCGTCAGGACGCCTCGAACGTCGACTTTGGCTGTCTCTTCGACGGCGTCTAGTCGGACGACTACGTTGAGCCGCAGGTCCCTGTGGGACGAGTGGGGAAAGTAGGAGCTGGAATGGTGGTGTTGGGTATGATTCACGGAGCAACAGAGCTCCCGTGCAGCCCAAGAGCCGACTGGGCCCCGCGAGTCTCCTTGTGGATTAACATTGGACGTCGTCTCCTGCCGTTTCCTGCGAGGCTGGATACCGCAGATTGTCATTTCCTTCCTGTATCTGCCCATGGATCGCTTTTTGGCTGGCCCCAGCGGTGTCCGGTTGCGCTCGCTGGCACATATTACGGCCCGATCTGGAGGGCCCACGCCAGGTGGATGACGACGGCGGTCCCGCGGATCTCGCACCTCGGGGCGCTGCCGGAATCCGGAGAATGGCGGCGCCCTCCATGTCCACAAGCTTGCGTGTTCCGGTCCTTGAGCAAATGATCCAGAACATCTCCACGGACGGCAGGGTCCGGTTCACCCTTCCTCGGTGCAGGAGCTTGCCGAAGCACCAGGCTTCGATCTCGTCTCCGTAGGAAAGTTCCGAGCATGAGCGGATAAGTGAGGACTGGGCTGCCTCCATGGTTGTCTCCTTTCGATGCGGTTCCCGCTGTGGGGACGACATCTCCCGGTCTTCTATTGCCGGGGCCTGACTGGGTGTTTTCGTGTCAATTCAGTGAGCTCGGCGAGCTCGGCCAGCCGATGCGCCCGGGCGGATTCGGCCGGAGTGAAGGGCGCCCTGGGACGGGAGAAGCCGAGGGGTCCATACCGCGGGGATGGTATTTTCAGGACGGTCCCATCACATGCCGGTTTGCTGGCCGCCGGTGAGGTGCTGTCGCTGGCGGGAGCCGCGACGGGTTCGGCGTCGAGCAGTTCGGCGACCGCGAGTTGGAGTTCGCCCGGGTCCTCCGCGACCCGCAGGGCCAAGGCAAGGGCCTTGGTCTGGCCGTCCGCCACGGTCGGGGCTGTCGCCGGCCACGCTCGGACATCCCGTCCTCCGCCGCCCGCGGCCGCCGCGAGCAGTTCCGCGTGGGTGACATGATCGGGCGCGGAGACGACCAGCTCGTCCAGCATCCCGCCGGCAACGTTGTGATTCCGGCAAACGAGGATCTCTGCGTCGACACGGGAGATGGCCTCTACCAGTTTCTCCTGGGCTTCGTTGCTGTAATCGATTAGAGTGCGGAGCCGCCACAGGGCAGCAGAGTTGTGCAGCCGGCGCCGGTGGCGCAGGGCAGGTGCATGCAACCAGCCCCGCAATGCGCGCCGAACGGAGGGTTCGGCGACCCAGATCACCAGTACGGTGGCCGTCAACGTCAGGACCAGTACCTTCAGAACATAGGGCAGTGCCGAGTTCATTACAGCGGCATGAACCAAAAGCTCAATCGGCAGCATGGCTGTGACGTTTGCCAGGGTAAGGCGGGCTTTCGAGGGATGGGGCAGCTGGCCGCAGGCGGCACACAGCAGCGCTTGGATGGGGTTTTGTCGAGGCGTCGAGGTGCCTCTGCTGTGGACGCGCGGAGCCGGACTGGATGGCGGCGCGTTCGTGGAGTGTACGGTCATGAGTTGCTCCTTTATTTAGGGAGGGATGGTCAACGGCGCCGACGATGCGGGTGCGCCACAGAAACATACGTCGTATGGAAGTTAAACCATACAACGTATGGAATGGACACCGCAATGCCGAGCCGTGTGGGCGATCTTCATTCCCCCTGCGGCTGAGGCCATTTTTCATACACTGTATGAATCTGATAGCGTCCACGTATGGACAAGACGAAGAGCTCCCCGCGGGGTACCAGGAAGAGGGAGGTGCCTCTGACCGAGGTCGGCATCTACGCCGCCGCCCTGCGGCTTATCGACGCGGACGGGGTCGAGGCGCTCACCATGCGCAAACTCGCGACGGCGGTCGACGCGAACCCGATGTCGCTGTATCACCATGTGCCGAACAAGGCCGCCGTGCTGCGCGGCGTGGCCAGGACGGTCGGCACCCAGTTCCGCACCGTGACGCTCGAGGACGCTCCTTGGCAGGAGCGAATCCGCCAGCTCGCCACGGATTTCCGGACGCTGGCGCACCGCCACCCCAAGCTCATGGGCTACTCGTTCAGCCACCAGGCGGACTTCATCCAGCCCGAAGACCCGTTCTTGGTTGCGCTCACCGCGATCCTGGACGCCGCAGGGGTGCCGCAGTCGGAGATCCCGCAGTTCACCGCTCTCGGGGGTGTCGTCATCACCGGTGTGGTCACGGCCGAACTCAACGGCGCGCTTCACCGGTGGTCGAGCCTGAAACCCCCCACTGTCGGCGAAGACGGGCTGACCCCTCCAAGCCACGACGTCCGCGTCTTCCGCCTGACGCTGGACACGATCATCATGGGCCTGGAAAGGCAACTGGGCGCCGAAGGTGACTTCCAGGGCGCGACCATTGATTGTGCAGTCCTGTAGCGTTGCCGTCTGAGTCCGCCCGTGGTCGGGCGGCCTCAGGCAGCAATGCATGAGAGGGGCATCCTTGACTTCCGCAAAAGGCCCTCTCCATGCGGCCGCTACAGATGCGCTTCCAATCTTTTCCTGAGCCTGCCGCCGTCATGGGGGCTGAGTGCGGCACCAATCTTGGCTAACTCTTGGATTCCTTCCGCACCTATCCTTTCCAACGGATTCCTACCGTTGAACCATGAAAACAAAAGCAGCCCTCGCGCTCTCCCTCACCGGCATCCTTCTCACCGGATCTGCCGCTCTCGCCGCCAACACCCAGACCCTCAGCAGTTCCACTACGGGTACCAGCGACGACGCCAGGAACGTTCTCGTCACGGACGATTCGGCCACCAGAACCGCCGCCCCCGCACCGGCCAGAGTCGTCCCCAAGGCGGCACCGAAGGCGGCAACCAAGACCAGCGACCATGCGAAGGCCGACGATAAAAAAGCAGCAGCAGTCAAGAAAGCCTCCAATCCCGCCGAACCAGGCGACGACACCGGCGGGACCCGAGCCACGCCCGAACCGGGTGACGGCCACGGAGGGCCGGTCTCGGGTCAAACGTCCACCGGCAACGGCAGGACCGTTGCAGCAGAACCGGGCGATGACAAAGGCGGGCTGCGGACAACGCCCGAACCCGGTGACGACAACGGCGGTCGCCGGCAGGCACAGGCGCCCCGGGCGGCCCAGGCAGGCGATGACAAGGGCGGGCTGCGAACGACGCCCGAACCAGGCGATGACAAGGGCGGACTCCGGAAGGCGCCGGAACCGGGAGATGACAGCGGTGGCCATGGCGGCCGCGGCAGCGACGACTGAACCCTGACCTGGCTGAACGTCCAGCAATCCTGCAAGCCCCTCCCCAAGGCGGTGCTCCTGTATCTGACGTACAGGAGGGCCGCTTTTTGGTTCCGGCCAACTGCGTGGACACCATAGAGGCGGGCACCAGTCTTGGACAAACCTTGGATCTCCCCGGCGTCATTCGTTTCCATGGCCGTCCTACAGTTGAGCCACCCAGACGGTCCGGGTGGCGCGGGGTTCGAGCTGAACGTCATCGGGGAACCGTTCCAGCAGATCTTCCACGGAGTCGCGGTCGTCCGCGGTCAGGGCTGCCAGGTGTGAGAAGCGCGCGAACCACTGTTTGGCGTACTCCCGTGCGGCCGGGGTCACGGGTGCAATGGTTGTCACTTCGGACTGGGTGACGCTGAACCCGGCGGCCTCGATGACCGGCGTCCAGTTCGGGTGGTGGTTCCACCCTTCGGCCGCCGCGGCGGTGTGGCAGCGTTGCTCCAAAAGCGCATCGCGCGGATGGCCAAGAAAGCGGGGCAGGGCGGCGAGCTCGACGACGACCAGGACCCCACCGGGCGACAGTACCTGGCGGACTCCCGAGAGGAGCTGGGCGGGGTGGGTGACGTGGTGGAGTGAGGACGATGCCCATACGAGGTCAACCAGGACTGCATCCGCCGTCAAAGAAGAGCCGGAAAGCGTGGGGAAGCCGTCGTCGAGGTCCGCCTCGATCACGGCGAAGCCCTACTTGCGAAGCAGCTCGAGCATCTGCAGGTCGCTGCTGGTGCTGGTGGTCGTTGTGCCGCGACGGGTGGGGCTGGTGATTCATGCTACTTGCCCTTCTACTGTGGACGCAGGGCCCGTGTCGGTAACTTTCTGACCCTCTTCAAGGTCGTGGCGTCGGTGACCGATCACGATCTTGGAGACGGCCGCTTCCGAGGCGGGGGAGAAGGGGCCGAAGCGCCCCTCAACGGCCCATCGGGTTTCCTCTTCGATGAGGTCGGCGTTGATCCTTGCGCCGGTCATGACACCCTCGGCCGCCGCGGTGATCACCTGAGCCATTAGGTTGGAGACATTGCCCGCCGCATACACGCCGCGGACGGCTGTCGCACCACCCATATCGCCGGCCTCGATGAACCGTCCGGCCCCCGACGGGTGCACCTGGGAAGTTAGCCCGAGCGATTCCAGCAGCGCGGATCTGGCCTCCATCCGTGCTCCGACTGCCAGGGCCTGCAGGTCGAACGTGCGACCCTGGCGGAGCGTGAGCCCCGTGAGGACGCCGTCGACAGCGTCAACGGACGCCACGGCGCCGTCAACGACCGTGACGGAGCGGGCGGCGAGCTTGTCCCACTCCTCGTCAGTGGGTTGCACGGTGTCGTTGAGGAAGAGGGTGACATCCGGGGACCACTGCCTGAACAACAGTGCTTGATGGACTGACAGTGTGCCTGTGCCCAGCACTCCAATCCGTTGCCCGCGGATTTCCCAGCCATGGCAGTAGGGGCAGTGCACAACACCCTTTCCCCATTGCTCCTGCAGCCCGTCGACGGGAGGCAGTTCGTCCGTCAAGCCAGTGGTGACCAGGAGGCGCCTGCCGGAGAACCGGCGGGCGTCTCCGAGGATCACCTCGAACCCGTCGGGGGTTCGCCGTGCCGAAACGGCTTCGCCGTCAATGACCTTGCCTCCGTAGGAGAGCACTTCACTGCGCCCGACGGACAGAAGTTCCCCGGGGTTCATGCCGTCCCTGGAGAGATATCCGTGCACACCCGCCGCTGGTGCATTCCGGGGTGTTCCGGAATCGATGACCAGCACCGAACGCAGCGCCCGGCCCAGCGTCGTGGCCGCGCTGAGACCCGCCGCGCCGCCGCCAACAATCACAACGTCATACCGTGTGGTGTCCATACTGATTTGCCCTTCGATGCATATTAGAAGTTCGCCGCCAGCGTCCGTGTGCGGTTACAACAGCTTGTGTCGCATCGCCCAGGTTTGACAAAACATTTTGCCGATATGGCAAAATCGAAGGATGGCAAATGACCTAGACAATGTTCTCGGGGCGGTTGGCCCCCGGCTTCGGGCACTTCGTACGGAACGGAACCTCACTCTCGGAGAGGTCTCCGCCGCTTCCGGGGTATCCGTTAGTACTCTGTCTCGCCTGGAAGCGGGCCAACGTAGGCCAAACCTCGAAATCCTGCTGCCCCTCGCGAGGTTGTACGGTGTTCCCCTCGATGATCTGGTCGGCGCCCCGCCGACCGGGGACCCGAGAATTCATCTGCGCCCCATCACCCATGGCGGCATGACGGCCGTTCCGCTCACGCGGCGCCCAGGCGGACTGCAGGCCTTCAAGATGGTGCTCGACGGCGAGACCCGCCGGGGAGAGCCCGACCCGCGCGTTCACGAAGGCTACGAATGGCTTTACATCCTCAATGGACGATTGCGTCTGGTGCTGGGCGACAAGGACTTCGAACTCCGCCCTGGCGAAGCCGCGGAATTCGACACCCATACACCGCACTGGTTCGCCAGCGCTGACGGCAGACCCGTCGAGTTCATCAGTCTGTTTGGACAGCAGGGAGAACGGATGCACGTACGCGCACGGCCAACGCCCTCATAGCCGAAGAAGTCCGATGGCGCACCCACTGGGACTCAGTACTCTCAGCGTCGCTAACGCATCTTCTGTCCGCTGGTCTGGCGGCTCCTTCTCTTGACGTGGGCAGCGGTGTTGCTGCTTACTCCCTCATGGCGGGGAGCGCTTGGAGCTGCATGACTTGCGGTCCGCCTAGGTTCCCGTGAGGCGAGAGATGACCGGGCCAACATAGACAACCCAAACGACTGTCCCAGCGGCGATCAGTACCAGGAGAATGCCGACGCCCAAGAGCATCAAGGGAACATTTTGACGGTTCCAGACGGGCCGTTCGCGTTTTAGTGACATCGTTGGCACCTCACTGTTCGGGGATACTTTGGCTGCCTTTCATGTATGAATGACGCCATTGGTACAGTGCCATTCCTCTTGCGTCGAAAGGTCATGCCACTCGCGACAGACGCTCCAATAAGTCGCTCCGGCCGTCGAGTCCGGGGATACCCGGGTGTGAATAACAGTGGGCTCAGTGACTGTGTTCAGAAGTACGGATCGTCTGTGAGATTGCTGTGAGAAAGGTTGCTGAGTATGTCAACTTGATGCAGGACCGGAGTGGCGGCCTCATTCAATGCCACCTACTCCGTTGTAGGGCCCCTGACCAGGAGCGAGACTGGCCGTCTGGTCAACGCGAGTTCTCGGACGGTCTTCCACTGGCTGATTTCTGCAGTCGCTGAGGGTTTTGTTCGTCGGCGTCTGCGAGCCGCACGCCACTGGCCGAAGCGGGGCCCGGTCGTTGAATCGGCCCACCACCTCTGGTGAGCACCGCCGTCGCCACTCCTCCCAGCAGGAGCAGTCCGCCAGCCACTTCAGTGGCCGATGGCACCTCCTGCAGGGCCAGCCACGCGGCACTCATCCCCACGACCGGCACTAGCAGCGTGAAAGGGACCACGGCCGACGGCGAGTATCTCGCGAGCAGCCGGTTCCAGATCCCGTAGCCCACCAGCGAAGCGAAAACCGCAGTGTATAGCGCGCTCAGGACAGTGGCGGGCTGGAGGTCTCCGATCGTTGCGGTGATGGCATCGGGACCATCGATGATCAGGGAAAGCCCGGCGAGAGGGAGCGGAACCACCGCACCCGACCAGACCACCAGCCCCAGCCCCGAGGCCGCCTTGGCTTTGCGTGCAACCACGTTGCCCACAGCCCAGGAAAGCGCCGCGGCCAGCACAATGAGGAACGGAAGTAGCGGGGCAACGGCACTGCGGCCCACCGCCACTACCGCCAGGCCGGCGACGCCAAGTACGACGCCGGCCAACTGACGTCCGCTGGGCCGCTCGCCAAGGAACACGCCGGCCAACAGAACCGTAAGCAGAACCTGCGCCTGTAGTACCAGGGAGGCCAGGCCAGCCGGCATGCCCAGGGCCATGGCCAGGTACAGCAGCCCGAACTGGCCGGCGCTCATGAAGAGTCCGACGCCGACGATTGCTGCCCAGCCGACATCGGGCTTGCGCACGAAGAAAATCCAGGGGAAGACCACCAGGACAAACCTCATGGCCACGAACAGCAACGGCGGAACGTCGCGTCCGTTGGTGTGGAGGCCCAAGTCGATGGCCACGAAGTTTAGGCCCCACAAGACAGCGACGAGGGTGGCAAGCAAGGAATGGCGAAGGTTCACACTCCTCACCCTGACAGAGAGAAGAATGAAGCACCAGCGTTGATTTATGCCGCATAGCATGTACGTTTGCTTCATGATAGACATCGGAGCGCTCCGTGCGCTGGCAGCGATTGAGCACCATGGTTCCGTCATTGCAGCATCGGAGGTGATGGGCTTCAGCCCGTCGGCGGTATCGCAGCAGATCAAGAAGCTGGAAAAGCAGACTGGCTTCTCGGTCCTGGAGCGGCACGGCCGAGGGGTGCTGCTGACTGAACGCGGACTTGCCTTGGCCGCTTATGGGCGCCGCATTCTCGCCGAACTGGAAGAACTCCAGTCCACGCTCCTGGCCGATCCCGCCAAACCGTATGGGCGCTTGAAGGTGGTGTCCTTCTCCACTGCGTGCCGGGGGCTGGTGGGGCCGATGCTGGGCATGCTCGCTTCCTCCGGAACTGACCTGGACGTCACGGTGCTGGCTGAGGACCCCCGTCAAGCGGTGGCACGTGTAGCCGGCGGGGAAGCCGATGTCGGCATCGTCCACGACTGGAACTCCGTCCCGCTTGTGATTCCAGAGCACGTAATGCTCGAGTGGCTTTGCGATGACATCGCGGATCTTCTGGTGCACCGCAACCATCCCCTGGCAGGAAAGGAGGAGGTGGAAGCTGCCGATCTGGTTGATGAGCGGTGGATCAGCACGCCGCACGGCGCCATCTGCAACGAGGCCCTATTGCGGATTTTTGCCGATCTGGGACGTGTCCCGGATATCCAGGTCTACGATCCGGACTTCGCAACCCACATCGCGCTGGTGGAGCAAGAGGTCGTGGTGGCGCTCGTGCCTCGTCTCGGCAGGCCCGCACTGCCCGCGGATGTGATCGCGGTACCGGTGGTCCATCCCGTGCCGGCTCGTCATGTGGGGATGGTGCACCGCAGGACCATGACCGAAAGCCCGGGCATTCAGCACCTTGCCGGCCTCCTGCGCAAAATTGCGGGCCCAGCTGCGAGCTAGAGGCAGTATCCGGCAGCGGATTGGGCAAACCTTGGGAAACCCTGGCGGGACGCCCCGCAGTGGCCAGTCTCAGTGATTTCTCAGCACAGCGGGGCAACGTTGTTAATACGTCAAACTTGCATGGATTCCGCATCTGGGTAGGAGGGATCATGCCGAAATCAGGAAAAGCTGCGCGTTTTTCTGTGGCCGGACGGGTGCGGTGCGCCGGGGCCGGCGAAATCGGCGTTGTCGGTGTACCCCACCGTCTGCTTTGTCCTGGCGAGGGCCTCTGCCTTCACGGACGGCCTTACGGCCGCGCGGTTGTGGTGCGCCCGCACATTTTTCCGTCCGTCTCGAGCATGGAGGGCGCCACCGTAACGACGTTTGCCCTTGTCCGCCATGGCCAGACGGACTGGAACGCGGAGCGGCGGCTAATGGGATCCACCGACATTCCGCTGAACGACGTCGGCCGCCGCCAGGCGCGGGACGCCGTCGCCGCCCTGTCTGGCTACGAGTGGGATGCGATCGTGTCCTCGCCGCTGAGCCGTGCTGCCCAAACTGCCGACCTCATTGCTGCCGGGCTGGGGCTCAGCGTGGCCCGGCGCGTGCCGGAACTCGCCGAGCGCAGCTTCGGACCCGCGGAGGGCCTGCAGCCCGGACCCGAACGGGACGCACTGCGCATCCCGGGTGGATTCCGCGGCGCCGAGAGCAAGGAAGCGACAGCACGCCGCGGGTTGGCCGCGCTGGAAGCGCTGGCCGTGGAGTTCCGGGGGTGTCGCGTCCTGGCCGTCAGTCACGGCACGCTCATCAGGGCGAGCCTGAGCCGTGCCATCGGCCAGACCCTGCCACATATCGACCCCGCCGCGCTCAACTTGGCCCACCATGCCGTCGACGGCTGGCAGGTCGAATACGTTAACGGCGAGCCGGTCATGGCTGGCGCCCACGGCTGACAGGCATCGGCCCTTGTACCGTTTCCGCTTCTGCAAGCCGATCCTTTCAATCCAACGCATCGCGCCCATCGAGGGTTAGGTTTCTCGTTTTATGCGGCATGCTAAGGAAATGTTTGAGGGTTTCGAAGAAGAACGCATCGATGTCGGCTTGTCCAGGCTGTTTGTCAGACACGGCGGTGAGGGCCGGCCCGTCCTGTTACTTCACGGGCACCCGCGTACGTCCGCGACGTGGCATCGGGTGGCGCCCCAACTGGTGAACGCTGGATTCCGTGTCATCTGCCCAGACCTCAGAGGCTATGGACGGTCAAGTAAACCGACACTCACGGCGGACCATTCAGCTCATTCCAAACGGGCTACCGCTCAGGACATGCTGGCCCTCATGTCGGCCCTGGGGCACGAGCAGTTTGCCCTCGTAGGACACGACAGGGGCAGCTACGCCGCCCTGCGCCTGGCACTTGATCACCCGGAGGCGGTATCCAAGCTCGCGCTGCTCGACTGCATCCCGATCAGCGAGCACTTGGCCAGGGCCGACGCGACGTTCGCCACTAAATGGTGGCACTGGTTCTTCTATGCTCAGCCCGAGATTCCCGAGCGTGTCATCATGGCCGACCCCGAATGCTGGTACCACGGAAGCGCCAGGGAGATGGGTCAGGAAAACTACGATGAGTGGCGCCAGGCCATCCACGACCCCGATACGGTGCGAGCCATGCTCGAAGATTACCGAGCCGGTCTGACCATTGATCGCCAACACGAGGAGGCCGATCGACAAGCAGGCAGGAAGGTTACAGCGCCCCTGTTGCTGCTCTGGTCACTGCGTGATGATCTGGAAGACCTCTACGGTAATCCGCTTAAAGTCTGGGAAGCCTGGGCTTCGGATGTCAGCGGGCATGGGATTGACTCGGGGCATCACATGGCAGAGGAGGCTCCCAGTGAGCTTTCCGCCGCCCTGATCAAATTCCTCCAATTGCCGTGACCGGCCGCCTCTGGACCGCACTCCCAGGCAGCTGACAGGACCAGTAACTACAGTGAGCAATTCCGTGGTGTGGGCCGCCGGAACCTGCCTCCTTGGCCAAGACCAGGCTCCGGGATTGTGCCGCCAGCCGACATTGTCGGCTGGCGGCCCAATCAAACGGACCGACGGAATTGACTACCAAATGATCTGCACTTGTGACCCGACATACGGATCAGGCACGTCGTGCAGAGGTCAGCTCCCGGAAGGATCGGGCCAATTTCCCACCCGACGCCTGGACAACGGCACCAGGACTCCTCCTGCGAAATGGGCATCGTAGACGTCGCGTCGTACAAATGTAAGCATGATTTTTCTTCTCCTGATTGAGTCTTCAGGCACGGTTGTGCCCATGGTCGCTGGCTGCCGCGGGGCGCGGCAGGGGCGACCTGGTCAGTCAGGTGAAGAGCCAGGAGGGAACGCTTGATTTTCAGGCAGGTCCCAGTTGTGTCCGAACGGTTGGCCCGCGCCCGGGGGATCGCCGGTGAGATCGTCGTACGTCGGTTCGGCCGCTGCTTGAGCCCCGTTTCCGCCTCCAGGACCGGTGGCCAGCCCGCTGACTTCCGCCGAAGAAAGGGGTGGATGTACCGGGCCGCCGGAACCGTTCCCGGGCAATAAGGCTGCGCCTCCCGTCGAGCCAGATACTTCCGCCGAGGGCGAGCCCAGGAGCAGGGACGGGGCCATGTAAGTAGGAGTTCCCACGCTGGCGGAGTCCGGGGCAGAAGTTAGTGGCAGCCCAGCGGGGCGAGTGGTCCCAGCTGCGGCCGCGGGTGAAGGAATAGCCGTTGTGGTGGCAGGCGAAGCGCCAGCCGTACGTACGAGGCCTGATGGCCGGTCTGCAACGACGCCGGGGTCCGGCAACGCGGCGGACGGAGCCGGAAGAGGCACCGTGAGTGCGGGGAGTGGCGGTCGGTCTGCAACGACGCCGGGGTCCGGCAATGCGGCGGACGGAGCCGGAAGATGCACCGAAAGTGTAGGAAGTGGCGGTCGGTCTGCAACAACGCCGGGGTCCGGCAATGCGGCGGACGGAAGCGGAAGACGCACCGTAGGTGCGGGGAGTGGCGGTCGGTCTGCAACGACGCCAGGGTCCGGCAATGCGGCGGACGGAGCCGGAAGATGCACCGTACGTGAGGGCAGAACGGTAACCTGCGGCAATGTCGCAGCGGGCCCTGCCGCTACAGCACCAGAGATGTCATCGACCGCAGCAACGACTGCCCTGGCCACCGCACGGGCTGGCGCCGCTGCCGCTGTGGCATCAGGAACAGCCAAAGAAGGTGCCGTTCCTGCTGGGCCGATCAGCGGCAACCTAGCAATCGGTGCCAGCGTCTTCGCTGCCTGCGGCGGTGCGATGTCTGCAGGTGAGGACGCAGAAGGAGTGGCATCGATCCCCGCCTCGGCCTGTGCGGATGTGGCGCCCAAGACCAGCCACGCCAAAGCGGCTAGCGCGGGCATTATCACTACGCGCAGGTAGACGCCGGTGCGGTGATGAGGTTCTGGAGCCAACCGGTTCGCCCCCTAGCGGCCGTTGCGCGTTCCTTACCAAAGATTCGCCCAGCTTAGGACCGCATCTTCTCTGTTGTCTAGAGAATGAGCCGGCTAGAAGGAGCAGATCCCTGAAAGTCTGTACGCCGGGGCAGGTTTCGCGAACCATGCATCGGGCGCAGGTTTTGCTAGTTGACGACATAGGCGGATCTTCGGGCGGTTCCAATCAAGCAGATCTGGCAGCAACTACGGCGCTCCGCTCCCGGAAGGTAGGGCGAGCTGTCAAAGGCGGTCGTCGGCGTCGTCCCTAGGACTTCATCCACCACCCGAGCCGTACGGACGCGTGATCGCCTCGAGGAAATGCCCGTCCGGATCCGCGAAGTAGACGCCGCGTCCGCCGTCGTTGTGGTTGATCTGCTGCGGGCGGGACCGTCCCGGGTCCGCCCAGTAGGGAATGCCCTGGGCCTTGATCCTCGCGAAGATTCCGTCGAAGTCCTCCTCACTGACCAGGAAGGCGTAGTGCTGCGGGGAGATGGGACGGTCCGTCGTGGCGAAATCGAGGGCCACTCCGTGCTCGAGGGGCACGGTCATGAAAGACCACATGGCCTGGGGTTTCGGCAGTCCGAGCACGTTGGCCAGGAACTCCGCCGAACGGCGCTTGTCCGTTGCGTAGACGATGGTGTGGTTGAAAGTGACCGTCATGGTGACCCTCCTCGGGTGTTTCGTCTGCGACCCACTACGCCCAGCGCCGTTCAGGTTGAACCTCTGCTCGATTCCAAACTGACGCTTACGGAGAATGGACGTTCAGGTCATATGGTCGAAGTCTCCTCGTGCCCAAGCAGCGTGCCGTTGGGCGGAATCGTGCAGGATGGCCTGGGCTCCGGACGCGATGACGTTGTTGAAGTTGCCGTAGATCCGGTCGAACTTGAGCTCCCCCAGCTGCGCGGCAATCCGCAACGCCACCGCGCCCGATAGCGGCAAATGATTCGGGTAGCTGCGCATGAAGGAGATGGAGCGTCGGTCTGGATTCGGATACACGCTGTCACCGGTGAGCAGTACTCCTTTGCCGTCCGCTCCTGCAGCCCAGTGCACCACCGCGCTGCCCGGGAAATGCCCGCCGGTCTGGTGGAGGGTCAACCCTTCGGCAATCGTTTGATGGCCGGACCAGTATTCGATGACAGTTTCGTTGCGCCCCAGCCATTGCCGGTCTGCGTCCGCCACAAGGACAGGGACGCCACCGAGCTGATGTGACCATTCGACCTGCACACCAAACATGTGCGGATGGCTGGCGGCGATCGCCAGGACCGGGCCCCGGTCAAGCACTGCCTGCACAGCGCTGTCATCGACATATCCGACCGGATCCCACAGCAGCGAACCCTCGGGTGTCACCACGAGCTGAGCGGTCTGGCCGATCCCGACTTTTGGCTCTGTCTGGATCCCGACAAGTCCCGGCTCGTTCTCCTTCAACGCTGTCTGCTGGCCCTCCTGCGCCAGCCCGTCCAGTGAGAGCCACTTTTGTCCGTCCTCGGGCACATACTGCCGCTCGTCGGCACAGATCGGGCAGACCTCCGGGGTAGGTTCGTCTCGTTCGACGGCGCAGGTCGCGCAGATCAGCATGGTCTGCCCCTTCTAGGCGTCATGTGTCCTGCTTTCCGCGTTCTCCACCTTCGGACGCAGGCTGACGTGCCCAGCCTATGGCAGGGGAAAGTCTCCTAGGAAGAGAGATCCCTTCGGTGTCTGGTTGTCGGGGATTCCAAATGTCGCATGCACGAATTCCAGACCCACGCCGGCCCGGGAAGGCGAACCCGCGCGACTTGGCGCCCGGGGAGCCGGGAAGGCGCGAGTTCGGATCAAATAGTTGAAGCTGCAAGTAATCCGTGTATCGTTGATCCCAGTGAGCTGCCCGCTGCCGTGCTTGTGGCCGGTGGCGGCTGTTCGTTCCATGCCGTCCTCCGATCTCCGCGGCCCACGAGCCGCACCCCGGATCCCGGATTCCCTTGACCCAAGGAGCTGACCCTCGAATGACCACCACACTGCGCGACGTGCGCTCGCAAAGTTGGACCGCCGATGCCGTTCCCGATGCGGTGGCACTTTTACTGCACGGCTTCGGCTCCACCGAGCACGACTTGGGCTCGCTGGGCCCCGCGCTAGGATTGAGCCTGCCTTGGGCATCCCTGCGGGCTCCGATTGAGCTCGGTAACGGCGGCGCGGCATGGTTCTCGATCACCACGCCCGGAAACCCGCCGGCCGGAGCTGTGGAGAAAGCAACCGACGCTATCTGGGCCTGGGTCGAGGCAAACGTGGACCCCGGCACCAGCATTGTGCCCATCGGATTCTCGCAGGGAGGGCTCATGGCTAGCCAGCTGCTGCGGACGCGACCCGAACGGGTGCTGGCCCCCGTAGTGCTGGGCGGATTCGTCCTGGGCGCACCACAGCCGGGCGACGAGACACTGCGCGGCAGCCGACCGACCCTGTTCTGGGGCCGAGGCTCAGACGACCGGGTCATCGCCCCCGCGGCGATTATCCGAAGCAGCGAGTACCTCCCACAGCACACCTCGCTGATCGAGCGGGTGTATCAAGGACTGGCACACGGCATCAATACACCCATGCTCGACGACGTACGCGACTTCCTTGCCATTGAGGTCGGTTCTCAAGCGGTGGCACCCGCATGAGCGCCTCCGTCCCCTTCGAGATCGGCATATTCACCTTCGGCGAGCTCACCCGCAACGCTGAGGGGAAGCCGATGGATGCAGGTGCGCGCACCCGCGACATCCTTGAATGGGCAAGGGTGGCCGACGAGGCGGGGCTGGACGTCTTTGGCGTCGGCGAGCACCACCGGGAGGACTTCGCGGTGTCCTCGCCCCCGGTCCTGCTGGCTGCAGCGGCCGCGCAGACCAAGAGAATCCGCCTGACCAGCACCGTCACGGTCCTCTCGAGTGCCGATCCGGTCCGAGTCTTCGAGGACTTCGCAACGCTGGATCTCATCAGCGCCGGACGCGCCGAAATCACCGCCGGACGCGGCGCCTACCTGGAGTCCTTCCCGCTCTTCGGCCAGCCGCTGGAGCGCTACGACGAGTACTTCGAGGACCGGCTCGAGCTGCTGCTGCGGATCCGCGACGAAAACCCCGTCACCTGGAACGGAACCACCCGCCCACCGCTGACAAATGCGGGAATCTGGCCGCGCCCGGCCCAGTCCGTCCTGCCGATCTGGGCTGCGGTCGGCGCGACGCCTGCCTCGGCGGTGCGTGCCGGAAGGCTTGGATTGCCGTTATACCTTGCGATCCTGGGGCGCCCGGAGGGGTTCGGACCCCTGGCTGAACTGTATCGGCGCTCGGCGGCGCAGGCAGGCCAGATGCCGGGGCGGATCGGCGTGACTTCGCATTTTTACGTTGAGGAGACCTCGCAGGGAGCGAAAGACACGTTCTTCCCGCACTATTCCTCATACATCCACCAGAACATGCCGCGCACCGGCCGGCTCGATCGCGCAGGCTTCGAGGCCTGGGCGGCCCCGCGCGGTGCGCTCTTCGCTGGCAGCCCGGCGGAAATCGTCGACAAGATCCTTTGGGAGCACGAGATCCTAGGCCATACCCGCTTCCTCGCCCAGGTCGGCTTGGGCGGCCTGTCGCAGGCGGCGACCCTGCGCTCCATTGAGATGCTGGCGACCGAGGTGCTGCCCGCTGTCCGGGCTGCGCTGAAGCAATAGGGACACCTCAGCGACATCCGAACAACGACAAAGTGGTGCTTGACCTGCTCCGCGCCTTGCTGCCTCTGCGGGAGGTGTCGGTCCCCGCGGGCGAAGGATCCGGAGCCAGGTGACGGGGGACAGGCCCGCGCGGGAGGCGAGGTTGAATCCCTCAGGGTCGATCGCGGACCTCGCTGCGGGGTCTGTACGTCCGGCCGGCTGATGCCGGCGGGTCACTGGCGACGAAGGCGAGAATCGTCAGCCTCCCATTCATCTCGGGTGATCGCGTATTCGACGTCACCGTGCTCCTCGCCGGGAACGGACACCGGCCACTCGGCGACGAAGGCCCGCACAAGGCGCATCCCGGACTTCTCCATCAGCCTTCGGGAGGCCGTGTTGACTGCCATGGTCGAGGCCACAACCCGCTGCACCCCGAACTCCCTGAACCCCTTGGCGATCAGCGCCCGCGATCCCTCCGTCGCGTGCCCCTTTCCCCAGGCCGCGTGGCGCAGCCGGTAGCCCAACTCCGGCTGATCCTGTGGATCGTCGGTGCGCGGCCGGAAGTGGAACCAGCCGAGGAATTCCCCGGTCCTCTTCTCGAGCGCGGCCCAGAACCCGTAGCCGGGATAGCGCTGGTAGTAGTCGAGGAATGCAGGGAGGAAGTCGTCTTCTATCTCGCCCCGGGAGGTGGGGATACCGCCGGCGACGTACCGCATCACGCGCGGATCGCTGTCCAGTTCCACGAGTAGTTCGGCATCGTCGGAGGTGAACTGCCGGAGTAGGAGCCGTTCAGTCTCCAGGAAGGTGAGCATGCAGAAATTCTCGCACCGGGGGATGTAGTTCGAGTCCCACCTCGGGGCACAACATACCCTCGTCCGAATTGTCTGGTTATCCGCAACCGTCCGCGATCTGGGGTGGCATTGGGTTCGATTCGGGCCGGTGCGGCCCACGGGACAACGCTTCGCGGGACGGATTTTCCCTTGTGGCTAGGCAGCCAGTGCGGTGTCGAAGAGGCGTTCGGCCAGCCGGAGCAGGTGTGCGGGTGCGTCTGTTTCCTCTCCGTTTCTTCCATGTCCGAGGAAGATGGCGGTGCCGCTGACGGTCTCCTCGAGATGTAGGCCTGCTTCGCGGAGCAGCACTTCGGCGCGGAGATTCAGGGGCAAGGGAATGCAATCTGCCTCGTCGTTTAGATATACAAGCCAATCATTAAAAGTGACTGTCTCGACATTTCCTTCAACTAAGGATTGTCCTGAGACCAGGCGCGTGTCGATCTTTTCGGCGCGAATGGGCTGGCTGAGGCGGCACGGGATAATCAGGGCGATGCGTATCGACCGCAAGGCGGGTCCTTTCTGTGTCTGAACGTCTGGAACTCTGGAAGGCTCGAAATGCTGTCCACCGGGGATTCAACCAATATCGGGTCAAAGCATTATGAAGCGACCGGTATGGCGCGCTCTGTGTGCATTGAGCCGTGAGGCGCGATTTTGAATTGACACCATTAGTGTCTTGGGGTGCCCATCCGTGTTGTCCCCGTGCGCGTTCGTGACGACGGGCCTACTTGCGGTGGTGGACAGCAGGCCCGGCGCATCACCTCTGGTTTTTACGCGGCTTTGTAAACAGAGTTTCGCTGGTTTCGGCTTTTGCCCTTTTCTCAGCTCTCTTTTCGCGAATCAACTTTCCCGACTTTTTGACACTGATATTCCTGTGAGACTTTCCTGGCAATGGAATCACGCCTTTCTAAACGCTACTTATCCATCACCATACCCACTTATATTTTTAAAGCCAGTCCACGGGGGTTAGGCCAACACTGGCGCTGAGGTGGACGGGAAAAGGGACCCGAAAATTGTGTAGTCGAACCACGAAATAACTCCAGTGCATGTCGCAGATGAGTTCCAACACCCTTGGTGAACTGGACGGGATCGGCCAGCCTCCGCAACAGGCGGCACTTCAGCGCGCCGCCGGCTGTCCTCGGCGACCGGCGGCGCAGGCTCAGCCTCGAAGCCGGGTTCGATTCCGACATCGTGCAAAGGGCCCCGGATTCGTGGACCGCCCTGGCCTTGGTCGGAGCCGAAGTCGGGTGCTCCCTGACGGTTTCTTCGGGGCTGAGAACGTGACCGACCCGCATGTGCACTCCTGCGGGAATCGTCGGCACACGACAGGGTGCGCCCCCTCTCACCCGCATCTGGTCCGGCGCCCGGCGGGAATTTTCGGTCCGGGCCGGCGTTAGGTTTGAGTATGAAAGCAATCGTTTACCGTGCCACCGGTGATCCGTCTGTTCTTGAGCTCGTTGACCGCGAGATCCGCGACCCGGGACCCGGGGAGGCGCGCGTGCGGATCATGGTCTCCGCGGTGAACCCCACCGACTGGAAGTCGCGCCGCGGCGCCAAACCGGGCGAGCCCTTGCCCTTCGCGGAGGTCGTGCCGAACCAAGACGGCGCCGGTGCAGTGGACGCCGTCGGACCCGGCGTCGAGCATCTCCACGTCGGTGACAGGGTCTGGCTGGCCTTGGCCGCCTACCAGCGCGCCGACGGCGGGACAGCGCAGGAGTTCGCCGTCCTGCCGGCCGAGCGGGTTTTCCCGCTGCCGGAGAATGCCGGGTTCGACGTCGGCGCAAGCCTGGGCGTTCCCGCGATCACCGCCCACCGGGCCCTGACCATCGCCGAGGACGGCCCGCGACGGCTGCACCCGGGGGCCTTGGCCGGCAAAGTGGTTCTCGTCGCTGGAGGGGCCGGCGCCGTGGGCCATGCGGCGATCCAGCTCGCCAAGTGGGCCGGCGCCGCCGTGATCACGACCGTGAGCGGCCCAGCAAAGGCTGCGTTGGTCACGGCCGCCGGCGCCGATCACGTCATCAATTACCGGGAAACCAACGCGGCCGCGGTGATCCGCCGGATCGCTCCCAACGGCGTCGACCAGATCGTGGAGGTGGCACCCGCGCAGAACGCGGAACTTGACCTGGCAGTGATCCGCAATCGCGGCTCCGTCGCCGTCTACGCGAACAACGGCGGCGATCAGATGACCCTGGACGTGCGCAGGCATTTCAGCCTCAACGTCCGCTACCAGTTCGTGCTGCTCTACACCGTTGGCATGGCGGCGGTGCACGCCGCTGCCGAGGACATCAATGCGGCCATCGCCGACGGCGCCCTTCCGGTGGGAGAGGCCGCGGGCCTGCCGCTGCATCGCTTTGACCTGGCTGACACGGCTGCGGCCCACGCGGCGGTGGAAGAGAGCGTCGTCGGCAAGGTGCTGATCGACGTGTCAGCGGGCTAGCCGATAACGCTTCGGGAGCCCCGCGAGGGTCATCACGAGAGTCACCAAGCGGTTGAAGCCGCGAGACTGAGCGGGCCGTCCGGAGTGCGCGCGGCCCGCGGTGGATCACGGTGCGAATGATGCAACGAGGCGGGCGAGCGGCGGAGGCGCATGTCCGGCGGGCAATGCGTCGATTAGCAGTGGCGCGTATCGGACCTTGTTACCGCTGCGTCCGCCGAAGAACCGGCGCAACTGCGCCGTTATGGGCCGCTCTCGCAGTGACGGCTGGCGTTGGAGGAGCCGGAAGGACGTAAGCTCGCCTTGAGCCGCGATGACGTTGAGCACGGCATCGATCCCGAGGCAGCGGATGAGTTCGTCCTCTAGATCGGCGTGACAGACGTGGAACCCAAGCTCGGCCAGCGAACCGGACCCGATGCCTGCCCGGCCGAGAGCGCGGGCGATGCCACGAGATTCCCCGGCGTCGCACAGGCCTAACAACCGGTGGCCTGCTCCATTCGGGCCGTAGCGGTCGAGGAAGTGCACGATGCTGGTCGCGCCTCCCATCGGTACCACCGTCACCTGCAAGGCTGCCAGGTCATGGCCACGGCGAAAGGCCAGCGTCTCGACCGCCAGCCGGTCACTCTCGCCCTCAACCAAGACCGTCGTCGCCTGCATGGAACTAGTATGTCGGAAGCCCGGCCGCGGCCGCTCCCGACCGGCGCCGTTGGGACGTTTTCGAAGTCTTCCGAGACAGGACTGCCATTGCCTGGTCAGGGGCTCCGGTGCCACAGTGAACCATGGCCACAGAGGAAGATGTCCGGCAGATCTGCCGTGGCCTGCCGGGGGTTAGCGAGCGGTCCAGTTGGGGCCAGCCGGCGTGGTTCGGGAAAACCCTGATGGCACGCATCTGGGAAGATGGCGTCCTCACCGTGAAAACCGAGGAACGGGAAGCACTTGCAGGGACTGGCCCCGGCACCTACTTCTGGACGCCCCACCACGAACGGTCGCCGAAACTGGTGCTGGTCCGTCTGGAAGGGATCGACGTCGAGGAACTGGACGAGCTGCTGCAGGAGTCGTATCGCTTGGCTGGGGGAGCGGGCAGGTAAGCGCCGGGTCATTGCCGGGATCCGCCCAACAGTTCAGCGAGTGTTTCGGAACGCCTTGGGTCGTGCCCTTGGTCTCAGCCCTCGGACGCTTTCGCGGCTTTGATGGCGGCCTTGGCGGCCTGCTTGTTGGCGCGCACTTTTTTCAGCGACTCGGGGTCCACGATGTCGGCGACAGAAAGAAATGCACTCTCCTCGCCGTAGGGACCAGCAGCCTCGCGCCAGCCTTGGGCCTGGAGTCCGCATTGCTTGCCGAGTAGTGCGAGGAAGATCTTTGCCTTTTGCTCTCCGAAGCCGGGCAATTCCTTCAGCCTGCGCAGCACTTCCTGTCCGTCAGGGTGGTCCTGGCTCCAGATGGCAGTTGCGTCCCCATTCCAATCGCGCTGTACCGTCGCGGCGAGGTCCTGGACGCGGCCGGCCATGGAGCTAGGGAAGCGGTGGATCGACGGACGCTCCTTGAAGATCTCAACGAAGCCCGCCGGGTCATATTCGGCGATTGCGGCAGGAGCCGTGGATCCGATGCGCGTCCGGATCTTTTCGGGTCCGGCAAACGCAGACTCCATGGTCACCTGCTGGTCAAGCAGCATGCCGACTAGGAGCGCGAACGCGTCATTGCTGAGCAGTTGGTCGGCGGCGGGGTCGCCAGTGATGTGCAGTTCCATGCGCCCATCCTCCCACCTGCTCCGTGCCGCGTCATGACACTACGACAGCAGGGCGTTGCCGTCCACCCTGTGAATCGGAAACCTTCGTTCCGGGACGGGTGCGTCATGGAGTGTCATCGCGGGGGACGCGGGGGAGGCGTGGTCATGGACTTGGGCGGCGCGGGGAAGGCCACGGCGGGGTAGAGTCCGGCGACCTTCAGCATGTAGTTCGCCCACTGCGGGCCGGCGAGCATGTACCCGTCAATGGCCTTGTAGAACTTGCCGTTGACGGTGATGTTCCGGCCGGGCCGCTTCTGGCCCTCGAGGGTGTCGCCGAAGAAGGAAGCGGTGGCGAGGCCGGAGGTGTAGCCGGCCACCCAGGTGGCGCCGTTGGTATTGGAGGTGCCCGTCTTGGCCGCCGTCGGAAACCGGTCCTGGACCTTGGGTTTGATGTAAACGCCTGACCCGCGCTTGAGCACGTCCTGCAGCACGGCGTTCACACCGCGGGCGACCTCGGGCTTGATCGCACCATGGCAGGCGCTGGTCTGGGCCGGCAGCTTCTGTCCCGCTGCGTCGGCTACTGCCGTGATCGCAATGGGGGTGCAGTATTTACCGTCGTTGGCGAAGGTGGCAAACGCGTTGGCCAGATGGAGCGGCGCCACGCCGATGGCACCGAGCAGGTTGCCCAGCTGGTGCATATTCACCGGGGCGTTGTCCACGCCGCTGTGGATCCCCACGGCGTCCACCATCTTCTGGATGCCGCAGAAGTCCAGCTGGGCGGCCTCGGCGAAAGTTGCCGTGTTGATGGAGTTGTAGAGGCCGTAGTTGACAGGCATCTTGCGGTAGTAACCTTCATCGTTGTTCTGCAGGTCATCCGCGGCGCCGAGGGCTCTCTGCGCCGTGCTGTAGGCGCCGAGGACCTTTCCACAGCTGGACTTCCAGGGGAAGCCCAGCGGATAGGTCCGCCGGGAGGCGTCCACCATGGCGGTCAGGGGTTTGCCCTCGTTGAGCCATTCGGCGAAGGTGAACGGTTTCATGGTGGACCCTGGCTGGAACCCGCCGGCACCGTTGAGGTCGTTGCCGTTGGCATCCTTGGAATCGACGTTGAAGTTCAGCTGGGTATCGAATTTTCCGGGCGCCGGAAGAAAGACGGTGTTTTGAGCCATGGCCAGGATCTTGCCGGTTCCCGGTGCGATCGAGACCAGCGCGGCCCCCCATTTGTCCGGGTTGGCACCGGCTGTGGCATTGACCTGCGCCTGCGCCGGACCCTGCAGCCTGCTGTCCAGGGTGGTCCTGATGGTCAGTCCGCCGCGGAACAGCTTCCTCTCACGCTCGGCAACATCCACGCCGTAGGCCGGGTTGTTGAGGATGAGGTGGGAAACGTAGTCGCAGAAGTACGGTGCCATTTCCGCTGCCGCGCAGCCCTGCTTCGCGGGAGCGATCTTCAGCTTGACGCTGCTGGCCGCGGCGGCGTCATGCTCAGCGTGGGTGATTTTGCCCTGGCTGAGCATCGCCGCCAGGACCTGGTTGCGCCGCTTGACGGAGTTGTCCGGATGGACGGACGGATCATAGAAGGTGGGGCTGTTTACCAGCCCCGCAAGCAGGGCAGCCTGAGGCAGGGTGAGGTCCTTGGCCGTGGTGCTGAAGAAATGCCGCGCCGCGGCTTCGATGCCGTAGGCGTCCCGGTTGAAGAACACGATGTTGAGGTAGCCCTCGAGGATCTGGTCCTTGGTGTGGTGCTTCTCCAGTTCGATGGCGAGCTTCATCTCGCGCACCTTATAGCCGAGGCTCTTCTGCCCGCTGAGGACGACCTGATCGCCCCGGTCCGCCGACAACAGGGACTCATTGACCACGTTGGTGACGTACTGCTGGGTCAGCGTAGAGGCGCCCTGCCGCCCCCCGCTGGTCAGGTTGGATCCCAGCGCCCGGAGAATCCCCTGTGGGTCCACACCGGCGTGCTCGTAGAAGCGGCTGTCCTCGATGGCGACAATCGCATCCTTGATGTACGGCGACATCTGGCCCAACCCGACCTTCACACGGTTCTCCGCATAGAAGGTGGCGATTGTCTTCCCGTCCGCGCTCAGTACTTTGGTTGTTTGTGACGGCGAATCAACCACTAGCTCGGAGGGGAGGCCATTGAAGAAGGTGATCGAAGTCCTGACCGCAAGGCCGGCAGCCGCGACGCCGGGGACCACCAGGCTGGCGACCAGCACCCCGCAGACCGCGCTCACAGTCAAGAACCCGAGGACCCTCCAGAGGGCCGCGGCCAGACGGAACCTTTTTCGGTTCTTCGGCGCCATTTTCTGTCCAGCCTTCGCGCGCGAGATGTGTGTTCAGAATACGCGGGAACCCCATCGAGGGCCAGTGCGCAACAGCGCGGCCGGGTAAGCAGAGAGGTCAGCTGCTGGCCGCCTGCTGGGTCCTGAACTCCGCGGCGGCATATACACCCAGGATCCGGACCTCGGCGGTGAAGAATTCCAGTTCCTCCAAGGCGAGCTGGAGTGGCAGGTCCGCGGGATGGCCCTCGACGTCGGCCATGAACATGGTGGCAGCAAACTCGTTGCCCACCATGTAGCTCTCCAGCCGGGTCATGTTCACGCCGTTGGTGGCAAAACCGCCAAGAGCTTTGTAGAGCGCGGAGGGGACGTTCCGGACGCGGAACACGAAACTGGTCACTGCCGGTCCGGGCAGCTCATCCCGGGTTGGAAGTTCCGCTTCCCGCGCCAGGACCACAAAGCGGGTGGTGTTGGACGGATCGTCCTCGACCCGGGAGGCCAGCACTTCCAGGCCGTAGATCTGGGCCGCGAGCGGGGGAGCGAGGGAGAGCTTGGCGGGATCGTTCCACTCCCGCACCTCGCGGGCAGAACCTGCCGTGTCGCCGGCGATGACGGGGCGTAAGCGTGCTTCACGGATCAGGCGCCGGCACTGGCCCAGGGCGTGAATGTGGCTGTGGACTTCGGTGGCGGCCTCAATGGTGCTGCCGGGGATGCCAAGCAAGTCGAAGTGGATGGGCAGGAAGAACTCGCCGACGATCTGTAGACGGGACTCGGGGAGCAGGATGTGGATATCCGCCACCCGGCCGGCAATCGAGTTCTCGATCGGAATCATGGCCAGATCGGCCCCGCCGCTGGACACCAATTCAAAGACGTCCTCGAAGCTGGCGCACGGGACGCTTTCCAGCTCGGGGAACATCTGCTTGCACGCGATATGGGAGTTGGCGCCGGGCTCACCTTGGTACGCAATCTTCTGGGTCACGATCCGTATGGTGTCACGACCCACCCCCGCCCACCCAAACGGGGGCGCTCCGAAGGTCACCGAGACGCGTGCTACTTCAGCCTCAGCCGTGACAGCGGTTGGGACGCAACCTCACCGACGACGGTTCCCAACGCCGTCGGCCGCTGCTATTTGTTGCTGGCCTTCGGCGCGCCGATGCCCGGGTCGATTTTGTGGGGGCCGGCCGCTGAGGGACGGACATCGAAGTCGAAGATGGCCGTCGGGATGTAAACCGTGGAACAGGAATTCGGGATGTCCACGACGCCGGACAGGCGCCCTTCGATCGGCACGGCACCTAGGAGCAGGTACGCCTGCTCGCTGCTGTAACCGAATTTGGTCAGGTAGTCGATGGCGTGGAGGCAGGCCCGCTGATACGAAAGGTGCGAGTCGAGGTAGCGCTGCTCACCGTCCAGAGTCACCGAGGTGCCGGAGAACGCCAGCCATTGACTGAACTGCGGGTCGACGTTGCCGGGCATGAAGATGGCGTTTTCGCTCACCCCGTAAGTCTCCATGCCGCCCTTGATGAGCTCCACCCTGAGGTCCATGAAGCCGCCCATTTCAATGGCGCCGCAGAACGTGATCTCTCCGTCGCCTTGTGAGAAGTGGAGATCGCCCATAGAGAGGTTGGCTCCGTCCACGAACACGGGATAGAAAATACGGGTGCCCTTGGACATGTTCTTGATGTCCTGGTTCCCGCCGTTTTCCCGTGGCGGTGCGGTCCGGGCCGCTTCCGCGGCCACCCTGTCGAATTCCGACGGCGGCAGGTGCCCCAGGACCGCGTGCTCGGCCTCGGGTGGCAGCGCCAAGGGCGGGACCCTCGTCGGGTTCGTGGCGATCAGGTCGCCTTCGCGCTTGTTCCATTTCGCCAGTAGCTGGGCTGAGGGTGCCGTCCCCATCAACCCGGGGTGGATCAGCCCGGTGAAGGAAACACCCGGCACGTGCCGCGATGTTGCGATTTGTCCGGTGAAGTCCCAGATGGCTTTGTATGCGTCGGGAAACTGCTCGGTGAGGAAGCCGCCGCCGTTGCTGGTGGCGAAGATGCCGGTGTAGCCCCATCCCTGCCCGGCAAGCGGGCCGGAATCCTCCTGCGGAATGGGACCGACGTCCAGGATGTCCACCACCAGCAGGTCGCCGGGCTTTGCGCCCTCGACGGCGAAGGGACCGCTGAGTTTGTGGACGGTCAGCAGCGGGGCGTTGAGGATGTCGTCGGCGGAGTCGTCGTTAACGATCGCGCCGTCAAACCACTCCCGGCAGTCCACCCGGAAGGAATCCCCCGGTTTAACCGTCGCGACTGGTGGAATGTCGGGGTGCCATCGGTTGTGCCCGATCTTTTCCTGATCCTCGAACTTCTTGGTGGAGTCCAGGGCAAATATCTTTGCTGGCATTTCATCTCCTTTGACTGGGCGCCGCGTGTTGCCGGTCAGGGTCGCGGCAATGTCCGATGTAACGGGTTGGATGAATACTGCTGTACACGCCTGGGGCTGCCCGGAATCCGAGAGTTCACCACCTCGGGTTCGGCTGCACTGCGGTTGGTGGAGTCGATGAGTCGGAAGGCCTGTGATCCGGCCCTGGAAAGGTGCGGTGCACTGAATACCCTGCGGGATGGTTCACCGCAGGAGGGGCACGGAAGCGTGTCGGGGGCGTCCCCGATCGGGTGGGATGCTTCGAAAAGCGAACCATCGGAGCATCGGTACTCGTATGTGGCCATGGATCGGGTCCTCTCCGTTCTGCGGGTATGACAGGCGGGCCGGGTCGCGTTCTTGACCTGGCGGGTTTGGACGGCCGAGCGCAGGCGACGACGAAGATGGAAAAACCATCCCAGAGTGTGTTGCCAGAGTAGGCTGAGCCCCATAACGGAGTCAGGGGCTTTGGGCCCTTCCTCGAGCCGGCACGGGCAGCCGGGCCGGATGCCCGAACCTCACGAGTGCGAGGCTTCCCGCACCACTCCGCGGCCGCTAGGCTTCTGGGAAACGATGTGACCACCCGCGGATTCATGGCTGCCCATGGCCCAAATGACGGGGCCCCTTTGGCGGGGCCCCTCCGCTGCTCTAGAAAGGAGCTCTCATGCCGGACTCCAGCGTCGAAGGGATCGCACGCTCCTACATCCAGGCCGTTGGCTCCCACGATCTGAACGCTCTTGAAAACCTGCTCGGGGAGGATCTCGTGGCCACCTTCGCCGGCACCGCCCTCGACAAGGCCGGATGGACCACGGCACTCAAGCGCCTTCTCCCGGCCCTGGTTCGCAACGAGATCCGGGAGGTCTTCACCGCGCAGGACCGTGCCTGCGTCGTGTACGACTTCATCACCGACACGGCTGCCGGTGCCGTCAGGTGCATCGAGCTGCTCACCATCAACGCAGACAAAATCCGCGAGATCGACCTTGTCCTGGATCGGGTCGCCTTCGCCCCCGTCAATGACGCCCTGAACGCGCGGATGCCGCCGGCCCAATAAGGAACACCCGCGACGTCATCGGAGCAGCCGGCCCTCTCCCAGTAGGGTGCTTCGGCCGATCAGGACGAAGCGGCCTCGATGATCTTCTCGTCGCCTTCGTTCACGGCCTTGACCACGGCGTCGTAGTCACCACTTTCGACGGCCTTGCTGACCTTCTTGGTGGCCTTCTCCACCGCCTTGTCGACGCGGTCGAGGTAGAGGTCGTCGACGACCGCGATGATCGCCGAGGAGCCCGGCGGCAGCCACTCGTCCGCGTTGACGCCGATGGACTTCTCCTCGTGCCGCTTCGCGATGGCGCCAACACCTGCGCCGATCCCAGCACCGATCACGCCGGACAGCAGCAGCGGCGGAGCGAACAACCCGACCACGAGTCCGCCGATGGCGCCCGCCGTCGTGCCGCCGGCGACCAGCCCGCCCCCGTGCTCCTTGACCTCGGTCCGGCCCGAGGCGTCACGCGACAGGACGACCGCAGCCACCACGGCCGCGTCGTCCATGCTCTTGATCGCCTTGAAATCGTCTGCCGCCGAGTCCGCGTCGGCGTATGACGACACGAACAAGGTGTAGTTGCGCTCTGACATGGTGTGCCCTCCACTCGGTTCCGGCCTGCGTTGCGGCCGCTCCGCTTCCTTGGTCGACGCTGTCGGTCCCGACGGTGCTGGAAATGACCGAACTCCCGACGGCGGGCGGCTTGTCCGCACACACCGGGACGGTACGCGCGTCACGTAGGTCCAACTCTTGCCCCGACAAGCGCGCCCCGGCAGGGCCTTAAGTCCTCCACTTTCATGAGCCAATGCCGCCTCGGCTGTGCATCACACTGGGGCTGAGCCCCTGTCACGGGACCAGGCACCCTGCGCACAAACGCTTTGACGTCAGGGCAGCACGTCGTCGCGTTAGCATGGGTCCCAACACATCCAACCAGGAGGGTGCATGCCGTACATCGTTGACTTCAAGAACGTTTCTACCGTCGGTTTGGAATCGTCTCCCGTCGCTGAGGCCCTCGCCGGGTTGCGCGCCAACGAGGCTCGCTATTACCGGAACAAGTACGACCACGTCTTCACTGTGAGCCCCGCGAGCGAGGTTCCGGAGGTGGTCGACCGGGTGAGCCGGATACTCCGAGACGAGCGTGAAATCGTCATCGGTTCCCGCCCGCTGGAAGCGACCTCCTTCGACGTCGACGGTTTGCGGATGGCCTACGTTTTCTACGAGTCGGGGCTCTCGATCAACGTCATGTACAGCATCGACGCCGGGAAGAGAGCGGTCGGGTTCAAACTCGCCGAAGGCATGGAGATTCCGGAGGAATTGGCGACGCGCTTCAAATTCGCCCGACAAAAATCGAAGCTGGCGGGCGTTATTCGCGGCTCGTACTTCGTGATCAAGGGAGAGTATTGACCGCAATCACCGGGCCACCGTAGCGCCACCCGCGAGACTGAACATGACTGTCTGCGCCCAGGTTGGGTCCTGGTTTGGCGCGGACAACATCCTGTGGTTTCAGGACCCAGGGCGCCCCGGCCACTCCTTGCCCGCCCAGGGGTCGTAGTCAGCGATGAGCTCCTCCTGCGGCGGACGCTCATTTTCGGGGACGTGCTGCAGATTCACCCGCACCCGGTACCAGAGGGAACTCGATCCGCGCATCCCGTCGACGAGGATGTCCGCGGGATGCAGGGCCGGGACGAGGTCCGCGTGCCGCGTCTTCCATTTGTCGAGCGCCGCGAGTGCCTCGGGCTTGGTCTTGGTGCGTGCCACCTCGATAAGCGGCATCACCGACTGCCGGCGGCCCAAACCGTCTCCCGCCCGCGGCGGCTTTTCGGCGGGGCCGAGCTCGGCAGCCAGGGCCATGAGTCCGTCGAGGGACCCTACGGCGTCGTCGATGCCGGCATGGGGGTCGCCCTTCGCTGCGAAGCGCTCAAGCACCGTGGGCACCGTGAATTGTTCCGGCCGGGTGGAGGTAACCTCGTCCCAAGTGAGCGGCGTCGAGACGCGGGCGTCCGGCAGGGGCCGGATCGAGTACGCCGATGCCACGGTGCGGTCCTTGGCGTTCTGATTGAAGTCGACGAACACACTCTCGCCGCGCTCCTCCTTCCACCACCGCGCGGTGGCGAGGCCCGGAGCACGGTTCTCGACCTCGCGGGCGAGGGTCTCGGCGGCAAGCCGCACGTCGCGGTACGACCACTGGGGCGCGATGCGCACCAGGATGTGGAGCCCCCGCGAACCGCTCGTCTTCGGCCACCCCACCAGCCCGACGTCGTCGAGCACCTCCCGCGCGACATACGCGGTGTCAACGATCTGCGACCAGTCAACCCCCGGCATCGGGTCGAGGTCGACCCGGAGCTCGTCGGGGTGCTCGAGGTCCTCGGCGCGCACGGGGTGCGGGTTGAGGTCCAGACAGCCGAGATTTGCCACCCACGCCAAGCCCGCGGCATCCCGGATGACGGCCTCTTCGGCTGAGGTCCCCGACGCGTAGTGCAGCGTCGTCGTGTCGATGAAGTCGGGGTGGTTTTCAGGCACGCGCTTCTGAAAGAACGGCTCAGCGCCGATCCCCTTCGGGAAGCGCTTGAGCACCATGGGCCGTCCGCCGGCGCCCCGCAGCGCACCATCGGCGACGGCGAGGTAGTAGCGCACCACGTCGAGCTTGGTGAGCCCCGGCTCGGGGAACACCACCTTGTCCGGATTCGAGATGCGAACCTCGCTACCGGCAATGTTGAGGATCTCGGCGGGGGCCTTCGACGGGTTCATGCCGCCACGCTAGCAATGATCGGATGTCCCAGCCAGAGCAGCGGTGACGCAGGCGAAGTTGGCTTGGAAAGTGCCCCGGCACAGTCCTTGACCGACGGCAGGTTTGAAGTGGGGCAATGCGCGACAGCGGTGCCACGCGGCTGCCTTGTGGGGGTGGCGGGTTCAGGGGACGGATGGGGTACCCGGCCGGATCCTGGCTCGCTAGGCTGTCCCACGGAAGGGAGTGAGACATGACCCAACGGACCTATCCGCAGGGTGTCCCGTGTTGGATCGACACCGAGCAGCCTGACGTCGAGGCGGCCGTCGAGTTCTACGCCGGAATCTTCGGCTGGACGTTCGAGGACGTCATGCCCGCGGGAGCGCCGGGCCGCTACTTGATTGCAAAGCTCGATGGCCAGGACGTCGCGGGGATGGCCAGCGCCCAGAGTGCCGCGGCCTGGAGTACGTACGTATCCGTCGAGGACGCGGATGCCGCCGTGCAGCGACTGATGGCTGCCGGCGCTACGGTGCGGTCGGCACCTGCCGATGCCGGAGAGGGCGGCCGCAGTGCGGCGCTGGCCGATCCGCAGGGCGCCGAGTTCCGCATCTGGCAGGCCAGGCGGCGCTTAGGGGCGCAGGTGGCCAATCAGCCCGGCGCGTGGAATTTCAGCGATCTCCACACGGCTAATACCGGTGCGGCCATTAAGTTCTACGAAGAGGCATTCGGCTGGCAGGTCGACGACCTCGGCTTCGCGATGATGATCCGCAGGCCCGGTTATGGTGATCACCTTGAGGCGACAGTCGATCCGGGCATCAGGGCGAGGCAGTCAGGGCTGGCCGCGCCACCTGGCTTCGCGGATGCGATTGCCTGGATAGCGGCCACCGCCCCCGGCGAACCGCCGCACTGGCACGTCTCGTTCACCGTGGCCGACCGGGACCAGACGGTGGTTGATGCGGAGCGACTCGGCGCCCGGGTCCTTAGCCAGGCCGACACCGAGTGGACGCGCACGGCACTGATCCGGGACCCCCAGGGCGCCGAGTTCACGGCCAGCCAGTTCACGCCCCCGTCGGGATGAGCGATCCAAGAGTCGGCAGCCACGGGTGGCAGGTTTCCTGATCGGCGCCGTGTCGGCGTCGCCTCAGGTGCCGTGCGCGGCCACCGCCTGGATCTCCACCTTGGCGCCGAAAGGAAGAGCGCCAGCCTGGAAGGTGAACCTGGCCGGAGCAGTAGAAGGATCCGGGAATTGCCGCCGCCACCACGCATTCAGGCTGCTGTAGTCGGTGATGTCAGCGACGACGCACTGCACATACACGATCTCCTCAACGGCGAAGCCGGCAGCGTGGGCGATCATCGTGACATTGTGCCAGGCCAGGGCCGTCTCCTCCTCGAAGGTTCCCTCGTGATACTTGCCTTCGGGATCCAGTGCGGGCATCCCGCTGACGAAGCAGACACCATTTGCTTCGCTGGCCAGGCTGAAGGGGAAGCCTCCGGGTAGTCCCGGCCCAGAAGTCGTGCGCTTGATCGTCACGCGATGTCCTCCTGACGATGCAGAAGGTCTGCCTGCTGACCGACTGTTGCCGGCGGAACTTCCGTCACAGCCGCCGGTCCGGCGCCGAAGCTGCCGAGCAGCAAGAGGGAATCGGCCGACGGCGAGCCTGGCTTCGCGGAATAAATGCGAAGCAGCTGGTCCGCGTCCTCACCCACGGCCAGATCTTCAAAGTTCAGTTCCAGGTCCCCGACGATCGTGTGACTCAGCCGGACGCTGCCCGCGGATGCCGTCGCGACCCGGTGCCCGGCCCACCATTGGCGGAATTTCTCGCTGCTTACCGCGAGTTCGCCGACAAGTTGATTGGCCCGCGCGTCGTTGGGATGCCGGCCAATATCCGTGCGCAGGGCACCGACGGCTTCGGACGCGACAGCCGGCCAGTCGCGGAAGAGCCCCCGCGCGCGCGGATCGAGGATGATCCACCGGGTCAGGTTCCTCTCTGCCACCGGCATGGCCGCGAAGTCGGCCAGCAAAAGGGAAGCCAGACGGTTTCCAGCCAGTACATCCGTGCGGCGGCCCAGAACGAGGGCGGGAACGTTGCCGACGGCATCCAGGAGCTGGCGCAGAGCGGGCCGCACGCCCTGTAGCGGTACGGGTGGACGCTGGGAGTTCGCGCAGTTCTCCAGGAGGTCGATCATGTGCGCCTGTTCGCCGGGGTCCAGACGCAGGGCCCGAGCCACCGAATCCAGGACGGCGCGTGAGGGATGGATGTTCCGGCCCTGTTCCAGACGGGTGTAGTAGTCAGTGCTCACGTCTGCCAGCCGCGCGATCTCCTCACGCCGCAACCCGGGGACCCTCCGGCCACCGGAGCCGGACGCTAGCCCGGCGTTTTCCGGCGTCAGCCGTGACCGCATGGCCTTCAGGAATTTTCCAAACTCTGCGCTTTGACCCATGTCTTCCATTTTGCCGGGCCGGGTCCTTCCTTTCCATGGCGAAGGTAGGACTGCCATTCCTAGGAAATGCAGGGAGCGGCAAACCTGCTGACATCGCATCCCGACCTCCGTAGCGTCGAATGCATGGCCGCGCGAAAGCCGGCACAGGTCGAAGTACCGGACTCAGTAGCAGAAGAAGAAAACCGGCGCAGGGCTGGAGTCACGGTTCAATGCACAACCGATGTTTCAATGCACAACCGAAAACAGGAAGAAGACGATGGATAATTCACTGATGATGGCCTTGCTGGTTATCAACTCAATGAAGCACGAGGGCCGCGGGGCGTCGCCGGATGCACCGATAACCACGGCACGGCGTGCAGGTTCCATACGGGGGAGGCGGGTTCGTGTACAGGCCTGGTTGGCCGGCGCTTTGCATCACGCCGCCTGGGCAATAGAGCCAGTCCCGCCTGTGGTCGATGGGCCACGACGGCGACGCCCCGCCACCGTCGAAACCACCTCGGCGTAGCCCAAGGAATCCGGCACGTGCCGGGCCGCCGGTGCCTACCGCCCCAACAGAAATACACCCACAAGGAAGAATTGATGATGTCCCAGATTCGTGAAGCCAACATCCCCACCGTGACCCTTAACAATGGCGTCCAGATCCCGCAGCTCGGCTTCGGCGTTTTCCAGGTCCCGGCGGAAGACACCCAGCGCATTGTCGAGGATGCTTTGGAAGCCGGCTACCGCCACATCGACACCGCCGCCGCATACCGGAATGAGGCCGGCGTCGGCGCCGCTATTGCCGCGTCAGGGCTCCCGCGCGAAGAAATCTTCATCACCACCAAGCTGCGCAACGGCGAACAGGGCACAGCCCACGAGGCGTTCCAGCACAGCCGCGTGGCACTCGGCATCGATTATGTGGACCTGTACCTGATCCACTGGCCCGTGCCATCCCAAGGACTCTTCACCCAGGCCTGGAAAACCATGGAAAAGCTGTATGCCGGCGGCGAGATCCGCGCCATCGGAGTGTCGAATTTCCTCTCTGACCACCTGGACACGCTTCTCGAGAGCTCGGAAATTGTCCCGACGGTCAACCAGATCGAAATCCACCCCACCTTCCAGCAGCGGGACCTGGCGGCCAAGAGCCGGTCCTTGGGCATCGCAGTGGAGGCGTACAGTCCTTTGGGCCAGGGCGCGGATCTCGATGCATCCGCCGTGAAATCCCTGGCAGCCCGGTACGGTGCCACGCCCGCCCAGATCGTGCTCGCCTGGCATCTTGCCCAAGGCACAATCGTCATCCCCAAGTCGGCTCATAGCGCGCGCATGCGGGAAAACCTGGGCGCCGCGGCGCTCCAGCTCGCCCCGGCCGAAATAGCGCAGATATCGGCCCTGGAGTCTGGCGCCCGCGCCGGTTCCGATCCGGCCGTTGCCGCGCACAGCCAGCTCTAGCCCGTCCGGCAGGGAAAGCCGGAGACTGTCCCGATCGGCCGGGACCGTCTCCGGCGTACGGCTGCATCAGGCGCGGCACCTCGACGGCGGCCCTCCACGCCGGCCCTCCGCTCCAGCCCGGCAGCGAGTCCTCGACACGCAGCTTGAACAAGGCAGCCACCTCATCAGGAGTGGAATTTTCGTGCGTGCCAGCCAGTTAACTCCATAGGTATTTGCAACCGCAAGTACTTGGAGAAGCGGTGAGGAGGATCGTCGCATGAGTGAAGTGCAGCTCGGCCCCGACGGCATCCCCGGCCGCGGCGCTGGAAGCGGGCAGGATTACGTACCGTCCCGCCCAGAGAGCGCTGACTAGATTTCATGAAAGGACTCGACAATGCGGCTCAATCACGTGCCCCTCCGCCTGACCACGGGAGCATTCATCCTGAATGCCGGTTGGGGCAAACGCAAGCTGGACAAGGACAACGCGGCCGGACTTCAAGCCATGGCGGCCAGGGTCATTCCGCCGGTCAGCCGAATAGACGCCGAGAAGTTCGGCAAAATGCTCAGCTACACGGAAATGACGCTCGGTGCGGCCCTGCTGGCACCCTTCCTGCCCAGCCGCCTAGCCGGGATCGGTCTCGGGATCTTCTCCGGGTCCCTGTTTACCATGTACCTGCGGACGCCGGGCATGACGTTGGAGGACGGCATCCGGCCCAGCCCGCAGGGTACCGGGCTGGCAAAGGACATCTGGATGCTCGGCATCGCCGCCGCCCTCGTGCTGGACCGCAGGCCCGCGGCTGGAACTGCGCCCCGGCAACCCGCGGCAATCCTGGGCCGGATACGGCACAACAATGGCTGAACACCCGATGGACCGCGAGGTACGCACCCCGGCTATTACGCTCGGGCTCGATACCTTTGGTGATGTCCACACCGACAGCTCCGGGACGCGGCTTTCGGACGCCCAGACCATCCGGAATCTCGTCGACGAAGGTGTGCTCGCCGAGGCAACCGGTGTGGACTACTTCGGGATCGGCGAACACCATACCGAAAGCTTTCCGCTCTCAGCCGGCGACGTCGTTCTCGCCGCGATCGCGGCGCGCACCTCCCGCATCCGTCTTGGATCCGCGGTCACGGTCATCAGTTCCGATGACCCCGTAAGGGTATTCCAGCGGTATTCAACCCTGGACTCCCTGTCCAACGGCCGCGCCGAAGTCATTCTCGGACGGGGATCAAGCATCGAGTCCTTCCCGCTGTTCGGGTACGACCTCCGAAACTATGACGAACTGTTTGAAGAAAAGGTCAACCTGTTCGCCGAGCTCCTCAAGGAAACGCCCGTCACCTGGCGCGGAAATACCCGGGCAGCCCTGGATGGGCTGACCGCATATCCCCGCACGGAATCTGGACGTCTCTCCACTTGGATCGGCGTCGGCGGCAGCCCGGAATCGGTGGTGCGCGCCGCCCGGTATGGCTTCGCCCTCATGATCGCCATCATCGGCGGTGATACAGCACGCTTCGCACCGTTCGCAGGGCTGTTCCACCGGGCCATGGCTGAGTTTGGCCAGCCCGACCGGCCAGTCGGCGTGCATTCGCCCGGGCACGTTGCCGCCACCGATGACCAAGCGGTCGAAGAGTTCTGGCCCCACTACGAAACCGCGTTCGCTGAGGCCGCCCGGGTGCGCGGATTCAGGCCGCCGACTATGCAGAGCTTCCTCCGGGACGTCGGCCCGGGGGGAGCGCTTCATGTGGGCTCGCCCGAGACCGTGGCCCGAAAGATCACCGAGACGCTCAAGACACTCGGCGCCAGCCGCTTTGACCTGAAGTACGGCATGCCCGGGATGCCCCAGACCCAGATCATGACCTGCATCGAGCTCTTCGGCTCCCGCGTGGCCCCGCTGGTGCGCGACCTGATGGGGTAGCCAGCCGTCCAGCGGACTGTCCCGTCGCGTATGAGGGATTGCCCGCGGTTCAGGTCGGATGCCGGAGGAGGCCGTGGCAAGGCCGTGCTCGGCGAGGCCATTGCGCGGATTAGTACCTGATCAGCCGCGCGGGCAGACCGCTTACAGGATGCTCTCGTAGTGCTCCACGACGGGGAAGGGATCGTAGAAGTGGTGCAGCAGTGCGCGCCAATTGCCGTATTGCTCGGACTGTCGGAATCCAACGGTATGGTCTTCGAGCCGATCCCATTCAACGAGCAGCAGATACGTGCCCGGCGACTCGACCGAACGTGACAGCGACAATTTCCTGAAGCCAGCCATCGAAGCAATGATGGGCCTCGCCTCCCCAAACGCCAGCTCGAAGTCGTCTTCCTGACCGGGGATGACCGGCAATAGCGCGTGTTCGGTAATCATCGGACCAGTTTCACACAGAAAAATCCCCAGCTGCCTGCCGCTGTTCCGCTCCGTGTTCGCCAAGCGGTCCCAGGCAACGCGCCGCCGGAGTAGCCTTCATGCATGAGCCCTGCCCATCGGCTCGCACGCATGTCGGGGCGCGATCCGGCCGAGCAGCACCGGACGTCGACTCCGCTTGAGCTGCTCTTCGACCTCACCTTCGTCGTGGGCTTCAGCGCGGTCTCGACACAGACGGCGCTGCTCCTCGAGAAAGGGCACTGGTCGGCCGCGCTCACTGGGTTCGTCCTTGGCGTCTTCGCGATCAGCTGGGCGTGGGTGAACTACGCCTGGCTGGCCTCCGCGTACGACAACGACGACGTGTTCTTCCGTATAGCGACCTTGATCGAGATGATCGGGGTGCTGGTGATCGCGCTCGGGATGCCTCCCTTCTTCCTCTCCATCGACGAAGGCCGTCATGTCGACAACGCAATCATGGTGAGCGGGTACGTGATCATGCGTGTCGCCGCGGTCGCTCTCTGGCTGCGCGCGGCGCGGCATGACCCCGTGCATCGGCGGGCCTGCCTGGCCTACGCGGCCTCTGTCTCGGTGGCGCAGGTCGGCTGGGTGCTACTCATCTTTGCCTCACTGCCGATCGGGACGACGTCGTGGGTCATCGTGGCTCTCACCGGGGTCGAGCTGGCGGGCCCGCTCCTCGCCGAGCACAAGGACGGCGGCACCCCGTGGCATCCGCACCACATCGCGGAACGGTACTCGCTGCTCGTGATCATCACGCTCGGTGAGGTGATCCTCGGCACCGTTCTCGCGGTCTCGGCTGTCGTCGACACATCGGGTTGGTCGGTCGAGGTCGTGCTCGTCGCCTTCGGCGGCACTGCCCTCGCCTTCGCGATGTGGTGGCTGTACTTCACCATTCCGGCCGGGCGGGTGCTGGTACGCCATCGGCGTCGCGCGTTCGGATGGAGCTACGGGCATATCGTCGTGTTCGCCGCGGTCGTCGGTACCGGGGCCGGCCTCCACGCCGCGGCCGTCTACATCTCCGGTGAAAGCCACATCGGCGCCACCGCAGCGGTGCTCACTGTCGCCATCCCAGTGTTCGTGTTCGAGCTGATCCTTGTGACGATCTACTCGTTCCTGCTGCGCACGGCCGACCGGTACCACCTCTGGATCTTCGGCGCGGCCGCCATCGTCCTTGTATCCGCAGTGGTCGCGGTGGGCCTGGGTGCGAGCGTGGGCGCCACGCTGCTCCTCGTCGCCGCGTCGCCGGCCCTCATCGTCGTTTCCTACGAGACAGTCGGCTACCGGCACGAGGAGCAGGCCCTCCGGCAGGCTGAGGCCTGACACCGTATCTTCAGCCGAAGGTGCAGTCGACGATGACCTTGCCAAGGGCGGTCTCGAGAACGGCGAGCTCCTGATCGTCGAGCCGCTCGACGAACAGTTCGGACACGCCGCGAAGGTGGACCGGCACCGTTTCTTCCAGGCGCGCGACGCCGGCGTCGGTCAAGGCAACAACCACGCCGCGCCCGTCCCCGGCGACGTTCGCCCGGCGTACCAGGTCCTCGTCGACCAACCTCGCGACGCGGCGGGTCAATCCCGAACGTGAGATGAGCGTCCGGGCAGCGAGGTCAGTCATCCGTAGTTCGCCGCCCGCCGCGGCCAACTGCGCCAGAACGTCGAAGTCGGCGAGGCGCAGGCCGGTGTCCTCCCTGAGATCGGTGTCGAGCCGGCGCATGAGCGTGGCATGGGCGTGCAACATTGCCCGCCATGCCTTCTCTCCGCGTTGCCCGGGAAGTGACTCTTCGACAAGCCGGTCGAAGAGGGTGGCCACGGCGCTTGGTGAGGAATTTTCGTCCATGCTCACCAGTTAACTCCACAGGTATTTGCAATCGCAAGTACACCGGAGCGGTGAGGAGGACCGTCCCATGAATGAAGTACAGCCCAACAGGACATTGAGTCGAGAATTCTCAGCCCCGGCAGAGGAGGACCGCGTCGCGCGGACCGCTGCCGCGCTGGAAGCGAACGGGATCACCGTCCTTCGCGCCCCGAACAGCGCAGAGGCCAAGCGCATGGTCCTGGATCTCATCCCGGCCGGGTCGCAAGTGCACCAAGGAGCATCGGCCTCGCTCGAGGCCGCGGGCATCACAGGGGAGATGGAGAAGTCCGGCCACTACAGGCCGCTCCGGCCCCGGCTCCACAGTATGGACCGCGCCACGCAGGCCGACGAGATCCGCCGCCTGAGCGCGTCGCCGGACGTCATGCTCGGTAGTGTGCACGCCATCACCGAGACCGGGTCGCTGGTTGTCGCCTCCGCGAGCGGCAGCCAAATCGGCCCGTACGCATCCGGCGCCGGGAAGGTCGTTCTCTTGGTTGGGACGCAGAAAATCGTTCCCGGCCTGGAGGACGCACTGCGCCGCGTCGATGAATACGCCTTCCCGCTGGAGGACGCCCGGGCCCAGGCAGCCTACGGTGTGCACAGCGGCGTGAACAAAGTTCTCATCATCAACCGCGAGTGGGTACCCGGCCGCATCACCGTTGTCCTTTGCGGTGAGGCACTGGGGTTCTAATCGTGCCAGGTCGGATGCCGGGCGCCCGGATTGTCGGTAACCGTCAGGGCAAGGCGGTTCGACTGACCGCCTAGTCCGCGACGCGTCGATACCCGCCGCTGACCCAGTCGGCCACCAGTCGGCCGTATTCCTCCGCTGCTTCTTCCCACGCGAAGTGGCCGGCGTCGAGAGGATGCATCTCGCGGTGGGGGAGCAGGTCGTCCAGGTACTCGCTGTTCGACCATGGCACGAGGTCATCGTGGCGGCCAGCGACGATCTGGGTCGGCGTGGTGATGGACGGCAGCAGATCGTGCAGCACCGGGTTCTGCTCGGGGTAGGTCCGCACAAACCTCGCCGACTCTGCGAAGCGCCCGAGGTCGTAGGCGCTGACGTAGTCCTCGTGGACCTCCGGCTCGCTGGCACTCGGGGCGGGCAGCTCCACCGCGTAGCCGATATTCGTTCTGGCGTCGAGAGCGCGCACGTCATCCAGAGTCGGCGCTTCGATGATCTCCTTGAGGGCGCCGCCCGCATCGATCGGAAAGCGGACGGCGCCGCCGCCGATGGTCAGGCTCGTGACCCGTTCCGGAGCCTTCGCGGCAAGGAAAAGCGCCGCGGCCGTGCCAACGTCCGGGCCGACGACGTGCGGAACTCCGAGGCCCCATTCATCGATCAGGCGGGCCAGGAACGCTCCGGAGCCGTCCGGGGCGATCAACTCCGGGCGACCATCTGAATGGCCGAATCCGGGCATGTCGATGGCGACCACCCGCCCGACTGCCGCAACGTGGTTCCAGATGCGCCGGAAGGCCCAAAGGCTTTCCGGCCACGGCGCCAGCAGCAGCATGGTGATATCCGAGTCTGCCTTGTTGTCCGCGAACCTCACCCGCACTCCGTCACAAACTCGGAAGTACGTGCTGATCGTCGCAACCGCGCCGGCACCCATCTGAGAACTCTCTTCGTTGAACCTGCTATCGGCCGGATCGCCCACCAGATCTGTCCCGACACGCTGCATGGAGCGATCGCTGTAGCAGTTCTAGACCCGTCGCTCCAAGCGTGTCAAGGCCGCGCGTTTACCCAGGGGACGGGTCCGCGTGGAGTCAGGATTCCCGCTTCCAGTCTGGGCGAGCATACTGGGGGAGTGAGGATCGACGCCGGATCAGGGCCCCAGGGGCGGCGGCGGCCGGGAGCAGGCACGAGCCCGTACCCGCCGATCGCCGACTATGGGTTTTTGTCTGACTGTGAGGCCAACTGCTTGATCGCATCGAGCGGGCAGGTGGAGTGGATGTGCGTGCCACGTCACGACTCGCCGAGTCTGTTTTCCACCATGCTTGACCGCGCCGCGGGTGGCTTCAAGGTGGCGCCGTACGGCGTTCGGGAGCCCACTGCGCGCCGTTATCTCCCCGGCAGCTTGATCCTGGAGACCACCTGGCAGACCAGGACCGGCTGGTTGATCGTGAGGGATGCCCTGGTGATGGGTCCGTGGCACCACACCGACGAGAGGGCCGGCCGATACCGCCGGCCGCCGATGAACTACGAGGCTGAGCATTGCCTGCTGCGCACGGTCAGATGCGTCAACGGTGCAGTTGAGCTGTCCGTGCTGTGCGAGCCGGTCTTCGACTACGGCAGGCGCCGTGCACGGTGGGGGTTTTCCAGCCCAGGCTACGGGGAGGTCGTGACCGTCGGCGGCGATGAGGGCCATCCGGTGCTGCGTCTGACCACCGACCGGCGGCTGGGCATCGAGGACTCCATCGCAGTCATGCGCACCCGGATGACTGAGGGGGAGGAGGCTTTCATCGCGCTCTCCTGGGGGTCTCTGCCCCCACCGCGGACGTGGGAGGAAGCCACGCGCAAGCAGTGGCAGACCACTGAGTTCTGGAGGCAATGGATCACCGCGGGCGAGTTCCCCGACCACCCGTGGCGGGAGCAGCTGCAGCGCAGCGCGCTGACGTTGAAGGGCCTCACCTACGCGCCGACCGGAGCTCTGGTCGCGGCGCCCACCACGTCGCTGCCCGAGACACCCGGGGGAGAGCGGAACTGGGACTACCGGTACACGTGGGTGCGCGATTCCACGTTCGCGCTCTGGGCCCTCTACACCCTCGGCCTGGACCGGGAGGCCGACGATTTCTTCGCCTTCATCCGCGACGTCGCCGCCGAGGACGACCTGCAGATCATGTACGGCATCGACGGCGAAAGGGATCTTCCCGAGGTTACCGTCGAGGGGCTCGGCGGATACGACGGCGCCCGCCCCGTCCGGATCGGCAACGCCGCCGCCCATCAACGGCAGCTCGACGTCTGGGGCACGATGCTGGACTCCGTCTACCTCCACGCCAAATCCCGTGACCAGCTTCCCGAGCCGCTCTGGCCCGTCCTGCTCCGCCAGGTCGAGCAAGCCGCCGCCCATTGGAGGGACCCGGACCACGGCATCTGGGAGGTTCGTGGCGAACCGAAGCAATTCACCTCCTCAAAGCTCATGTGCTGGGTAGCCCTGGATCGTGGTGCCCGGCTGGCGCGCCTGCACGGTCAGGCCGACTACGCCCGGAAGTGGGACACCATCGCCGAGGAGATCCATGAGGACATCTGCCGCAATGGCGTGGACGACCGAGGCGTGTTCGTCCAGTCCTACGGCACGACGAACCTGGATGCCTCGCTTCTCCTTGTCCCGCTCGTCCGATTCCTCCCCGCCAACGATCCACGCGTGTGCGCCACCGTCCTGGCCATCGCCGATGAACTCACCCGGGACGGGCTCGTACTGCGCTACCGCCCCGAGCAGACCGACGACGGGCTCGCCGGCGACGAGGGGACCTTCACCACCTGCTCGTTCTGGCTTGTCTCAGCCCTCGTCGAGATCGGAGAAGTGGTACGCGCCAAGGCACTGTGCGAACATCTGCTGTCCCTCGCCAGTCCCTTGGGCCTTTACGCCGAGGAGCTGGATCCGGTGAGCGGCCGTCACCTCGGCAACTTCCCACAGGCGTTCACCCATCTGGCCCTCATCAACGCGCTCGTGCACCTCATCCGAGCCGAGGAAACCAATCTTTCGGCGCAGTTCGCCCCCGCACACCGCAGCACCTGACTGCAGCGACACAACCTGACCCCAACCAGACGCTCGCGGGTCCACGTCCAGTCCACGGCTCACAGTCCGTTCACAGCGCCACGACAGACCGTCGACAGTACGGGGTTTGAGGATGGGGATACGGCTTCGAAATCCGCGGGGCGGCAACCCCGAGCGCGATCATGAGGCGTGAGGTCGGCACAGGCAAGAACGACGAGATCAGGATGACCCATGAACGAGCATGAACTGCCCACCCGCAGCGAAAACACCGGAACCCTTGCAGGCCTGAAGACACGGAGGCGCGTGGGCGCCGGGCTCTACGTTTCCTGCCTGGTGGCTGCGGGCGGCATCGGCGGGGGCGTGGCGGCCGGGGCAACGGCGATGTGGAATACCGCCGCGCCGGCATCCGGCACTGTGCAAACTACCCAATACACGCCGGTGATCGTCAACAATCCTGACAGTGTCAGTGCGGTGACAGCCGCCGCGCAGAAGGCCTCACCGAGTGTGGTCACCATCAGCGCCAGTTCCGGCGCTTCAGGCGGTACTGGGTCGGGCATCATTCTCGACGATTCCGGCCATATTCTGACCAACACCCATGTGGTCACCCTGGACGGGCAGGCAGCGGACGCGGCCATCGAGGTTCGGACCAGCGACGGCAGCGTCTCCCCGGGGACAATTGTCGGAACGGACCCCCTCTCGGACCTGGCCATCATCCAAATCACTGCCCCGGGGCTGGTTGCCGCGGCCCTCGGCGATTCCGGCAAGGTCAATGTGGGCGACACCGCCATAGCCATCGGAGCGCCCCTGGGCTTGAGTGGAACGGTCACTGACGGCATCGTTTCGGCAGCGAACCGCACCATCGAGACAGCGTCCTCGGCCACGTCCGCCCTGCAGGACGGCTCCTCCAGCGCCGCGCAGGACACCATCAGCATCAACGTCATCCAAACGGATGCGGCCATAAACCCGGGAAACTCCGGCGGCCCCCTGGTGAACGCGAACGGTGAGATCATCGGAGTCAATGTGGCCATCGCCTCGGCCGGATCCACGTCTTCCTCCTCGGACCAGGCGGGGAACATCGGGGTCGGCTTCTCCATCCCGATCAACGACGCGAAACGCGTCGCCCAGGAGATCATCGCGACGGGCACGGCCACGCACGGCCAACTGGGCGTCTCGGTCCGGGACAAGGCCTCGGGAGCCTCTTCGGAGTTCGCGGCCGGAGCCGAGGCGACCTCCGTGACCCCGGGCTCCGCAGCGGACAAGGCCGGTTTGAAGGCCGGCGACGTGATCACGGGGCTGGGCGGCCGCAGTGTGACCGATGCATCCGAGCTTACGGCGGCCACGCGGGAACAGGCTGCCGGGGCTACGGTCAAGGTCACCTTTGTCCGCGACGGCCAGGAGCAGAGCGCGGACGTCACCCTCGGCGCGGTCACCGCTGGCTGACGGGGTGTCCAGTGCCCCCTGCATAAATTTCCTGGCACGTGTCGATTGGCCCTCGCGCTGTTCGACCTGTGGGTGGGAAGGTCGAAGCGCGACCTTCCAAAACCTAGGAGATTGAAATGGCAAAGTACATGTTGATCATGCGCGGAACCGACGAGTCGTACGCCAATCTTGCGAACGCCGACTTCAATGAGGTTCTCGACACCATGGGCAAATTCAACGACGAATTGATCCGCGCCGGTGTCTTGCTGGCAGCCGAGGGCTTGGATGATCCGAAAGAGGGCGTCGTGGTGGACTTTAGCGGCGAAACCCCGGTGGTCACTGACGGGCCCTACGGTGAAACCAAGGAACTGTTCGCTGGCTACTACATCCTCGACGTCGCATCGAAGCAGGAGGCGATCGAGTGGGCAAAACGGGCACCCCTCACGGCGGGCACCAAGACTGAGATTCGCAGGGTGCCTTCCATCGACGAGTTCCCGCAGGAGAACGAATGGATCCAGAGGGAACGCGCGTGGCGGGAACAGACCGGCCAACTCTGAACCAGCCAGCCCGGAACCGGCAGTGAGCAGCAACGAGGCACGGGCCGCCGTCGAAGCGGTGTGGCGCATGGAATCCGCCCGCATCGTCGGCGCCCTGGCCCGCTATACGGGCGATTTCCCGTTGGCCGAAGACCTCGCACAGGAGGCGCTCGCCGGGGCCCTTGTGTCCTGGTCGGTGAACGGGATCCCCGCGGAGCCGGTGGGCTGGCTGCTGACCACCGGCCGGCGCCGGGCGGTGGACACCTTCCGGCGGCGTGCCGCCCGCGACGAAAAGTACGCACTCCTGGTCCGCGACCTCTCGGAGGAACTTCCGGGCGCGGATGCGCTGTTTGACCCCGAAGCGATCGACGACGACGTGCTGGCCCTGATGTTCATCTCCTGCCATCCGGTGTTGTCCAAGGAAGCGCGGATCGCCTTGACGCTGCGCGTGGTGGGCGGCATGGGGACCGACGAGATCGCGAAGGCGTTCCTGGTTCCGGTGCCGACCATCCAGGCGCGCATCACCCGGGCCAAAAAGACTCTGGCCGCCGCCCACATTCCGTTCACCGTGCCAGAAGCGCGTGAAGTGCCCGAACGGCTAGGCTCGGTGCTCCAAGTCGTGTACCTGATCTTCACGGAGGGTTCCTTCGCGTCCGGCGGTGACTCCTGGATGCGCGCAGACCTGGCCGGTGAAGCGCGCCGCCTGGGCCGTGTGCTGACGCGGCTGGCGCCAGAACCCGAGGTGTTCGGCCTGCTGGCCCTGATGGAACTGACGGCGGCGCGCTTCCCCGCGAGGCTTGATACGTCCGGCCAGCCGGTTCTCCTTGAGGACCAGGACCGGCGGTTGTGGGACCAGTCGGCGATCCGGCGCGGGCGTGCAGCGCTGGCCAGGGCCGTGGCTGCCGGCCGTGGGCTCGGCGCGTACGGGTTGCAGGCTTCCATCGCCGAATGCCACGCGGTGGCCCCTTCCGTTGCGGAAGCGGACTGGCAGCGAATCGTGATCCTCTACGAGGCCCTGGGCAGGCTGGCGCCCTCTCCGGTCATCGAACTGAACCGCGCGGTTGCGGTGGCCATGGCATCGGGTCCGGCGGCCGGGCTGGCACTGGTCGACGCGATCAGATCACGGGGTGAGCTCAACGGCTCGCACCTGCTGCCAGCGGTCAGGGGCGAGATGCTGATAAGGCTCGACCGGCGCGGAGAGGCAAAGTCCGCCCTCCAGCAGGCGGTCGTGCTGTGCTCGAACGCGGCCGAGCGCACAGCGCTGGAACGAAAGATCGAGGAGCTAGCCCGGCCGTAGGTCCCGCAGCCGGAGCCTGCGGGCCGCCTGGGACGAGAGCGCTTTGCGGCCGCGATTTCGCTGGCTAATTTCCTTGCCAAGGATACTAAGCATGCTTATGGTTAGATCCTGCGGCTGCCACGCCGCGGAAGTACCGATCCGGCCATGAGGTATTCGAAGCCGGAGCTGAAGAGGACGACGACCAGTATCAGACCAGAGTGAGGAACTACCGTATGTACCTGCACACCCAGCAACTGATCAACGAAATCGCCGTCGACGAGCCCGACCCCGCCGCAGCCAACGCCCTGCAGGAGGGCCTGGGCGGGCAGTTCGGCGAGATGCGCACCATGATGCAGTACCTGTTCCAGAGCATGAACTTCCGCGGCGACGCAGCCGCGAAGCCCTACAAGGACCTGCTCCAGGGCGTGGGTACCGAGGAGATCAGCCACGTCGAGCTGATCGGCACCACCATCTCCCGGCTGCTGGACGGGTCCCCCGAGTACCAGGGCAAGAAAACCGACCCCGTGGACCAGCCCGGAGCCAAGGGGGCCACGCCGCTGAAGATCGCGCTGGACACGAGCAACATCCACCACTACCTGGTCGGCGCCCAGGGGGCGTTGCCCGTGGATGCGGCCGGCAACCCGTGGAGCGGGTCCTACGTCTACAACAGCGGCAACCTGGTCCTGGACCTGCTGTACAACCTGATGCTCGAGTCCACCGGCCGGCTGCAGAAGTGCCGAATCTACGAAATGACCGAGAACAAGACGGCACGGTCCACGATCGCCTACCTCATCGTCCGGGACCAGGCCCACGAGAATGCGTTCGCGAAGGCCCTGGAAAGCCTCGGCGTCAACTGGGGCAAAGTGCTTCCGATTCCGAAGACCAACGCCGAGCAGTTCCCGGAAGTGAAGAAACTCCTGGACAAGGGCCTGCAGAGCATCCAGTACACCTTCAGCGCCGACAACCTCAGCGAGGCCGGCAAGCTGTACCGGGGCGCATCACCCTCCAATGACGGCACCCAGCTGAGCACCGACGTCGCACCGGACGGCTTCCCGATGACCATTTCACCGGAACGCCGCGAGGAATTCGCGCCCGGGCTCGACCCTGACCTGCTGGCGCTGATCCAGGCCACGGCAGAAGTGGAACTCAAGGACGCCGACAATCCCAAGGAACCCAACAAGGAACCCAAGAAGGAACCCAAAAAAGAATCCATCAAAAACTAGCCGCGGCGCGGGAGGGCCTCCAGGGCACCGCCTTGGCCGGCGCGCCCTCCCAGGCAGCCCGCTTTCCACGGGGAAGGCGGGCTGCCTCTGCACCCCGTGCGATAGGCAGACGGAAACTAATCTCCGATGGCACTGGTGCTTGAGCGTCGACCGTATCCTTGAAAGATGAGTGACATCGCGCATTCAACCGTCACATTCAATGGCCGCTTCGCCCGGGAGTTCAAGGAGATGGCCATTCCGTGGCGCGCGGAGGAGGCTCCCGATCCGCGCCTTCTGGTGCTCAACGAGCCCCTCGCCACTGAGCTGGGCCTCGATCCGGCCTTCCTCAGAAGCCCTGAGGGTCTGCTTCTGCTGATCGGCAACGCCGTCCCTGCGGAGGCCAGCCCGGTGGCGCAGGCCTACGCCGGCCACCAGTTTGGCTGGTATGCACCCCGTCTCGGCGACGGGCGCGCACTCCTGCTCGGCGAGATCGGGCACGCGGACGGGCAGCTCCGCGACATCCACCTCAAGGGATCAGGGCGGACGCCGTTTGCGCGGAACGGCGACGGCCAGGCAGTGGTCGGTCCTATGCTGCGCGAATACATCGTGAGCGAGTCAATGCACGCGCTGAACATCCCCACCACGCGTTCCCTCGCCGTCGTGGGGACGGGGCGTTCGGTGCAGCGCGAGACGCTCCTGCCCGGCGCCGTTCTCACTAGGGTTGCCAGCAGCCACCTGCGCGTCGGCAGCTTCCAGTACGCCCGGTCAACGGACGATATCGGCCTCCTCCGCCGGCTCGCCGACTACGCGATAACCCGTCACCACCAGGCCGCCGCGGAGGCCGAGAACCGCTACCTCGCACTGCTCCAAGCGGTCATATCAGCCCAGGCTTCACTGGTGGCCCGGTGGATGCTCGTTGGGTTCGTTCACGGGGTCATGAACACCGACAACATGACGGTCTCGGGCGAAACCATCGACTACGGGCCGTGTGCCTTCATGGAAGGCTTCGACCCCGCCGCGGTCTACAGCTCGATCGACGAGACCGGACGGTATGCCTACCGCAATCAGCCGGTGGTGGCGGAGTGGAACCTTGCCAGGCTCGCCGAATCCCTCCTGCCCCTGCTCCACGATGACCAGGAGCAGGCGGTGGACCTCGCGGTGGAAGCCCTTAGCATGTTCCGCCCGCAGTACAGCGCAGCCTGGTCAGCAGGCATGAGAGCCAAGCTGGGGTTCGGTGAAGGGCTCGACGACGAAGTGACCTCGCCTCTTGTGGACGAACTTGTGGCCCTGATCCAGGAGTCACGGGCGGACTACACATCATTTTTCCGGAACCTCGGCAAAGCCGCGCGCGGCCAAGCAGAGCCTGCGCGGGGCCAGGTTCTGGATCCAGCGAGGTTTGATGCCTGGGTAACCCGCTGGCGCGCCCTGGCGCCGGATGCTGACGCCATGGACCAAGTCAACCCCGTCTACATTCCGCGGAACCACCTGGTGGAGGAGGCCCTGGCCGCCGCTACCGGCGGGAACATGGGTCTGCTGGAACGGCTGATGGACGCGGTAACCTCACCCTTCGATGAGCGGCCCGGTCTCGAGCACTACGCCGCTGCCGCCCCGGAAAGTTTCGGCCCTTACCGGACCTTCTGCGGAACCTGAGCATCACGGCTGCGCTGGCGGGGTGCCTTCCCCGCTCCGGTACTGGCGGCGAAGGCGGAATGCGACTGCGAAGATCCAGGCCATGAACGTGAACAGGATGACGCGTTGCACGAGGCCCTTCCACTCGAAGAGTCCGCTCCCGGGCTGTTGGCTGATCTTGAGCAGGACGACTCCGACAGTTAGAACAGCACCGCTGGCCAGTGTCCACCCCGCCAGTGGGCGCCAGCCGGTATCACGGCGGAAGCGCCGGTAGAAGACGAAACAGCTGATTGGCGCGAACGTGAAGACCAGCGCACCGAATATGCCGTGCACGAGGCCGTGAATACTGGATTGCTGGAACATCGAAGACGGGTCGGTCGTGAACGGTCCGGAGGCCATCAGGCTGACTCCGATGCCCTGTATTAGGGCGGGGCCGGCACGGGACGCGGCGCCGGTGTTGAAGTGCGCCGCGAGCCCCAGCCCGAAGACCAGCATCAAGGCGCCGGTCAGGACAAAGTTGAGGATCTGAATCCAGCCGTGGGGGCCTAGGGACAGCTCGCTGACGAACAATCGCGTCGGGGAGTAGCCGGGGTCCAGCCACCCCGACACCGTGAAGACGGACACGAAAAGGACCGCCCCGATCATGCCAGCCATGGCGGCGAGCCCGATACGCCGACGTCGGGCCGCCGCTTGGCTGGCGATAGAAACTGACACCATGGTGAAGTCTACGGTTCGGTGGAAACGCCGAACCACCCCGCCGCTTGCGTAGAGCGGACGCTTTCGTCACGTGGATGCGGTCTGAGACAAGCGGGCGAGCTAGAGAGGGGTAGCCTGAGCGGTGCTGTTGCGAACGACGAGGCGCGGGGGTAGCACGTCGGTGCGTGGCGGCAGGGAGTGGTCGGCGATGCGGGCGAGGAGAAACTCGGCCGCGCGGATGCCTACGTCCCGGCTGACCGGGTCGACGGTGGTCAGGGAGAGATGACGGATCCCGGCGAGATAGGTGTTGTCGTATCCGACCAGTGAGAGGTGTGAAGGAACGCTGATGCCGTCGTCGTCGGCGGCCGAGAGCGCACCGACGGCGAGGATGTCGTTGGCGGCGAAGACCGCTGTGGGCGTCCGGCCGCTGTCGATAAGGCGGCTCATTGCCGCAAAGCCGGACTCTTCGCTCATGTCCGTGGGCTCCACACGGATGTTGTCCTGCAGGCCGTGGCGGGTCATCGTGTCCCGGTAGGCGTTGGCCCGCAAGGTAGCGGATCCGGTGGGGGCGGTGAGGAAGGCAATGTCTTTGTGGCCGAGGCCAATGAGGTGTTCGACCGCCAGGCGGGCGCCGGCGGCGTCGTCGTTGGTGACAAGGTCTGCTGCCGGGAGGTCGAAGGCGCGCGTGCCGGTGACCACCGCTGGGGTATTTAGTGTGGCGCGGGTCAGGTCTGCATCGGCGTCGAGGTCCCCGGCGATGACCAGACCGTCGACGCGCATTTCCATGAACGCGGACACCGGGCTTTCCCCCGGGCGGGCCAGATATTGGGAGTCGCCTAGGACCATCCTCAGCTGTTGCTCCCGGAAGATGCTCTGCATCCCGTCGAGCAGCTCGACGAACCACGGATTGGCAAGGTCATCCAGCAGCACTCCGACCGTTCGCGTGCGTCCGCTGGCAAGCGAGCGGGCCGCATTGCTTGGCCGGTAGTCCAGGGCAGCCATGGCGATGGCCACGGCGTCCCTTTTTTGTTGACTTACCTTTGGTGAACCCTGGAGCACCAGGGAAACGAGTGCCCGCGATACGCCGGCTTCCCGTGCTACATCCTCAATTGTGGCGCGCCTGGCCGCCCCATGTTGATTCACTGCATTCCCCGACAAGTGGCCTCCTGCCAGCAAGCGTATCGCGGGAAGGGCGGCGGCTTCCGGCCGCCGCCCTTCGCCCGCGAACTGGCAGCGCTGCTCTTACAGGGCTGCGGCTTTCTCGCCAGCCGCGGCCGGGGGCGCGATGATCGGTATGCCTCCGGTGCGGAAGTGCACCTCCAACTCCTCCAGCGACTGCCCCTTGGTCTCCGGGACAAATTTCGCCACGAAGATCAGGGAAACGATGTTCACCAGTACGAACACGGTGAACGTGCCGGTTGAGCCCAGGGCGACCACCAGGATCGGGAACAGGAAGGAAATTGCCGCGTTCACGGTCCAGAGTGCGAACACGGCAATGCCCATCGCGAAGCCGCGGATGGCGAGCGGGAAGATCTCGGAAAGCAGCAGCCACACGCAGGTTCCGATGAAGCACTGCACGAAGGCCACGAACAGCATCATTGCCGCCAGGATGGTGTAGCTGACGAGGTCCGACTGGGGAAGCGTGAAAACGACCGCGAGGAGTGCCTGCGAAGCCACGACCCCGGAGAAGCCAATGACCAGCATGCGGCGGCGCCCGATGAAGCCCAGCAGCCAGATGCCCAGGACGGTCATCAGCACCGACGTCACACCGACGGCGATGGTTGCCACGAGCGATGCGCTCACGCCGAGGCCGCTGCGCTCGAGGATCGTCGGCGCGTAGTAATTCACGGTATTGATGCCCGTTGCCTGCTGGGCCACGGCGAGCCCGATGCCAACCCAGAGAAGCCGCCGCATCCAGGGATTGTTCTTCAGGTCGCGCCAAGCACTGGAGCGCTCATCCCGCGCCATGTTCGCGGACTCAACGATTTCCTTGTACTCGAAATCGGCTTCCTCCGGGCTGCGGCTGAGGTCGAGGATGCGCCGGCTGTCATCGAACCTGTCACGGATCGCGAACCAGCGCGGCGATTCGGGCAGGACGAGCATTCCGATCAGAAGCGCGATGGCGGGGATGGAGGCAACACCGAGCATGATGCGCCAGACCTCCGTGTCGTGGATGACGGCGTCGAGGAGGGCGTTGATGGCAAAAGCGAGCATCTGGCCGGTCACGATCATCAGTTCGTTGATCGTGACCATGCGTCCGCGCAGATGCGCCGGGGCCATTTCTGCAAGGTAGAGGGGGCAGGTTACGGCGGCGGCGCCGACGCCTAGGCCAAGGATGACGCGGGCCACAATCATGAATCCGACATTCGGCGCGACGGCGCAGCCCAGCGCTCCTATGAGGAAGAGCAGCGCACAGACGAGCAGCGTGCCGCGCCGACCGAGCTTATCGGCGAGCCGTCCGCCGCTCAGCGCGCCGACCGCGGCACCGGGAAACAGCAGTGCGCTGACGACAGTGGCTTCTTCGACGGGGCTCATGCTCAGTGAGTCCTGCATGTAGAGCAGCGCACCGGAGATGACTCCGGTGTCGTAGCCGAACAGGAGTCCGCCGAGCGTGGAGATGACGGTGAGTCGGGCGAGATATCCGCGATGTCTTGAGCCCGATGCGGGCGAGCTTGCTGTGTGCAACGACATTGTTGACTTCCTCGATTCGGCCGACCTGAAGGGCGGACTTTGAATTTGGAGAGCGTTCCCGGGAGTGTGCTGGGTCACGTGACTGACTTCAACGTTAGAGCGCTCTAACGCAATGGTCAAGACTTTGTGCTGACATGCGGTCAAAGTGGCAACGATGCGCTGGATTGGATGCTACGGGCCTTGCCCAGCGCAAATCGGGCTTGTTACTATGTCAGGACAAAGTTCGCGGAGACCCTTGCGTTTCTCGTGAGAATCGATATCGACACTAAGGCTCACTTAACATGACCGGGAACCGCTCGCTCCCAGCGTCCAGGGTCCCTGCCTCCCGCGACGCACCTGCCCTCCGGTGGGGGATCATGGGCCCGGGCTGGATTGCGGAACGCTTCACGGAATCCGTCCAGGCGCACACCTCGCAGGTGATTGCCGCGATCGGATCCCGCTCGCTGGACCGTTCGGAAATGTTTGCCGGACGGCACGGCATTCCTGCAGCGTTTGGCAGCTATGAGGAGCTGGTCGACTCCGACGTCGACATCATCTATGTGGCCACGCCGCACAACTTCCACTACGAAGCTGCCCTCATGGCGCTCGACGCCGGCAAGCACGTCCTGATCGAGAAGCCGATCGGCATTAACCGCGAACAGGCGGCAGCTATCGCCAGCCGGGCAGCCGCGGCCGGCCTGTTCGCCGCCGAAGCGATGTGGACATTTTTCCTGCCCAAGTTCGACGTCATCAGGCAAGTGCTGGACACCGGAATGCTCGGGGACATCACTACGGTCTTTGCTGAATACGGGGAGTACTTTGACGGCAGCCACCGGATCTTCGACCCGGCCCTGGCAGGTGGGCCACTGCTGGATCTGGGGACCTATCCGCTTTCGCTCATCACGTCCGTCCTCGGCGAACCGGACCGTCTCCTGGCTCTCGGCGAACCGCACGAATCAGGAGTCAACGGCCAGCTTTCAGCTGTCATGTCCTTCGCCGGTGGACGCCAGGCCATGATGAACACCCAATTGCACAATTTCACGCCCACCTCGGCCACCATCGTGGGCACGGTGGCTTCACTGACCATTGACGGTCCGTTCAACATGCCGGGCAACTTCAGCGTCCGTTTCCCGGACGGCACCCGGCTGGCCTATGAGGAGCCGGCCGGAGCGCACTTTGAGGGCCTGCACTACGAGGCTGCCGCCGTCGCCCGGGCCATATCGGCAGGGCAGCTGGAAGTTCCGCAGCGGCCGCTGGCCGAATCGATCCGGACCATGGCCGTCGCTGACGCCATCAGGAACCAGCTCGGAATCGTGTTCCCCGGCGAACGGCCACGGGATCCATAAACCCGCGTGCACTTCCACGCCGCCCCTCGGTCGTCGGCCTCATGCTCTGCTGTGCGCTGATGACTGGTGACGCGTGACTACTGACGAGCGGCGACGCCGTCGATGTCGACCAGGAGATGCGAGGGGCCGCGGAGGAACGGGCTCGGCCGGTACGGGGGCGGATCGGACACCAGCCGCGGGTTCTCCAGCCTGGTGGCGAACGCGGTGAGGGCGATCTGGGCTTCGAGCCGGGCCAGGGGTGCGCCGAAGCAGAGATGGATACCGCCGCCGAAGCCGAGGTGTTGGTTGTTGCGCCGGTCCGGGATGAAGAGGTCTGGGTCGGCGACGTAGGCGGGGTCGCGGTTCCCCGAGGCCAGGACCAAAGTGAGGGAGGCGCCGGCGGGGATGGTGGTGCCGGCGATGTCGATGTCGTCGAGGGCTGTGCGGAAAGGCACGAAATGGACGGGCGGCTCGTAGCGGAGCAATTCCTCGACCATCGGGATGGCGAGACCGGGATCGTTGCGTAGCCGCTGGAGTTCGGCTGGGTGGCGGAGCAACGTCAGTGCGCCGTTGGAGATGAGGTTCACGGTGGTTTCATGTCCGGCGATGAGCAGAAGGAGCCCTGTGCTCACCAGCTGTTCGTCCGGCATGCGGCCTTCCGGGCCGTCATCTGTGGCCATCGCCGAGAGCAGGTCCGGGCCAGGCGTCCGCCTGTGGGCTTCGACCAGTTCTTCCATGAACGTGCGCAGTTCTTTGCCGGCCTCGGCCCTCTTTTCTTGCTGTGTTTCGGGATCGAGTCCGGGATCCGTGGATTGCAGGGCTACGTCCACCCAGACCCGGAAGCGCTGTTCGTCGCCCGGGGGCACCCCAAGTAATTCGCAGATCACCGTGACGGGCAGCGGATACGCCAGATCATCGACGACGTCGATCCGGGACTGGTCCATCATGTTGTCGACCAGGTCGGTGACAATTTCCGCCATCCTCGCCTCCATCCCGGCGACCCTGCCCGGCGTCGTGGGCGGTCCGAAGTGGCGCATGGTGATCCGTCGAAACTTGTCGTGATCGGGAGGATCCATGCTGAGGAAAGTCGGAGTCATGCCCGGGCCGTCCCCGTCTTCTCCGGCAGTGGCGCCCGCAGCCGCGGCAGCCGGGTTGCGGGTGATGTCGGAACTGATCCTCGGGTCGTGCAGCAGGGCGGCGATCTCCGCGTACGTGCTGACGAGGTAGCTTCCGTCCGCGAGGCGTGTCACGGGGGTCCGGCGGAGCTCGTCGTACAGCGGGTAGGGGTTAGCCCGGTTGGAGAAGTCGAGGATCTGCTCCCATGTGCTGGCCTGCGTCATGGCGAAGGCTCCTTCAATCGGGGGGAGGTTTCTTTGGGTCTCCGCGACGGCGTTTCACCGGCCGCGGCGTTCGTCAGCCGGGCGCGGCGTTCATTGGGATCGTGGCCGGTCACAACGACGGTGGCATCCTGAGTGGGGCTGACAGCTGGCTTGAACCCGGCCGGCAGTGGCCGGGCCTGGACTGACTCATCGAGGTGGTGGAATGCCGGCGGGAAAGGCGCGGCCTGCTCGATCAGTGGCTCGTAGAAATCTAGCCACTTGTTCTGGTTGAAGGCGACCGCCGCCACGATGCGGCCTTTGTAGCCATAGACGGCCAGGAATCGGCGCGTGGCCACCGATCCTTGGACGATGGCTACCTCATCGGCCACCGAGGGCACCCCGACGCTCTTGATTTCGGTGCCGAACTGGACGGACCAGAATTTCGGCACCTCCAAGTGAGGCCACCGTTCGGTTTCGCCGCTGACCATGTTGTGTGCCGCGACCTCGGCCTGTGAGATGGCGTTTCCCCAGTGCTCGACGGCGAGGTATTGATAGCCGTACATCGGCTGCGGCGCGCGCGCAATGTCGCCGGCGACAAACACGTCATCGGTGACCAGCCCGTTAGCGTCGAACGCGCGGCAGCCGGCGTCGCAGGCGACGCCCCATACGCCGCACGCCAGGCCGGAATCTGCGAGCCATTCGACATTGCGGACGGAGCCCAGCGCGGCAACCGCCACATCCACCTCAAGAGTTGTGCCGTCGGACAAAATGGCCCGGCGCAGCCGTCCGGTGGCATCACCCTCAAGCGACAGGACGCGGACGCCGCATCGCAGGTCCACGCCGTTCTCGACCTGCAGCTCCCCGGCGACTGCGCCGACCACCCCGCCAAGGGCGGCGACGAGGGGAGCCTGCCCAGCTTCTGCCACCGTGACCGCCAGGCCGAGTTCCCGGCACACGGACGCGACCTCGCACCCGATGAACCCGGCGCCGATGACCAGCACCCGACGCGGACGGCCCGCGAGGTACTGTCGCAGGGCCGCGGCGTCCTCCCGGGTGCGCAATGTCATCACTCCCGCAAGGGCTGCCTCCACCGGGTTAGGCCAGGGGCGGGCCCGCAGGCCGGTGGCGATCAACAGCTTGTCGAAGCCGACCTTGTTGCCGTCGGCGAGGTGGAGCTGCTTCGCAGCCAGATCCAGCCCGGAGGCCGCCATGCCCAGCCGCCAGGTGGCGCGGATGTCCCGGTGGCGGGGCAGTGAGGTGTCTTCCAAAGGCACCGTCCCGGCCAAGACCTGTTTGGACAGCGGAGGCCGGTCGTAGGGCTCGTGCGGCTCCTCGCCGACCAAAGTCAGCGATCCGGTGAACCCTTCGTCGCGCAACCGCTCCGCCGCGCGCAGCCCCGCCATCGATGCCCCCACGATGACGATCCGTCCAGTTCTCTTGAAAGAGCCCCCGCCGTCTTCGGCAGGAGCAGCCGTCGCGGGTGCCGTGGCCGGATGCGGCGATCCGTCCTGCCCGTCCGGCTGTTCGAGCCGGATGGCCTGAACCGGACAGGCAGCGGCGGCCCGCCGAATCCCGGTCAGATGCGCCCCGTCAGGGTGCGGATCATAGGTCAGCGCCTCGTCGCCCTGGATCGTGAAGACGTCCGGGGCGAGGAAGGCGCACTGGGCGTAGCCCTGGCATTTGGTGAGATCGACGAGGATCCTCATGCCGATTTTCTCCCTCTAGCGGGCTCGCGCCGGCCGTCGGCCAACCAGCCGGCGCCTCTTCCGATCCAACCGGGCCGGTCAGAACTTCCGATCCCCCTAAGCCGGGCCGCGGAACGGGGCCTGCACTCGATTTGATTTGAAGAGTGTAGGCCCCACGGACACGCGGCGGAAGAGGCCTGCGACCGGACAGGCGGGGCCCGGACTGCGGCTGAATCCGGTCGCGAACGCTCACGCAAGATGGACTCCGACTACGCGGGGAGCAGCTGCTCAACGGCGGGAATTCCTGCGCCGTGATGCTGGACTCCCTGGCTGCTTTGGGGGAATAACGGTCGCTTCAGAGGTCTTGTTCAGACTGGGGCGTCGATGACCGGCTGCCTCGTGAAAGGACCTCCTTGCCCACTCCCTTTATCCCGTTCACCATGCGCGCCACAGTCCGCGAAGACCACAAGCGTTCCTTCCGCACGGACATAGAACGTCTTACCGGCGGCCATCGTGGCTGGGCGCCGCTGGACGTCGTCAAGTCCACTAACACCCAGGCGGTGCTGCGTGGAGCGATCGCGCAAAGCGTTCATACGGCCACCGACGCGAGCCTTGCCCGCTATCTCCAGGACCGCTTTGTCACCGATAACGACATTCATCTGGATCTCACTGTCTGCATCGGGCGCTAACAGACGCGCTGGAAAGCCCCGGACCAGGCTGGTCCGGGGCTTTTCCTTGTGATCGACAGGGCGCCGCTTTGTTCATTCCTCCTTCGTGCCGGTGTCGAAGGGCTTGCCTGCGGCCGGGGGCTCGCCTGCCGCGAGGCGGTCGGACTCCCGAGCCCCGACTTCGGACTGGGCTCCGCCGGATCCGGCTTCGGCAGCTGAAGGTCCAGGCGGTATGGCCCCGGTTGTAGTTGCGGAGCCGGTCCCGGTCCGCTGCCCCTCGGTCATGGCGGGGTCGTTGAACACTTGCTCGACGGGCGCTTCGCCCGTTTTGGCCCGTTCCGGATGCGAGTGATCCCCCTCCGCCGCGGTGCCCCGCTCCGCGACGTCGACCGCCTCTCCCACGTCTGCGCCGCTGCGGGAGTCATCGGCCTGGACGTCCGCACCAGACGAGGCGCGCGCGGCCTGCGATGCAGCGTCGTGGCCACCGTGCCGCTCGGTCATCGGCTCATCGTTGCGCGTACCAGTTCCGGCCTTGCGCAAGGGATCCACGGTCCCGTCCGCACCGTAATCACCCTGGGCGTACTGTCCGATTTCCGACGCCGCCGTACGTCCCGGAGCCGCACCAGCCTCGCCATAGTCGGCCGCCACGTACCGTCCGGAGTCTTTGGCCTGGTCGCCCAAGGGTTCGGGCAGACCGCCCTCGCTGCCGGCCGCACCGTAGTCACCTTGGATGTATTGGCCTTCCTCGTCCTCCGCGCGGCGACCTCGCTGGACCCCGGCCTTGCCGTAGGTGCCTTCGACATACCGGCCCCGGAGCTCCCGTTCTTCAGGTTTCCTTTCCGCGGGCGCCTGGTCCGCGGGCAATTCAGAGTCGCTGCGGTCTGTCATGATCCTGCCCTCCCGAGACGAATTCATGCGTCTAGTCCGGCGCAATTTAAGTCTAGCCAGAGCCTCTGCACCACGATAGGGCGGAGTCGGCGTCGCCGAGCGGTCCGGGAAGTGCAGCTGTCTAGCGGAAAGGCATTTTCCGGGTGGTTAGTCCCCGGCGCGAGCATGTTCCTGACGGTGCCTGTGGTGCAATGCGTAACTGTCAAACACTGCCGAGGACGTTTCGCCGGAGTGACCAAACTTGCCGCGGAGGACTGCGGCCAGGTCCTCTAAGGACGCGTGAAGCATTCGCCCGGCGAAACTGAGTTCCGTGTTCTCACTGAGCTTCGCCTCGGATGCCAGGTCCTGGGCATAAGCAACTGTGGCTGCCAGCGAACTCCTCTGTTCGACTTCCCGGAAATAGTAGCTTTCACGTAAGGAACTCAAGTCGACACTGACTGTAGCGACACTGCTCGCCAGCGATTCGATCAACGCCGCAGAATGAGTCGGGTCAAGTCCGGCTATGCCTTCACGTCCGCCCGCTTCCCTCATCAGATTGAGCTGGTGAGCAAGGGTCCGACGGCGGGTCAGGGCGGGGAAAAGTTGCAGGAACCATGACACTGTGGCCGTTAGCAACGCGAATCCGGTGATGGACTGCAGGCCCGCCAATATCCGGAGGAACGGAGGTCCGGCCACTATTTCCCCGTAGCCCACGGTGGAAAGACTGCCCATTGAGATGTAGACGGCTTCGGCAAAATCCCCTTGCTGCGGCACGCCTTCTCCGTAGACGAACCCTCCAGGCAGGTGAGGCAGGTAGATCAAAGCCCATCCCAGAATTGCGAGCCCCGTCCAAGCTGCAATTACTGCGACCAAAGACACGGGAGCCGACAATGTCCCGGCTCTGCCTCTAAAGCTCCTCGTTAGAAGCCAGAATGCACGCATTATTGTTCTGCAGACCGGGCCGGAACCGTGCGGATACAGAAGGGTGTGGAAGACGTCGGCGAGCATCACCACGATCAGCCCGGCTCCTACCGCAGTCCAAAGCGCATCCACGAAGTCCATGCCTCATCCTATGGCGGGGAAATCCAAGGGCATCTGACCAGGCCGGAAGGGTGTGGCGTCTCCCTGGACGGGTATGCCTCGGCCGAGGGATGGCCGGGCTGGTGGGGTCTGGAGGGGCCGGAATACAGCTGCTCGAGTACGTTCCCACCGTGCTCAGCTTTTCCGCCGGGCACCGGTCCGGGATGAGTCCCCCCCGTGGCGATCCTTCGGTCCAGTGCGCAGAGGTTGAGGCCGCGCCACTGCAGTCCCAAATGTTGTGGGTTCGCCTGCACGGTGGTGTGGGTGCACGGTGGTGTGGGTAGCGGCGTCGCAGCCTTGGCCGGAAGGTTCTCCACACCAGGGCAGGCGGAGCAACGCGACGGGATCCATAGCCTTCCGGCGTTCAGACGCCGGGGCAAGGGCGACAGGCTCCTAGCCCCGGCTTTTGATGGTTCGGCGGGTTTAGCCGCGGCCCTCTTCGGGTCCGTCGGTGTCGATGTGTTCCTTGCGGACTTTCTCCTTGATGGTGACATCCTCGGTGACCGTTTCGGTACCGATGTGGACCCGCTCGACCGGGACGGTCTCCTTGGTAACTATGATTCGTTCCTCGTGGAGGATCACGTCGTGCTCGTCGTCTTTGTCCGGACGGTTCGACGCCTCGTCACGGTTTTCCTCCGTGATTGGCTCCCGCTCGATTCGGACTTCTTCGCGCTGTACCGGAACCGTCTTGGTGACCTCTTCCGTAGTGATGTATTTGCGCAGGCGTCCACGGCCGGTGGCGGCGGCTGCGCCGGTGTCTCGTTGTGCGGTGCCTCGTCGTTCGGTGTCTCGTGGTGCTGTAGTGCCGGCGCCCGCAGCGGTGGGTGCTTGGGTGCGGTCCGCAGCGGCGGTGTCTCGTTGTGCGGTGGTGTCGCCCACGCCGGCGGCAGCGGCGGTCGCGGCGACGGTGGGTGCTGCGCTGCGGTCTGGTGCGGCGGCGTCTCGTTGTTCGGTGGGAGCGGTGGTGTCGCCTCCGGGAGTGCCGGCTGCGGCGGGTGCGGCGGTGCGGTCTGGTGCGGCGGTGTCTCGTTGTTCGGTGGGAGCGGTGGGAGCGGTGGTGTCGCCTCCGGGAGTGCCGGCTGCGGCGGGTGCGGCGGTGCGGTCTGGTGCGGCGGTGCGGTCTGGTGCGGCGGTCTCTCGTTGTTCGGTGGGTGCGGTGGTGCGGTCTGGTGCGGTGGTGTCGTATCCGGCAGCGGTGACGGGTGCGGCGGTGCGGTCCGGCGCGGCGGTGTCCCGTTGTTCCGTTGGGGCGGTGGTGCCCGTGGCGGCGGGTGCGCCGTTACGCTCTGGCCCTGGCCCGGATCCTGCTGTATCTGTAGTCGCTTCGGTGTAGGCGCGTCCGGTGTCGAGCTGATAGTGCTGGTAGAGCCGGTCTTCCTCGGCAGGCTCCAGGGGCCGATCGGCGTCGATTCTTGGCGCGTCCTTGACGTGGTCCTTGCTGTAGGGAACGACGATGTCATTACCCTCGGTTCGGGCTCCTTCCAGGGGTACGAAGGATTCGGACATTCCGAATAATCCCGTCCTGACGGTTACCCAGCTCGGCTGTCCGTCTACGTTGTCCACGAAGACTTGGCCGATGGCGCCGATCTTTTCTCCGTCCTCTGAAAGAACATTTGCGCCTTGGTTGAGCAGACGATCAATTTGTTCGGTGGTGAACATGACGTTTCCTTGGATCTCATAGGTTTGGAATAGTGCGTCTGATCGGGGAACTCCCGATGGAGTACCTGACCGATACTGGGCAGCGTCCATCGATGCTGACCAGTGCTTCGAAGGCGTCCGCGGGGCTGGGAATTGCCCGGAGCGAAATGGGCAGCTCGGGGAGCGCAGGGTCGGGCTCTTTGCTGGGGTTCTTATGCAGCCCGCCAGCAATTCCCCGAACGCCCACCAGGCGGCCTTGGCCGGTGGCCTCTAGGCCCTGCTTCTGCGGCCGGCAACGGCGCCATAGATCAGGAGCACAACAACGGCCCCGAGGATCGAGAGGAGCCAGGTCCGCAGGTCGAAGAAGTCAGCGAGGCCTCCGCCGAAGATCAATGAACCTATCCAGCCCCCGAGGATGGCGCCCACGACGCCGATAACGAGTGTGATCACCCAGCCGCCTCCCTGCCGGCCGGGAAGGATCGCCTTGGCGATAGCTCCTGCGATAAGGCCGAGAATGAGGAACGCAAGAATTCCCATGACTGTCCGTCCTTTCGGTTGCCGGTCGTGGAATGCGGCCGTTATCAAGATCTAATCAGCATGCTTAGTAGCGCGCAATACCTCGTGGGCGGGGGGCCCGTCAGTGCTCAAAATCTGCCGGTAGTGGCCTCACAGATCAGGCGGGAACGTTGGAACTCAGCCGAGCCACCCCCTCTATGCCAGGCGGACCTGCGCGGTGGCGGACAAGGCCAAACCCTAGCTGAGCGTTGGTAGTTGGCGGATCGAATTCAGCTCGTGCCGACGGCCTGAAGTACGGGGTGGGGAGATTGTCTGCGCAACGATCCTGAATTGCCGACGCCGCCGCTGCTGATGCCATTGCTCCTGGCCGTCAGAGGCGGGCGTATTTGCCCTGTTGGAGAATAAATCCAGTGTCTATCCTGTGTGTATTGACCGCTGCGACACGCGGTCTACAGACCGCCGGCACGTCCCGGGAAGCCCTCCCGCTCCGGCGCCGTCTCGATGAGGAGGCGTCGATGTCCAGTCCTGATGTGCCGACACGCGGGCCGGCCAGACCCGGTCCATACATCATCACAGGAATCCTGTTGACCATCGCCGTTGTGGTTCCGTTGTATGTGCCCGCGTACTCCATGGATGAGCCGCGCTTGGCTGGTATGCCGTTCTTCTACTGGTATCAGATGATGTGGATCCCGATCACCTCGGCCCTCGTCGGGATCTCCTATTGGCTGGTCGGCAAGGAGGACCGCCGCCGCCGCGATTCCGTGCGCGTCGCAACCAACCCCGAGGAGGGGAAATGAGCGTGGCCGCCGCGCCGCTGGCCGCTCCGGACCGGCCCATCAGCGGCGTGGCGCTCGCCATTGTGATCATTCTCTTCGTCCTGGTGGCGGCCTTGGGGTTCATTGCTGCGCGGTGGCGCCGGAATGAGCGGACTGGGCTGCACAGCCTTGACGAGTGGGGCCTCGGCGGCCGCGGTTTTGGGACCTGGGTAACCTGGTTCCTTCTGGGCGGCGACCTCTACACGGCCTATACTTTCGTGGCCGTTCCGGCTGCGATGTGGGCCACTGGAGCCGTGAGCGGCTTCTTCGCGGTGCCTTACACGATCGTTTTGTACCCCATCGTGTTCCTCCTGATGAGCCGGTTGTGGTCCGTCTCGCACAGGCATGGGTTCGTCACACCGGCGGACTTCATTGGCGGCCGCTATGGTAGCACGGCGCTCACCCTGGCCGTCGCCGTTACCGGCATCGTCGCAACCATGCCCTACATCGCGCTGCAGCTGGTCGGCATCAAGGCCGTGCTCACCGTACTGGGCTTGGGCAGTTCAGAGAACGTGCTGCTAACGGACCTGCCGCTGATCATCGCATTCGTGGTCTTGGCCGCCTACACCTATACGTCGGGCCTGCGGGCCCCGGCCCTGATCGCCGTCGTGAAAGATCTGCTGATCTACCTGGCGGTGATCGTCGCGGTAATCTACCTGCCGATCAAGTTCGGGGGCTGGGGCCCCATCTTCGATTCCGCCGAGGCCAAAATGGGTGCGACCAACCCGGCCACCGGCAAACCCAATGGAATATTCATTCCTGGCGCCGCCAGCTACTCCGCCTACTGGACGCTGGCTCTGGGCTCGGCCTTGGCGCTGTTCATGTACCCGCACTCGATCACGGGTGTCCTGGCGACCAAGAGCAGGAACACCATCCGCAAGAATGCCGCCGTGCTGCCTCTGTACTCACTGATGCTGGGGTTCCTTGCACTCCTGGGCTACGTAGCCATCTACGCCGGTACCAACCCCATCGACTTGAACGGCGCCATCAACCCCCAACTGGTAGTGCCGCAGCTGTTCTTGGATAGCTTCCCCGAATGGTTTGCCGGTATCGCCCTCGCCGCCATTGCCATCGGTGCACTTGTCCCGGCAGCGATCATGTCAATAGCCGCCGCGAATCTGTTTACCCGCAACATCTACCGCGATCTGATCAGGCCGGACGCCACACCCCGGCAGGAAGCAAAAGTCTCCAAGATCGCCTCGCTCGTGGTGAAATTCGGTGCACTGGTATTCGTCATTGCCATGGACCAGTCGGCAGCAATCAACATGCAGCTCCTTGGCGGTATCTGGATCCTGCAGACTTTCCCGGCGATCGTGGCCGGGCTCTACACTCGCTGGTTTCACCGGTGGGCCCTCTTCGGCGGCTGGGCAGCAGGGATCATCTACGGCACTATCGCCGCCTACAACGTGGTCAACCCCGTCACGAAAGCCAACTTTGGTGGCTCCATTGCGGCCATCCCCGGTACCGACATACAGGTCTACATCGCCGTCGTCGCATTTGCGATAAACCTGATCGTTGCCGCCGGACTCACTCTGATCTTCCGAGCCATGAAGCTCCCCGGCGGGAAGGACATCACTCGCAGCTCGGACTACGGCGCAGACGAGAACGATCCGAAGGTCGCCCAGCTCCAGCGCGAGCACCCGCTCGCTGAACCCGGCGCCCCCTCGTTCTAGGTCACTGGGGACCCGAGACCGTACAGGAGGCCGAGGGACGAAAGGTATAGGACCATGAACGCCAGACAGCACGGCAAGGACACAACCGGGGAGAGCTCCTTGGCCGCGTACTTGCACAGTCACCTGATAGCCGCGGCGGCGGGGGAGCGTCTCTTCGAACAGGCTGCCAAGACATGGAAGGACTCGCCACGCGGAAGTATTATCGCGCGGCTCGCGATGGAAGTCAGCGCCGACAAGGCAACCCTTGAGGGCATCACGGAGGAGCTCGGCTTAGGCATCCCGGCCTACAAAAAGCCGTTCGCGTGGACAGGGGCGTACCTCGCTTCCCTTGGTCCGCTCAATCCGCTCCATGCCAGGACCGGCGCGGCCGAACAGCTGGAACTCGAAGCGCTGATCAGCGCCGTCACCGGCAAGTCGCTGCTCTGGAAGACCTTGGGCCTTCTGTCCCGCACGGACCAGCGCGTCGGACAGGAGCTGGCGGCGAATCTGCTGGACCGGGCAACGGCACAGCTCCGCGAACTCGAGGGTCTGCTCTTGGAAACCGCGGCGGGACGGTTCACCGACCCCGGTCAGTGAGATTTTGATGTTCGCCGGCGATCCTTTGATCTGAGGACCGGGTGATGGGCCAGTTCATTAAGGGGGCGGAAGAGCCGGCCAGGCCGCCTTCGAAGACGGGTGTGAGTCCGTTCGGGACATGTTCCCGGTGTTGCTGTGATCTCTTTCGATGGCCTCAGCGTGCTGCGACAAGGGCCTGGGGTGCGGCCTGTTTCATCCGCGTTTGGAGCCAGCGCAGCTGGGTGGCCGTTTCGGCGTCGCATGTCTCCACGACGGCGAGTAGCTCTTTATCGCGCAGCGCGGACCCGGCCTGCTTGACCATCGTCCAGGTGACATCGACGAAGCTGGCCAGCAGGTAGAGGTCCTGCAGGTCGCGCAGGAGACCGACGGGACCGTTCCGGGTCGTGTTCAGGCCCTCGGCGTGAAGCCGTTCGGGCTCGTTGTCAGAGCTGTTTTCGCCGTAGCGCTGCACGACGGGCCCGAGGAGTTCCCCGTGCCGGTCGCACTGGGCGGCCAGGGTGCGGCAGAGGAAGTGAACATCTGGCTCGGCCCCGTGGCCCTCCGCCACCTGACGGAAGGAATCGGCGAGCGTGTTCTCGGCCTGACGGAGCATGCCCAGATAGATGTTAAGGTTCATGGCCGGCCACCCTCCGTGGTGTTTCTGATCGCGTCGGGGAACCGGGGTGCCGGTTCGGTGTCCGTTGTTTCCGTGGCTTGGGCCCCGTCGCCGCCGGCCGTGGCCGGGACCGGCGCGGTGCCAATCGCCGAGACGGGCCGGGACGCCGCGGTGGTCGGGGCCGGCGCCGGTCCGGTGGCATCGCCGATCTTCTCCACAGTCACAGCCGCGTTCTTGAACATCGGCTGCTTGGATACGGGGTCCCATTCGGTCAGGGTCAGTTCATTCGCGGCCGTCGGGTGGGTACCCGGGCGGCCGCCGGTGTCCCAGTAGCCGTAATGGAACGGGGCGAACACCGTGCCGGGCGCAATGCCGCTGACTCGTGCGGGGACCTCGATCCGGCCCCGGCGGGAGGTGACCCGGACCAGATCGCCTTCGGAAATGCCGAGCCGGTCCGCGTCCTCCGTGGCCAGTTCAACCCAGGCCCGCGGCGCCGCGTCAGACAGGGGCCGCGAACGGCCCGTTTTGGTGCGGGTGTGGAAGTGGTACACCGTGCGCCCGGTCGTATACCGGAGCGGGTAGTCCTCGTCGGGTTCCTCGTGCGGCGGGTGGAACGGGGCGGTCTTGAACAGTGCCCGCCCTCCAGCGTCCTGGGCGCGGAAGGCCTGGGCTCCCACCGTTGCGCCGGTGAGCAGGTCATGGCCGTAACTTTCGCAGTAATCCGGGTCGGTGGGGAAGACGCCGTCCCCGTACAGGCGGTCCGTTCCGCGGGGGTGGTCCTCGTTGCACGGCCAGGGGATGCCACTGCCGCCCCGCAGCCTGTCGTAAGTGATGCCGGTGTAGTCGCACGGGCGTCCGCGGGAGCAGTCCTTCCAGGCCTCGAACGCCTCCTCGGGCCCGGTCCAGTCCAGCAGCGGCCCCCCGTTCAGCGTCGTGAAATCCATTCTGCGCGCGTAGTCGAGGAAAATGTCCAAGTCGCTGCGGGCCTGACCTGGAGGGTCAACTGCTTTGTCAGAGAGGTGCACGATGCGGTTGACGTTGGTGAACGTCCCGGTCTTTTCGCCCCATCCGGCTGCCGGAAGCACCACGTCCGCGTACTGTGCCGTTTCTGTGAGGTAGAGGTCCTGGACGACGAGGAAGAGGTCGGGTTTGGCGAGGATGTCCCGGATCCGGGGAAGTTCGGGCATGGACACCGCCGGGTTAGTCGCCGAGATCCACAGAAAGTCGATCGAGCCCTGTTCGGCGTACCGGAAGATCTGCATGGCATGGGTTGGCGGCGCCCAGTGCGGGATGGTCATCGGATCCACGTTCCAGAGCCGGGCCAGTTCCTGTATGTGGTCCGGGTTCTCCCAGTTGCGGAATCCGGGCAGGTCCCCGTCCGCGCCGCATTCCCTGTTGTTCTGTGCCGTGGGCTGGCCGTTCATTTGGAGGACCCCGCGCCCCGGGGCGCCGAGCATCCCGCGCAGCAGGTGCAGGTTGTTGACCTGGCACGACGCCGCCGTCGCCTGCGAGGACTGGTAGAAGCCCTGCAGCACGGTGGACACGATCCGGTCGGAGGTGCCGAAGATCCGCGCTGCGTCCCTGATGTCCGACGCCGGGACACCGCAGGCGGCGGCAGCCGCCTCAACCGTCCACGGCTCCACCACCTTCCGGAGAGCGTCCAGGCCCAACGTGTGGTCGCGGACATAGCCGGCATCATCCCAGCCCTGGGCCAGCACTTCTCGGACCAGGGCGTGCATGAGGGCAAGATTCGTGCCGGGCCGGATGGCCAGGTGCACGTCGGCGTGGCGTGCGACCTCCGTGTTGCGCGGATCCACGCAGACGATCCGGGGCCGGTCGGGGCCAGCGATCCGGTCCAGGACTCTGGACCAAAGCACCGTTTGTGTCTCGGCCATGTTGTGGCCATAGAGAAAGATTGCGTCGCAGCTGTCGATGTCGGTATAGGATCCGGGCTGGCCGTCGGCGCCGAACGACTCCTTCATGGCCGCCGCCGCGGTAGCGGTGCACAATCGGGTGTTTCCGTCCATGTGCGGCGTGCCGATGCCAGCCTTCCCGATCACGGCCAGCGCGTAGTACTCCTCCAGGAACAGCTGCCCGCTGGTGTAGAAGCCATGGCTGAGCGGGCCGCGTTCCGCCAACAGGTGCCTGCTCCGGTCCACTATCCGGCGCATCGCAGTGTCCCAGTCGCATTCGACCAGTTGCCCGTTCTCGCGGACCAGGGGACTCGTCAGGCGGTCCTTGTTGGACACACCCTCCCGGCTGGCGAAGAGCCCCTTTGGTCCGAGCCTGCCATGATTGACCAGATCCTGCGCCCGGCCGCGGATCCCGACCATCGCGCCATCCTTGACGGCGATGTCGCAGGCGCATCCGTTGCTGCAGAGGACGCAGGCGGACTGCACCCACCGGTCAACGTCGCCCTCCGCGATGCCGTCGTCCAGGACCTGGTCCACCCGGACCGGCCACAGGCCGTCCCGGGCGTAAGCGGTCCGGGTTCCCCAAATGTTGGCTATTCGGTCGACCATCTCGCTCCTTCTTTGCCTCAGGCCACCGCAGCCGTCATGCTGCTTAGCATCCGAGTCCCGGCCTTGACGGTTCCAGAATTATCAGCATGCTTACAATTAGTCCAGAGTCACTACCCGAGGGAAGGCAAAACCATGAGCACGTATCATCCCGAAAATGACCCGGCCAACCCGGATCCTCCCGGGAAGGCGGACAACGCGGAGCAGTCGGACCAGCGCGGTGACCGGTCCTCCGATCCCGCTGCCTCGGCCAACCCGGATCCGCTCAGCGGCAAGATCACTGGGCTGGAGCCAGGCGGGGGAGTGCCCCCGGGAGAGACGCCCCCGGCCGAGGATCAGATGAGCGGGGATCAGGGCCACGACGAATAGGCCCGCCCCGCTTCCGGTCAGCCATGGCCGCGGCCCTGCGATGGATCCGCGGGCACCGGGCGGCCCTGCCTCGAGCACTACGCCGCTGCACCCCCGAAAGCTTCGGCCCTTACCGGACCTTCTGCGGAACCTGGGCCGCACCCCTTGAACCCGCGGTCTCCACAAGGTTCTAGTCCGCCGCGAGGTCCGGCGGCACTTCGTTCACCATGAACTTCACGAACGCCGGCACGGCCGCGTGGGACACCGGCTCCAGCCATGCCAGCGAAACGGTGACCGGCGGGGCGTCGACGAGCGGACGGTAAATGACCTCAGGGTGCTGATAGGTTTCCGCAGTAGAGCTGCCGCTGACGCCAATGCCACGGCCGGAGGCGATCGCCAGCAGCCAGTCGTCAGTATTGTCCGTGGCCACCGTGTGCTTCGGGCGCATCCCCGCCGGCCACAGGTCCAGCCGTGTGAGCCCGGTGAGCGTATTGACGACTAGAACGTCGTGAAACAGGTCAGCCAGACGCACCTCGTCGCGGCCGGCCAGCTCGTGGTCGGCAGGCAGGACAGCGAAGCGGGGCTCCTCGGCCAGTTCGCATTGCCGCATGCCGGCCGGGCCCCCGGCCACGGGTGGTTCCCCGCGGATCAGGGCGACGTCGGCACGCCCGGCGGCTAGACCGCCGAAACGGTCATCCACGCGTCGCAACTCCACCGGCGTCCCTGGGTGCAGTTCGCGCCAGCGGCGTAGCAGGGGTCCAGTCCGGCGGCCGAGGGCCGACCACGGATACCCCAGCAGCAACGGCCGGACAGGTATCCCAGCGGGGTCCAGTGCCGCGTCGAGGGCGGCGATCGCGGCGGCGGCGCGCGGACGCAGCGCCTCCCCGGCGGGAGTGATGGCCACGTGTTGGGTCGAGCGGTCAAAGAGTTTGGCGCCCAGGTGCGCCTCGAGTTGCCGCAGCGTCCGGGACAGCGCCGGCTGGCTGACCCGCAACACAGCCGCAGCGGAACTGAATCCGCCTTCTTCGGCGATTGCCAGGAATGCCCTCAAATGTCGCGCCTCAACGCTCATGCGTTTAGGTTATAACAGCAACTCAAACGGCATTTCCCGCCGCCTGCCGACTTTCCTAACGTTGGAACTATGCAAATGACCACCTCCCAGGCCTTCTCCGGCACGCCAGCCCCCGGTTTCGCCCCGGCAACCGGGCTGGTGATGGCCGCGGTGCTGTGCCAGCAACTCGGTGCGGCTGTAGCTGTGCTCGTCTTTCCCGCCGCCGGACCGCTGGGCATCGTGACGCTGCGCCTGGCGTTCTCGGCCATCATCCTTCTGGCCGTTGCCCGGCCGAGGCTGCACGGGCACAGCCCAAGGGCATGGCGGGCCGCCATCGGACTCGGAGTGACCATGGCAGCGATGAACTCATTGTTCTACGAGGCCATTGCACGGCTGCCTCTGGGCACGGCGGTCACCATCGAAGTACTGGGCCCGCTGGTCCTATCCGTCGTGGCCAGCCGGCGCGCCAAAGCCCTGCTCTGGGCGGCGCTGGCCTTCATCGGGGTAGCCCTGCTGGGACAGGAGGGGCTGGCCGATCTCGACGTCGCCGGAGTCTGCTTCGCGCTCGGTGCGGCGGCGTGCTGGGCCTTGTTTATCCTCTGCAACGCCAGAACCGGAGCAACGTTCCCACGGCTGGGCGGGCTGGCCCTCGGAATGGCCGTCGGGGCGGTCGTCTCGCTGCCTGGCGCGATCCTGACAGCCGGGACTGCCCTGTTGGAGCCGACGGTCCTTGGCCTTGGCCTCGGCGTCGCGCTGCTCTCGACGGCTGTCCCATACTCCTGCGAGCTCATGGCCCTGCGCCGCCTCCCAGCCGCCACGTTCTCGGTCCTGACCTGCACGGCGCCGGCCGTGGCGGCGCTGGCCGGCTTTGCGGTTCTCGGGCAGAAGTTCGGATACATGGATGCCATAGCGGTTGCCCTCGTAGTGGCTGCCAGCATAGGCGCCATCCGGACAGCATCGCCGATCAATGCCCCCCGGGCCCGCCACATCACTTCCGAGCGACGCGAGACTGGATCCGCAGAGAAGGTTCCCTAAACGGCGTCGGGCCGCTGATCTCCCTTGTGGCTCCGCAGATTCTCCTGCACCTTGCCAAACAAATCCTTGATGGTCGACTCCGTATTAGTGAGCATGTCCGGCTGGACGTAGACCAGTTGGGCGGGAGGCAGGCTGAAATGAGAGGGCAGGCCACCTGTGCCGTCCACCCCTGCAAGTGCGATGGTTACCCCGCCCTCCTTGCGCGCAATGGCGCCGATCCGGCCGAAGACCACGGTGAATTCGTCGGGCTCGAAGCTCACGGTCAGCCCGACATGTGTCCGGTTAAGGTCGCTTGCTGCGACGGCCTTCTCGTTTCCGGTGCCTGCATAGGTCATGTCCATCTCCCGACAGTTGGTGGCGTTGTACGCGAGCAGTCTACGTCTGTGTCCCGAGGCCCGGGTAGGGACCCGCCGGCTGCCCGATGCCGGGCGGGGACCGCTCCTGGTGGAGAATGCGTTCATGACCAATGACGATCTTCGGCCTGTCTACTTCCTTTCGGACAGCACCGGCATCACCGCGGAAACGCTCGGCAACACCTTGCTGACGCAGTTTCCCGCCAATAACTTTGACCGCATCACGGTCCCCTTCATCACCACCGTCGAACAGGCCAAGGCCGTGGTCCGAACCATCGACAAACTGGCCACCACCGGCCTGCAACCGATCGTCTTTTCCACCGCCGTCAGCAGTGACATCCGCCAGGTCCTGGCGACCTGCCGGGGGATCATCGTGGATCTCATCGGAACGCATCTCGGACAGCTGGAGCAGGCCCTGGGCTCACCGGCCAGTGGCGAGCCCGGCCGGGCCCACGGCCTGGGAAATGCGGAGCGGTATCAATCCCGGATGGCCGCCGTCGAGTACGCCATGGAACACGACGACGGCCAGAGCCTGCGCGCGCTGGAAAAGGCCCAGGTCATCCTGGTGGCACCGTCCCGCTGCGGAAAAACACCCACCACCATGTATTTGGCGCTGCAACACGGAATCTTCGCCGCGAACTTCCCACTGGTGGACGAGGACTTTCAGCGGGAGGGGCTCCCCAAACCGCTGAGGCCTTTCGTTGAGAAATGTTTCGGCCTCTCCTCCAACCCCCTGCGCCTCAGCCAAATCCGTACCGAACGGCGCCGCGGCTCACCCTACGCGTCGCTGCGGCAGTGCGGTTTTGAGCTGCGCAGCGCCGAGCAGTTGTACGTCTCCCACCGGATTCCGTACCTGAATTCGGCCACGGTTTCCGTGGAGGAAATGGCGGCGACCATCTTGCAGCGCATGAACCTCAAACATTAGGGAAAAGTTTCACAAGCTCGGTGTGGCGCACATCATGTGGAAAGAGCGCCCCAGACCTGTCACTGTGGACAAGATTTGCGCCCACCAACCGGCTATCGTCGCGAGCGGGGCGGCCCATCTGCATGCCATCATCTGCAAAGGAGCAGTAACCATGACGACAGACATCCTGTGGTTCTCAGAACTCGGACTCAAGGATTTGGACCGGGTGGGCGGAAAGAACGCCTCCCTCGGCGAAATGGTGCAGAATTTGACCTCCGCCGGCGTCCAGGTCCCGGACGGCTTCGCCACCACCGCTGATGCCTACCGCACCTTCTTGGCAGATTCCGGCCTGGACCAGAAGATCGCCGACCGCCTGGTCGGCCTGGACACCGATGATGTGACGGCCCTTGCCTCGGCTGGGCAGGAGATCCGGTCCCTGATGCGCGAGACACCCTTCCTGCCGGACTTTGAGGCGCAAATCCGGAACTCCTACCAGCAACTGGTGGACAAGCACGGTGGCTCCGAGGACCTCTCCTGGGCCGTCCGCTCCAGCGCCACCGCGGAAGACCTGCCCGACGCCTCCTTCGCCGGGCAGCAGGAAACGTTCCTGAACGTCCGCGGCATCGAGAACATCCTGCTCGCCATCAAGGACGTATTCGCGTCCCTCTACAACGACCGGGCCATCGCCTACCGCGTGCACCACAAGTTCGAACACGCCGAGGTGGCGCTCTCGGCCGGCATCCAGCGGATGGTGCGTTCCGACGTCGGGGCCTCCGGTGTCATGTTCACCATGGACACGGAGTCCGGGTTCCAGGACGCCGTGTTCGTCACGTCCTCCTACGGCCTCGGCGAGGCCGTCGTCCAGGGGGCAGTGAACCCGGACGAGTTCTACGTCTACAAGCCTGCGCTGCAGGCCGGCCGGCCCGCCATCCTCAAGCGCGGACTGGGCGAGAAAGCCCTCCAGATGACGTACACGAGCAGCCGCGAGATCGGCCGCACCATCGACTTCGTCCCCGTGGAGGCATCGTTGCGGAACCGCTTCAGCCTCACGGACGACGACGTCGAGCAGCTCGCCCGGCACGCCGTCGCCATCGAGAACCACTACGGCCGCCCGATGGACATCGAGTGGGGCAAGGACGGGATCGACGGCGGCCTGTACATCCTGCAGGCACGGCCGGAGACCGTGCAGTCCCGCCGGGCCTCCGGCAGCCTGAGCCGCTTCCGCCTCAACGGGACCGGCCGGGTCCTGGCCGAGGGCCGCGCCATCGGCCAGCGCATCGGTGCCGGCAAAGTCCGCATCCTCACGTCGATTGACCAGATGGCCGCGTTCAAGACCGGCGATGTCCTCGTCGCGGACATGACCGACCCGGATTGGGAACCGATCATGAAGCGCGCCTCCGCCATCGTGACCAACCGAGGCGGACGCACCTGCCACGCGGCCATCATCGCCCGGGAACTGGGGATTCCCGCCGTCGTCGGCACCGGCGCGGCCACCGACCTGCTCTCCGACGGACTCGACGTGACCGTCTCCTGCGCCGACGGCGAGACCGGCACCATCTACGAAGGGCTCCTGGACTTCAGCATCGAGGAAACCGAGATCACCCAGCTGCCCGAGGCCCCGGTCAAGGTCATGATGAACGTCGGCACCCCCGAGCAGGCCTTCACATTCGCACAGCTGCCCAACCACGGCGTGGGCCTGGCCCGGCTGGAATTCATCATCAACCGGCAGATCGGCATCCACCCCAAGGCGCTGCTGAACCTGGACGAGCAGCCGGCCGACGTCATCGCGGAAATCCGGGAGCGGATCGCCGCGTACGACAGCCCGCGCGACTACTACATCAAGCGGCTGGCCGAAGGCGTCTCCACCATTGCGGCGGCCTTCGCGCCGGAACCGGTGATTGTGCGGATGTCCGACTTCAAGTCGAACGAGTACGCCAACTTGATCGGCGGACCTGCCTACGAACCGCACGAAGAAAACCCGATGATCGGCTTCCGCGGCGCCTCACGGTACCTGGAATCCTCCTTCCGGGACTGCTTCGACCTCGAGTGCGAGGCACTGTCCTTCGTCCGCAACGAAATGGGGCTGACCAACGTCAAGCTCATGATCCCGTTCGTGCGGACCCTGGACGAGGCCCGCGGGGTCATTGAACTGCTGGCGGAGAACGGACTCACCCGCGGCGAGAACGGCCTCGAGGTGATCATGATGTGTGAGATTCCGTCCAACGCCCTGCTCGCCGACGAGTTCCTGGACTACTTCGACGGATTCTCCATCGGCTCCAATGACATGACCCAGTTGGCCCTGGGCCTGGACCGGGATTCCGCGATTGTCTCCGGCGGCTTCGATGAACGCGACCCCGCCGTCAAGAAGCTCCTGAGCATGGCCATCAAGGCCTGCAAGGCGCGCGGCAAATATGTCGGCATCTGCGGCCAGGGCCCCAGCGACCACGCGGACTTCGCCGAGTGGCTGGTCGAGGAAGGCATCGATTCTGTCTCCTTGAACCCCGACACCGTGGTGGACACCTGGCTCCGGCTCGCCGGCGAGGCCGTCGAGGCAGGGGTCGGTGCCGAGGCGCATTGACAGCACGGTGAACTGACCACACGGCGTCCAGGGAAGGACAGGCAGGACACCCGACGGGCAGCACGGACTACGAAATTCAGTCCGTGCTGCTGTGGGCGCATCGTCACATTGCCGTGACCTACGAATGCCCGGGCACCCCAGCCGTCTGATCGGAGGGAATACGGCAGGGCTCGGTTTTAGCTCGGGGGACTAGCGCCGCCATGCTGCCTCGGGCGGGTGAACGGTTACCGCCGCGTGAGCGGGGGCGAGCTCTGGCGCCCCTTGCCTGCGCCGAGACCCTCCAGCATTTCAGTCAACGACTCCAGCGAGGACCGTCGGGGTGTCCATTCCAGGAGTTCGTGCGCCCGGGCGGTGTCCATGATGGGTGCGCCGGCCGCCATATTGATCCATCCGCCGTCGGTCGCCTGCAACCGCAAGCGCCAACTAACCTCGACGAGGGCACGCAGTACCGGAAGCGGCAACGGTAACACCCGCCGCGAATTGAACACCCAACCCAGCGCATTCGGATCGAGAACAGGTTCGGCTGCGATGTTGAAGGCGCCTTCAGCCCGCCTCTGCAGCACGCGCCAATAGGCGTCCGCGACGTCGGCAGCGTGCACAGCCTGGAAAACCAGCTCTTTCGGAATGGGCAGCAGGGGCAACCAAGGCTTACGGGGGACGAGCCGCGCCAGGACGCTGCCAAGGAAATAGCCGCCCACCTCGCTCCCGGCCTCGGCACTGAACGTCAAGGCGGGTCGGAGCCGTGCCAGGACAACGTCGGGGTTCTCCTTGGCGAAACTGTCCAGGAGCCCTTCCTGCGCGGCCTTGTCCTCGCTGTAATGGGACCCTTTGATGCCGCCCGCCGGCCAGCCCTCTTTGGTCCGCTGGTCTTTGGGGGCGGGCGAGTAGGCGCCCACTGACGAGGCGCACACGATGTGCCCGGTTCCTGCTGTACGGGCCGCAGCCAGAACCTGGGCTGTGCCCGCCACGTTGGTTCGGCGAAGGAGTTCCCGATCATGGTTGGGCTGGATCAGCCACGCCAAGTGCACCACCGCATCAGCCCCGGCGAGGGCCCTCTCCAATGCCGGCTGGTCGCTGGGGTCCCCGACGTCAATGGAGTGCCACTCCACGTCGCGGTACGGGGCCGACTCCTTCTCGGGTTTACGGCGGGCGACACCCACGAGCTCAAGTTCGGCAGCCTCCTCCGAGCGGGCCTCCTGGAGCCGCGTCAAGAGTGCTGTGCCAACGTGTCCGGTGGCTCCGGTAATCACAATGCGCATGGGTTCTCCTCAGCGTGGTTTGAAGGCGGTGGTGAAGTGCCTCGTTGTCCCGCGCTTCAGGGGACCACTCCAGCGAAACAGAATTGACACCCCGGCACAAGGGGTGAAAACGCCTCGACACCGCTGGAGGCCCGGCCTACATTGAGGCTATGAGTGACGAACCGAACGAACCGGACAAAGCACAAGACGGCGTCGGCCACAACCACGGCATCCGGTCCGCAGGGGAACCTACAACGGAACTCGATCCTACTTTCATGCCTGACGAAAGCGACGAGACCCCCGAGGAAAAGCGCGCACGGGAACACCCCGAATCGACCGGAAGCTAGCACACCTGACCCCTAAGCGCCCGATGCTAGGGCCAGCGGGATATCCCTGCGCTGGGAGAACCCGGCTGCTCTCGTCGCGCCGCCCGTTGCAGTCTCCCGTCCAGGCAAACCCCGCGGATGACCAGCGAGCGGGAGGTCCTGTGGCCCTACTCCAAGGGAACGCGAATAAATAGCATTGCGCCATGGAACAGCTGCAGGACATGAGCGCGGGAGAACCGGAGTTGTCGGCCACCACGGTTTTCGCCAGTCTCGCGGAATTGAGGGACGCCCCTGGCTATAGCCCAGCGGCAATTGCCGAACGGCTAGTGAACTCGCTGGGCATGGATGCTGCGGCGCCCCTGCTGGGCGTCAATGCGGATCTTCTGGGTCGCTGGACATCGGGCCAGGATGCGCCGAACGCGGCTGGCAGGCTCCAGCTCGCGGATCTGGATGCCCTAGTGGGGCACCTTCACTGTGCTTTCACGCCCGCCCAGGCCATGCTCTGGATGTGCAGCCCCAACGTGCAGCTGGGCTCCAGACCCATCGATGTCTACCGCACTCAGGGATCCGCGCCGGTGATCGGCGCCATCCGGGCCTATATGCAGGAGGGCTTCGGCTGATTTGGGCGCTCCGGGGGAGACCGGCCGGAGCACAATCTCTGGGATCGGCGCCGACCTCAGCGGCCCCCAAGTCCAGTGTCTTCGCCGCTCAACTCGCCGGCGCTCAGCTTGCCAATGGCGCTGTTGTCGAGGTTCTCCAAGAGGTGCCGCGGATTGTCGTACACCTCTGCGGCTCCCGCATCCCGCAGTTCGGCTTCGCTGATTCCGCCGCAGGTTAGGGCAATGGCGGGAACTCCGATCGCGGCGGCGGCCAACACGTCCCAGACGGCATCGCCAACGTAGACGACGTCCGCCGGGCTGAGTTCAAGCTTTTCCAAGCATGCAAGGAGAATATCGGGGGCGGGCTTGCTCTCGTCGGCGTCGTTAGAGCTGGTCCACGCATCGATGGACGTGCCGGCGTCCAGGAGGCGACGGGTGACGTCCAGATCGCGCTCCTGCGCTGATGATGCCAAACCCACGGCCAGCCCGGCGTCGGAGCACGCGGCGAGGAGGTCCCGGGCAGCGTCGAAGGGCCGCAGGGAAGGCCAGAACGTGGAGAACACCGCGCCGTGCGCGGACTTCAGGTCGTCCTGCATGTCCTTGGTGCACTCGGGAACCAGGTGTTCGATGAGCTTGTCGCCGCCCATGCCGACGCAGCGGTGGATTGCGGACATCTGGATGTCCAGCCCCTCCCGCCGGAACGCCTGCCACCACGCAAGGGCATGGAAATAGCTCGAGTCGATCAAGGTTCCGTCCACATCGAAAAGGACGCCGCGTTTCTGTTCGGATTTTGAGCCTGACGCCACCGTTACTCCACCTTAAGTTGAGGGCGGCTGCAAACGCCGTACCCGGCGAAGGCTCCACCCATGAACGTGCATAGTAAGACTACTTAATATGGAGCTCCGGTGTGAGCGATCGAGATGACTTCATGGCCTGCGCAACGGCGACGTGCGCTCAACCGGAGTGGCTGCGACGCCGTGATCTAGTGGCCCGTTCCGTTGCGGTCGCGCTGTGCTCGAACGCGGCCGAATGCGCAGTGCGGTAGCGAAGGATCGAGGCGCTGGCCCGCCCTAGGTCCCGCTTTGGGATTCTATTGACACCCCTATGTGATGACTGCCATATTTCAAGTACGCGCTATGTGCATTGCGTTGTGTAATACGCAATTCGTCGAGTGTTGCAGACGATTTCGAGCCGCAAGAGTCGGCCGGATTGGCAACGCGAGTCCGTCGCTAAAGAGTCCCCAGGGGCTCAGGAAAGGATCACAGGAATCATGGTTCACAAAGTCAGAGCGGTCATCGCCAAGGAAAAAGATGCCCCTGTTTCGGTCGAGAACATTCTCGTACCCGATCCCGGACCCGGTGAGGCGCTCGTAGAGGTTCTGACCTGCGGCGTTTGCCACACGGACCTGCACTATAAACAGGGCGAAATCACCGATGATTTCCCCATCCTGCTGGGCCATGAAGCCACCGGCGTAGTCAGCGCCGTCGGCCCGGACGTCACCGAAGTGGCTCCCGGGGACCGCGTGATCCTGAACTGGCGCGCCGTGTGCGGCGAGTGCCGCGCCTGCGCCAAGGGCCAGCCGCAGTACTGCTTCAACACCCACAATGCGACCCAAAAGATGACCCTTGAGGATGGCACGGAGCTCTCGCCCGCGCTGGGCATCGGCGCCTTCGCCGAGAAGACGCTCGTCGCCGCCGGGCAGTGCACCAAGGTTGACGACGACGCCGACCCCGCCGCCGTCGGGCTGCTCGGCTGCGGTGTGATGGCCGGCATCGGCGCTGCCATCAACACCGGTGAGGTCAAGCGGGGCGAATCCGTCGCCGTCATCGGCTGCGGCGGCGTTGGCATCGCTGCGATCGCCGGCGCGAAGCTGGCCGGCGCCACGACGATCATCGCGGTGGACATCGACGCCAACAAGGTGGAAATGGCTAAGTCCCTCGGCGCCACTCACGGCGTGGACTCCAGCAAGGAAGACCCGATCGAGGCGATCCGAGCCCTGACCGGAGGCAACGGTGCCGACGTCGTGATTGAAGCGGTGGGGCGCCCCGAAACGTACAAGCAGGCGTTCTACGCCAGGGACCTCGCCGGCCGTGTGGTTTTGGTGGGCGTGCCGACGCCGAGCATGATGCTTGAGCTGCCGCTGCTGGATGTTTTTGGCCGCGGCGGGTCGCTGAAGTCCTCCTGGTACGGCGACTGCCTGCCGTCCCGCGACTTCCCCATGCTGGTCCAGCACTACAAGCTGGGCAACCTGGACCTGGACGCCTTCGTCACCGAGCGCATCACCATCGACCAGGTGGAGGAGGCCTTCGGCAAGATGCACGAGGGCAAGGTCCTGCGTTCCGTGGTTGAAATCCGCCCGGTCGCTGCCAGCGCGTCCGTGGGGGAGTCCGCATGAGCGTCACCATCGAGAACCTGGTCACCTCGGGGACGTTTTCGCTCGACGGCGGCACGTGGGACGTGGACAACAACGTTTGGATTGTGGGAAACGACGACGAGTGCGTGATCATCGACTCCCCGCATGATGCGGAGGCGATCATCGGCCAGGTCCGCGGGCGGAGGGTCCTGGCCATCCTGCTCACACACGCGCACAACGACCACATTGGCGCGGCGCGTGCTGTGGCGGAGGCCGTGAAGGCGCCGATCTACCTGCACCCCGACGACCTGATGCTCTGGGAGCAGGTCTATCCCGGCGTCAAACCGGACCGCTACCTCGCCGACGGTGACGCGTTCCAGGTGGGCGGGGCGACCCTTCGCGCCGTTCACACCCCGGGCCACTCGCCGGGATCTACGTGCTTCCACGTCGAGGACGAAGATACGGTCTTCACCGGGGACACCTTGTTCAACGGCGGCCCGGGCGCCACCGGCAGGTCCTACAGCGACTACCCCACCATCCTCGCCTCCATCCGCGAACGGCTGCTGACGCTGCCTGCAACCACCGTGGTGCGCACCGGCCACGGCGATAGCACCACCATCGGGGCGGAGCGGGAGACGCTGGCCAGGGTCAGCCAGTGAAAGGCGTCCCCAAGCTCGGCCGGCAGCCGGCCACGGGCTCGAAGGTCTACGCGAAGGACCGCATCCCGGCCTGAGGATAAGTTTCCACTGAACACTGCTGATTGGGCCTGTCCAAACCCGGTTTCGACAGGCTCAATCGGCGTTTAATGCCCGGTGTAGCCCATCTTCGCGCTAATCTGCAGCCCCGCTTGTTTGAGCGCTTCGAGGAGTCCTGGTGCCGTCTCGGGATCAAAACGGAAGGCCGGTCCAGAGATACTGACGGCGCCGATCACGGCCCCCACATGGTTGTACACCGGCACGGACATCGAGTTGAGCCCGATTTCGAATTCCTCCCGGACCACGCCGTAGCCGTCGCGGGCGACGTCGAGGAGCTGGGTTTCGAGCTTGTTCCTGTGGGTGATGGTCCGTGGCGTCCGGGCCGGAAGCCCGGTCTCCTTCAGGACCCGGTCACGCTCGTCCGCGGATAGTGCTGCCAGCAGGACCTTTCCGCTGGAGGTCGCGTGCAGCGGCGTCAGGCTGCCCACCCAGTCGTAGGTGGCTAGTGTCGACGGGCCCATGGCCTGGTCCACGTTGACCGCGTAGTTGGAGCGCAGGACGGCGAGGTTCACTGTCTCCTTGAATTCTTCAGCAAGGCTTTCGAGTACGGGCCGGGCCTCGCGGACCAGGCTGAGCCGCCCGGGGATGGAGCTTGCCAGCCTCAGAATGCCGAAGCCGAGCTGGTACTTTCCGCGCTCGCTGTTCTGGTGGACCATTTCCCTGCTCACCAGTGAACCCAGCAGCCGGGAGACGGTGGACTTGTGGATGCCCATCTCGTCGGCGATATCGCTCACGCCCGCATGGCCGTCCCGGGCAAGGATCTCCAGGACCATCAGTGCCCGGTCCACCGACTGGACGCCGCCGTGCTGGCCGGACTCCGCATCGATGTCTGATTCGGGGTCATTTTTCGAAGCCATGATCCATACTCTCAAGTAGTTTCTGCGGCTTGCTTACCCGCCACAAGGCCGCCTGTAGCGTCCTCTCGGTTAGTCTCACTGTTTCGATCCTATGCCGTGCGGTGTGACGTGGCCGGCATTGCGTTAAGTGGATTGACACGTCCTGTCGTCAACGCAGGTCCAGTCGCATCAGCACGCGGTGGAAGCCATTGATCACGGAGTCGGTGTCAGCAGCCTTGGTGAACCCGGCCTGTTCGAAGAGCTTCTGTGTGCCAACGTAGGCCATTGTCAGGTCGATGTGGCTGCCCTGGTTGTCGACGGGGTAGCCCTCGATGGCAGGCGCACCGTAGCTGCGGGCAAAGTCGACGGCACCCCGCAGCAGATGGTGGGCGATTCCCTCGCCGCGGTGCCCGGGCCGCACCCGGATACACCACACCGACCACACGTCGAGCTCGTCCACGTGGGGAATTTTGCGGTTGCGGGCAAAATTGGTGTCGGAGCGTGGGTGGACGCCGGCCCAGCCCACCACCTCGCCGCCGTCGTACGCCAGCACCCCGGGCGGCGGATCCTGCCCCACGAGTTCCCTCATGAGCGCGGCACGCTCCGTGCCACGCAACTGCACGTTCTGCTTGGAGGGGATGCGATAGCTCAGGCACCAGCACACGGTTGCATCGGGCCGCTTGGGTCCAAGCACTGTTCCAACGTCTTCGAACTGAATCGCAGGACGAATCTCGATCGCCATATCGCGGAGGCCTCCCGGTCCGGGCCTGCCGCAGTCCGTTGCTGAGCCAGTGCTGGATGCATCGGTGAGGATGGCCACCTGCCCAGTTTATGCGCCTCCAACGAAATGCCTATCCGTTGGGCAGTAGCTGCCGGTCCGGCCGCCAAGGAGTTGCCAAGGAGCTGCGGGCCGTCATCATCTCAAGGCCCCTCAGGAGTAGCCTTTGCCTTGGCAGAGAAAAGGTCGTCAGACAAAGGGGTCCAATGAGCTACAAATACCGCACCGTGCGGGTTCGCGGCACAGACCTGGTGGGAACCATTGCGCGAAAACACGGGAGCGCGCCCGAGATCTACGAGACCTCGAAAGACGCGAATACGTCAGTGGTGCCCGTGTTTTTCCAGGCAACGGGCGAGATCCGATTCTTCGACCGGACGATGCTGGAGGATGTCGTGATGCCGGCCGATTAGTAGAGGCGGCACATCCGCCGAGGTGACAGTGCCGCCACTCGGCCTCTTCTACCAGCAAACTCTTGGCTCTCTGCACCCATCCCTTCGACGTGAGGAGCGTCCCTGAAGGGCCTCATGCACGGGCCACCATCCACCGTTGACACTGTTCAGGGCCGCGAGGAGACTTTATTTTTGGGGGGCCTCTTCGAAAGGAGCCCCGAATGCCGTGGCATGTCGAGGGTACATACTTTGAAAATTGCAATTGCGACATGATCTGCCCGTGTACGGCGACAGGACAGACGGCACCGGCGGACAATGACCGCTGCAACGTGGCCTTGGCCTTCCACGTGGAAACCGGCGAAGTCAACGGTGTTGACGTCGGCGGCCTGACAGTCTGCGTCCTCGCCGATACACCGGCCCTGATGAGTGAGGGGGGCTGGAAGGTCGGTCTCCTGATGGACGCCGCCGCCTCCGCCGAGCAGGCCGAAGCGCTCGGTGCAGTCTTCGGCGGCCAGCTCGGCGGACCGATGGAGGGCCTCGCACCCTTGATCGGTGAAATGGCGGGCATGGAGTCCCTGGAGATGGCCTACGCCGACGACGGGCGTGTCCACCAGGTGCGGATCGGCAGTGCCGTCGACATGGTGGTCGAGGACTTCATGAATCCATTTGATTCCACAGGACAGGGAGTGAAACTTAGCGGGGTCGGATTCCCTGCCGATACCCTGGCAGCCGGCACCTCCAGCACCGCCCGCGTCGACGTGTTCTTGATGACCTGGGATAACGCCGGGAAGAACTCCTTCTCGGCCCCCTTCGCCTGGTCCGCCTAAGTGCCGGGCAGAAGCGGCCTGACTGCCAGCCACCATGCCGCAGAGTTGGCGTTGATCGGGTGCGCCGCACTGGCGTGGTATTTCACTTTCTCAGGCCTGGCCGGCATGTCCACCGGCCCGGGAACCATGGGACTGGGGCTCTGGGGTTTCCTGGGCGTGTGGGCGCTGATGATGGCCGCCATGATGTTGCCGGCGCTGGCGCCGCTCACTTCGACGTACCTCAGATCCATCCGTGCCGTCCGCAGCCGCCGGGTCCGGGCCACCCGGACAACTGGCCTGGTGGGCGGTTACCTTTTGACGTGGATCGGATTCGGAGTCGTTGCTTACGCTGCCGCGGCGCTCTCTGCGCTGCTGGCTGAGGACGGCCCGGCTATCGCACCCTGGGTGGGAGCAGGAGTTCTGATGGCGGCCGGCGCCTACCAGCTGACCCCGCTGAAGGATTTCTGTCTCAGGCACTGCCGGTCGCCGGTAGCATTCCTGTTGCACGTCTCCGGATACAAGGGCCGCCTGCGGGATGTCCGCGTCGGCATGTACCACGGCGTGTATTGCGTGGGCTGCTGTTGGGGGCTCATGGTGGTGCTGATTGCAGTTGGCGTGATGAACCTGGCCTGGATGGCGGTGCTCACGATAGTCATCTTCCTGGAGAAGACGTGGAAATACGGACCCGCCCTCAGCCGGATCACTGGAGTCTCACTGATTGTTTTCGCGCTCTTCGTCCCGGCTCACCCGGAGTTGCTGCCGGGGCTCCAAATGACCGCGCCCATGTGAGGGACGGTCATCGCCCTCTTCGAACGGCCCTTCCCGGGCTCAGGAACGCCGACTGGCCACCGCCGCGCTCGCCGGTGCGGGCGGAGCCGGCCCTGCCGCGATGAACGGCATACGGACCGCCCAGGCAACCCTGCCCGAGGACGTCCGATCTCCACTGTTCCCGGCGCTCGGAGTGGGCTATTTTGGGGATAAGGCGAGTGCCCGGTGGCCGATTGGTTGCCGACGGATGCGTCCGGCCTCGCGTTTCGAGTAAGGAAGCCCGCCGTGGCCCACAACGTGGCGCAGAAGCTCATCGCATCGCATCTGGTCGCCGGAGAAATGATTCCCGGGCATGAGATCGGTTTGCACATCGATCAGACCCTCACCCAGGACGCGACCGGGACGCTGGTCATGCTTGAACTGGAGGCCCTCGGGCTCGACCGGGCACAAACTGAAGTATCCGTGCAGTATGTGGACCACAACCTGTTGCAGGCCGACAGCAGGAACGCGGAAGACCATGATTTCCTCCGCTCGGCCTGCCGCCGGTTTGGCCTGTGGTTCTCGAAAGCCGGCAACGGGGTGTCGCACCCGACTCACATGCAGCGGTTTGGTGTTCCGGGCAAGACCATGGTCGGCTCCGACAGCCATACCCCGGCCGCAGGTTCACTGGGGATGCTGGCAATCGGCGTCGGCGGCACCGAGGTAGCCTTGGCAATCGCGGGGGAGCCGCTCTACCTGAAGATGCCGGAGATCTGGGGCGTGAGGCTTACCGGCCAGCTGCCTCCGTGGACCAGCGCCAAGGACGTCATTCTCGAAATGCTGCGCCGGCACGGCGTCAAGGGCGGAAGAGACCGGATCATCGAGTACCACGGTCCCGGCCTCGCGACACTGAGCGCTATGGACCGGCACGTGATTGCCAACATGGGTGCCGAACTCGGTGCGACGAGCACCGTTTTCCCGGCCGACGACCGGGTCCGGACCTTCCTGCGCTCCGAACAGCGCGAGGGCGACTTCACCGAACTCCTCGCCGATTCCGATGCCGCTTACGACGTGACCGACGAGATCGACCTCGCCACGATCGAGCCGCTCATCGCCCTGCCCAGCTCGCCCGGCAACGTCGTCCCGGTGCGGGAGGCCGCAGGCCGGGCGGTGGCGCAGGTGGTGATTGGGTCCTCAGCCAACCCGGGTCTGCGCGACTTCGCTATTGTCGCGGCAATCACGAAGGGGCGGCAGTGCCACCCCGGGCTGTCCCTCGACGTCAATCCGAGTTCCCGACAGATCCTGCAGGACCTCACCAGGATGGGCGCCACGTTTGATCTGATCAGCGCCGGGGCCCGGCTGCATCAGACCGGATGCATGGGCTGCATCGGGATGGGCCAGGCCCCCGCCAACGGAAGCAACAGCCTGCGCACGATGCCCCGCAACTTTCCCGGCCGTTCGGGCACGAAGGAGGACTCGGTCTACCTGTGCTCACCGGAGACGGCCGCGGCTGCCGCACTCACCGGAACGATCACGGACCCGCGGGACCTGACAGAGCTCTTCGACTTGGAATACCCCGTGATCGAACTCCCCGAGGTGTCGAGCGTGAACGTGGCAATGCTGGAGGAGCCGTTGGCGCCGGAGGAAGCCGGCAAAGTGACGCTGGTCAAGGGCGAAAACATTTCCTCGCTTCCGGTATTCGGTCCCCTGGCCGACCGCATCGAGGCACCAGTCGCCCTGGTGGTGGGGGATGATGTCTCCACGGATGAGATTCTGCCCGCCGGTGCGCGCGTTCTGCCCTACCGCAGCAACATCCCCAAGCTCGCCGAATTCACCTTCGACCAGATCGACCCGACCTACCCAGCGCGCGCCGCAAAGACCCGCGACGCGACCGGTCACATCCTGGTCGGCGGCACCAACTACGGCCAGGGATCTTCACGCGAACACGCAGCTATCACCCCGCGCTTCCTCGGGCTGCGCGCAGTGGTGGCAGTCTCGTTCGCGCGGATTCATTGGCAGAACCTGGCTAATTTCGGGGTCCTCGCACTCGAGTTCACCAATGCCGCCGATCACCACCGAATCCACCAAGGCGATGTGCTCCTGCTGACAGGAATACACGACGCCCTCGTGACAGGCAAAGAGATCCTCGTGCAGAACGAGACCCGCGGCGAGGTTTACCCCGTGCGGCACAGCCTCTCCAGTCGCCAAGTGGACATGCTCCTGGCCGGTGGTCTCATCCCCTGGCTGCGCCAACGGAGAGCGCGGGACGCCCGTGACCAAGCAACCGCGTGAGTGCCCGGCTGCCATGGCTTCGGTGCGGCTGCTGGCGCGCAATTGATCCTCCTGGGGCTGTGCAGATGAGGGCCGAGAAATTAGGCTCAGCTGAACGATTAGATGATGGAGGAAGCACATGAAACCGTTGCCGCTGCTGAATCTCGTTTCACGTCTGGAGGACAGTCTCTGGCTTGATCCTTTGGTCGCGGGAGTTAGAGGAACCGTGAACTCGATTGTCCGGTTCCCGTGGCTCCGTGATGTGCTCCACGGGGTGCCTCTGGGACATCCGGTTCACCCGGTTGGGGTCCAGATACCGATGGGGGCGTGGACATCGGCCGCCATCTTGGATGCAGTGCCGGGAAGCGACCGGGCGGCCCGCATATTGATTGGCGTGGGGGTCATCAGCGCGGTTCCTTCCGCTGTGGCCGGCTTCACCGACTGGTCGGAACTTCATGAACAGCAGCAGCGCGTGGGCCTGGTCCACGCCGCGGGGAACCTCGCGGCCACCAGTCTGTATGTCGCGTCGCTGGTGGAGCGGTCCCGCGGGCGGCAGCCACGAGGCAAGCTGCTTGGGTATCTTGGGTTTGCGTCACTTGCCGCCGCCGGTTTCCTGGGTGGCCACCTTACGTATCGTCAGGCCGCCGGCGTAAACCACAGCGAGGATGTGCCTCACCGCTTCCCGGTTGGTTGGCACGCCCTGGCCCTTTTGGACGAGCTCGTTGAGGGAAAGCTGGAGCAGAGGATGGTGGCCGGGATGCCGCTGCTCGTGTTCCGCCGGGGCGACGCCGTAAACGTTTTGTCTGATGTCTGCAGCCACTTGTCCGGGCCCCTCCATGAAGGCAAGGTCGAAGAACGCGGGGAGCCCTGCGTTGTCTGCCCGTGGCATGGGAGTGCCTTCTCGCTGCGTAGCGGGGAAGTCATGGGCGGGCCAGCGACAGCGGGCCAGCCGCGGTTCAGCACACGCATCGAGAATGGTCTGGTTGAGGTGTCCCTCCCCGGGGCGGGATAAGGAACTGACCAGGACCTCGGCGGGCGCCTCCGTCAACGCTTCTTGCGCAGCCAGGGCCCCAACAGCCGGGTGGTGACCGGAAGGAACACATACGTCATCAGAGGCGTGAGGAGACAGGTGGCCAACAGCACCTGGAACACAAGCGGCCACTCCTGAGTCAGCGGATGCAACAGGAAATTTGCCAGCAGGCTGAGCGGGAAAAAGGGCAGAAAGATACTCACCATCTGTTTCCACCTGGGAGGAACAACCGTCTCGGGAACACTGAGGCGGACATCGCCAGGCTGAGCGAACCAGCCTTCAATGCCAGTGCGCCGCTCGATCTGGGTCACTTCCACGAGGTCTGCCGCACTGTCGATCCACCAGCGCCGTTCATCGGACTGCTCCCAGTCGTTGAGCAGGTCGGCATCGGCAAAGCGGTACAACATGTGCCATTCATTGGAGTCCGCGGCAGAACGCACCCAGCCGGAGCCGAGATAGCCCGGCCATTCACGGGCGAGTTCCTGTCCTGCATGCGCCCAGGCGCTGGCCTGACGTGTCCGGCCGGGTTGGACTGTGCGGGCAACGGACACCGTAACTGGCTGGAGCTGGGAATCGGAGATGGTCACCCTACGAATCTTACCGACGGCGCAGTTGCCCCGCCGTCGGACCTGTCGGCCCTCTTGCACTAGCCCGTGTCGAACCTCAAGGTGCGATTGAACTGGAGAGCAGGCGGTAACCTTCCAAAGGGTCTAGGGAAGGTCGGTGTTGTGGATATTTTGAGCGGCGTAACCAGCGAGTGGCTGAAGGCCCTGACCTGGCTCTCGGCCATCGCCGCCGGGCTACTGTTGTGTTTCTGGCGGCCTCGTCAGCTTCATTGGGCTGCACTCGGGTCAGTTCTTGTCTACGCGGTGGCCAACATCGGCGCAGGAATCTATGTCTTGTCCCACCTCAGAGATTCCCGCTGGGGCGGCGGCGCCGCGGACCGGCTGGGCGCGCCGTCGCTGGCCGATACCCCCGTGGTGGGACAGTTTCTGGGCTCCCTTGACACGGTCCTCGGCGGAGTCGTGGACGGCGTGAACGAGTTCATCGATTTCCGGGCCGCACTTCCGGTCGCCTTGGACTACCTCTCGGCTGCCGGCTGGGCTTTGGTTGTCGCCGTGCCCCTGGGCATCCTCACTCTCGTTGTGAGCTGCCGGGAGGCGCAGCGCCGCAAAGCCGCATTCGCCAGATACAGCCTGCGGGTCGAAGAACTCAGCGACGAGCTCGATGCCATCAAGCGCCAGCTCAGCCACCCGCAGCCGGGTTAAGACCCTCAGGCAGTACCGCTCGGCCCAAACGCCCTGAGAGTGTTGAGTGTCGCCCGGCGGAGCGGTACCGTGACTCCACCGTCTACTCGCACCACCCTGACCCCCGGAGCGACCATGCCACATGCGGGACGTCGACTCGCTGCCCTTACGGCGGCCCTGGCCTTGAGCATGGCCAGCGGCACCGTTAGCGCCCCCGCCTTTGCCGACCCGCGGGAGACTGAAAGGACCGCGACCGCCACCGGGTACGGCGGCGCGGTGAGCACTGTGGACCCCGAGGCATCGGCTGCGGCAATTGAAGTCCTTCGAAAGGGCGGGAACGCGGCGGACGCGGCCGTGGCCGCGGCCGCGACCCTGGGCGTGACCGAGCCCTACAGCGCCGGGATCGGCGGTGGTGGCTACTTCGTGTTCTACAACGCGGAGTCCCGCAGGGTTGGCACCATCGACGGCCGTGAAACTGCACCGGCAGCGATGCGGCACGAAGCCTTCATTGACCCGGCGACCGGTAAGCCATATCCATTCACGCCTGACCTCGTCACCAGCGGCGTCTCCGTTGGTGTCCCCGGCACGGCGGCCACGTGGGAGCGCGCACTCGACCGCTGGGGGACGTTGAGCCTCGCAGATGTTCTCAAACCTGCCATCAAGGTTGCCACGAGGGGCTTCGTCGTCGACGACACGTTCCGGCTGCAGACCCTCGAGAACAAGCCCCGCTTCGCGGCGTTCACCTCGACCAGAAAGCTGTTCCTGCCGGGCGGCGACGCGCCCGCCGTCGGCAGTGTCTTCCGGAATCCCGAACTCGCCGAAACCTACCGGCTCCTCGCCAAGCAGGGCGCGCGCGGTTTCTACCGCGGCACACTGGCCGCGGAAATCGCGGCAAGTGTGCAGGCTCCGCCGAAGGCCCCGGGCACTGCACTGCCCGTTCCCGTAGGCCACATGACGACGGCCGACCTCGCGGCCTATCACGTCCTGGACCAGGCCCCCACGCATGTGGACTACCGGGGCCTGGACGTCTACGGCATGGCGCCGTCGAGCAGCGGGGGCACCACCGTGGGCGAGGCACTGAACATCCTTGACCCACTCAACCTCACCGAGATGTCCAAACCCGACGCCCTGCACCATTACCTTGAGGCAAGCGCCCTGGCTTTCGCGGACCGGGGCAAATATGTGGGCGACCCGGCGTTTGTCGCCGTGCCCACCGCCGCGCTCACTGACCCGCGCTTCGGCAAGGAACGGTTGTGCCAGATCGATCCGCGGCACGCGGCCACGAAGCCGGTTCCGCCAGGGAACGTGGCCTCGTACGACGGCGTGTGTCCCGCCGCCGTCGCGGCGCCCGCGGTCGAGAGGGACACCGAGAACATCTCGACCACCAACCTGACGGTCGCGGACAAATGGGGAAGCGTGGTTGAGTACACGCTCACAATCGAGCAGACGGGCGGGTCCGGCATCGTGGTTCCCGGCCGCGGGTTCCTGCTCAACAACGAGCTGACCGACTTCTCCGCCGTCTACGATCCGACGGACCCCAACCGGATTGAGCCGAAGAAGCGCCCGCGCTCCTCGATGTCACCGACCATCATCCTCAAGGACGGCAAACCGTTCCTCGCGCTCGGCTCCCCGGGTGGATCCACGATCATCACCACCGTCCTGCAAACGATCCTGAACCGGGTGGATCTGGGCATGAGCATCTCGGAGGCGATCGCTGCGCCGCGCGCGTCGCAGCGGAACACGGCAACGGTCACAGCGGAGTCGGAGTTCATCACCGCCTACGGAAGCCAGCTGGCACCGTACGGTCATCAGCTGGTGCCAGCGGGTGCGCCGTCGACGTCCGCGGCGGAGATCGGCGCAGCAACAGCGATCGAGTTCAAGTCCGACGGACGCATGGTCGCCGCGGCTGAGCCGGTGAGGCGCGGGGGCGGCTCTGCGATGGTGGTCAAACGTTCGCGGTGATGGCCGGTAACGCCTCCGTGGCCACGAAAGTCACCGCAGCAGAGACGTGCAATGCCCAGTTGGAGGGGCTGCAAACGGCTCTGAACTTCGGACGCCTGCCCTTGGGAGACGCCGTTCAGCTTTATCAGCAATATTCGACTCAAGTGGCGTTCGTGGATGACGTGGAAGCCAAGACGACCTCAGGCGTGTGACGGACCCTAACTTCGCCGCCCACTATTGCTGGACCGGGCCGTGCGGATCATGCTGTGATGAGGCACTCCAGCTGAAATCACAGACCGAGGCCCGCTGATGAGGACGAAACCAGTACCGGGACACCGGCTTGCGGAGCTGCAGCATCGTAGGCGACGGGGTGAGCCGCAGTGAGCGGATGGCCGCAGCCGGACGAGCCAATCGGTGAAATCACCCTGGTACTCGATGAGCGCAGCACCCTTGACCGGAAGGCCGACCTCCGCGACGGGTTGTCCGCCGTCGCCCGCCAAGGCCGCCACCTTTGGGTCGCCAATGACGAGACGACCAGCGTCGAACGGCTCACACTGGAGGGCGGCGGCCAGGCCCGCGCCCATCGCAGCTTCGATCTCACCCAGCTCCTGGAACTGCCCGGGGACAGGGGTGAGATGGACATCGAAGGGCTCGATGTCGAGGGTGACACGCTGTGGCTGGCCGGATCGCACAGCTCGGCCCGCAAACAGGTCAAGAACAACGCCACGCCCGAAGAGGCGCAGAGGTCCCTGGCGACGGTGGAGGTCAGCCAGCGCCGCCGGGTGTTGGCCCGCCTCTCGACTCAGTCCCTCCTCGATCCGGGCGGCAGCCGGACAGGGCATCAGCAACCCCCCGCCGTGCTCGGCCTCGGCCGGGGCGCGGACTTAGTGGACCTCCTGGCCGATGACCCCCATCTCGAGAGCTTCATCCAGTCCTCGAATTCCGGGTCCCGCCCGATCCCGGGCAAGGACAACGGCATTGACTGCGAGGGCCTCGCCGTAGCGGGAGACCGGGTGTTCATCGGTCTGCGGGGGCCGGTGCTGAGAGGGTGGGCCCTGATCATCGAGCTCCTGGTTGGTGACGGGCCCGGCATGGAGCCGCAGCCGATCGGCCCAGGGAATCGTCGATACCGCAAGCACTTCCTTCGCCTGCATGGTTTGGGCGTGCGGGACCTGTGCCGCCACGGAGAGGACCTGCTCGTCCTGGCGGGCCCCACCATGGAGCTCGCCGGACGAACGGCCGTGTTTCGCTGGCGGAACGCGCTGACGTCGCAGGCCGAGGACGTCCTGCAGAAAGACGATTTGCCTTGCGAATTTGACGCGCCGTTCGGTGAGGGTGAGGACCATGCCGAGGGGATCACCGTACTGGACGACGGAAGGTCGGCCCTGGTTCTATATGGGACACCGGCTGGAAAGCGGAAAACGGGACGCCACGAAATCAAGGCCGATGTCTTCCGTCTCAGCAAGTAGGTAACCAGGGCTGCAACGGCGCCGCAGGTTGTGGGCGTTCTTAGTGCTCCCGGCCCACTTTTCCGAGCCAGGCCGTCAGGAGGGGAACGACGACGTCGCTGTGCATCGCGCCCAGGTGATCGAGGGCCGGGAGCACCTGAACGTCCCACCCCGCGTCGATGAGCTCGCGCTCGTGGGCAGCAAGCGGTTCGCCGATCCGCACCGTCACGTCTCCCCAGCGGGGTCCGTAGACGATTTGATCGGCGGAGCCGGCAAACGCAAGCCGTGGGAGATCCCGCGCCACGGAAACAGCTGAATCGTCGAAGTCCTGGAGCGCCTCGTACAGCGTGACGAACTGGCGGGTCTGCGCTTCGTTGGTCTGTATTGTCGCGGCATCCCAGTCGCCTGGTTCGACGGGCAGGTTTACCGCCGGAGATTGTTCCGAGGACCCGGCAGCCGCCGAGTGGGCCGCCTGCGTCACCGCCAACATGCTCTTGTACGGGCCTTCGAGCGGCGGGAATCCGCCCATGACGAGCGCCCAGAGCCGGTTTGTGCGGATCGCCAACTGCAAACCGCACAGGGCCAGCCAAGAGTACCCGTAGTACGCGAAGGTTTCGGCGTGTGCCGCATCCGCGATGGCCAGGAAATCGGCGGTGACGTTCTCCGGCGTGAGCGTGTCTGGTGCCGGCTGCGCCATCCGGTGCCCCTCGTAGTCAGCCGCCACAACGCGATAGGACTGCGAGAGAGCCGCAACAAGGTTGGGCCCGAGTCCGGGGTCGGCGCCCCAATCGCGCATTGTCTGGGCCTCCGACTCGGAATGCGGCTTCATATCCGCAGGGATCAGGAGCGCCCGGCCGTCACCGCTCACCAGGATCGGTATTGCCGTGCCGTCGTGCAAAAGGGCCTCAGCCATGTCCGCCACCGGCATCCTCCTCATCGGTACTGCAAGTGAACAAAGTCTGCCACCGCTGCGTTCCCTCCGGAACGCCCGGGCGCAACGGAGGCGGACGCTACCTCTCTGGCGCACGCCGGGCAAGGAGACGAGAATGGGCTCGTGCCCGGCCCGGGTCAAAGCCCAAAGGAGGGATTTTCATGACGCTGTATCAGCCTGAACCGGTCGAAATCTCAACGAGGATTCGGCCGGGGGAGTGGACCGAGGAAAGCCTGGTTGCCCTGGAGGCGTCGTATCGCGAACAGCTGTTGGGCATGGGCGCGGCCGCCAACGAGATCGACGTCGTGATTGACCGCGACGACGGCGGCGGGGTCAGCGTGGTGGCGTCCTGGCTTAAGCCTGACGTCGCGCAGGAGCTGACAGAGGTGGCGGACGACGCCGGGCTTGTGGCGATGGACCCCGATGCCGAGGCCGTGCGGCCGGCGCGGGACGACTTGCCCCAATAGCCGGCTTGGCGTGCCGGGGCTGCTGTAGGGTGGTGAACCCGAAGCAACTCCTCCATCAGAGTGGAGCTTTCATGGCACCCCAGATTTCCAGCACAGTCGATAAGAAGTTGTTTGGCCTCTACCTGTCGGACCACCTCGCGGGGGCCACTGCAGGGCAGGGCCGAATAGAGCGCATGGCGCGCGACTTCACGGACACCCCCTTCCACGCCGAACTTACTGCGCTCGCCGCCCAGATCCGGGAAGAGCGGGAGTATGTACGCGGACTAGTGGGCGATTTTGACCTGCCCCGGCGAATGCCGCGGCGCGCGGCGGCGTGGGTCGCGGAGCGCGCCGGCCGGCTCAAACTCAACGGGCGGGTGGTGAGCCGCTCGCCGATGACGCTGTTGCTGGAATCCGAGCTCATGCGGTCGGCCGTGATGGGAAAACTGGGGATGTGGCAGACGCTGCACGACCTCTCCGGCGATCTGGGACTGGACGGGTCCAGGTTCGACGAACTGGCCACGAGGGCACGCGAACAGATCGCCACCCTGGACCGGATCCATGAGTATGCCCGCCGTCGGTCGTTCTACACGAGCCAAGGCAGCTGAGCAGGCCGGCCGCTTTGGCTCGATCGATCGCGCCGTGCCGCTAGCCTGATTTACTCTGGCGCACGCCCGCAGGGGAGACGAGAATGGGCTCGTGCCCCCTCCTCGCCCTGGCGGGGACGGCGACGCGATGAACGCCGCCGCCCTAAAGATCCAGCGCATCTATTTGACGTTGACGCTGGGCAATACGCTTGCGGCCTCGTTCATCTGGGGGATCAACACCCTTTTCCTGCTGGATGCCGGCCTCAGCAACCTTGAGGCATTTGCCGCCAACGCCTTCTTCACGGCCGGTATGGTGCTGTTCGAAGTGCCCACGGGGGTGGTTGCCGATGGCTGGGGGCGCCGCGTATCGTTCCTGCTCGGAACCGTGACCCTCGCCGTCTCGACCTACCTTTACTACCTGCTCTGGCAGTTTTCTGCCCCGTTCTGGTGGTGGGCAGTGGTGTCGATCTTGCTCGGTCTGGGCTTTACCTTCTTCTCTGGAGCAGTCGAGGCCTGGCTCATCGATGCGCTGCGCTTCTCCGGCTATGAAGGCGGGATGGAGGCGGTGCTGGGTCGGGGCCAGATGGTGTCCGGCGTTGCGATGCTCGCCGGCTCCGTGGCCGGCGGCGTGATCGCGCAGGCGACCAATCTGGGCGTGCCGTTTCTGCTGCGCGTGGGTGTGCTGCTGGCCATGTTCGCGGTGGCATTTGCGCTCATGCACGACGTCGGGTTCACCCCCGAACGCTCCACCCATCCCCTTCAGGCGACCCGAGCTGTGCTCGCCGCATCGATCGACAACGGCTTGAAGAATCCGCCCGTACGGTACGTGATGTTGGCCGCGCCGTTCACCGCCGGCGTCGGGATCTATGTGTTTTACGCCCTGCAGCCGTACCTGCTTGAGCTGTTCGGAGACCCGCACGCGTATTCCATTGCGGGCCTGGCGGCGGCCATCGTGGCTGGAGCTGAGGTGCTGGGCGGCTGGATAGCGCCACGCGTCCGGCGCCTCGTCCGCAGACGCACCAGCGTGCTGATCCTCAGCAGCATCGTGGACACGGTGATCCTGGTGGTGCTCGGGTTCACCCAGGTGTTCTGGTTGGCTCTGGTGCTGTTGGCGCTCTGGGCACTGGTGTCGTCGTCCGGCATCCCGGTGCGGCAGGCGTACTTGAACGACATGATCGCCTCAAAGCAGCGGGCAACAGTGCTCAGCTTCGATTCACTGATGGGCTCAAGCGGCGGCGTGGTGGTGCAGCCGCTGCTCGGTCGGGCGGCCGATGTGTACGGCTACCCGGCCTCGCTGGCGATCGGCGGCGTAATCGAATTGATCGCGGTACCGTTCCTGCTGGCGAGCCGCCGGCAACGCCACCAGGCCGATCAGGCCAACGCCACGACCAACACCGGATCCCAGCCGGCTTAGACGCCACGCGAACATCACTTCGGCCGGGCGCCTTACTTGCCGGGGCCTTCCGGGCCTACAGTTGGGCGTGTAGAACCGTCGACAGGAGCCCATCAGTGATTACCCTGCAGATCGAACACCAGGTCCGGGACTTCGCCATGTGGCGGAGGGCTTTCGACAGTGATCCGCTGGACCGCGCCAGGTCGGGCGTGCGGTCATACCGCATCTCGCGCCCGATTGACCAGCAAGACTATGTGATGCTGGAGATGGATTTCGATACGCAGGCGGCTGCAGTGGACTTCCTGGGCCGGCTGCAGAACGATACGTGGAAAACCGGCGTGACGGCGCCGGCGCTGGTCGGTGAGCCATCGACCAGAATCATCGAAACGGTCGCCATAGAGAACGTAACCGCCCCCGGGAGCGGCCCCCGCTGAGAAGGACCGCTCCGAGGAAGCCATCACAGGCCCGCTTCGGGCAGTCCCGGTGGCGTGACACCCTGCTGTTCGCGGTCCCAAAGGTACCGCAGCAGGGCGGTTTCCGGGTCCCAGGGATGCTCGCTGAGGTGATCCCGCAGGCGGGCCCGGTGCTCCTCCAGTTCCGGCCCGGCGCTGTTGAGGAGGCTGTCGATGATTTCGAGTACCTGCAGCCGCAGGGTGGTGCCTGCGGCCGCATCGGACGCGTTTCCTGAGGACGTGGCCTGCGGCACCACACCCTCTCCGTCCGAGGCAGCAGGCCTGGCGCCACGGCCCCGGGGGACGGCCGGCCTGACGGCCGCCCCCCGGGATCCGGCGGCAGGCTGGTTACTGGACACGGACTGCAAAGCCGGTTGCGGTGCCGCCCAGGGGAGACTCCACGCTCACGCTCTGGCCGGCCCGGCCGATAACAGCCGATGTAACTCGTATGGAAAACGATCCCGTGGCGTCTACCACGGCCGTACCAAGGACGGTTCCGTCCAAGCCGCCGAGGTGTACCGTCACCGCCTGACCGGACAGGATGGAGCTTGTGCCGTCCACCCGCCATTCGCGCTTGCTGGCCGTGTAGCGGGCGGAGGTAACCGCCACCGCGTCGGCCCGCGGGGTGACCGTCACCTGGGCATCGCTTGAGGACCCGTCAGCGCTTCCCACCGTCAGTTTGAAGGTCAGCGCACCCGAACTCGCAGGGTACTTGTAGAGCGGGAAGGTAAACGACGGACGGGCGGAATTGGCGCCGGTCAGGGTGACTTTAGGATCACCCGGGCCCAGAATCTGCGTCCACGAATAAGTAGCGGCGCCGGTGGAACCGCTGCCATCCAATGTGACCTTGGCTCCGCGTTGTGCGCCTTGCTGGTTGGGTCCGGCGTTTGCCGCCGCTGCCACGGTGGCTGTGACTGTCACGGTGACAGTTGCCGTGCTCGGGCCACCGGGGCCGTTGACCGTGAGGGAAAAGACATAGTCTCCCGGCGCGGGGGCGGTGAAGCTGGGCCGGGCCGCGGTGGGATCGCTCAGTACCACCCCGGAAGGGCTGCTCCACGAGTAGGTGGAGACCGGACCGCTGGAGGCGGACCCGTCAAGGTCTACTTTCTGACCTTCCTGAACCGTTTGATCGGCTCCGGCTTGGGCGGCGACTGGAATCGGAGCGCGGGCGTCGCCCGTCACCTCGACGGGCAACACCGCTTCGCCCTTGGCGTCGGATCGAACGGTGACAGAAACTGGGGGAGCCGCGAGGGGACCCCATGCCAGGGAGCCCGACGCGAGCTCGCCGAAGCCGACGGCAGTCAGGGTCCGTGCACCCGCCGTATCGCTGGACACCGCTTCGATCGACAGGACACCGCTGTCGGTGTTGAAGGTGGCCTTGCCGCTGACCCGGTCAACGACGGCGATCTTCTTCGCCGACGCCGGAACGTCGCTCGAGTTCGTGACAGTGACCGTTGACGGCGGCTGGGGTCCGTCGAAAGCGATCCTGGCGAAGTACTTGCCGGCGGATCCTTCCAGCGCCGTCGGGCTGAAGACCGCGCTGCCGGCGGACGAGTCGGAGAGCTGGATTGCCTGCGGTCCGGATTCGCTCGATGCGAAGACGTCCACGGTCCCGGAGTTGAGCGATGACCTGGAATACGTCGCCCGCTCTGCGGACACGCCGCTATTGGTCGCAAGCTTTCCCTGCACCGTGAAGAGGTCGGTTTCTACACAGTCCGCCACCGGCCCCGGAACGGAAGGGCACGCATCCGTGGCGCTCGGATTGATGCCCGGACCCTCGATCCGGAAGATATTGGTCCCGTAGGGGCTGCCGGTGATCTTGTGGGGGGTGGTGCCGTCGCCGACGTACGTGTTCTTGCCGTTGGCGTCCGGTTTCAGGGCGGGATCTGTGGGGTAGGTGTCCCAGGTCAGGAACGGGCCGATCCTTCCACCCAGGGCGCCCGAGAAGTCTCCCTTTCCACCGATGCCGATGTCCTCGGTGTCGAAGACGATGCCCGGTTTCGATGTCCGGACGGTTTTGGTGCCCGCCGGGGTGGTGAACTTGTAGTCCACGCCATCCCTGACATTCGTGATTTTCAGCCGAAGCCGGGCAAAGGTGACCTGGTCGCCGTCGGCAACCGGCCCGCTGCCGAATGCCTGTTCCAGTGCGATCACGGCGAGCGCCTTGCCACCCCCTGCTGTGTCCATCGTGCCGGTGGTAAGCGAGTAGAAACCTTCATCCGGGTAGTTATCCGGGAACGAAACCGCCGCGGCTTCATCGGGCAGCTCCCCGCGGGCCGGGCACAGCGGATCGGCCTGCGCTATGCACTTCTCCAACCTGAGCCCGGTACGGTCGCGGTACCAGACCGGGTAGCCGTCCGTCGCATCGACCGGGCCGACTTCCGCGAGCCCGGGCCCGTTGACGCCCGGAGGGCCGACGGCGGCCGAGGCTAGGCCAGCCAACGAGACGACCGCGACATTTGCCATAAGGAACGCAAGTATTCGTTTCATGACGACATCCATCCTGTGCTTTTCTCGCCCCTCCACCCTGGCGGGAGGAACAGGGTGCGCCGGGCCGGCGCACTTGTGAGCGTCACGGTATGGACGGCGACTTGTAACTAGCCTGTGATCAGGAGAACTTGTGGCCGCGGGCCGCTGCCCGGACGCAGGGCGTTCCAAGGGTTTTCCTAGGGCGCTCCGTGGATGCTGGCCTGCATGTCAAGGTCAGCCACGCTTCAGCGCGCGAAAATCCTCGTTCCGGTCATCCTGCTCGTCCTTGTAGCGGCCCTGGTCGCCAGCGTCGTCACGGCTGCACCGCGAAAACCTCCTGCCCTGTTGGGTGCCTCGGCCGGCGTCGCCGGGGGAGTGGCGCGCATTAACGGCGTGGTGCCGGAGGAGACCGACGGCGGGATGCCCACGGCCGCCTCTGCCGCGCTCGCCGATCCGCCCGCGGAGGGGCTTCACCGAGTACGGGTGCTCGTGGAGCTGACGGCGCTGGAAAAGGGTGGCCTCGCGTATGATCCCTCTGATTACTTCGTGTCAGGTCTCGGAACAGGGACGTGGAAAGCTCTGTGGTCTTCTCCCGCCCCCGCCGACGTCCCCCAAGGTCAAAGCCTCAACGCCACGCTCGTGTTCGACCTCCCGGACCGGGCCATCGATCTGGCACTGGAGCTCCCGGGCGGGCCGGGGTTGTCCTTGGGGGCAGCACACCACCGGGGACGCGGCTGACTACCCGGCGCAGATCGGCTGGACCGCCCGGGAAAACGAGTATCGGGTACTCGTGTCGAGGCGGGCTCGATGGAAAAAACTAGGGACCATTATTTCCGTCCGAATTGCAGGTCTGCCATGCTTCCCAGCCCCACCCATGAGATTGCCGGTCCGTCAACTGCGGCGGGGGACGTGTTGCCACAGTGCGTCCTCGAGGTCCGGATTCTCGGCCCACTGCGAATCCGGCGAGGCGGCGAAGTCCTCGAAGCCGGTGAGCTTGGCGGTCCCAAACCCCGGCAAATCCTTGAAATCCTCTTGCTCAATCTCGGCACGCCCATGTCAAAGGACCGCCTCAGCGACGTCCTGTGGGCCGGGCAGCCCCCGGCCGAGGCATTGCCGACGCTGGAAAGCTACGTCAGCGTCCTTCGGCGCCATTTGCAGCCAGGCCAGGGCAAGTCCGGTCCGCTGCGGACCGTCACCGGCGGCTATGTCATGGATCCTGCCCTTGTAGAACTAGATGTGAGCCGCTTCAGTGACTTGCTCCGCCGGGCCTCCACGTGCGAGCCCGTCGAGGCCCTGGAACTCCTGCAGGAAGCTCTGGGTCTGGCCTCTGCGCCCCTGCTGGGAGATGAGCTGACAGCTCCATGGGCCGAGGAAGCGCGGGGCAATCATGAGCACCGGGTCTGCAGGGCCCGGGCGCAGGCCGCCGAAATAGCGCTGTCGCTGCATCAGCCAGCGCGCGCGGTCCACTGGGCGAGGGAGGCCCTGGCTGGCGATCTCCTTAACGAGAGTGCCTGGTCCTCCCTCGTCCTGGGGCTGGAGGACTCCGCGCAGCCGCTCGAAGCGCTGAAGGCATTCGAGCAATGCCGGCGCACGCTGCACCAGGAAATGGGGTGCACACCGGGCGAGGCCCTGCGCGCCGCGCATGCCCGCCTCCTGCGGCTGACGGGCGGCGAAGCAGCTCCGGTTGCCGCCGTTTCGGCGGTCCCGAGACCCGCCGTCGGCATCCCGGACAGCGTCCCGGCCAGCGGAGGCATCCCCACCAGCGAAGCAGGAGCCGGCGCCACGACCTTGCGGATCCTGACGGTCGATGACCACAGGACTTTTGCCGAGCTGCTGACGGGTGCCCTGGACCGGGAACCGGACCTTCGCAGTGTTGGCTCGGCGGCGTCCGTGGAGAGCGGGGTGCAGTTGTGCCGCGAGCTGGAACCCGACGTTGTTGTCATGGACTATCACTTGCCGGACGGTGACGGCCTGTCGGCGGCGACCCGCATTTTGGAACAGAACCCGGCTACCCGGATCATCATGCTGACAGGCGACCCGTCCCAGGATGTCCTGCGGCAGGCGGCGGCGATAGGGATATGCGGGTTCCTCCCCAAGGACGGCTCGCTGGCCACGATGCTTGACACTCTTCGGCACGCCCGGGCAGGAAACATGGTGGTGCACCCCTCCTTGGTGGCGCAGATCGGGGCCCCGCACTCCGCTGCCGCCGTGTACCCCCCTGGGCCACCCCTGAGCCCCCGAGAGCTGGACGTTCTGCGTTTGATGTCGGAGGGGCAGGAGGTGCGGGTGATCGCCAACAGCCTGGGCATCTCGATCCACACCTGCCGTGGCTACGTCAAAACCATCTTTTCCAAATTGGGTTCGCACTCCCAGAGTGAGGCCATGGCAGAGGCTGAAGTCCGGGGGATCCTGCGCGTGGAGTCCGATGTCCAGGCCTTCTGAAGCTGAGGATGGCACGAAGCCGGAGGATTTTCCGGGCACGGCCGAGCGCTTCGCCGTCCGGGCCGCTGTGGCGAAATTCCTCTTGATGGGATTTCTTGCGCTGCTGATTGTGGCGACTCCCGTCGCGTTTTGGATCCGGGCCGAAGCGGAGCGGCACGCCCTGGACAACGCGCTCCTCTTCACTCAACGTGTGGCGGACTTTGCCATCAAACCTCTTGTGACCGAGGCGCTGCTCGCCGGGGACGCAACAGCGCTGGACGCACTGGACAAGGCCTTGGAGCCATGGCGTAACGACGCCTCGGTACTGCGAATCAAGGTATGGGACAGCAATGGCCGGGTGGTGTATTCGGACATTCGCTCGCTCGTGGGGCAACGCTTCGATTTGCCGGACTGGGGCAGGGCCCTCCTGGCAGGGGGGCCGGGGACGGCTTCCCTGGAAAGCCAGCAGGAACTTGAGAATGAGTACGAGCTGGCGTCGGGAGAACTCGTGGAAGTCTACGTCAGCTCCTCGGCCACCGACGGTACGCCGCTGATCTTTGAGGCCTACTACGACGACGACCCTGTGCGGGACGAGCAGCAGGCAGTCCTGTACAGCATGGTCCCGCCTCTTCTTCTCGCCCTGGCGGCACTTCAGCTGGCCCAGCTGCCCCCCGCCGTCCGGCTGGCCCGTGGGATCCAGGCACATCAGGCGACCCGGAACCGGTTGCTTAAGCGCGCTGTTGAGGCTTCCGACCTGGAGCGCCGCAGGATTGCCCGGGACTTGCACGATGAAGTGATCCAGGACCTCTCCGGGCTGGGCTATGCCCTTGAATCAGAAGAGCTCCACGGGCCACCGGAGCAGCGGCCGGTGCTGGGCGGTGCCCGCAGAATACTGCAGCAGAGCGTCCGCGTCCTGCGGGCCATGACGCAGGAGCTGTATCCGCCCGACCTCGAGCAACTGGGGCTCAGGACGTCTCTGGAACGGCTCGTCGAACCTCACCAGGAACGCGGCCTCGCCGTGCGTCTGCTGATCCCGGCCGACGTCGCGCTTGCCCGTGGTTCGTCCGCGCTGTTGTACCGCGTGGCCCGGGAAGCGCTCTCAAACAGCGCAAAGCACTCCGGTGCGACCACTGTGGTCCTCTCGCTGCGGACAGACCAACATGGCGCCGAAATAAGCATTGCGGACAACGGCAAGGGCTTCGACACCTCACATGGGGCCGCCGAGGGCCATCTTGGCCTTCGGATACTCAAGGACACCATCCGTGAGGCGGGCGGAGCATTGCAGATTCTCAGCGTCCCCGGCACAGGCACCACCGTGACAGCGCGGTTGCAGTCGCGTCTGGCGGCGAACCGTTGACTCGCACGCGTTCTCAGGATTCTCCCAAGGTCGGGGAATCCGTCTCAGGTTATCTCCAAGCAGGGTCCTGCAAGGTCTGGTAACGAACACAAAGGAGACCGGCTATGTCCATTTCACGTCGTCAAGTTTTGTTGATCGGGGGCCTGGGTGTCCTCGGAGCCGGCGGCGCCATGCTGCCGACCGGTTCAGTCGAAGCCAAGTCGGCCAGCCGCATAAGCTCCCGCGATATGCCGACACCATTCCGGGCGGCTTTTGTCCAGGCACCGGTTCTTCAGCCCTACGCCACGGGAACCGACCCCGCAGACGGCCTGCCCGTCAATTACTACAGGCTGACAGAGAAGGCCGCCACAGCCAATATTCTGCCCAGGCTGAGCACTCCCATCCTGGGTTACAACGGCTTGTTCCCTGGACCGACGATCAGCCTGGACCGGGGCACCAAGGCCGTGCTAAGGATTCGGAACCAGCTGCCGGCCGAGCATGCGCTGGACGGGCACGCCCTGTCCACGTCGACCCACCTGCATGGTTCTGCTTCGAAGCCGCAATTCGACGGCTACGCCAGCGACATCACACACCCGGGGTTTTACAAGGACTACCACTACCCCAACTTCCAGCCGGCACGCACGCTCTGGTATCACGACCACGGCGTCCACTTCACGGCCCTGAACGCCTATTCAGGGCTCGCCGCGCAGTACCACTTGCATGACCCCGTGGAAAGGCAGCTCCTCCCGCAGGGCAACTTTGACGTCGCGCTGACAGTCAGCGATGCCATGTTCGCCGCGGACGGATCCCTGGGCTATGACGACAACAGCCACTCTGGACTGTGGGGGGACGTGATCCTGGTCAACGGCAGGCCCTGGCCGGTCATGAAGGTGCAGAAGCGGGTCTACCGTTTCCGGATCCTGAACTCTTCCATCTCCCGATCACTGCGGCCCACGCTCAGCACCGGCGATCCGGTGGTGGTGGTGGGTACCGACGGCGGCTTGATCCCTGTGGCGCAGTCCGTGGGAAGCTGGCGCCATGGTGGAGCGGAGCGGTACGAGATCCTCATCGACTTCCGGAAGTACAAGACGGGGCAGCGGATTGAACTCCGCAACCTGTCCAACAAGAACAACGTGGACTACGACTTCACCAACAAGATCATGGCTTTCGACGTCACGGATGAGCCGGTAGACACCTCGGACCCCACTTGGAACCGTATCCCTACCAAGCTTGCCAACAGCGAGGCCATGTCGCTGCAACCAGGGCAGAGCGTGAAGACGCGCAAATTCCGGGTCAAACGGAATGACACCACGAACATGTGGACCATTAACGATGACAGCTGGCAGGACGTCATCGCCAGCGGCTACAAGAAAGTCATCGCCGATCCCGACCTCAACTCCGTGGAAATCTGGGAAATCGAGAATAAATCCGGCGGCTGGTTCCATCCCCTCCATATTCACCTCGTGGACTTCCAGATCCTCAGCCGCAACGGAGCGCCGCCTATGGCTCACGAGCGCGGACCCAAGGACGTCGTGTACGTCGGCGAGAACGAGACTGTCCGGCTCCTCATGAAGTTCACGCCGAACCGGGGCCTCTACATGATGCACTGCCACAATCTGCCGCACGAGGACCACGACATGATGGCCCAGTTCCGGGTGGGCCTGAAGGAAAGCGACTGGGACTCCGACGACCCCATGACGGCGGCTAAGGCTGCCTGGGACGATGATCGGGATTGATAGCGGTGGGACAGGCCGGCCGTGAGAGCCGCTCGCGGCACAAGCTCCTTGTTGCGGCCTTGATCCCGGTCCTGGCTGTGCTTGCCATCCGCATCTGGCTCGTGGAGCCCGTGACGGTCTCCTCGGACAGTATGGCCCCCACGATTCCCTCGGGCGCCGTCGTGTTCCTGTACAAGCCGGCCGCGGCTGCGGGCTGGGTCCGCAATGGTGTCGTTGTTGCCTTTGCCAGCCCGGTCGATGGCCGGACGGCGATCAAGCGCGTGATTGCGGGAGCGGGACAACGGGTAGCCATCCGGGATTCGGAACTATTTGTCGATGATGTTGCCGTAGTGGAGACATTCATCGATCACAGCCGGATCGACGGCACTTACTTCGGGCCCGAGACGGTACCTGCCGGAAGCGTTTTCGTGCTGGGGGACAACCGCGGCGTGTCAATTGATTCCAGGGACTTCGGAGCGGTGCCGTTGACGGCGATCCAAGGTACCTTGCTGACCGGCCAAAAGTAGACGCGTCCCGGATGCCACCGGAGATGTCCTCTGCGGCCTGTGATTCACGTCCGCTGCAGTCAGACGGTTCCCTGCTGCTTGTCGGAGGGGTCCGGGGCCTTGAGCGGGGTCAATGTGAGGGAGGCGACACATTCCAGCTCGGGATGCTGTTGGTCGCCGCCGTCCACCACGCCGGTCTCCCACCATAGTTTCAGCCCTTCCGGTACCACCTCCAGATGGGCCAGGTTGTTTTGGAACCACGGCCCCCTGACCCCGGACCAGCGAAACGGCGGGTCCGGGACCTTTGCGGAGCGTGCAACCAAAGCGCCTACCGGCGTGGCCAGGCCGTAGGACATGACGGCCGCAAAGGACCTCATCAGTCGGGGCAGTGGGTTGCGGATGGGGGAGCAGACCGCCTGCACGATCCGGCTGCCCGAGGCGCGTTCCACCTCCGCAACGTACGAATAGTGGACGTCCCCGGAGAGGAAGGTGATAGTTTCCGGTGCCGGTCCGCGTTTGCCATCGGCCACCTCGCTCGCCAGGGTCGCCATTTCCCGGAAGCTGTTTTGGAACGCGCCCCAGTGTTCAAGGTCCAGTGCCTGGCGCACCTTCTCGCCGGCCCGGGCGGCACGTTTTCCCCACGCACCTTCCGAGACGGCCTCATTCCACGACTCGACGTAGTGCAGGCCCATCGGCAGCAGGAAAGGCAGCGACGTCGCCACCAGCAGGTGGCGGAAGCCGCCACGCATACGGTCATCGACCCAGGCCATTTCCGGCGCGTCAACCAGTGCCCGGTCGTCCGGGGTCAGGTCCCGGGCTGCGCGGGAGTCGACCACGATCAGCCGGGTGTCGCCGAAATCGCGGCAGAAGCTCCACCGGTAGGATTTCGGGTCCCGATCGGACCGCTCCGCGAAGCTGTCCAGCTCCGCGCCGACGTCGATCTCGTCCTGGCCCGTGTGCCGCAGGATCCGCTGCCAAACGGCGTCCTCGGCCCGTTCTTGCGGTGACAGGTTCCCCAGATGCTGGTAGACCCAGTAGGAGGCCAGTCCCGCGACAATCCGATCATGCCACCATGAGGTGGCTTCCATTTTCTTCTTCCAGCTCAGTGAGGTGTTCCAGTCGTCTCGGATGTCGTGGTCATCGAAGATCATGGCGCTGGGCAGGGTGGACAGCAGCCACCTGTTCGCGGGGTCTGACCAGGCCAGATAGTAAAGGTGGGCGTATTCCTCGTAGTCCTTGAGTTCTTCGCCGGGGGGCGCCTCGATGTCGCGTCGGGCGCGGATGAACTCCTGCATCTGCTCGCTGGTCGAATCTGCGTATACCTGGTCTCCGAGGAAGACCACCAGATCCGGCCATGGCGGCCCACCCCCGGAGGCCATCTTCACCGCGTAGGCGCGCAGCGAGTCGACGCCGTGGGTCCGGTTGCCGGACGCATCGTGCGGGACGCTGGTCCTGCAGGAGCCATAGGCCATCCGCAGCGGCTTACCGGTGGCCAGGGTGGCGATCATGGGCGGCGGGAAGTCGGACGAGGGATCGGGCCAGACTTGTGTTCCGTTGATATCGAGGGCGTAGGGTGTGACCGTGCCGGGCTCGAGTCCGTCCAATTCCACCAGCGCGTAGTGGTGATCGTGTACTGCGAACGTACGGGCGGTCCATTCCCTTCCGCCGGTGCGGATGGAAACCCGGGCAGCGGATTGGGTCTCCACCCAGACACTCGCCGATTTCTCATCCACGTACCGCACCATGGGGCCGAGAACCAACGGGGAGGTGGTCATGAATCAGTTGTACCCGCTCCGGCTGGATGCGGCCATGGCTTTACGGAACAGACGGCTTCACGGAACAGACAGTGTTGAGGCCTCTAGCGTGGTCCCTTGCGGGTTTGTCCTTCCGCCGGGCCGCTGGCGGATTCGCCCGGGTTCAGTGCCAGCTGGTCATGGAGTCTATTGATCTGGGCCGTGAGGTGGGCAAGTTCCTCGCTGCCGATGGGTTCGTCTATTTTCTCCTTGACACGGGTTGCGGCCGTCACGCTTTCAACGAGCCAGGATGACACGGCCGCCGTGACCATGCTCAAGACAGCAAACCCGCCGATCATCAGCGCGGCCGCTGCCCACCGGCCGGGAGTGGTAACGGGGTAATAGTCGCCGTAGCCGATCGTTGTAATGGTGACTATCGCCCACCACAATGAGTCGCCCATAGTCGTGATATTCGCGTTTGGAGCGGCTCTTTCGAAATGGAGGACGCTTAGGGCAACTGTGTACACCAGCAGGATGGCGGAGAAAATGACGTAGGCCATGAGGCGGGTCCGGATGGCCGTGCCGGGGGCCCGTTCCATGACTCGCCGCAAAGTGAAGGGACGCAGGAGCCGCAGTGGGCGCGCTACCGGGAGCACCACCATGAGCAGGTCCAGGGGATGGCGGATAAACCACCGGCCTGGCCGGGGGGCTAAGAGCAACTTCACGATGTAGTCGACGCCGAAAGCCAGCCACGTTGCCCCCACGACGAATATCAGAGCGGCGGCATAGGGATCCGGCGGCTCGACAATGACCAGGACGGAGTAGGCCGCTAGAAAGATAAAAGCCGCACCGACAAGGGGCCACTCGGAATACTTTTGCCACGTTTCTTGCCTCATGGCTGAATGCTAGGACTTTGCACCGCGGATGTCCGCACGAATTCGCCGGCTTGGCTCTTTGGGTCCTGGGCGGAGGGCCAGCCACCAACTAGCAGCGAGCCACCGGCGCAGCGCTGACAACCATTCCCCGCAGCGGTACATTGAGGGTCTCAGGTGCCGGACCGCTCCGGGCAACCAGATGGGCAAAGGCACGAGTCAAGAACCGGCGGAGGCGACACGCCATGGCGGATGACCAGGGCAAAGACGGCGCGCGTGAGAGTCTGGCGCACGATCACAATCTCGCTAGCGAACTGGGAGTTGTCGAGCAGAACATTCTTTTGCGAATCCAGGATTTTGATGATCCCCGCCAGGAATGGCGGCGTCTGTTCTCGGAGTTGTACGGGACGTTCTTGCTCGTCGTTGTCGCGGCCGGCGGTGGCATGATGAGCCAGGCTTTCCCCGGTGCCATCAGCCGCACGGCGGCCGTGGTGGCCCCCGGCCTCATGGTGATGGGGATCATCCTGTTCATGGGCAAGATTTCAGGCGCGCATCTGAACCCCGCGGTCAGCATCGCGTTCGCCCTCCGCGGGGACTTCCCGTGGCGCCGGGTGCCGGGCTACATCGTTGTCCAGCTCATCGGAGCGACGCTTGCCTGTCTGCTGCTGCAGGGCGTGATCGGTGTCTCCGCGAGCTACGGTTCAAACTATCCGGCGGCGAATTATTCGGCCGGCGCCGCGTTCTGGATGGAGGCACTGCTGACGCTGGTGCTGGTCAGTGTCATCCTGGGAACCGCCTCCGGGGCCCAGAATGTCGGGCTGCTGGGGGCGTTTGGGGTGGGCGCCTATATTGCCTTGGCGGGCCTGTGGGGCAGCCCCATCTCCGGCACGTCGATGAACCCGGCCCGGACGTTCGGGCCTGATCTCGCCAGCTTGGACTTCAGCGACTACTGGGTGTATGTCGCCGGGCCAATCACCGGCGCGGTGGTGGCCGTCGGAATAGCCTTCGTCTTGCGCGGCCCGGGCGGCGGCAAGTCGGGGTCCGGCGCCGCGCAGGGAGCCCTCTTCACCGAGGCCGCGAAGGACGAAAAGCCCTAGCAGTAACCCGACCCACCGAGTTGAACAGCTGAAGCTGCCCATCAGCCCGTGCACCAGCAGCAGGGGCTTACCCGATCCGCGCTCGGTGAACCGAATTAGGTCTGAAGGTGCGGAGCTCATGTCACTAGTGCAGTGTCAACTGGTCGATTCCGCCAGACCCATGGCGTTCGAGTAGATTATCGGAGTGTCGAAGAAGCTAGTGTCGAAGCAGCTTTGGGACCTAAGAATCGGGGAGAAGTGTGAGTCAGCTGATCGAGAGCCAGGGCGGAGCCGATGGAGACTTCGCGCCACAGATCGTCGGGGGACCGGGGTATCCGCAGCTGCGGCTCGACGGCGATGCCCTCGACAACAATATTCGGGTCATGGCGGCGTGGTGCCGGGCGCGGGGCGTGGAACTCGCCCCGCATGTCAAGACGACGATGTCGGCGCCGATCATCGAGCGGCAGCTGGCCGCCGGTGCAGTCGGTGTAACCGTCGCCACCGTGGATCAAGTCGCTTCGGCACTGGCTTGGGGACATGGCCGTGTTCTCGTTGCGAATGAGATCGTCGACAGGTTCGGACTGACGCGGGTCCGCACGTGGCTGGAGGAAGATGCCGGACGGGAGATCCGTTGTTTCGTTGATTCTGCAGCCGGGGTCAGGACGGCGGGGGAAGTCTTCGACGGCGGGGCGGTCGATCTTGAGGTGCTGATCGACGTCGGCACCCCCGGCGGCCGCACGGGAGTGCGCAGCCTGGATGAGGGGCTGCTGCTCGCTGAGCTGGTCCGGACCACGCCGGGGCTGAGGCTGGTGGGGGTTGCCGGTTATGAAGGCGTCGTGCCCAACAGCAGGGCAGAAGATACGGTCACCGCGGTTGACCGGCACTGCCGGCTGGTGCGGGACGTGTATCTGGAGGCGGCGAAGTTCTTCGAGACTGCCGCTCCCATTTACTCAATGGGTGGGTCAGCGTTCCCGGACCGTGTAGTTGAGTTCCTTCCCGACGCCGGTCAGGTGCCTGGAACTCGGATCATTCTCCGGTCAGGTTGCTACGTCACCCACGATCACGGCACGTATGCCGCAGTCAGCCCCGTTCCCGGGCTCATTCCGGCGATTTCCGTTCGCGCCGTCGTCCTATCCACCCCGGAAGCGGGGATGGCCGTCGTCGCTGCAGGCAAGCGGGATCTTCCCTACGACGCCGGACTGCCAATCTTCCTGTCGGCCCGGACGGCGGACGGTGCCGAAAAGAAGGGCGCAGCGGCAGAGGTGCGAAATCTCTTCGACCATCACGCAGTCCTTACCGGCGTCACCGGACTCAATGTCACCGATACGGTGGATTTCGGGCTATCCCACCCCTGCTCCGCGTTCGACCGCTGGCCCGAATACGTGCTCACCGACCGGGAGGGTCACGACATGGGAATGTGGCACACCGACTTCCGCCGATCGTCCCTGGGGGCGGTCCTCGGCAACGGTTGATTCTTGGCCTTACTCCTTGAGGTGCCGGGTCAGCACTTCGAATTCCTCGACGCCCAGAACCTGCATGTGCTGTTCCGCGCTGGTCTCGGTGCGGATCTTGCCGGCAGCCTGCTCGCTGCCGGCAAGGGCGTCCGCGTCCTCCCACAGCGTGATGGACAGTGACTTGTTGTCCTTCCCGAGCAAGTAATAAATGCCCAGGCATCCCGGCAGCTCGAGCACCCGGTTGACGGTGTCATCTGAGGGTGCCCCGGAGCTGTCCGGGCCGGGCTGGTACGTGCTGACGCGAGCGAACATGACTGTCCTCCTAGGTCCAGGTCCGACGGGTGGAGCACCTGCCGCCCAAGCTGTTGAACCGGGAGCTGGATCCTGGGATATCGCGTCCTGGTGGCGGGCGGCCAGGCCTCCTCACACCAGTAAGGACCCGTCGCTGCAGAAGCACAAGGCTCCTTGTTTCAGGCCCAACCGCCACAGTCCGCCGTAGTCCGCCGGTCCGCCGCTCAGCTGCCTGCGCCGATGGCCGCCCGGGCGTTCCTTTTGAGCTCGGCGAGTTCCTTGCGGGCCACCAGGGCCTCGTCCAGGCTGACTGCCACGAACCTGGTGGACGTGCCGGGGGCGGCGCGGGCCACCAGATCCATGTCGGCGCTGATGACCGTGCCCACCATGGCGTACCCGCCGCCGGAGACGGCGTCGCGGTGCAGGATGATCGGCTGGGTGCCGCCGGGAATCTGGATGGACCCGACGGCATAGCCGGCATCCACGATGTTGGACGGATCGGAGCCGGCGCCGAATGGCTGCTCCCGTTCCTTCCATTGCACTCCGGGACCTGAGTACCTCAGCCCCATCCGGTCCGCCACCGGGGTGACTTTCCATTCGCTGTGGAGGAGATTGTCCAGTCCCTCGTCGGTGAGCCGGTGGTCGTACAGGCCCAGGACGATCCGGACGGCCTGTTCCTTGGCGAAAACGGGACGGAAATCCTCCGGAACTGTATCGGCGTCGGGCAGGGTTCCGCCGTTGAGCGGGGCACCCACCGGAACCTGGTCACCGGCCTCCAGCTTGCGGCCCTGGAACCCGCCGATCGCGCCCAGGCTGTAGGTGGACCGGCTGCCGAGCACCTCGGGGACATCGATGCCGCCCTGGACCGTGATGTAGTAGCGCGTGCCGCCCCGGATGACCCCGAAGCTGAGTTCATCGCCGGCCTTCAGCTGCAGCCGGGTCCACTGGGGCCGGGTTTCGCCGTTGACCTTGACGTCCACCGGCGCCCCGGTGACGGCGACTACGGCATCCTGGTCGGTGGTCAGCACCGGGCCCAGGTACGTGCATTCGAGGACGGCCTCCCTGGCGGTGTTGCCCACTAGGGTATTGCCGAGTTCAGCCGAGTATTGGTCCATGGAACCGCTCTGCGGGATGCCCACGTTGTAGTGGCCGGTGCGTCCCTGGTCCTGGACGGTGGTGGCCAGTCCGGGGTTCTTGATGTCAAACGCCATTGAGGGCCTCCATGAGTTCCTGGTTGTAGCCTTCGGGATCCGCCAGCGCCTTGGACAGATCAAATGTCACGGGCACCTGCCGGTAGCGGAACGTCCCGGCGGAGATCTCAGCCTGGATGTTGTTGTATTCGGCCTCGCTGACCGGCTTGAACTTCACGATGTCGCCCGGCTTGAAGAACACCATGAAGTCCTTGAAATCGGCCAGGGACTGGGCAGGATCGAAAATGGGCGCGGCAGCGACCCCGAACATCTGGTAGCCGCCGGCACCCCGCACGGAGTAGATGCAGCCGAAGCAGCCGCCGTGGCCCACGGTCAGTTTGGGGGTATCGGTGCGGGGGCTCAGATACTTGGGTACTTCGAGTTGTTTTTCCTGCTCCACCAGCTGGAAGAGGAACGGCAGGCCGGCGACGAAGCCAACCATGGAGACAAGCCACGGCTGCTCATGGTGGCGCCGGATGAATTCGGCGGCATCCTTGAGGTTGTTGACCTTGGCTGCATAGTCAATGTCCGTGCCGCCGGGTTCCTGATGGAAACCTTCGCGGAATCGTTCAGCCACTTCCGCCGTGAACGGGTCCTCGTACCAGACCGGAACTTCGATGATCCGGGTTTCCAGCGAATGGTCGTGGTGGTGCGTCAGGTCCCCTTCAATGGTCCGGACGGTCTCTTCAAGGGTCGACGGCGGCAGAACGTCGGGATCGAACCTCACCAGCAGCGAGGCGTTGGCGGGACAGACGTCCACAATGCCCGGCAGTTGCATGGCCGAAAGCTTCGCGGCGATGGACATCACCCTGAAGTTCGCCGCCAGGCTCATGGACTCAGCGACCTCAACGAACAGGAATTCGTCTCCGCCCCAGGTGTAGCGGGCCTCCAACACGGCGGGTACCGGGCTGCTGCTCATTGTGCCTCCATCAGATCGGGGACGGTCTCAAGGAATTTCGAGTGGTGGGTGACGGCCGCAAATTCGGGCCGTCGCAGGAGCTTTTTGTGCACCGGGATGGTGGTCTTGACCCCTTCGATGTGGGTCTCATCCAGGGCCGTCAGCATCGCCTCAGTGGCCGCTTCGCGCGTGTCGGCATGCACAATCAGCTTGGCCAGCAGGGAGTCGTAGTACGGAGTGACCGTGGAACCGGCCTCCACCCCGGTGTCCACCCTGATGTCGGCGCCCGCGGGCCAGTCCATGGCCGTGATCAGGCCAGGGCTGGGGAAGAAGTGGTGGTCGGGGTCCTCGGCATTGACACGGCATTCGATGGCGTGGCCATTGAATGCGATGTCGTCCTGGCGGAGGGACATCGCCCCGGTGAACGCGATCTGCAGCTGTTCGCGGATCAGATCGACGCCCGTGATTTCCTCGGTGATTGGGTGCTCAACCTGGATGCGGGTGTTCATTTCGATGAACGCGGCTTCATGGTTGACCGGGTCATAGAGGAATTCGACCGTTCCAGCGCCGCTGTAGCCACACTGGCGGGCCAGTTCCACGGAGGATTCCCGAATCCTCTGGCGGACGTGGTCCGGGAGGTCCGGCGCCGGTGCTTCTTCAATGACCTTCTGGGAGCGCCGCTGCATGGAGCAGTCGCGGTCGCCGAGATGGATGAAGTTTGTGCCGTCGCCGAGGACCTGCACCTCCACATGACGGGCATGCTGCACAAAGCGCTCCAAGTAAACGGTGGGATCACCGAAGACGGCCCCCGCTTCGCCGCGAGTCTGCTCAATGGATTCCAGAAGCTTGTCTTCGCTGAGCACAAAGCGGATGCCCCGGCCGCCGCCGCCGGCGGAGGCCTTGATCACGAGCGGGTAGCCGATGCCACGGGCGATTTCTAAGGCGTCGGCGGCCGCATCCAGGGGGCCGTCCGAGCCGCGGAGCACGGGGACGCCAGCCTTCCGGGCCGATTCCCTCGCCAAGGACTTGTTGCCCATCATCGCGATGGCGTCCGCACGCGGCCCCACCCAGATCAGGCCCGCATCAGCGACCTTCCGAGCGAAGTCCGCATTTTCGGAGAGGAACCCGTAGCCCGGATGGACGGCATCGCAGCCGTTGTCCACGGCCGCGGCGACGATGGCGTCCTGGTTCAGGTAGCTGGCGGTGGCAGGCGCCGGACCCACCACGACGACGTGGTCAGCGGACCGGGCGGCCAAGGATTCGACGTCGGCTTCACTAGCCACCACGAAAGTCTCGATGCCCATTTCGCGGGCGGTCCGGGCGATGCGCACGGCGATCTCGCCGCGGTTAGCGATGAGCAGTTTCTTCATTGCTATCCTTCCCGGACGACGACGATTGCGTCGCCTGGATTGACCATGTCGCCCTCGTTGACCTCAAACGACTCCAGGGTGCCGGCCACGTCGGACTGGATTTCGGTGAACTGCTTCATGATTTCGATAATGCCGAGGGTCTGTCCGACCTCGATGGTGTCGCCTTCATTGGCGAATGGCGGCTTGCCAGGGCCGGGCTTGCGGTAGAAGACGCCGGGGAGCGGGGAAACGATGGTTGCCACGGGAGGCTCTCTTTCAGGTGGGTGGGATAGATCGGTTCAGCCCAGGACCGCACGCACCGCGGTGGCCACTGCGACAGAATTCGGTGCGTCGGAGTGGACGCAGACGCTTTGGAACTGGATGTCCAGCTCGGTGCCGTCAACTGCGAGGACGGGCTTGCCGGCCAGCGCCCTGCTGACCCGCTCGGCGGCGGCGTCGGGATCGGTGGGCGCCGGCCGACGCTGGATCAGCAGCTCCCCGGCCGGACCGTAATTGAGGTCAACATAGAGTTCGGGCACGAAATCCACCCCCATGGCCCGGCACACGCTTTCGTGGGCGGTCCCCGCGAGACCGAAAAACGGAACGCCGAACTGCAAGGCTGTGCCTGCGGCGGCCTGCATCAGTTCCTCGTCGCCGGCCAGCATGCCGTAGAGGGCGCCGTGCGGCTTGATGTGGTTCAATTCCAGCCCGTGCTTTGCGAGGAACGCCGTCAGGGCCCCGGTCTGGTACAGGATGATCGACTCGACCTCCGCCGGGGTGAGCAACATTCGGCGGCGTCCGAACCCCACAAAGTCCGGCAGCCCGGGGTGCGCTCCGACTGCCACGCCGTGCTCTGCAGCCAACGCCACGGTCCGTTCCATGACGTCGGGATCGCCGGCGTGATACCCACAGGCCACGTTGGCGACGTCGATGATGCGCATGAGTTCTTCGTCATTGCCGAACTCGTGGAGGCCGAGGCCTTCACCCATATCGGAGTTCAAGAGGACGCGTCCTTGAGGAGAGGGAGACGTGTCAGGGGAAGTGTCGGGAGTCACATTGGTTTGCATGGGTGCAACGCTACTCAGCAATTCACGCGCCCGATATTGTGCAGGTCGCTGAATCTGCGGGCATCAATTATGGTTATTGCACTGTCCGGCGGGGGAGTCCCGCCGTAGTGGGAGGGTTCCGTGCGTATTTCAGATTTAGCAGACGACGCCGATCTCAACATCCGGCTGCGGGTTGCGGGCGGCGAGGGCCGGCTGGCCCGGCCCATCACCTGGTGCGCTCCCACCGAACACATGGACCCCACGCCCTTCCTCAGCGTGAACGCCCTGGTGCTGACCAACGGCATGGGCCTGAACGTCAAGGACTTCAGGACTTGGGACGCGTACGTGGAACGGCTGGTTTCCGTCCCCGTCTCCGGGCTGGCGTTCGGCTTGGGCGCGGCCCACAGCGAGCTGCCGCCCGGCCTGCTCCGGGCCTGCGAGGTGCACGGCCTGCCGCTGCTGGAGCTCGCGCCGCAGGTGCCCTTTGTGCTGGTCATGCGGCACGTGGAGCGGGTCATCGCCGCCGAGCGTTATGAGGAGTTGCGGAAGGGCTGGGAACTGGCGGACCAATGCACACGCCTGGCGGCCGACGGGCATTCCCTGGCGGAGGTGCTGGAGCGGGTAGCGGATGCCATCGATGCGAGGGTGGCCGTGATCGACCAGAACGCCTTCGAGCTCGTTTCCGCCGGCGCCGCCCACGGCGGGACCGCGCGGACCGCGCTCCGCCTGCCCAGCGGCGAGTCCGAGCAGTTCAGGCTCGCCATCGAGGGGATCGGGAGCAACATTGTGCTGCAGCCCATTCTGGGTCCCGTGGCTGCCGTTATCGCCATGCAGCTGAGCTATACGCTCGGGTCGCATTCGCCCCTGCATTCCCGGGAAGCCGCACGCTTCATGGAGGCCCTCTACGAGGACCGCGGGGAGCCCTCCGCGCCGTTGCGCCGCTACGCCCTCGAATCCGGGTTCGATCCTGACAGCGACTGGGGTGCCGTGCTCATCGGCAGCTCAGAAGATGTGGCCCCCGCAAAGCTGCGCGCCATCGCATGGCGCGCCCGAGTGGGTCTGCAGGCCGGGTTCGGTACCGTGCGGTTCATGGAAGAGGCCGGACTCACGACACTCTTGCTGCAGCACCGGCACTCGGCGGCCGACTTGCTGGATGCCGCGCGGGGATTCTTTACGGACGCCCCGGAACTGTCCGTCATCGTCTCGGAATCCGCGGGCCTCAGCGAGCTGCCGTTGGCACTTCAGCTTGCCCGCCGTCACGTGGGACGGCCCGGGGTGCACCAGGCGCCGCTGGCCGATCTCGCCGGCATTGTGCAGGGACTGCCCAGCCCTGGCCTGGTGGCAATGTGCCAGCGGTTGCTGGCCCCCCTGGCCGCCGATGGCGGCAGCTCGCTGGGGGAAACCTTCGACGCATACCTGCGCCACAGCGGGAACTCCACGAAGATCTGCGATGAGCTCTTCATCCATCGCAATACGCTCAGCTACCGGCTGCGGAAAATCGAGGAGCTGCTGAAACTCGACCTGTCCGATGGCGAAGTCCGCGCCACGTGCATGCTTGCCCTTGGCATCGTAGCGGCCGCCCGCTAGGGAGACTGTGCAGTTTGCACGAAAAGTAGCCTCAATCTTGGGCGAACCTCCGATATGACGCTGTGAGCCGGATCACTAATCTCAACTCATGGGGCTTAGAGCCTGCCAGGTCGGTCATTAATTGACGGAGAGGGCGGGCCCGAATGGCCTTCCGATTCGACTCATTCGACTGACTAGAGGATCCCCTTGCCGTGTCACACCGCGTTGCCGAAGGCGCTGCTTTCCCGCACGCACAGGGCTGGCTTCAGTCTGACGGATTCGACCTTCCGGCCGTCCAGCACACCCTTGAGGAGCTGCACCGCAGTGCGACCGATATCCAGCATGGGCGAGCGGACCGAAGAGAGCGGGATGGGAAGTTCCGCGGCCAGCGAGGTGTCATTGAACCCAACCACAGCCACGTCGCGGCCGACGCCGAGGCCATGGGACCGCAGGGCTCCCATGGCGCCGATGGCCGCGAAGTCGTTGACGGCGAACAGTGCAGTCGGGTGGGGGTTGCAGTGAGCCAGAATGCTCTCGGCCGCTTCCCGTCCACCAGCGGTATCAAAACGGGACCACACCACGGCGTTCTGGGGGACCTTCCCGCCCAGGGCACGCCAGCGGTCCACGAAGCCGGCCGTCCGGTCGACGGCCGTGCTGGCGTAGGGCTCGCCGGCGATCACAGCGACGTTGCGGTGGCCCCTGTTCCACAGGTGGTCTGCCACAAGCTCGCCGCCAAGGACGTCGTCGCATGTAGCCGACGGGAAGCCTGGGACGCGGCGGTTCATGAGCACAAACGGGACCTTTCGGGCGGCCAGCTCCCGCAGCAGACCGCTGTCCAGGTGTGCGTCGCCGATGATCAGCCCGTCCACGCGTCGAGCCAGCATGGAGTCCGTCTTGCGGCGCTGTTCCTCCGGGTCGTCGCGGGAGTTCATGACAAAAGTGGAGTAGCCCAGTTCCGCCGCTGCCTCGTCAATGCCCTCGTACATGATCGCCAGAACGAGGTCCGAAAGCCGGGGGACGATCACGCCCATGAGGTGCGTGCGCCGCGTCCGCAACCCGGCGGCCTGCGGGTCGGGGGAGTATCCGCGCTTCCGTGCCAGCTCGCGCACGCGTTCGGCCGTAGCCACGGAAGCTGCCCCGCGGGCCACGTCGGAGCCCGAATGCAGGATCCGGGACACCGTCGAAGGATGGATGCCGAGCTCGCTCGCGAGATCCTTCAGCGTCACTGTGCGGCCGCCTGCCGTGCTCTCTTCCATGCATTCCCCTGCCTCAGCTCAAAAGGTCGTCATCACCAAGAGTGCCTGATGATGCCTCGATCCCTGACCCCAGCACCCTTGACGTGTCGCACATCACATTCTATAGTCAATCAAACGGCGGGCCCAATCGATTGGGTAGACGGAATCCCGGCAGCCGGCGGCGAAGTATTTACCCCCTTGAAACTTCCGGGAGCATCTGCAGAAAACATGGCAGGGATAACTTTTAGTCAACAACCCAATCGATTGGGTGAGCATCCGGAGACGGATGCAAATCAGACGGAGTGGAAATGACAGTCACAGGTTTGGTTGGTCCCCACGTGGTGCTGCTGGCCACGGGAGGAACCATTTCCTCCCGTGCGTCCGGGGCCGGGGGAGCCGCCGTGGCGTCCGACACGGGGGAGCAGGTGTTCGCCAGCCTGGGGGTGCCAGCGGCACATCCGGTCCGCGTCGTCGACGTTTTCCGGAAAGGCTCGTATCTGCTGACAGTCGACGACATGATCGCCATTTGCGCCACAGTCCGGCAGGCCCTGGCCGACCCGCAGGTTCTGGGCGTCGTGGTCACCCACGGTACGGACACGATGGAGGAAACGGCCTACCTCGCTGACCTCACCCACGACGATCCCCGCCCGGTCGTGTTCACCGGAGCCCAGCAGGCAGCCGACGCCGACTCACCGGACGGTCCCGGCAATCTGTCCCGCGCCATCGCCGTCGCCGGTTCTCCGCATGCACGGGGAAGTGGGGTGCTGCTGGCGTTTGCCGGGACCATCTTCCCCGCGGCCGGTGTCCGCAAGCGCCACACAACCAGCCTCGACGCCTTTGCCAACCCGGACTTCGGCACGGTGGGATTTGTGTCCGACTCCGGCGAGGTCGAGATCCAGGCGGCACGACGCGTCCTTTCCCCGTTGCCGCTGCCGGGCGTGGACGCCGGTTCTCCGCGCGTAGACCTTGTTGCTGCCTACCCCGGAGCAGACTCCACCCTCCTGCGGGCCGCTCTCCAGGCCGGCGCGGCCGGGATCGTGCTCCAAGGGACGGGAACGGGCAACGCCAACCGCGTGCTGTGCCAGGATGTCGCCGACGCCACCGCGGCCGGTGTCGTCGTGGTGACGAGCACCCGCGTGGAAGCCGGTGCCGTAGTACCCCTGTACGGCGACGGCGGCGGCGAGGATCTGCGCGCTGCCGGTGCCATCGCCTCCGGGCTGCTCAAGCCATCCCAATCGCTGGTCTTGCTGAGCCTCCTGCTCAGGCTCGGCATGCCCGCCGCCCGGATTGCTGAGGCCTTCGCCCAACGGGGCACGGTCCCTGACTAGTTCTTCCCGCGCAAATCACAACCTCACCTAAAAGCCAAACCTCAACAAAAAAGCGCAGTGAAAGGTTGATCTCATGACTAAGGACATCCAAGTCGCGTTCGGCGTCGACGTGGACGCAGTTGCCGGAATGCTCGGCTCCTACGGGGGCGAGGACTCGCCCTGCGATATCTCCCGCGGCTTGTTCAGCGGCGAGGTCGGCGGCCCGCGGATCATCCGGCTCTTCGAGAAGTACAGCCTGCCCGCCACCTGGTTCGTGCCCGGCCACTCGATCGAGACCTTCCCGGACCTGACGCGGATGATCGTCGACGCCGGGCACGAAATCGGCGTACACGGGTACTCGCATGAAAACCCCATCGCCATGACGCGCGAGCAGGAGACCGCCATCCTGGACCGCTCGATCGAACTCATCGAGAAGGTCTCGGGCCGGCGGCCCACGGGCTACGTTGCTCCCTGGTGGGAATTTTCCCCGGTCACCAACGAGATCCTGCTCGAACGCGGGATCAAATACGACCACTCCCTGATGCATAAGGATTTCGAGCCCTACTACGTCCGGGTCGGCGACAGTTGGAAGAAGATTGACTACACCAAGGCCGCCGAGACCTGGATGGAGCCGCTGGTCCGGGGCACGGAAACCGACCTCGTCGAGATCCCGGCCAACTGGTACCTGGACGACCTCCCTCCCATGATGTTCATCAAAGCGGCCCCTAACTCCCACGGATTCGTCAGCCCCCGGGACATCGAACAAATGTGGCGCGACCAGTTCGACTGGGTGTACCGGGAAATGGATCAGGCCGTCTTCACCATGACCATCCACCCGGACGTCTCGGGCCGCCCCCAGGTGCTGCTCATGCTTGAGCGCCTCATCGAGCACATCAACTCCCACGAAGGCGTCAGCTGGCTGAAGTTCGACCAGATCGCGGACTCCTTCCTCGCCCGCAGCCCCCGAAAGGAAAACCAGTAATGACCATCCAGCAGCCCGCCGTCGATCTGACGCAACCCGGACCCAACGAGAAACGCCGCTTCCCCGTCTTCTCCAAGCACCACACAACCACCGCCACCGTGCTGGCGCTGTGTGCCTGGACCGTCGCCGTGTTCGATTTCGGACTTTTCGGCACCCTCCTGCCGGCCATGCAGCAGGAATTCGGCTGGACCGCGACCGAAGCCTACGCACTCAACACCTGGATCGCAGTCGGCACCGCCATCGTCTGCTTCGGAATCGGGCCCGTCATTGACCGGCTCGGCCGCCGCAAGGGCATGATGACCACCATCGGCGGGACCGCCATCGTCTCCGGCCTGACGGCCCTGATCCCGACCGGAATCCCGTTCCTCAGCAACGGCCTGCTGGTGCTGGTCCGTTCCTTCGGCGGGCTCGGATTCTCGGAGCAAGCCGTCAACGCGACCTACATGAACGAGGTCTACCAGGTCACCGAAGTCGCGGACAAGCGCAAGCGCCCCGGCTTCCACTACTCCTTCATCCAGGGCGGCTGGCCGCTAGGCTTCCTCCTCGCCAGTGCCCTCGCCCTTGTCTTCCTTCCGTCCCTTGGCTGGCGCGCCCTCTACCTGATGGCGTGCGTTCCGGCAGTAATCATCGTGTGGCTCATTGCCAAGAAACTGAAGGAGACGCCCCAGTTCGAACTGCACCACAAGCTGACCCAACTCGAGAAGCACGGCAAGACCGAGGAAGCCCACGCCCTTGCCCATGCATTCGGCGTCGAGCACTCCTCCGCGGCCCCGCTGAAGCGCATCTGGGAGCCGCACCTGCGCCGGAACACGATCGTCTTCTCGCTGGCCTGGATCTTCAACTTCTTCGGCATCCTGATTTTCAGCATTCTCGGCAGCTCCGTCCTGAAGAACGCCAAGGGTGTGGAACTCTCCGATGCCTTCTGGATGCTGATCGTCATCAACGGGCTGGCGTACTTCGGCTACGTCTTCCACGGGTGGCTCGGTGACAAGATCGGCCGGAAGCGGACCATCATCGGCGGCTGGATTCTCTCCGGCATTTCGTTCACCATCATGCTCAGCCCCCTCGCCGAGAGTTCCTTCATGATCATCGTGACCTACGGTGCGGGGCTGTTCTTCCTGGTCGGACCGTACGCCGCGATCCAGTACTTCATGGCCGAGTGCTACCCCGTCAGCTGCCGTGCCACCGGCACCGCCTTCATCGGCGCCATGAGCCAGCCCGGCACCATTCTCGGCGGTTTCCTCTTCACGGTAGCGGCCGCCAGCATGGGGACCGGCGCTGCAGCCTTGTGGGTCGGCGCGGCGGGAACGCTGTTCTCCGGCCTCCTGATGATCGCCGCGAAGCCGCCAGCCGAGGCCCTGCTCGAGGACCACCCCCATGACGTCTGAGAATAGGGTGGCCGTCATCACAGGAGCGGCCAGCGGCATTGGACGGGCCCTCGCGGTCCACTACGCCCAACGGGCCGTGCATTCGGTGATCGGCACCTTTCCCGGCGACCCGCACGACCCGGAGGAAACCCTTCGGCTGGTGAAAGCCGCCGGCGGCCAGGGGGTCATCCACGAAGTGGATGTCCGAAGTACCCCGTCCGTCGACGCCTTTGCCGAACGCGCCGTCCAGGAGTACGGCCGACTGGACTACGCGGTGGCCAACGCCGGAATCCTGCGCAACTCACCGCTGGAGGAGATGACCGATGAGCGCTGGCACGACATGCTCGACGTCGACCTCACGGGAGTGATGCGGACCCTGCGCGCCGGGTCCGTGAGGATGACCGACGGCGGAGCGATGGTTGCCGTGTCTTCCATTGCCGGCGGGGTCTACGGGTGGGAGGAACATGCCCACTACGCTGCCGCCAAAGCCGGCATCCTCGGGCTGATCCGCAGCGTGGCCGCCGAGTTGGGGCCGCGCGGCATCCGCGCCAACGCCGTAATCCCCGGCCTGATTGAAACCCCGCAGTCCCTGGATCCGGTGAACTCCCTCGGGCCCGAGGGCCTGCAGCGCGCCGGTCTGGAAATCCCCTGGGGCCGCGTCGGACGGCCCGAAGAGGTGGCCAGCGTGATCGGCTTCCTGACCTCCGATGACGCTGTCTACGTCACGGGCCAGTCCCTGATTGTCGACGGCGGCCTCACCATCAAGATGCGCGCCTGAAAGGCCCCGGAAGGACAAGCATGAACAACCCTGACGCCTCCCGCAACACGGAGGGCCGCGCCGTTGTGGTCACGGGCGGAGCCAGCGGCATCGGCAAGGCCATCGCCGAAGCCTTCACCGCCAACGGCGACAGAGTCGCCGTCCTGGACCGGTCGGGCGCGGCGGGAAGCATCGCCGTCGACGTCTCAGATGAAGCGAGCGTGAAGGCGGCCTTTGCCGCCGCACGCTCCCAGCTCGGCAGCATCGACATTCTCGTGAACAGCGCCGGCCTGCTGACGGAATCGCCGCTGGAGGACATGACGCTGGCCATGTGGAACGAGACGATTGCGGTGGATCTGACGGGCGTCTTCCTCTGCTGCCGGGAGGTGGTGGGGGAGATGCGGCAGCAGAAGTGGGGCCGCATCATCAACATCGCCTCCCAGTTGGCCATCAAGGGCGGAACCGGGCTCAGCCACTACAGCGCCGCGAAAGCCGGGGTCGTGGGGCTGACTAAGGCCCTGGCCCTGGAAACCGCCGCCGACAACGTGCTGGTCAACAGCATCGCGCCGGGGCCCATCGAGACGCCCCTGGTTGATGGCATCTCCGAGGAGTGGAAGGCGGCGAAGCGTGCCGGACTGCCGCTGTTGCGCTTCGGGCTGGCGGCCGAGGTGGCCCCGACTGCGCTGCTGCTGGCCAGCGATCCGGGCGGCAACCTGTACGTCGGGCAGACACTCGGGCCCAATTCCGGCGACGTCATGCCTTAGGAGGGACGCTCACATGTGCGGTGCCTGCGGACGAAGTGTGGTGAGCGATCCCGTCCTGGGCCCGACCAGGACGCTGCGGCAGCACCTGATCGTCGCCCAAACGATCAACGAGGCCTGCCAATCCTGGCCGGGAGCCCCGAAAGTGGCCGCGACCAGCGACGGCTGGCTGGTCTCGGGACCGACGGGAGCCACCGAAGCCGTGTCGACTGTCGAAGCGCTGTGGTCGACCGTCCTGCGGGGCAAACAAGGGGTGCGGTGGCAGGACCTGCGTCCAGCCGCGGACCTGGAGACTGGGAAGCTGGAAACGGGGAAGCCGGCCACGGGGGAGCTGGCGCTGGTGGACCTGGACACGGGGGAGCTGGCGGTCCGGGTGCTGCACCTCGGCCAAGAGATGGCACAGGATTCCGCTGCGGAAACGGACGCCTGACGCGCAAAAGGTCCGTCGATACGGGTATAGCCGCAGCGACGGACCTTTTGCGCGTCGCCGGTCCGAAAACCTAGCGAAACCGAGCGGAAACGGCCGGGCTTGGGGCATTGAGAGTGGTGCTCCGGCGGCGTCCCCAGCCGGTGCCAGGCTCAGGAGCCGGGTTCAGCCGTCAGCCGTCAGCCATCAGGATGCAGGCCCGGCGGTGGGAGCGGCCGGGGCGTCGGAGTGCGGGCAGCGAATCTGATCGCGGGCCTCACGCGCGTGCTCGACGTCGGCGGCGCTTTGCATCTGCCCGCGGTCCCGCAGCCCGGCCACCACACCGTCAACGTCGGCGTCGGACCGGTTCTGGCTCAGCTTGTGCTTGGCCTCGATCCGGGTGATGAGGAGTTCGACGCCGACGATCGCGCGCAGCTGGCCGGCAATGTAGCGCTCGGGGGCGTCGTCGACAGTCCACGGCCGCTCGGAGCCGGCCTCATTGTGATCACTCAGCCGCCGCACATGGCTTGCGAGCCAGGCGGGATCGTCGTGGATGACGAGCTTGCCGTACACGTGGGCGGTGGAATAGTTCCAGGTCGGAACGACCCGTCCGTGCTCTGCCTTGGACGCGTACCACTGCGGCGAAATATAGGCGTCGTCGCCTTGGATGATGGCGAGCGATTCGCCGGCGGCAGGCTCGGACCACTGGGGGTTATTGCGGGCGAGATGCCCGTGCAAGGCACCGTGTTCACCCGACGTCGGGTCGAAGACAAAAGGCATGAGCGTGGCCAGGATGCCGTTCGCCGTTGCGGTGATCAAGTTGGCGGCGGCCGGGCGGCTAAGCAGCTGCTGGACTGAATCAGGGCCGGCAGCGAAATGTGCGGGGATGTACACGGGAATCTTCCGTTCGGATCGCGGATGGGATACGGGCTGCGAAGTGTGGGGCATGGGGGCGGGTGCCGGCGAGGGCGGGACCGGGGTGGGTCAGGGGCACTATTGGGCCGTCACCTCCGCCGTCTCCTTGGACTTCGTCTCCTTGGCCCTCGGCGGGCCGGAGCGGGAACGGAGGGCCAGGCCGGCGCAGGAGACCACCGCAGCGCCGCCGATGATGGTGGTCCAGGTCAGGTCCTCGGCCAGGATGAGCCCGGCCCAGCAGATGCTCAGCACCGGCTGGACGAGCTGGATCTGGCTGACCTGCGCCATAGGGCCGATGGCCAGGCCGTGGTACCACGCGAAGAAGCCGAAAAACATGCTCACGACCCCAAGGTACGCGAAAGCCGCCCACTGCACAGGGGTGGCGGACGGCGGCTGCCCGGCCATGGAGAACGCCGCCATGCCCACCATCAGGGGAGATGCGAGAACAAGTGCCCAGGAAACGGTCTGCCACGCGCCGAGTTCGCGGGCCAGCTTGCCGCCTTCGGCGTAGCCGATGGCCGCTGCCACGACTGCGCCGAAGAGCAGCAGGTCCGCCAGCTGCAGGTGTCCGATCCCGCCGGACTGCACGGACGCGAAGCCGATGGCCGCCACCGCACCGACGCCGGTGATGGCCCAAAACGGGATGGACGGGCGTTCGTGGCCGCGAAGGACTGCCATCGTCGCCGTCGCGGCCGGGAGCAACGCGATGACGACCGCGCCGTGGCTGGCGGGAACGGAGACGAGGGCGAACGAGGTCAGCAACGGGAAACCGACCACTACTCCGCCGGCGACGACGGCGACGCGGGCCCACTGGGCGCCGCGGGGCGGGCGCTGCCGGGTCAGGACGAGGGCGCATGCGGCGAGGACGGCAGCAACAACCGCCCGGCCCGACCCGATGAACAGCGGCGACAGCCCGGCAACCGCCACGCGGGTGAACGGAACCGTGAAAGAGAAGGCCGCGACGCCGAGCAGTCCCCACCACGCACCGGTTGCCGGCCGGGTAGATAGCGGTTGGTCCATAACGGTAGTAGCGCTACTATTGTCTCTCATGTACAACGATAGCACCTCGCGGATTGCGGCACAGCTCCGAGAGTGGATTGCCGATGCCGCGCCCGGTGCCCGGCTGCCCTCGACGCGGACCCTCGTTGCCGAATACCAGGCCAGCCCGGTGACTGTGCAGAAGGTTCTCCGCATGCTCGACGCGCAGGGCCTGATCGAGAGCCGTCCCGGCGTCGGGACCTTCGTGCGGGCCGTCCGGACAGCCCGGCCCGCGGACTACGGTTGGCAGACTTCCGCGCTGGGCTCGCCCCGGGCCCCGCTGCGCCCCGTTTCCACCGCCATGCGCAGCGCCCCGAACGATGTCATCGCATTCCACTCCGGCTATCCGGAGCGGGAACTCCTGCCCGAGCGCCTGGTGCGGGCGGCCTTGACGCGCGCAGCCCGGGGCGAGGCGGCCCTGTCGCGCCCTCCCGCGGCCGGCCTGCCCGAACTGCAGTCGTGGTTCGCGCATGAACTCCGCACCTCTACGCCGGCCGGCGTCACGCCACCGACCCCGAGCGACGTGATCGTGCTCCCCGGCAGCCAGAGCGGGCTCAGTTCCGTGTTCCGGGCACTGGTGGGCAGTGGGCAGCCCCTGCTCGTGGAATCGCCGACCTACTGGGGAGCTATTCTGGCTGCGGCGCAGGCCGGTGTCCGGGTAGTTCCGGTGCCGAGCGGCCCCGAAGGCCCGGACCCGCAGGAGTTGGCCCGGGCCTTTGAGGAGAGCGGCGCGCGGGTGTTCTATGCCCAGCCGAACTACGCCAATCCCACCGGCGCGCAGTGGCCGGCCCGGGTGGGGGAGCAGGTGCTGGAGGTGGTGCGGGCCTACGGGGCGTTTCTGGTTGAGGACGACTGGGCGCACGATTTCGGCATCACCACCGACGCGGCGCCCGTTGCCGCCCGTGACGATTCCGGCCATGTGGTCTACCTTCGCTCGCTGACCAAGAGCGTGTCCCCGGGCATCCGCGTTGCAGCGGTGATCGCCCGCGGCCCGGCCCGCGACCGTATCCTGGCGGAGCGCGGGGCCGAATCGATGTATGTCAGTGGCGTTCTCCAGGCGGCCGCGCTCGACGTCGTCACGCAGCCGGCGTGGCAGACGCACCTGCGCGGGCTGCGCCACCAGCTCCTGGTCCGCCGGGACCTGCTGGTCAGCAGCCTGCGGGAGTATGCCCCACAGGCCCATGTGGAGCACGTCCCCACGGGCGGGCTGAACCTCTGGGCACGCCTGCCCGACGGGACCGACGTCGACCAGGTTGTCCGTGACTGCGAGGGCGCCGGGGTCATCATCGCCGCCGGCACCGAGTGGTTCCCAGCGGAACCGGCGGGACCGTACATCCGGCTCAATTACGCCGGACCCAACCCGGGAGCTTTCCGGGAGGGCGCCCGGATCCTCGGCAAGGTGCTCGACCGTACGGCCGGCCGGTAAGGCGGGGCCCGGTTGGCCCACGTTAGTCCAGGGCGAGCAGAGCCTGGGGTTCCGCGATCGTGACCAGTCCCTGCACGGTCACAGCCAATCTGGCATCGAGCGTCACAAATGCGTCTGCCTGAAGCTGGGTCAGGGCCACGTATTCGGCGTCGAGGGTGTCCTCCCATCCGAGCTGCTCGGCGAGCCTCCACGCGGCGCGCTGCAGGACGCGGTCGCCGAGGAGCCGGATGCGAAGGCCACGCAGGTAGTCGAGCTGACGGTCGGCGTCGGCCTCCGTCAGCTCGCCGCGCCGGACCGACTGGTACAGGAGCGAGAGCACCTGTGAGCGAAGGAGCGTCGGGGCCACCAGTTGGTGTTCGTCGGCGATTGCCGCCCCGCTGCGGGCGAGGTAGAGCGCCACATCCGGGGCAATCACGAAGCGGGTCATTGTCGCCTTCAACCGGCGTCACGGGGAACGAACATGATGACGGCGACGCCGAACAGGCAGATCACCGTACCCAGGACGTCCCACCGGTCGGGCCTGAAGCCGTCGAAGATCATGCCCCAGGCCAGGGACCCGGCCACGAACACGCCGCCGTACGCGGCGAGAATGCGTCCGAAGTGGGCATCCGGCTGGAGCGTTGCGGCAAAGCCGTAGATGCCCAGCGCCGCGACCCCCAGCCCGGCCCACCACCAGTCCCGACCCTCGCGGACGGACTGCCAGACGAGCCAGGCCCCGCCAATTTCAGCGGCCGCCGCCAGGATGAAGAGCATGATCGTTTTCGCGATAGTCACGTGTTCATAATGGCACTGCCTTGCTGACGGCAGCGTCGCAATGCTGGCCCAGTCTCCCCATTCGGGCTGCGCCTTCGCGCAGCCCGCGGCCCCGCGCACAAGAAACTTGAAGCTTCAATCAAATCCGGGTACGATAGTTCCATGACTCAGACCGCCGACCGGCCTCCGGTCCTCTTCCTCAGCCATGGAGCGCCGCCGCTGGCCGACGACGCCACGTGGACCCGCGAACTCAATGCCTGGTCCGGCACGTTCGGCAAGCCCAAGGACATTCTCATGGTCTCCGCCCACTGGGAGAATGCCCCCGTGACGCTCAGCGCCACCGGGCGCGATCCGGGGCTGGTGTACGACTTCGGAGGCTTCGCCCAGAAGTACTACGAGGTGGTCTATGACGCCCCGCAGGCGCCTGAGCTTGCTGCCGAAGTGGAAAAGCTGGTGGCCGCCCACGGCCACCACGTGGAGCGCGACGAGAGCCGCGGCCTGGACCACGGAGCCTACGTTCCGCTGAAAGAGATGTATCCGGCAGCGGACGTGCCGGTGGTGCAGATGTCCATGCCCACCCTCGATCCGCAGGGATTGTTCAACCTCGGGGTCTCGCTTGGGCCCCTGCGGGAGCGTGGCACACTGATCGTCGGATCGGGATTCACCACGCACAACCTGCGCTGGTTCAATCCCGCCGGCGGACCGGACAGCGCCCCGCCCGCCGTCTCGCGTGAATTCGACCACTGGGCCGAGGAAGCCATGGCTCGCGGCGACGTCGACTCCATCCTGGACTTCCTCAACAAGGCCCCGGCCGCCCGCGAAGCGCACCCCCGCAGCGAGCACTGGGCTCCGCTCTATGTTGCACTCGGGGCCGCCTACGCTTCGGGAGACATCCAGGCCAAGACGGCGATCGACGGGTTCTGGTTCGGGCTGTCCAAACGCTCGTGGACCCTGACCTGACCGTAGAGCGGTCGCACGACGTAACTGTCGCACAACGTAACACCGGGAATGACCCGGACCGGGGGCCGGTTGTGAACCCCGGCGCCGGTTCGGCCGCACGCCAGAATCACGACATGAACAACCACCACGAATTCTAGGAGCGCAACATGACGATTGCAGTAACGGGTGCTACAGGACAGCTGGGCCGGCTGGTCCTCGAGGAACTGCTCAGCAGCCAGGAACCGGGTTCGCTCGTGGCCGTGGTCCGCGACGCCGCGAAGGCCAGTGAGCTCGGCGCCCGTGGCGTCCAGGTGCGCGTCGCGGACTACTCCGATCCGGCGGCGCTTACGGAAGCCCTTACAGGCGTCGACAAACTCCTCCTGGTCTCCGGCAGCGAAGTTGGCTCCCGCGTGGCCCAGCACGCCAATGTGATCCATGCGGCCAAGGCCGCAGGCGTCGGGTTCATCGCCTACACGTCCGTCCTGGCCGCGGACACCACCGAATTGATCCTGGCCCCGGAGCACAAGGCCACAGAGGAGCTCGTCCGCGCGTCGGGACTCGACTTCGCGATCCTGCGCAACGGCTGGTACACCGAAAACTATGCCCAGGCCGTGGCCACAGCCAAGCAGACGGGCGCCGTCGTGGCCGCTGCCGGTGACGGACGGGTGGCCAGCGCCACCCGGGCAGACTATGCGGCCGCCGCAGCTGCGGTGCTCAGTTCCGCCGGGCACGAGGGCCGCACATACGAGCTCTCCGGCGACTACGCCTGGGACTTCAAGGAACTGGCGACGGCGATCACCAAGATCGCGGGCAGGGAAGTGGTCTACCGGCCGGTCTCGGCACCCGAACTGGTAGAGGTCCTGACCACTGCCGGGCTCGACGAAGGCACTGCAGGATTCCTCGCCGCCCTGGACTCGGACACCAAAGCCGGTCTGCTGGCTACCGTTACGGGCGAGCTGTCCGGGCTGATCGGACGGCCGACGACGCCGCTGCTGCAGGCTCTGGAGGCCGCCACCGCGAGCTAATACCTTCGCCGACGGGCAGCAATGGGCATAATGAAGGCGTGGATTCTCTGCACGCCCCGGGCATAGGCGGCCAGCGGCTGCGGGCCTCAACTGATGGGTTCCGTGGAACCGCCAGCTGATTTCGGGCAGGCCGGTGACGGGCCGTGGACGGACGGCCCGCTGGTTCTCGGCGTCCCGTGGGCATTCGAAGAACGGCTGGTGCGGGCCGCCGCAGGGCTGGCAGCGATCATGGGGGCGCACTTGATCTGCGCGTTCGTGGACCCGGCCAGCTATCTCACGGAGTGGGAGCCGGCCGAAGTCCTGGAAAGCACTTCCCTGGATCCTGCCCGCAATACGGAAGCCGAATTCCCCGCCTCGCAGCTGCTCAGCGGCCTCGAGGGCATTCTAGGGCCGCCCGGCGGGGCGTGGTCCTTCAGGGTGCTGAACGGGGAAGTCGCCCAGGCCCTAGGCCGGCTGGCGGAAAGCACGGATGCGGCCGCGCTGATAGTCGGCGGCCAGCGGCCCGGGCGGATTGCCCGGATGAGCCGGCTGCTGGAGGGCTCGGTCAGCGTGTCCCTGACACGTTTGCAGGCCAGGCCCGTGCTGATCATTCCGCACCTGGGGCCGTAACCCGCGGCCGGCCCTGCCGCCCGCAAACATAGGTGCGGCGCTCACGCCGTCCGGCCCAGCACCGGGGGATTCATCCGCTCTGGGTGACGGCACCAAGCCCACGCGGTCTTAACGTTGGGCTATCGCCGGCGGAGGCCACCCGGGCTGGCCCTGGCGGCGGAACTGCCCCGGTTGCCACGCCAGCGAATCGAAGTGAGTGATGTCGGAACCAACCCACCGCGCAGCCGTCACGGCCGAGTCGCGGGCGCTCGTCATCGGCAGCGTGGGCTTCCTGGCCCTCGGCATCGTCGCGTTCCTGCTTGTCGGGCGCGAACCTGTCCCGTTGTCCGGACGAGGATCGGCCGGTGACATCGCGGCCCTCGGCACCGCGGTTCTAGGGGCCGGGGCAGTGGTGGCCGGTTGCATGCAACGCGGGCAGCCCTGGTCACTGCCGGCCCCGTCGTCGTCGGCCCGGTCATCATCAGCGCTGTCTTCATCGGCGCTGTCATCATCCGCACGGCGCAGCCGGATTCGCAATTCCATCGACGTCGCAGGCCTCGCGCTGGCCCACGCGTTCATCTTCCTGCTGGGCTGGCTGGCGCTTTTCGCGATCTTCCAGCGGGCGTTCATTGGGGCAGTCCTCTATCCGGTGGCGGCTGCCATCCTCGTCGGGACCACGGGCGCCATCAGCGCCTACACCGCGTACCTTTCCGCGCTCAGCATGACCGCCTATCGGCTCTCCGCGCTCCTCGCCGGATTCCTCGTCACTGGAATCCTCACGAGCATGCTCACTGCCGAGAACCCGCAATGGTGGCAGGAGAACCTCAGCGCCCTCGGCATGAGCTCGGACGTTTCCGGGGTGGCGTTCAACTTCACCCTGATCGTCGCCGGCGTCGTGGTCACCACACTGGCGGGCTATGCGACGGCGACACTAGCGGCGACCGCGACGACGTCCGCGGCGCGGCATCGAGTCAAGGTGCTCGAAGGGGGCATCGTACTCATTGGCGTCTTCCTCGCCGGCGTGGGACTATTCCCCGTCGATGAGCGCTTCGGCATCCACACCCTGTTCGCGTCCGGCATGGTGGTGGTGTTCGCGTCCCTGATCGTCCGCATCCGCGCCCTGGTTCCCTCCATCTCGGCGACCTTCGCGGCGCTCGGTTGGGTCTTCCTGGCAGTCATCTTAGTGGCTGCTGTGCTGTGGTTCCCCGTGGGCTACTACAACCTCACCGCCGTGGAGCTCATCGCCGCCTCGCTGGTCTTCGCCTGGCTCATCGTCCTGATCCGCAACCTCGCCGCCGTCGACGCCGACCAGCTCGATGCGACGCTTCACGCTCGCCCGCTGTCACAGCCCACCAGTCCGGCAGCCCCGCCTGCCCCAAGAGCAGCAGACGGGACCCCGGCCGAACCGTAAGGGCTGAACCGTGAGGGCTGAACCGTGAGTGCTCTATCCCCCTGAGTGCAGCAGGCAGGCGTGAAGCTGCCCGCGTCCGGCGCGGTGGCCTACGAGTGCGTGGGTTCTTCGACCAGGGCGGTGGCGATGCTGTCGGCGTCGTCGAGCGCGGCAAGGTAGCGTTCGGCGTCGAGGGCCGCGGCGCAACCGGTTCCGGCGGCGGTAATGGCCTGCCGGTAGCGGTGGTCCACGGCGTCCCCGCAGGCGAAGACGCCGGAAAGGTTCGTGACCGTGGTGGGGGAGTCCACCTTGATGTAGCCCTCGGCGTCGAGCTCCACCTGGCCGCCCAGCAGTTCGGTCCGAGGCAGATGGCCGATCGCGACGAATATGCCGGTGGCGCCGTGGTTGCGGGTTTCGCCGGTGCGGGTGTCGGTCAGGGTGACGCCGGTGACCTTGGAGTCCCCGTGGATGGCGGTGACGGCGGAGAACCACGCGAAGCTGATCTTGGGGTTGTCCTTGGCGCGTTGGGCCATGATGCGGGAGGCGCGGAGCTCGCCCTTGCGGACCACCACGGTGACGGTCTTCCCGAAACGCGCCAGGAAGGTGGCTTCCTCCATGGCCGAGTCGCCGCCGCCCACCACGATGATGTCCTGGTCCCTGAAGAAGAACCCGTCGCAGGTGGCGCACCAGGAGAGTCCGTGGCCGCTGAACTTCTTCTCCTCGGGCAGGCCGAGTTCTTTGTAGGCGGAGCCGGTGGCGAGGATGACGGCGGGCGCTTGGTGCGTTTCGCCGGCGCCGGTGACCACGCGCTTGAGATGGCCTGCGAGCCGGACTTCGGTGACGTCGTCGAACACCACTTGGGCGCCGAACTTCTCTGCCTGTTGCTGGAGGCCGTCCATCAATTCCGGGCCCTGGATGCCGCCCGGGAAGCCGGGGAAATTCTCCACCTCGGTGGTGTTCATGAGGGCGCCGCCGGCAGTGACGGCCCCGGCGATGACCAGCGGCTCGAGGCCGGCGCGGGCGGCGTAGATTGCCGCGGTGTAGCCGGCGGGGCCGGAGCCGACGATGATGAGCTGTTGGGTGCCGGCGGCTTCGACGGCTGGCTCGGCTGGGTTGTGGGGCATTGGATTCCGCCATCCCTCCGGGAGACCATATGGCGTTCATCCTTGCACACGGTACGGGTGACGGCCATCACCCCTTTCGGGTGACCCGGTGCACCTGCGCGGCGCGGCCCTAGGGATCGGTTATGCGGAGACCAGCGTCTGCGTCAGGATCGTGCCGCCAACCCCGACCAGGACCGCGCCCGAACTGCCGACGACGATCCGGCCGGTTCGGGGCCGGGCGAGGAAGCCAGTCACTTTTTTGAGCGCGCTGAGCACCAGCACGTACCAGGCCAACGCGATCACTAGAAAAATGCCCGCCATCACGGCGTGCTGGGCCAGAGGCGGCAGCGGGGCGAGCGTGAATTGCGGGAACAGGGACAAGTAGAAGACGGCGACTTTCGGGTTGAGCAGGTTGCTCACCATTCCCTGCACGAAAGGCGAACTTCCGCCGGGTTGGCGTCCAGAGACGGATGCCGCAGGCAGGCCCTCTTTCATGGGATTTCTGGCGAATGCCTCTGCGAGCGCCCGGGCACCCAGGTAGAGCAGGTAGGCGGCCCCGGCGATTCGGATTATGGTCCCAAGAACCTCCGATGCTCCCAGCAGCGCCGTGACACCAAGAACGGCCAGCGCGGCAAGAATCGTGTTGCCCACCATGATTCCGGCGACGGCGGCTGCTGCGGCCCGGGGGCCGCGGGCCGCATTCCTGAGCACGAGCGCAAAGTCCGGGCCGGGCACCAGGACCACCACCAGGCAGGTCAGCACAAAAGCCGTTAGCTGTTCGACCATCTTGGTTTGCCTCCGGGGCGGGCTCGTTGGTGGGACGTGAAGGAATGCCCCGCAAAGCCCGGGCAGTCTCCTACGTTAGGCCATCGAGGCGTTGGGCTGTGGCGCTCCCTGGCTATTCCGGACCCTGGGGCTGAAACCTCACCCGCCGGGAATGATTCGGACTTGGTACTTGGCAGTTAGCGTGGCTTCAACATCGCATGTGAAACGACCCGGGACGCGGCGAGCCGCGGGGATGGCCAATCATGAACTCTCCAAGCGACGGCGACGCGCAGACGGTGCCGTTCAACCAGAAACTCGCGCTGTTGCTGGCGATGGCGATGTTCGTGCTCGTCGTCGATACATCGATCATGAACGTCTCGATCTCCGCCGTGGTGAGGGACATCGGCGCGACCGTCAGCGGACTTCAGTCGACAATCGCCCTTGAAGCTCTGGTGTCCGCGGCTTTTATCCTGATCGGCGGCAAGATCGGCGACTTGATCGGGCGCAAGCGCGCTTACGTCATCGGGCTTGCCTGCTACGCCGTCGGCGCAGTGGCGATGACCCTGGCCCAGAGTCTCGTCCCGATCATCATCTGCTGGGCTCTGATCGGCGGCCTTGGCGCCTCGCTGCTGCTTCCCGCCATGCAGTCCCTCATCCACGGAAATTTCGAGGGAGATGCCCAGCATCGGGTCTATGCCCTGGTCGGCGCCTCGGCGGCGATCGCCGCCGCCGTCGGGCCTCTGCTGGGCGGCTTCATCACCACGTTCCTGTCCTGGCGGGTGGCCTTCCTGCTCGAGGCCCTGATCATCGCGGTCGTATTGTCCGGAATCAGGCTCGTCAAAGACGTGCCGTACACGGGGCCCCGGCAACTGGATCTCTTCGGATCAATCCTGTCCATCGTGGGCATGGGCGGCGTCGTGCTCGGCATCCTGGTCTGGCAGGAAGGCGGCGAGGCGGTGGGCGCACTCCTGGCTGTCGGTGCCGTCGGCCTGGGCGGCCTGGTCTATTGGCTCATTCAGCGCAAACGCCGTGACAAGCCGACACTGCTGGATCCGGACCTTTTCCAGACGAAAACCTTCCGCTTTGGTGCCACGGGACAAATGCTCCAGCAGATCGCCCTGGGCGGCACGATGATCGTGCTGCCCATCTACCTTCAGATGGTGCTCGGATACAACGCGATGCAGTCAGGTCTGTCGATCGCCCCGCTCTCGCTGACCATGTTCGCGGTCGCCATGATCGCCGGGAAAAGAGCCGGGAGGCGGCGCCCGGCCAGCCTCATACGGTGGGGTTTCTTGTTCCTGGTCGTGGGTTTGGTGGTGCTGGTCCCGATCGTGCCCCGCGCGGACTCCGGCTGGTGGCTCCTGATCCCGCTGATCATCTCAGGATTTGGCCTGGGGCTGCTGGTATCCCAGCTCAACAACTACACCCTGTCTCCGATTTCGGACGAGCGGGTCAGCGAGGCCGCCAGCGTGAACTCGGCCGCGGGATCGTTCGGTTTGTCCTTCGGGCTCGCCTTCGCCGGCGGCATCATGCTGGCATCGTTGTCGACCATTTTCATCGGCTTGTCGAATGCCAGCACGGTCCTCCCGCCCGACGATAAGCAGCAGGTCGCGACCGTGCTGGAAGACGACGCCCAGGTGATGAGCGACGCGCAACTCCAGGAACAGATCGCCGGCCAGCCGGAGGACATCCAGAACGAAATCATCCGCATCAACACGGAGGCACGGCCCCTGGCCCTCCAGATCGCACTGTTCGTCCCCATCCTTGCCGGCCTCGCCGGGCTCGGCACTTCCTTCCGCATGATACGGATCCCTGACCCCAAGCCGGCCGGCACCGGCGAGGGGAGCGTCCTGGGCTGAGCCCTGGGGTTCCGGCGGCGGCTTTGGCCAATCTGCGGGGCACTTCCGGTCAGAGTTGCAGGAGGCTGTAGCCAACGATGAAAAGCCCGATCGCCAGCGTGACGATCGCCGCTATCCTGCGTCCGTGACGCTGCAACCAGTTGTAGAGGGTGGTCAAGGGTGCTTGGGCGCGTTCCGGTGAGCGTAGCCACACTGCGACGGGAATGACGACGGCGGATTGGGCCACGACGGCGTAGGCCAGGATCAGCACGCTCCCTTCCAGCGGCGGCGGTTCCTGGACACTGATCACGGCGCCTGCCGTAACGGCCAGCAGGATTGCCTTGGGACGCAGGTTCAAGCCCAGGCCCAGAACGACGAATTCCCAAGGCCGGGCGGAGCGGAACCTCGACGTCATTTTGCCAAGCATGGCGTTGTCCCGCTGGCCCTTGCCCACGAAAAGGTATAAGGAATAACCAATCAGAATTGCTCCGATCACAATGGCAATCTGGGCCAGTAGTTCGTCCTTGCGCAAGAGCGGCGGCCTGCCGGGCAAGAACTGCAGCCCGACCGCCGACAGGCCCACCACCATGATCGAACCCGCCAGGCTGCCGATCAGGAAGGGCAGGGCGCCGCGGCGTGGATCTGGCGAGAGCAGAATCATGATCGTCACACTGACAGGCACAGTGCTCATCGCCCCGGCGAGGCCGAAGAGCACCAGGCTGGTGATGGTGCTCAGCATGCGTCTCTCACCGGCCCCGGGCAGTACCGTGACGGCGCGTCATGGCTTCGGCGCACTGCCGGTGTCCGGGCGGCCTGGCCGCGGCCTGCCGCGGCGGGCGCGGATCGCCTCGTCCTCTTGTTTGAGCAGCATTGCCACGTCCGTCTGGTCGCCCGTCAATGGCCGCCACCATGCGATCCTGGGATCGGAATCGAGCAGGATGGCGCGAACGAAGAGCGTCAGTGGGACGGCGAGGATGGCACCGACAGGGCCCAGGACCACGGCCCAGAAGAGGACGGAGACAAAGGTCAGAGTCTCGCTGAGCGACACTGCGTTGCCCACGTACTTCGGTTGAATGATGGACTGGATGACGCCGTTGATCCCGCCATAGATGACGATGATGGCCACTACAGTCGGCCAACCACCGGTGAGGAATCCAAAGAACAGCGGGGGGACGATGGCGATGAAGTACCCGATGTTGGGGATAAAGCTACAGATGAACGAGAGCAACCCCCACAGCAGGGCACCGGGGACTTGCAGGATGACAAGGACCAGCCAGTTGAACACGCCTTGGGCGAGCCCGAGAACGGTGGTGGCGACCATATAGCGGCGCACGCCGGTTCCGAAGACGTCAAGCGCGGCGACCAGTGCCGGTCGGTGGTAGTTCAGGTGAGTCAGGATCACCGGTACGCGCGAGCCATCCAGTGCCATGAGGATGAGCATTGTCAAAATGATCACGAGGCTGGCCACCAGGCCCGCGATGTTGCCCAGGAGGCCGCCGAGGAACCCGATGATGCGGCTCGGAGTAAACCCGTTCAGGACTTCCTGGGCTTGTTCAGGGCCAAAACCCAAGGATTCCAGCGCACTGGCAATTGTGGCGCCGAGCTGCTGCACTTGGGGGGCGTATTGCGGCAGCAGCGCGGAGAACTGTGCCAGTGAGGCAATGAGAACCGTGGCGAAGGCGGTCAGCAACCCGAAGACGGCCGCGATTGTGGTCCCCGTGGCTATGCCCCGGGGTATCCCTCGTCCTTGCATCCAGCGGCGCACGGGATGAACGCACAAGGTGAGCACGAACGCGAAGAACACCGGTGTGACGATTCCTCGCATCGCACCAAGGCCGAATGCGACTACGGCCGCGCCGGCCAGGGCAAGCAGGATGGTTACGCTGCGGGGGAGGGCCGGACGTGGATCGGATTCCGGTGATGCCGGTTCCATGAGCCCTCCTTGGTTCAGCCTGGCTCCAGCGTAGAGGCGAGGAGGAGTGCTGATTAGTGAGTTCTTACGGCTCGCTCCCCGATTATTAGGGTTCCCCAATCTGAGTCAGACGACTACTTTGCTCTTGATCCGGTTGAACTCCTCCGGAGTGATGGTTCCAGCGTCCATGAGCGCCTTGGCCTTGGCGATCTCGTCGGTCGGGCTCGCTGCGGCCACCTGGCGTATATACGCATCGGTTTCGGCCTGGCTCTTGCGCGCCTGGGCCATTGACCGCTCCGCCATCCCCTTGCCGCGCGCAATCATGTATGCCAGCACGGACAGGAGGGGGACAAAGACCAGGAAGATGATCCAGACGGCCTTCCACCAGCCGCTGAGTTCGTGGTCACGAAAGAGGTCGCCGATCACCATGAACAACGCCCAGAGGAATGCGAAGAACGCATAGAAGATGAACAGCCACCAGAAAATTTCCCAAAAGTTCTCGAAGAAATCCATTTGGCTTCCCTACTTTCATTTGGCGAACGTTGTTTGTGGACGGGGCTCTGGGGGCGGGGTTGGCATGTCCAGGTTTCGGGCGGGCCGACCTAGCACTCCACGTCATTCGAGAGGTCGCTGAGGGCGGCCTGCACGTTCGCGGCTTCGTCCCGCAGGGAGTTGGCTGCCTGGCTCAGTGTCGCGGTGTCGGGAATGGCGCTGACTGCGGCAGCAAACTTCTGTTGGGCAGCCTTGACGGCATCCACCCGTTCCTTGGCCGCGTCACCGGCTGCGTTAAGGAGATCGTCGTAGGCTTTCTTGACCTGGTCCCGGGCCGACTGGATCTGTTCCACCGTGACACCTGGCTTGAGCGTGTCCTTAAAATTCGTCAGCGATGCGGAGAAGGCATCCGAGGCAGCGCACACCGGTGAAACGCTCTTAATCTGGCTGGTCGCGGGGCTGGTGCTCGGGCTTGTGGTGCTGCAGCCGGCGAGTAACCCGAGGGCTGCCCCCAGCGCCATCATCCGCGCTAGGACTGGTTGCGGTCTCGACATTGCAAGGCCCCTCTCTCCGTAGGCTTGCGCTCCTCATGGGCTGACGCCTGGCAGCCCAATCACTGGCAGGTACCACCAGTGTTGGCTTTGGACCACGCAGGCGCGTCACCCGCCGCGGGTGATCCTGCGGCCGGCGCCCAGGCCCTCCCACAGCTGGTCGAATCACCCCCGGATGATGATGTGCGGGGCCCGGAACGCGTGATGGACTGCTGTCCAAAACGAGGAGGACGCCATGTGCCGTTGGCTCGCGTATTCAGGTTCGCCGGTGAAACTTGATGATCTTTTGTACAAACCCGTCCACTCGCTCGTGATGCAGAGCAAACATGCACGGATGGGAGTCGAGACCACCAACGGCGACGGATTCGGCGTTGGCTGGTATGGATCGGCCCCGACGCCCGGGGTGTTCCGCAGCACCGAGCCGGCCTGGCACGACCGCAATCTCCGCGAATTATCCGCCCAGGCGTCCGCCGGGCGCGTTTTCGCGCACATCCGGGCCACGACCGGATCGGCGATCCAGCAGACAAACTGCCATCCGTTCCGGCACGACCGCTGGCTGTGGATGCACAACGGACTCATCACGGATTTCCCGACGGTCAAGCGCGACTTGGCCTTCGCCGTCGAGCCGTCGCTGTTTCCGTTAATCGAGGGAGCGACGGACTCGGAACTGTTCTTCTACGTCGCGCTCACCTTCGGCCTGGAGCAGGATCCGCGTGCTGCGGTCGCCTCCGCGGTGGGACTGATTGAAGACGTCGGAAAGCGCCACGGCATCCAGTACCCCATCCAGATGACTGTGGCAACCACCGACGGCGAGAGCACGTGGGCGTTCCGCTACTCGAGTGAAGGCATGTCGCGGACGCTTTACCACAGTGCGGACATCTCCACGCTTCGCGCCCAGTACCCGGATAACCCCATGCTCCAAGAGCTATCCTCCGACGCGCGCGTGGTGGTTTCCGAGCCGCTGGGGGATCTGCAGGGGGCGTGGAGGGAAATACCGGAATCGACGTGCCTCGTTGTGCACGGAGGAGGAGAAGACCTCTTCCCGTTCTCGCCGACAGCTCCCTAACCTGCATTGCGCCGGCCGCCTAGCGCTGGCGGCAGCTTGCCCGGCGAGTGCCGGCCGCAACCGGCCGGCCCACCGCAAGACAGGACACTGTGAGACCCAGGGGGCTTTCTGACCAGGTGTCAGTCTCCCAGCGCAAGCGTGCCCCTCAGGAATGCATGCCCTCAGGGGAGACGGAGCGTGGGATTCGGCTCGTCCGGGGGGTCACCCGCGCTGGATGACTTTGCTGGGGCGGAGTCCGGGGAACCAGCCGCCGTTGCCGGCGCTCGGGGAGTCCCCGGTGCGGACTCCGGCGTGGGCTGTGGGGCAGGCCCTGTGGCGGGCACGGCGACAGGCTCGGTGACGGGCTCGGTGACGGGTTCGGTGACAGCCGGCTCGCCGCCTGGCCCGGGAGCAACGGCGGGGCGGCACAGCAGTTCGATCAGGAGAATGGCCAGCACGGCCAGAACCGCTGTCCAGATGGCGACGGCCGCCGTCGGGTCCTGCCAGAAGATCAGTACCAGCACAGCGATACCGACAATCGCCGCTTCCAATATCCGCCGGTAGCGGGCCAGCCAGAGTTGCCAGGGTTTGGCTTGGCCTGCCCCGATCTTCCCGGTGATGTAGTCTCCCGCACTCGCCAGGCCGTGCCGGACAAACTCCGCCGGACGCGAGTGGCCGCCCAAGAACGCCGCCAGAGCGATGATGAGTCCCACCACGAAGACGAGGCGCAGGGTGGTGCGCAGCGGCACCAGGAATGTCTCGACCAGGCTTTGAGCCGCCGCCGGGGTGACAGAACCCGGCGGGATCGAGTTGAGGAGGACAGCGCGCCCGATGACAAGTGCCAGGGCCAGCAACGCCATGGCTATCGCCACGGCCAAACCGACACCGCTGGTGGTGCTCCGTTTCCGGCCGCGGGGGGCCACAGCGATTGCGCCTACGGCGGTAATCACCGTCGACCACGCCAATATCGGGGCGGTCGCATCCAGCGTTCTGATGGCGTTCGTGGCCCGGACCAGCTCGGGCGACTGGAACAGGGTGATCTGCCTGTCAATGTCCGGGATTCTGGCGGCGATTCCGACCCCCTGGTCGACGAGGGCGGCCTTGACCCGGGCAACGATCTCCTTGGTCGAGATTGACACCGTGCCGCTTTGGTCGATACTTACAGCGCCGCCTGTGCTACCGGTGGCAAGGTTCACGATGCCTTGGTGTGCCACCCGGTTCACCTGGATCCAAAGATCCTGGAACTGCGGCGTGGCCACGAAATTGGACACGGTGGAATGAATCAGATTCTTGGTCTGCTCCGCAATCGCCGGTGCCAGCCCGGTGATCACCGCTGCCACGCGCGGGGCCGTCTTGCTGAGTTCGTTGAGGGCATCCCGGGTGATGGCCTCGATGTCCACGGAATCGGAGATCTGTTGTGTGACCTTGTCCGTGATCTCGGCCTGGATCGCAGGGTCCGATGCCAGCGGTGCCACCGTTGCCACGTAGCGATCGGTGTCGAGGATTTCGCTGCGCAAATACATGGCCGGCACGGCGGCGAAGGCCAACACTGCCGTCAGGACCACCAGCACGATGGCCACTATCCGGCGAGCCAGCCCTGGGTGGCGTGGTCCGGAAGGCCTCGGTGGGGCTTGTGTGGCCTGCCGTGCGTCGTCCCGTTCGCGCTGCAACCGGGCAACTTCGGCCCTTAGCCTCAGTATTTCTTCCTGTTCGGTGCTGCCGGAGCTCGGGGGCTGTTCTTGGAGAGACATGGGGTACCGCCTAGGTAGCAACTCGTCGACCGGGCCCGATGTACCGCGGTTGGGCACTCATGACAATTTTCATTGTCCGCTCGGGGCGTTCGCGCAACCCCACCCACACCGGGTGATCTAACCTGCGGGCAAAGGGCCGCCGGTCATGCAACGCGGGGTCGATCGGCACCCCGCATCGCCGTCCGCCCACGGGTTTTGAGTGTCCGCTGCTGCATTCCCCGCCGAGCCTCTGCCCATTGGCCGGCAATCATCCGTTTCGGGTGATAGCAAAGGCGGGATAGGCTCACATGCCCAGACGCCGGCCCGCCGCGAAAAAGGCCACTTTGGCGACTAATAGGAGGGCGCCCAAGTCAGCAATCATTTGGACCGAAACCACCGACCGTGCCAGTTGACTCACCGGTGTGATGTCGCCGAAACCGACCGTGGCAAAGGTGGATGTTGTGAAGTATAGGGCGTCTGTTTTGGTGAGGGGATGGCTAAACGACGACGGGTCTGTCAAGGACAGAGACATGTAAAGCAGCGAGAAAAGACACAGAAACATGAGAATGGCCTCGACCACGGTCACGGCCGCCCGGACCTGGGGGATATGCGCTGCGAGAATCATCCGTAATTGCAGGGACAGCGCGGCGAGAAACACTAAGACGATAGCTGCCAGACGGATCCATGCGGCCGCCGGATTGGCCTGATTGAATCCCCCTACCGGAATAACGAAATAGAGCGCGAGGATTAGCACCGCAAATGCGGCAAGCCGTAATCCCGCCCAAATAAGGACCTGCCTCCGGCCGGCTTTGTCGAGCTCATGGAGGAAAATCGGGTCCGGCTGGCTTCCGGGCTTCGTCGCCATGACTGATGATACCCCCGGCCCCGCAATTCCCGACGCGCCGTAGAGGGGTAGCGCCGGCTGCTATTTGGCCGCGCCAGACGGAGGCGCACAAGGGGTCTTTGCGCCCTGTTAGGGCCCTTTTGCGTCGGCCTAGCATGTGCTACGTGGGAGAAATGCCGAATGTCGGATGGCTGCCTGGACCTCAGTTCAAGATCCGGCCACCCTTGCGCGGGCTGGGAGCGTTGGAGCGTCCGCGTCTGGAACACGCCTTGTCAGCGTCTGCCGATTCGCACCGCCTGACGCTCGTGGCAGCGCCGGCCGGCTACGGCAAGTCCACGTTCTTGGGAGACTGGGTCCGCAACTGCGATCTGCCATGCGCCTGGCTGTCGCTCGATCGGTTTGATACCGAACCCGCCCGGTTGTTTCACGGGGTTGTTGGGGCAATCCAGCGTGCGGCCAGCACATTGCCCCTGCCAGGCAGCGATGCGCTGCTGGCCCTTGACCAGGGCCTCGCCCATGACCGGGCCGCCTCCTACGACCTTTTGCTCCGGGCCCTCGAGGAGCTCACGGAGCCGATTGTCCTGGTAATTGACGACGTCCATTTGGCCGGGCCGGGGCTGGCGAACGGAATCGTGGGGGTGCTGGCGGCGTCGGCGCCCCCATCATTGCGGCTGGTCCTCTCAGGACGGGGCCACACGTCGATCCAGCTGGAACGATTCCGGTACGGCGAGGGCCTTGGCGAATTGCGCGCCCCCGAGCTTGCCTTTACGCAGGAAGAAGTCGCGCAGTTTGCCTGGTCGCTCGGACAGGACGCGGCCTTCGACGCCGGATCCCTCTGGACGATGACTGCCGGCTGGCCGGTCGCCGTGCACGCGAGCATCGTCGCGCTGGCGCAGTCCGGCAACGTGCCGGTGACGACCGCGCCGGGCACCACGGCCAAGCACGTACCACTGGCCGACTACGTGGCGGAAGAGATCCTCGACCAGCTCGAACCATCGCTGGCGGAGTTCATCTTGCGGGCCACAACCTGCGACTGGCTAGGCCGCCGACTCGCCGTCGAACTCTATGGCCGGCCGCACGGCGGCGTGCTCCTCGAGGAATGCATTCGCAACGGCCTCTTCATCGAGGAGCACGATTACCGCGGCGGCGAATCGATGTACCGCTGGCATTCCCTCTTCGCGGCGCAGTGCCGGCGAATCCTGGAGAGGCGCGACCCCCTCCTTGCCGAGCGTCTTCACCGAGTGGCGGCGCGGTACTACCAGGACGCCGACGTCGTCGAGTGCGCAACCCAGGCGCTGCAAGGGCGCGCTCCACGCCAGGCCGTGATGTCGCTGGGCGCGCACTGGCTCGACTTCCTGCTCGGCAATGACGCCCAGACCCTCGAACGGCTGTGCCGGGACTTGCCCACGCCGTGGAGCGAGGACCCCGAGATACTGATGATCAGATCCGTGTGCCGTGAACTTGCTGGCGACAGCGCCGCGGCGTCCGAGCTCACCGATCGGGCGCTATCGCGGACCTTTGTCCTGGATGCGCTTCGCCGCCGGAGGCTTGAGGGGTGCCGGGCCCATTTCGAATCGACGCCTGGCATCGGCCGCACGGATCACCACGCAGCCCCCGCTGAAACCGGCCGGCCGAGCAGGGACGTTCCTGCAAACGGCCACTCCGCGGCCGGCGCGTCAGGACTCTTCTTACTTGCCCAGGCGGAATTTCGGTTGCACCGCACCGGCGAACTCGCGGCCGCCCTGCTTCAGACGGCCGGCGGGACCGGCGCCCCGGAGCAGTTGGAGGGGATTGAGATCTGCGCCCAAGCCGATCTGGCGCTGGCGTTTGGCGGAGCCGGTGATCTGGTGCACGCTTCAGAGCATGCCACGCGGGCGGTGGAGCGCGGAGACGCCCTCGGCTGGAGTTCGCAGGAGCGGATGGCTCCGGCCTGGCTGGCACGCGGAATTGCATGCTACTGGAATGACAACCTGACTGCGGCTCAAACCTACCTGGCGAAGACCCAGAGATTGGGCAGTGACCTGTTCCCGTCCGGGCCGCTGAGTGTCATTTACCGGGTTCTGACTGATTGTGCCACTGGCGATCCGGCCCGGCTTGCCGAATCCGGCTCGGTGCTGGAGACCTTCCATGCACGTGGGCTGTACAGCGTGTCATGGAACGCCTTGCACACGATTGCCCTGGCGAAGGTCGCAGAAGCCCAGGGCGACTTGGACGGGGCGCTGGCGATCGCGCAACCGCTGGGCGCCGGCGGGCATGGGGCTCTGGTGGATACACTGCTGGCAGAGCTGCTCCGCCGCGGAGGTGAGATCACCGCTGCCCAACGCTGCACGGAGTCACTGGCTCATCGTCGGGCCAACTCGTATGTCGACACCTGCGCGAGTCTGACGGAGGCGCTCGTGGCGCACGGAACCGGGGATACTGCGGCGGCGCATGAACGGATTGAACATGCGGTCCACCGGGCCGAGCCAGGATCCGTCCTCCGCCCCTTTGCGGAGCGGAGAGAGGAACTCGCAGAATTGCTCGTGCAGCACGCTGTCTGGGGCACCGCCCATGAATCCTTCATCGCAGCCCTCATGGCACGTGATAGCCAGGGTGACGCCCGGCTTCGGACACAGTCCTACTGGAGCCTGACCGAGCGCGAACGCGAAGTCCTGGCCTACATGCGCTCCATCATGACCGCGGCTGAAATTGCGGAGGCGCTGTACATTTCGGTCAACACGGTCAAGACGCACGAACGGTCCATCTATCGGAAACTCGGTGCCGGGAGCCGACGCGATGCCCTAAAAACGGCAGCCAAACGGGGCATCGTTTGACCCGACGGCCGGACGGGCCCGTGGGCGGGAAGTTCACCCGAACCGGGTGAGGCCAGGGGTGGGTGAGGGATCGACACTGGTGGTAGCCGTCGGTGATTGCCGGGCTCCCGGCGGACGGTCCCTTTAGGAAGGATTCTCCAGTGATAAGGGCAGATCAGGAGCAAGGTAATCCGCTGAGGTCCGAAGGCCTCCTGGCACCCCATGGCGGCGGAGAAAGTCTGGAATCATGACAAATTCGGATCCTTTTGTGATTGTGGTCGGGTTTGACGGCTCCGAGCAGTCGCGCGGCGCCCTTGAATGGGCCGTCGACGAGGCCCGGTACCGCGATGCAGAGCTGCGGATAGTGACTGTTTGGAGCAAGGCGCCGATGTCGTGGTACCCCGCACTGCTGGAAACCGCCGCAGGGGAGGTGGTGGCGGAGGCGTCTCCGGAGCAGCAAGCGGAGGCCCTCTGCGCTGAAGCGGCGCGGGCTGCGGAGGGCGTGAACGTGGTGACGCGGACCGTCCACAGCGACTCGGCGGCATCGGCAATTCTGGACGCCGCACGGGAAGCCCATCTGGTGGTGGTCGGCTCCCGCGGCCACGGCGGCTTCGCGGGCCTGCACATCGGATCGGTCTCTTCCCAGGTGGCCGGCCACTCGCCGTGCCCGGTCTTGGTGGTTCGTCCGATAGCGTCCTGAGTCCCCGGCTGACAGGCTGCGGACGTTCAGCGACCGTCCCGACGTCGACAGTGTTGCGTATCCGGGACTGTTACGGCGGCGGATCCGCTGTGTCAATGAGTCGGTGTGTATTACGGCGTCAGGGCAGGACCTTGTAGAGGTCGATGACCGTCTCTTCGGGCTGCGCGGTGAAGCCGCCCTCGATTCCCTGTTGCATCCGGGGCATGAGGATCGTGTCCCGGAACTTCTCCCAGCTCTCCTTCGAGTCATGGACGGCCATGATGGTCCAGCCGCCCTCTGACTGCCCGGCGGCGTGGAAGATTTGACCCTCCGGCAGGCGCCCCTCGCCTGGATGGACTGCCGCAAGCGACGCCTCGTACTGTTCCTTGGTGCCTCCCCGGAAAAAGTGCACGATTCCGTAGGGCGTGGTCTCCATGGCTACTCCTAGGCTGGCGGATGGGATTTGACAAGGCCAGTCGTAGACTCCGCCACCGGGCCTGTCAAGTGGTTAGTTAAGGCAGTGCGAGGCAGCGGCGCTGCCGAGCCGTTCGAGGACGGCGCGTCCGCCGGTGACCGACACGGCGGTGGACCATTTTGCAAGCGGGCTTTAGAGACGTGTTCAATTTCCGGCGGTAGCATTCCGGTATGGCTATCGCACGTTTCCCAGGTTTCGTCATTGACTGCCCTGACGCCGGGGCCCTCGCGGGCTTTTATGGTGCCTTGCTCGGCTGGCAGGTGAAGGTTGACGGCGATTGGGCCGAGATCCGTCCCGAGGATGGTCGCGACTGCATTTCGTTCCAGCAGGTGGACGGCTACCGGGCACCGGAGTGGCCGGGCCAGGAGGTGCCACAGCAGATGCACTTGGACCTGATGGTGCAGGACCTGGACGAAGGCGAGAAGGTTGCTGTCGAACTGGGGGCCACCAAGGCGGATGTGCAGCCGGGCACCACCTTCCGGGTATTCCTCGACCCGGCCAGCCACCCCTTCTGCCTCTGCGTGGACTAAACAGTTCACCCGGCCGCCAAAGCCCGGCCAGCGTCGGCAGCCGCCTGGCAGCCCGACAAGCCGCTCCACGCGTATGGCTAAGAGCACTCCAGCATCGGCGAAGACCCACCGAGTTCTCCTGGGAGGTCACAACGCGCCCCAGGGCACTCCTCCTCGGACGCCATCCGCAGTCTCAAAAGAATCAGAGCCAGGAGCTCTTCTACGCCCCAAAGCGAGACCTCCAGGGGCACCTCTCGGAGCTGGGTCACCGGAGTACTGCCTATCCGGCGACCGCCAGCGCTAGCCGTTGACCGTCAGCGTGACGGGTGATGCAATCTCCGGCCCGCCACATCGGACCGTATCGCCGGTCCGCTGCCACGCCAAGGACGTCCTTTTCTCGGCGAGAGTACTTCCTGTTGGGTCGAGCGCACGGACGATCACTGACCCGGGGGTGTCAATCTCGAACCCAAACCGCCAACTGTCCGAGCCGACCTTCTCGACGATGATGTGACGCACTGCGGGACCACCACCGGGCGCGAAACCGAGACCGTTGGCCCCGGTTGGAGTTGCGGTCACGGATGGAAGTACAGCCTGCGCCGCTGGGATCGCCGTCGTCTGGGAACATGAGTCCGGGGTGCACAGCTGAACCCAGTACACGTTGCGGGTGTCTCCGTCCAGGGCCACAGTGACGAAGTTGATCCACGCGATTGTCGGGCAAACCCTTGCGCACCCCGCAACCGGCACCAGTGCCGGCAGCAAGATTGTGAGCCATGCAAGGGACCGCAGGAGCATCATGCGGCCAGCATAAGTCCGGGCCATTAGGAGACGCTACGTCCACCGCCCTGCAACGAGTCGGGCTTCTCTTTAGGAACATCACTGAGGCCGCCGATGGCGCGACAAATGTGCGATCAGGATTTTGTGGCCCGAATTTTGGAGTGGTTGATACTTGGTGGCGGCCTGCGGGTGGCAGGCCTAGGCGCCAGCGGCGCTGGCCGATACGGTCCAAAGTCCCTGTTTTAGTGTCAGTCCTCCCGGCTACTCTTGCGTGAGGCGCATGGCGGTCCGTGATGCGAGCCGGTGCGCCTTCAGCCAAGAACAATGGGGGTAGGTTGTCCAACGATTCAGTCATGGCCTGGCTTCCCGGTGATGCGGGCCGCATTGTGGCGGCAGAGCCTTCAGAACGGGGCGACGCCGTCGCCCCGTGTTGGGACCGGATCATCCCGCCGCCGTCCGCGGGTGCCAGTCGCGTTGCCTACTGCCGTGACCATTGGCCGCCCCTGTAGGGGCACGGCGGCATTGTCCCTGCCCCCGCGGCGGACCTGGTGGCCTCGCGCACGGTCTTGTTGGCTGCTATTTACCTAGGATTTACGTGGCCGGCCTTGTGGGCGTTTCAAGGCCGCAGCGAGACTAATAAGACGCAGCTTACGTCGTCTGTTCAGCAGCGAGGGCAAACCAAACCAGTGGGCAGCAGCGAAGCTTTCCCCGTCTCTACGTGGCAATGATGCCCGGACGGGGGAGCCCGCAAATCGGAGGATCGTCATGGCCGGCACATTTGAACTCTTTGTAGACGCTGATGCTTGCATCAGGTTCCGGCTCAGGGCACCGGATGGGGCGGTACTGGCCGTCTCTAGGGGATTTGCGGACAAGCCCGCTGCGGTTGCCGGCATTAGGGCCATGCGCGAGTACGCCGGCATGGGGCTGATCAGTGACCTGTGCCCGGAAGAGTTGCCCGCAAGTCCACCGGCACCGCGGACAAGGACCGCGCCCACACCGGTGCCAGGCGTCGACCGGCGGGTGCACGACAACGATCTCCGCATCCGCGCCCGGGCCCTCCGCCGCCCGGCGCACGGGCCGGGCGCGATCGGCGTCGGCTGATTCGGCGGGATGCGCAGCTGGTGACGGCCGACCGAGGCTGAACGTCTCAGGCGGATGTTTGCGTGCCGGGGCGCTGTTACGGGTCCATTCCAGCTTGCACCGGAACGAACTCGATCTTGTTAGCGGGCTGGACCGTTTTCTTGGGGGCCCGCGAGAATCCCTTGGCGTCCAGGTGGTTCTGGGCCCGGTACTCGGCCACGGCGTCGTCATAGAGGCCGTTGAGCCGGTGCCCGGAATAGACCTGCTCTGAGCCGTCCGTGAACGTGATGCTGATCAGCGACTTTTCCGGGAAATGCCTGTTCATGCGGATGAAGCCCTCGGTGTCTTGCTTGAGGTTGATCATGTGGTTCCCACTTTCGTGATCGAGTTGATCCAGTCTCCCGCCTTCGCCGCATCTATTCCAACCGGTACCCCAATCCAAGCTGCCGATCCCACTCATTGAAGCCCCCAGCTCGCCGCGCGGAGCGTCCCGACCTCGAAACCGGCCGGTCCCGATCATCGGAGTCGCCGGAACCATGCGAATTCGCTGGAAATTTCCGGCGTACTCGCACGGTTCCGGCGACTTCGGCGTTTGGGAGCGCGCGGCGTTTGGGACGCGCTCTGCGGCCTGGGCATGAATTGCGGAGACAATGGAGGCGTGACTTCCGCGACCGCACCCCTGGACCCAGCCTGCACCCAGGGCCTCTTCGACCTCGGCGCCATCGGGGCGGGCCTGACCTTTGCGGAATCGCTGGGCGCCCTCGCAGCGGTGCTGCAAGGCGGCGGTGCCGGGGCGGCGGCAGTGGTGCAGGCTCCGCCTGGCACGGGCAAGACGACGCTTGTGCCGCCGCTGATGGCCAACATCGCAAACGGCACCATCGCCAACAGCAACACCGCCAACAGCAACTCCGCGAACAGCGGGCGGGGTGGGCGCGGCGGCCGTCCGCGGATCGTGGTCACCCAGCCGCGCCGCGTGGCTGCCCGAGCGGCCGCCCGGCGCCTGGCCGCCCTGGACGGCACCCGGCTCGGTGACCGCGTGGGCTACACGGTCCGCGGCGAACGCCAGACGGGTCCTGGAACCGTCATCGAGTTCGTTACCCCCGGCATCCTGCTGCGCCGCCTCCTCGCGGAGCCGGGGCTCGAGGGCATCGACGCCGTGATCCTCGACGAGGTTCACGAGCGCGGACTGGAGACCGACCTCCTCCTCGGCATGCTCATCGAAGTCCGCGAGCTGCGCGGTGACCTCACGCTCGTGGCCATGTCGGCGACCCTCGACGCGCCCCGCTTCGCGGCACTGATCGGTGAAGCGGCGGACGGAAACGACGACGACGGTGGCCCGGCACCGGTTGTCGACTGTCCGTCCGCGCTGTTCCCACTGGAGGTGGAATGGGCCCCCGCGTCGGTGCCGCGGCTGGACGAACGGGGGGTGGCCCGGGCCTTCCTGGACCACGTGGCCGACACGGCCGGTGCGGGGCATGCCGCCGCGTTAGCTGCCGGACAGGACATTGACGCCCTGGTGTTCGTTCCTGGCGCCTGGGAGGTCTCCTATGTCGCCGCGCGGCTCCGCGGCCGCAGCGGCGCGGAGGTCTTGGAACTCCACGGCCAGGCCGGCCCGGCGGAGCAAGACCGCGCTGTCTCCGGGCGTGAGCCCGGCGAGGCTGCTCGGATCATCGTTTCTACCGCACTCGCCGAGTCCTCCCTCACAGTCCCGGGCGTCCGGCTGGTGGTCGACTCCGGGCTGTCCCGCGAGCCGCGCCGCGACGCCGGCCGCGGGATGTCTGGCCTCGTGACAGTGTCCTGCTCCCGGGCGTCTGCGGAACAACGCGCCGGCCGGGCCGCACGCCAGGGCCCGGGCACCGTGATCCGCTGCTATGACCAGAGGGCCTTTGGCGCCGCGCCGGCCCACCAGACGCCCGAGATTGCGGCAGCTGACCTGACCGGCGCCGCCCTGATCCTGGCGTGTTGGGGAGCCCCCGGCGGCCGGGGACTGGCCCTGCCGGACGCGCCGCCCCAGGCCGCCATGGACGAGGCCGTTGAAGTGCTGCGGGAACTCGGCGCCGTCGCTCCGGACGGTCATGCAACCGAGCTGGGAAAGATACTTGCCCGGGTCCCGACCGACCCCAGGCTTGCCCGCGCCCTGCTGGACGGCGCCGCGACGGTGGGCCACCGCACGGCGGCCGAGGCTGTCGCGCTGGTCTCGGGGGACCAGCGCGCCCCGGGCGCTGACCTCACGCGCCTGGTCGCCGCGCTGCGGACGGGCCGGGATCCTGGATCCCGGCGCTGGGCGGAGGACGTCCGGCGGATGGAGTCGATCGCGCGCCAGGAGCCCTCCGGCGTCGGGCCCTCTGTCCCCGCCGGGGCGGTGGCCGCCGCGGAGGCGATCGGGTTCGTTGTCGCGCTGGCTTTCCCGGACCGAGTGGCGCGCCGCGTTCCCGGCGAGGGTCCGGCACAATACCTGCTCACGTCCGGAACGCGGGCCGGGTTGCCGGCCGGCAGCCCCCTGTCCGGGCACGACTGGCTGGGCGTGGCCGAAGTGTCGCGCGCGCAGGGGCGCGACGCGGCGGGGACCGGCGCCGTCATCCGCTCTGCGGCGCCGCTGACGGCGGACATCGCAGAGGCCGCCGCCCGCAATCTCCTGAGGGAGACGCTGCAGGCAAGGTTTAGCCAGGGCCGCGTCTCGGCCCGGCGGGAGCGCCGCCTTGGCGCGATCGTGCTCTCGTCCACCCCGGTACGGCCTTCTGCGGAGGAGGGCCGCGCGGCTGTGGCCCGCGCGCTGGCGAGCGAGGGTCTGGCGACCATCGGATGGTCGACGGCGGCGGATGGCCTGCGCCGCCGTCTTGCCCTCCTGCACCGGGAGCTGGGCGGGTCCTGGCCCGACGTTTCCGAGCAGGCGCTGCTGGCCCGGCTGGACGAATGGCTGGCCCCGGAACTTGCGGCACTGGCCGGCGGGGCATCCACGGGCCAGATCGACCTCGCCGGCCCGCTGAGCCGGCTGTTGCCGTGGCCCGAGGCCGCCCGGCTGGGTGAACTGGTGCCGGAAGCCCTGGCGGTCCCCAGCGGTTCACGGATCCGGATCGATTACCCTGACGCGGGAGACACCACCGGCCGGCCGGTAGTGGCCGTCAAGCTGCAGGAGTGCTTTGGCTGGGCAGAGACGCCGCGGCTGGCCGATGGGCGCGTGCCGGTGTTGTTCCACCTGCTCTCGCCGGCCCGCCGGCCCCTGGCCGTGACGGACGACCTCGCATCGTTCTGGTCCGGGCCCTACGCGCAGGTCCGGGCGGAAATGCGCGGCCGCTATCCCCGCCATCCGTGGCCCGAAGACCCGTGGACCGCACCCGCGACAGCCCGGACCAAACCCCGGAACTGACCGCCGGTGTCCGCAGCCCGGCGCCGCCGGCTGAGCTCTCGCGCCGCCCGGGCAACAGGGGCATGATGAAGTTGCACGACGCCGGCGTGCCTCCTGGCCCGCCGGACGCCGGGCAAACAGGCCGGTCAAGTGGCAAATAAAGCGTGATCTCAGCCAAGCGATGAAGAGTGATGGCCATGCATCTTGCGTTCGTCTCCATTCCCGCCTACGGACACGTTAACCCGACCCTGCCGTTGGTGGCGGAATTAGTAGGCCGCGGGCACAGGGTTACGTACTTCACGTCGGCCGACTTTGGACCGCAGATCCGCCACGCAGGCGCACTTTTCTACGCTTCAGGCGGGAACTGGATGGCGTCGATGCCATCCCTGGGGCCCGGGCAGCGGGCGCAAGCGCACCTGATGCTGCCGATCATGAACCGGGTGTTCGAGGACATCAGATCCAGCTTTCCTGCAATGGTGGACCGTCTGCGGCAAGACCCGCCGGACGCCGTCTGCTTTGACGCGATGACCCTCAGTGGCAGCATGGCCGCGGAAAAGATCGGCGCCCCGGCCATCGCCCTCATGCCCACCTATGCCAGCAACGAACACTTCTCGCTGAGATCGCTGATGCCTTCCCCGCCAGCGGGAGGCGCCGACGAGATGGCGAAGGTTGCGCTGGCCATGGGCCGATTGCTGGCGGAGTTCGCGGCCGAGCAAGGTGTGCGGACCCCGCGGATGTTTGATGGGCCGCCTGCGCCGTTCAACATCGTGTTTCTTCCCCGCCAGTTCCAGCCCATGGGGGAGACATTCGATGACCGGTTCCGGTTTGTCGGGCCCAGCGTAGGCGGCCGGGACGACGACGGCGAATGGAGCCGTGCGGGAACGGGTCCGCTGCTCTTCATTTCGCTGGGGACCACTCCACTGAACCGCCGGCCAGATTTCTTCCGGATGTGCCTTGACGCCTTCGGCGGCAGCGACTGGGACGTCGCCATGGCCGTCGGGGACCAGACCAACCTCGCCGATCTCGGGGCCATCGCACCAAACGTCCAGGTCCGGCCTTTCTTCCCGCAATTGCAGGTACTGCGCCAAACCGCTGTCTTCATCACCCACGCAGGCATGAATTCGACCATGGAGGCACTCTATTTCGCCGTCCCGCTAGTGGCCGTGCCGCAGCAGCCGGAGCAGATTGCCACCGCCCGCCGGCTGGAAGAACTGGGTCTCGGCCGGCACCTTGCGGCGGGAGACGTCGGGCCCGAGGCGCTCCGGGCCGCAGTTGCCGCGCTCCACACTGACGCGCAGGTCCGGCGGAACGTGGCCGCGATGAGCCGGATTGTCCGCAGCGCGGGAGGGGCCGTGGCGGCCGCCGACGCCATCGAAGCCCGTGTGCGCCACGGGGCAGGCCGCTTCGGCAACGTCGGTTAGATTCGGCTAGGGCAGTGCGTTCGCGGGATTTTTGCCGTGTGTCTTCAGGAACTCAGCCACCGTGGCCGCCAAGGACGCCCCCGCCTCGTCGGCACGGCGCTTGGCGCCCGCAACGGCAAAGGAATGGTCGCCGCCCTGGCGCCACTCCACGGTCGCGGAAGGCCCGATGTTGCTGGCCACGGCCTCCAGGAGTTCCGGGGTGGCGAACGTATCGCGCGTGCCCTGCAGGAAAAGCATCGGCAGCGTCAGCCCGTAGAGGTGCTCATCGCGAAGCTTTTCCGGTTTGCCCGGCGGGTGCAGCGGATAACCCAGGTAGACCAGTCCGGCAGCCGGCATGCCTTCCGCCACCGCCATTGAGGCCATCCGTCCGCCGAAGGACTTCCCGGCGGCCCACAGCGGCCGGCCGGCGGACCGGGACGCAGCGGCGTCCATGGCCGCCCGCCAGGCAGCGATTGCCGCCGGTGGCCTGTCAGGGAACTTCCGTCCTGCCTCGCGGTAGGGGAAGTTGAAACGCAGGGTGACGACGCCGAGGTCGTTGAGGGCCCGGGTGAAGCCCGCCATGAAGGGATGGTCCATCCCCGCACCGGCGCCGTGGGCAACGACGAGGGTGGCGAAGGAGCCGTCGGGCTCGGCAAAGACGCCCGACACTGTGGCGTCGCCGACCTCAATGGTGATCGGGAACTCGGGCGTTGTCATGTGTCCATCATGCCGGTTCAAGGGCTGTTCTCCTTCACGGCGACGGCCCCGCCGTTCTTCCGAGCTGGGCCTCCGTTCCGTGACCACGACGCCGCACGCCGGTTCGCCGCTGTCCGCCCGCTGTGCCCGCCGCGCTCTTCAACTGTCCCCGCCGCCGGGGTAGGTTGTCCCCATGGCCAAGGAAGAAGTCCACCTCACTGTCAGCGGTCCGCACGGCGACCGGGAGTTGCGGGTGTCGAGCCCGGCAAGGGTCGTGTGGCCCGGCCTGGGACTCACCAAGCTGGACCTGGCCCGGTACATGGTGGACGTCGGGGATGCCTTCCTGGCGGCGAACGGGGACCGGCCGGTGACGCTGCAGCGGTTCAAGGACACGGTGGACGGTGAGCAGTTCTTCTCCAAGAACCCGCCCAAGGGTGCCCCGGATTTCATCCGTTCGGTCGACGTGGTCTATCCCAGCGGACGCTCGCATCCCCAGTTGGTCATTGACGAAATCGCCGCGGCGGTGTGGGCGGTGCAGATGAATACGGTGGTCTTTCACCCCTGGCCGTCGCGGGCCGGCAATCCGAACAATCCGGACCAGTTGCGCATCGACCTTGACCCGCAGCCCGGTACCGGGTTCGCCGATGCCGTTCCGGTCGCGCTGGAGTTGCGGCGCGTCCTCGCGGAGGCCGGGCTGGACGCCTTTATCAAGACCTCAGGCAACCGGGGGCTCCATGTCTTTGCCCCGATCGAGCCGACCCGGGAGTTCCTTGAGGTGCGGCACGCCGTCATTGCGGCGGCCCGCGAGCTCGAGCGGCGCCTGCCCGAGCAGGTAACCACCGCCTGGTGGAAGGAAGAACGCGGCGCCCGTATCTTCGCCGACTTCAACCAGGCGAACCGCGACCGCACGATAGCGGGTGCCTACAGCCCGCGCCCACTCGCCAACGCGACGGTGTCGTGCCCGCTCCGCTGGGAGGAGCTTGAATCCGCGGATCCGAATGCCTTCACGATCATCACCGTGCCGGAGCGGCTCAAAGCCACCGGCGATCCCTGGGAGGGCATGCATTCGGGAGGCGCGGGCACCGTTGATCTACTCCTGGACTGGTGGGACAGGGACGTGGAGGCCGGTTTGGGGGAGCTGCCGTTCCCGCCGGACTATCCAAAGATGCCTGGGGAACCGCCGCGGGTCCAGCCCAGCCGGGCGCGCAACAACGGCTGACGGTTTACCGTCAGGGGACGAATCAGCCGCCTCTACCGTTGGTAGTAGTAGGCGGGGGTGCGGCGAGCCCACGAGCTCATCAGGTCCTGGTCAGTGGACTGTTCACCGTTGGCCATCGGCCTCGATGCGGCCTTGCCACCGGGAAGGCCCTCGGTTGCACACCCGGGCGCGGACACCGCCATCACGAGAGGGAGCCGGATTGCTGATTGTTTTGACAGGAATTGATGGATCGGGGAAAACGACCGCCGCACGGGCCACGGTCGCAGCCGCACGGCGGACGGGCAAGAAAGCGCTGCTGCTGAGGAACTATGCAGGCCGGCGCAGGATGTCTCTGCTGAGCGCACAGTTCGGCATACAACTTCACCCACGGCTGGCGGATGCCGTCGAGACAGCCATCCGCACTGCGAATGTGGTGGTTTCCCACGTCAGGGCGCACCGGCATCCGGGGCTGGTCATCATGGACCGCCACCTGCACTGCCAGCTTGCGCTGCGCCAGGCGCGAGGCCTTCCCCGGGGCCGGCTTCTTCCCTTTCTTCTGGCGACTTTTCCGAAACCTGACGTTGTGATCCACCTCGTGATCGACCCAGAACAGGCGCATCAGAGGGTGCTGGCCCGCGGCACGGACACGGAAACGCTCGGTGAGCTTCACTCGCTGAGGGCCGCTTACCGGTCGATGCCCGAATACGCGCACTTCACCGAACTGGCTGCGTCGGGCACACCGGAGGAAGTGTTCTCCGACCTTGCGCGGGCAATCGCCGACGCCGACAAGAGCCAAGGCGGACGGCTGGCCCCGACCCCCTAGACCGGCGCCGTCGCCATCCCATCCGTCACAGCGCCCGCATCGAATTACCGGCATGAGCAAGGCGGAGAAGAAGAACCTGCGGTATTGCGACTACTACTGCTTCATGTCGCTGAAGGACTTCGCGGCCTGGGTCGACGCGGACGACGACCGGGAACCCGTCATGTCGTACGCCGCGCTGCCTACCAGGTAGAGGTTTCTGTGCCTTGAAAGCCCGTTAGCGTATGACGACGTCGTCGAAGCTGAACCGTACGACAGTTGGCCCGTTCCTGGACGACAGTGCCGCGGTAATCCCGGGCACGCCGGCCACCTGAAGTGCTGCGGTACTGTCGCTCGCCGTCACCTGGGGCGAGGGTTCGGTCGTACCGGACTGCCAGACGGTGAGGCTAAGCGTTGTGGGACTGGTTCCGGCCGCTCTCAACCGGACTGAGAGCGTTGATCCCGGTGTCCCGGACAACCCCGGGATGACGACCTCCTGTCCTATGACCGTCTCGGGTAGCGAACCGTTCATCCGGTAGATGAGTGCGCTCACCGCGCCGTTTGCCTGCACCCTGGCAGTCCCGCGGTACTCGACCGTTGGGGCAACGCGGCGCGCCACGACGCTGGCGTAGGCTCCGCTTCCCCCCGGCGCGGTATCCAATCGGACCGAAGCTGTAGTGTCGGTGTCCCGCTTGCTGACGCTGTTGAGGAACACCTGACGGCTCTGCCCCGCAGAGAGGCCCAACACCCCGCGCTGGCCGTCCACACTCAACAACGTGTTGGTTGGCGTCCAGACGCCGCCGAGATCCGCGGTGCCCCAGCCGCCGGTGGCAGACCGGGTGAAAGTGTCACGAGCGACAATCGCCCCTGCGGACACGGTGACCCGCACAGTGGCGGACGCCGTCGATCCGGCCGTGTCCGTGGCGGTGTAAGTGAACGCGTCCAGTCCGGAGAACCCGGCAGCCGGCGTATAGGTGTATCCGCCCGAGCCCGTCATGCTTACCGAACCATGCTGCGGCTGCGACCAGGCCGAGACGGCCAGCCCGCTGCCTATGTCATTGGCCAGCACCCCCGGCGCCGGCACCGAAAGCGCCGTCTCGAACGCCGTGGACCCAACGTCGTCGACCGCCGAGCCCGCCGGTGCGGGGGGATCCGGGACGAAGACAACATCAACCCAGTAATTGCTGGCCGCATACGTGCGGTTGGGGAAGGATCCTGCAGCGGTCGCGTAGAGGCCGTTCGCCGCCCCCGCTGCGCTAGCCAACCCCCGGATGGGCGAAGAACCCGCCGCTGTTGCGAAGAAGTTCACGTCCTGGGCGAATCGGCCTGCGGGCGCTGAATACGAAGCAACGTACTGCGTCGCTGCCTGGACGTGGACGCCACCCGGGATGTCGACCTGTTGCCAGCCGGAGTCGGTTTCGCTTTGCGCGCTGCCGGAACCGAGTAACTGACCACCGCTGGACCAGAGGCGAACCGGATGAGGCCCCGTGTTCACAGCGGCCTTGTAGAACCGGATGGCAGTTATGACCCCAGGTACATCGGCCGCAAACCGCATTCCCAGTTCGTGCGGGCCGGTGGCTGCACTGGCTAGGAGGCTCGGGGCCTGGAGCGGCGTGAAGACACTGCAGGGACACTGTCGCGGGCTCGAGTCGTGCGGCCCGTTCGGATCGGGCACGACAGAAACGTAGCCGCGCAATTGTGCATTGTAGGCAGTGGTACGTTCCAGCAGTCCCGGGCAGAGGTGCCGGGATTTCAATCCGTCCAGAATCGTGGGGAGCGCCTCAGCCGTGTACGGCGCCCAGTCATGGAGTACGACGACGCTTCCGGGCCGGACTGCCGCAAGGACCGGATCAGAAACCCCGGACGTGCTGGTCGCGGCCGTATCACCCTTGTTGACGTCCCAGATCACCTGGCGGAGGCCCAGAGATTCGCCCACAGCCTCGACATTGGCGTTGGTGTAGCCGTATGGGGGCCTGAAGAACGTTGGGCGCGGCGCGCCTGCCGCGGTGATTGCATCGTTGTCGCGGGACAGCTGCAACTGAACGTCGCTGGTGCTCAACGTGGTTAGATCCGGGTGGTTCCAACTGTGGTTGGCTACCGTGTGACCTTCCGATGCTTCCCTCAGCACAAGGTCTGGTCGCGTGGGCTGATTGGGGTCGGCCACCCGTTCGCCCAGGATGAAGAACGTGGCGTGCACCCCATAATCGCGCAGGGTGTCCAGGATCCAACTTGTGCGGTCCTCATTGAACACATTGGGTCCGTCGTCGAAAGTCATACTCACGAAGCCGGAAGAGCAGTCCCAGCCAGAGGCCTGGGGTGCGCTCTCAGCTCTCAGCGCAGGAGCACTGGGTAACAGAATGCCGGTGACTAGCGCCGCCGCCGCAATGGTGGCCCACCAACGCCGCACGCTCCGCGTGCCACGTGCCAACTTCTGATCGGTCATGTCAGCCGTCCTCTACCGTCAGAAGTCACACCCCAATGCGACCCTGTACCGGAGGCTAGCATGAGCGTCCACAAAAAGCGGGCGCAGCAGCTTGAGTTTTTCTGGACCCAGGCCGCCTCGGTTCCTCCGCAAACTGTCGCGTCGGGTGGCCGGTGTGGCGAGCCAGGCAGTGATGGCGTGACGGGGACGCCGAAGAAGCGTGCCGGAGGCCCAGCCTCCTGCACTTCCTTATGCCGTCTGCTGTGGCCCCAGCCCCAGCCCCGGCCCTAGCGGCGCGGGCGGACGGTGCGCAGTATGCCGCGGAGCGAAACGCCGACGGCGCACACCAGCGGGGCCAACGCCACAAGCACCACCACGGTGTTGGGCCGGAACCTCATGCGGCCCGAGGCGCCCTTGGCGTAGACACCCAGAGGCAACACGAGCCCGCCGCCCCCGCCGCCACTTCCGCCGCCGGCCTGGGCGTCTTCGGTGCTGCTGCCTCCGCCGAAGCCGAACGTCACCACAGCGACGGGGATGACCTCTTCCCCTGCGATGTTCATGGCGGGGCCGTACGCCCGGGAAACACCCACATTCTTGAACGTGTCCACGAGGGACGAGAAAGACTCAGACATAGGACACACCATAGGCAACCGCACCCGCTAGCGCCAGAGCCGCCCGCCGCCGCCCTGCCGCATTGGAAAGGGGCGGCGGAAAGCGCCGGCCGGAAGGGCCGGCCCCGAAGGGCGGCGAAAGGAAACGGTAGCGAAGCTCTGGTTGCGGGCCGTGTCCTGCGCTTAGATTTGGAAATGCCGGGCGCAGCCCACGGCATTTGAGACGAGTCACGAGAATCGAGGCACTGGACATGGGGACATCCACGAATGCGGCTTCACGGCTTGCCGACGCATTGGCAATCATCCTTGGCACCGACGGCATCCCCCTGCGGCTAAGGGCCTGGGACGGCTCGGAAGCGGGCCCGGAGAATGCTCCCGTTGTCGTGTTCCGGTCGCGGCGGGCACTTCGCCGGATGCTGTGGTCCCCAGGGCAGCTCGGACTGAGCCGCGCCTACGTGGCCGGTGAAATCGAGGCCCCCGGCGACATCTTCGCCGCCTTCGCCGCCCTCAGCTCGGCCGGAAAACTCGCCGAGCCGGGACCGTTCCGGCCGCCGACACTCCGGGAGGTGTTTGCGCTGCTGAGGATTGCCGTCCGTCTCGGCGCGCTGGGACCGAACCCGGCACCACCGCGGGAGGAAGCCCGCGTGGGCCGGTACGGCAGGCGCCACTCCAAGGGCCGGGACGCCGCGGCCATCTCCCACCATTACGACGTCGGGAACGACTTCTATTCGCTCGTCCTGGGCCGGTCCATGGTCTACTCCTGTGCGGTCTGGGAATCCGACGCAACCGGGCTTGACACCGCACAGGCGGCCAAACTTGATCTGGTCTGCCGCAAGCTGGGACTCAAACCGGGCATGCGGGTGCTGGACGTGGGATGCGGCTGGGGGAGCTTCGCACTTCATGCCGCCCAGCACTTCGGGGCCGACGTCGTTGGCGTGACGCTCTCGGTCGAGCAGGCGGCCATGGCCCGCAAACGGGCGGCGGACGCCGGGCTGACGGAGCGGGTGGACATCCGGGTGCAGGACTACCGCGATGTGGATGACGGGCCGTTCGATGCGATCAGTTCCATCGGCATGTCAGAGCACGTGGGACGCGAGCAGATCCAGCACTATGCCTCCCAGCTGTCCGGGCTGCTCCGCCCGGGAGGCCGGCTGCTCAACCACGCGATCTCGTGGAATGCCGGACCGACCGCGGCGGACCCGGATTCCTTCATTCCCCGCTATGTCTTCCCGGACGGCGAGATGCTCAGCCTTTCCGACATGGTCGCTGCGCTCGAATCGGCGCACCTGGAGGTCCTGGACGTTGAGGCGCTGAGGCGCCACTATGCCCTGACGCTCCGGGCCTGGGTGCGGAACCTCGAGGAGCACTGGGACGAGGCCGTGCGGTTTGCCGGCGTGGGCAGGGCCCTCGTGTGGCGGCTCTACATGGCCGCCAGCGCTCTCGGTTTCGAGGGCGGCCTCACGGGCGTGAACCAGGTCCTGGTGCAGCGCCCCGGCGGCGCGGAACCCCCGTTGCGCCGGTCCGCATGGATCTGAGGTCGGGTCCCGGACGGTTGTGGCCGTGTCCCGAAGGCTGACCCACGGACCGCGCGAAGCTAGGCTATCTTCATGAGCAATACCGAAGTTGCGCCTCAGGAAATCCTCTGCGAAACGGAGGGGACACGCGCCGGCGTCGAACTCCTGGCCCCGCGGCAAGTCCCACTGGGGGGCCCGCGCGCGATGGACGTGCGGCGCACCCTTCCGCAGCGCCAGCGCAGCCTCATCGGGGCCTGGTGCTTCCTGGACCACTATGGGCCGGACCGGGTGGGCGATTCTGGCGGCATGAAAGTCCCGCGGCACCCGCACACCGGGCTGCAGACCGTCAGCTGGCTGTTCACGGGGGAGATCGAACACTGGGATTCGGCCGGCTTCCACGCAGCAGTGCGGCCCGGTGAAGTCAATCTCATGACCGCCGGCCGCGGCATCAGCCACTCGGAATTTTCCACCCCGGACACAACTGTCCTGCACGGTGCGCAGCTGTGGGTGGCGCTGCCGGACAGGGCACGCCACATGGCACCCACATTCGAGCACTATCGCCCGGAACCGGTCAGCGGAAGCGGCTGGACCATGCGGGTCTTCTTGGGCGCGCTCTCCGGGTCCGTCTCGCCCGTCGCCACCCATACGCCCCTGCTGGGCGCGGAGATCCTGCTCGGGGCAGGTGCCGAACTGACCCTCGAAACAGATTCGTCCTTTGAACATGGCCTGCTGGTGGACTCGGGCAGCCTGGCCCTCGACGGGCACCCCGTCCCGAAGGACCACCTCGGGTACGTGCCGGTCGGACGCGGCTCCCTGGCGTTGTCGGCAGGCCCGGACGGGGCCCGGGTCCTGCTGATCGGCGGCGAGCCGCTGGGCGAAAAGATCGTGATGTGGTGGAACTTCGTGGGACGCAGCCACGACGAGATTGTTGCGTACAGGGCCCAGTGGCAGGCCGAGATCGGCGCGGATGACGGCGCTGCTAACGGTGCTGCGGACGGTTCCGACGCCGGCCCCGCCGGAGCAGCGGTGTCCGCCGCTCCGGCGGCCGGGAAGGGCCTGAGGTTCGGCCCGTTTCCGCCCGGGCAGCCCGCAGCCCTCCCGGCTCCGGCCCTGCCAAATGCCCGCATCCGGCCACGCGGATAGGCCGTGCCGGAGCCGTGCCCAGCGGCGTCCAACACCTACGCCAGTCCAATATCTTCAAGCCAGAGGCCACCGCGCCAACCCATCCCATCCGAGGAGACCCCGCTGACATGATCACCATCAGGAACAACCCGGAGCGCAGCCGTTTCGAAGTGCTCGACGCTGATGCCGTGATCGGCCAGGCCGCGTACGTGGACAATGTCGGGGAGGCCCAGCGGATTTTTTATCACACCGTGATTAGCGAGGAATATGGCGGCCAGGGGCTCGCCGGGGTTCTCGCCGCACAGGCACTGGATGAGACTGTCGACGCGGGCCTCAAGATCGTTCCAGTGTGCCCGTACATCAAAAAGTACCTTGCAAAGCACCCCGGCTATGCGGCCAACGTGCTGGCGCCCACTCCGGCTCATCTGGAGTTCGTGAGTGCCTGGCTGGCCCAACGCGTTCGGCAGTGACCGTTCGTGGCGCTCAGGGATGGGCGATGAACCGTTCCACACGCCGGTCGGGGATGAGCCAGATCGCGGCAACCACCGAATAGACGGCGATCCCGAAGAGCGGGTTCACGAGGCTGAGCAGCATCCCGGCGATGTAGAGCGCCGGGGATCCCTTGCCCTTCCAGTCCTGCCCCATCGCCTCATCCAGCGCGCCGCCACGTCCCTGCTGGCGGATCAGGGTCGATTTCAGGATGTAGTAGGCAATAGCGGCCATCAGCAGGTTCAGCCCGTAGACCAGGACGGGAACCTCGGCCAGGCCCGTGTCATTCATCCACCTGGTTGTGAAGGGGATGAGGGACAGCCAGAACAGCAGGTGGAGGTTTGCCCAGAGAACGCTGCCGTTGATCCTCCCGGCCAGATGAAGCATGTGGTGGTGATTGTTCCAGTAGATCCCGACATAGATGAAGCTCAGCAAATAGCTAAGCAGTGTTGGAAGTTCGTGGAGCAACGCCGGCCAGGTGGGTTCGGCGGGCACATGAAGCTCCAGCACCATGATGGTGATGACGATCGCAAGCACGCCGTCGCTGAAGGCCTCCAGCCGGGTCTTGTTCATGGGCCGCCTTTGATCAGGGCATCGTGGCAGATGCAGCGAGGAACTGCCGACGCCGTGACGTGCGGTTCATAGAAAACGGTACCGTCAAGTTTGCTTTTCGGCGAGGACGGCTCAGCCCTCGGCCTCTGCTTCAAGTTCTTCCTCCGCCATTGCGAGGGCAAAGCCCAGTGCGCTGGCGAGGTTGCCAGCCGCCGCGACGATCCGGGGAGTCCCGACGATGGGAGCAACTGCGATGAGGATGCCTTGGACGTCCTCCAGGGTGATGCCGACGTCCATTGCCGTGCCGGCGTTGAGCAGGTAAGAGCCGGCCGGGGCGTCCACTGCAGCGAGCGCCGCAATCCGCGCCAGCATCAACTCGCGGGCGTTGAGGGTGGAGCGTTCGAGCGACACGGCAGTGATGTCGGCGAGGGCGGCGAGGACGGGTGCTTCTTCTTCGGCCATGGTCATGTCTCCATCTGGTTGCGTGTGGTGTGGTGTGCCGAGTGGGCAACGAGAGCGGGTTTGGCCACTCGTTTGCAACGTAACCCGAGACAGTGAAGGAAGGCATCACCCGAACGGGATGAGCCGATGGCCAGCCCTCCCGCCGTGACCGAATCCCTCAGTAAGGCGTTTGACGATTGGCCGCGCCGGGGTTCGGCAAGGCTAGCCAACGCGTTGACGAGGGGCCGCTTCGGGGCCACAATCGCATTAGCTCGACCCAAGGCGCGTTCGCGCGCTCAGCAGGACTGACCCTGGCAATCAGTGCCGGTGGCGGCTGTCGTCAAAGGGAGGTCGCCGGGCATGGCCGAGAAGAAAGTCAAGCATCTTAGCGTCGAGGAACGGGCGTCGAAGGGCAAGGGCAACCGCAAGAAAGCTCCCGTCTCCGGCCACACCGGGTGGAAGCCCGCTGCCGACCGGCCCGATCCGGTGGCACTCCTCGAGGAACAGAACCTCACCCGGGAACAAGACCTTGTGCCGGTGCGCCACGGCCGGATGCTGGTCTCACCGTTCACGTTCTACCGGGGTGCGGCCAAGATCATGGCCGCCGACCTGAAGGACACGCCCCGGGCCGGCCTGCGCGTCCAGCTGTGCGGAGACGCCCACCTGTCCAACTTCGGGGTCTTCGCCTCGCCCGAGCGGAACCTGCTGTTCGACCTGAACGACTTCGACGAGACACTCCCGGGCCCGTTCGAGTACGACGTCAAAAGGATGGCCGCGAGTTTCACGATTGCGGCGCGGAACAACGCGTTCACCAAGCAAGAGACGCGCGACGCGGCTCTCACCGCGGCTCGGGCCTACCGCGAAGCGATGGCCGAGTTCGCGCAAATGCGCACTCTGGACATTTGGTACGCGCGCCTGTCCGAGGAGCAGCTGATGGAAGCCATCAACCTGGCCGTGGCAAGCCAGAAGGGGAAGGCACTCAAGAAGGCTGCCCAGGGCATGGAAAAGGTGGCGCGGCAGAACGTCGCCAAGGCCCACACCAGGGACAGCTTGCAGGCACTGTCCAAGCTGGCCGAGCGCGTTGACGGGGAGTACCGGATTGTCAGTCAGCCCCCGATCGTCATTCCGGTCCGGGACCTGGGAGATACGTACGGTATGTCCGGCGATGAGGTTGAGGACGCGGTCCGTGAACAGCTCCGGTCCTACCGGGCCACGCTGCCGGATGACCGGCGGATCCTGCTGGAGCGCTTCGAAGTCATCGACGTCGCCCGCAAGGTAGTGGGCGTGGGCAGTGTCGGCACGCGGGCGTTCATCGCATTGCTCCAAGGCCGCGATCAACAGGATCCCCTGTTCCTCCAGGTCAAGGAGGCCACGAAATCGGTGCTTGAGGACCACTTGCCGAAGAGCAAGTTCAAGCAGCCGGGCGAGCGCGTGGTGCAGGGGCAGCGGATGATGCAGGCCGCGAGCGACATCTTCCTGGGCTGGACCAAGGGCGTGCAGGACAACCGGTACCTGTATTGGCGCCAACTGCGTGACATGAAGGGCTCGGCCATCGTGGAAGGGATGAAGCCGCTCGGCATGACCTTCTATGCCGGGGCGTGTGGCTGGACGCTGGCGCGGGCACACGCCCGGTCCGGCGATCCGGTCGCGATCGCGTCCTACCTCGGCAGGAGCGACAAGTTCGAGCTGGCCATCACCGACTTCTCCGAGCGATACGCGGACCAGAACGAAAAGGACTACCAGGCCTTTGCCGACGCGGTCCGCTCCGGCCGCCTGGAAGCAACTGAGGGCCTCTGATTCTGAATGTTCAGCGGAAGGCGGCGCCGTGGGTGAACGGCTCGAAGGACGACAGGTTTCGCTCTGGGTCGCCAAGGCCGGTGGCACCGGCTATCCTTCCTTGGACTCGGATCTCGAGGCCGACGTGGCCGTCGTTGGGGGCGGGATCGCCGGCCTGACTGCGGCGCTGGCCCTTAAACGGGCCGGTCACACGGTCGCGGTACTGGAGGCCGCGCGCATTGGCACCGGCGTCACGGGGCACACCACGGGCAAGGTGACCTCCCTGCACCGCCTCGTCTACACCGAACTCGCGGCCCGGCACGGACGGGACGTCGCCGGGATGTATGGGCAGGCAAACCAGGCCGCGATCGAGCACATTGCGCGGGTCGTGGTGGAGGAGGGCATCGACTGCGACTTCCGCAGGGTGTCCAATTACACCTACGCAGAATCCGACGACGCCGTTGCCCGGGTCCGCGACGAGGCGGCCCTGGCCGGGCGGCTCGGCCTTCCTTCAGTCTTTACCTCAGAGACGACGCTGCCGTTCGCTGTCCGGGGCGCAGTCCGGTTCGATGGCCAGGCGCAGCTTCACGCGGTGAAGTACCTTCAGGGCCTCGCCCGCGCAGTGGACGGGGGCGGAAGCCACGTGCTGGAGGACTCGCGCGCCACCTCGGTCCGCGATGGTGTGCCCGGCGTCGTCGAGACTGGGCGCGGCACGGTCCGGGCGCGCGAGGTGATCGTTGCCACCAACGTTCCTCTTGGCGACGGAAGTCTGTTTGCGGAACGCTGCTACCTGCACCGCTCCTACATCGTTGCGTGCCTGGCGCCGGCAGCGCCCCTGGACGGGACCTTTATCAGCGTCGACGAGCCGATGCGCTCAATCCTGGCGATCGACGTCGACGGTTCCCGGTACGTTCTCACGGGCGGCGAGGGCCACCGCGCCGCCGAGAGCGCCGATGCCGGCGTCCGGTACCGCCGTCTTGCGGCATTCTCCCGTGAGCGCCTCGGCACCGGGGAGACCAGCTTCCGCTGGTCCACGCAGGACGCCATGCCCGTCGACGGGTTGCCCTATGCCGGGACTTTGACCCCGACGGCGGCCCACGTTCATGTGATCACCGGGCTGCGCAAGTGGGGCCTTACCAATGGCACAGCCGCGGCGCTGGTCCTGGCGGACACCCTGTCGGGGCGCCACAACCCCTGGGCGGCGGTATTCGACACCAATCGTGCTACTGCGGACGGCCGGGCCGCTGGGAGCAGCCCCCAGCCGGACCAAGCACGCCAACACCGGCAGCCGGATCAACCTTCCGTCGCCGGGCTCCGTCCCGGCGTCGGGGCCGTAGTGGAGGTCGACGGCGAAATGACCGCCGTCTACGCCGACCCTGCCGGGGACCTCCTCGCCGTTTCGGCCATCTGCACGCATCTGGGCTGCACGGTCGTGTTCAACGCGGACGACTCGACGTGGGACTGCCCCTGCCACGGTTCACGGTTTGCCGCGGACGGTACGGTCATCCAGGGCCCGGCGGCGGCGAACCTGGCGCCGAGACCCGTACCCTCCGGCGCGGCCTCAGCTGTGGCCGGCCCACCCCGCAGTCCCGCGGATTCCCCGCCCGGCGGAGCCGCTCCAGATTGACGACGTCCCGCCCGAATGAAAAGGCCAACAGCCCAAGCGCAGGGCCCAAGACAAAGGCTCCCAGCGACGGAGGGACGCCGGGCAACAGGGCGAACAACAGGGTGGCTGGCTGGATGGCTCCGATGACCCTGCGGACGGTGCTGGACGGCAGCGGGTCCTTCAGGGACGGCCGGAACCAGGCAGCCGCGAGGAACGCGTAGTACATCAGGCCGATGCACAGGGTCCACGGACCGAACGTTGCCGCCGCCGCGCAGGACAACACCAGAACAAGCGCGGCGTCCGTGTCCGAATCCAGCCGCGAACCCTCGGCCGTGGCTGACCCTGTCAACCGGGCCACCCGGCCATCCACGGCATCGAGCAGGAGCGCTACCGAGCCCAGCAGAACCACCAGAGAGCTTCCTCCGGTTCCGGATCCGGCGATCAGGCCAACCACTGTCTCGGCGGCACAGCAGGCCACGATGGTGGCCCTGCCCAGGGTGACGCGGTCCGCAGGGGTGGAAAACCGGGGTCTCCGCAGTAGAACGGAGCCAGCGGCCCGAAGGATTACCGCAGCGCCCGCCGCCAGGGCCAGGAACCAGAGAACAGGATCGGTGAAGAGCGCCGTGCCGAGCGAGGCCCAGACCACAAGATAGGCTGCGACGGCGGTCCCCGCATCCGTGACGGCGCGGCGGGCGCCCGTTGCCCCCAGGCTACTTTGGCCTGCGGCGTCGGGCGGCGTGTCTGTCGACAGGTCTGAAGGCGGGCCTGTCGGCGTGCCTCTGGAAGCCGGACCTGTAGACGTAACGCCCCCTTGTTGCGTGCCCCGTGTTGTCGACTTCAGCCTGAACCACCCCGCCCACATGCTAGCAAGTCCGCTGTTCCGGCCTGTTCACTGGGGGGACGGGGCCCGGGGCGTCCGCCGCCCGGCCCGGGCGAAGCCTATGGCCGCCAGAACCGCCCCGGCGCCTTCTGCCACTGCGCTAAGGGACTTCTCGAAGAACCAGATGGGCTCGTACATGGCGGGAAATGGCCCGAACGCGGGAATATCCACATAGCGGCACGCCACCACTGCGACGAAGGCACTGAACGCAACGACGAACGCGACGGCGTAGGCGGTCCTGCTTCCGCGCAGCAGGACATACAACCCGGACAGCACGGCCGCGGCCGATTCCAGCAGGAAAAGATTGCCTTGGCCGATCCCCGCGGGGTTCCCCGCCTGGTAGCCCGGGGCCAGGTGGATGTGGACCGCGGCGTCAATGAACAGGGCAACGGCCGTGAGGATGCGCAAGGCCATCCCGGTTCCGCGGCGCCGCCGGGACCTTCCGGGGCTTTGGGCGCTCATTTGTTGGTGGCTCATTTGACGATCAGCGTCCCGTGCATGTTCGGATGGAAGGTGCAATGGTACGGATAGGACCCGGGCTTTGTCGGCGCGGTGAAGGTGGCGGTGCCGCCGCCTTTGACCTCCGCATCAAACGCCGCGCCTTCATCAGCGGTGACTGTATGCGGAGCGGTGTCGATGTTGGTTACGGTGACCGCCGCGCCCGGCGTTACGGTCAGCGGGTCGCCGTAGGCGAAGTCCTTGATGGTGATCGTGGCGGCGGTGGTGCCCGCCGTCGGGCCGCCGCCGTAGACGGAGTCCGGTGGGGGCGCCGACGTCGACGCCGGTGTTCCGCTCCCGACCGCGCACCCGCCGGTCCCCAGCAGGATCAGCACCAACCATAGCGACGGCAGCTTCCGGCGAGCATTCATAGCGCACCACCCCGAGCATCTTGTGAAAAAGAGCCGATGAACGTACTAGTCTCATTGTGCTCCTACCCGGCACGAATGGAGCCAGATCACCTTGAAACCCCGGACTCGGGAGATAGCGTAGTCACTGGCAGGCATTCCACAGCCGCGGAGGGAGATTTGCGTGAAGAGTGACAGCAAGAAGTCCTGGTCCGCATCGCTCACCGTGCTCATCGCCTTTGCTGTGAACGTTCTGGTTGCGGTGGCCAAGACCGTGGCCGCGCTCATCACCGGCTCAGCATCCATGACTGCCGAGGCGGCCCACTCCTGGGCAGACACCGGCAATCAGGTCTTCCTGCTCATCGCCGAACGGAAGGCGGCGAGGAAACGGGACAAGGCCCACCCCATGGGCTATGGGCGCGAGGCCTACGTGTGGTCCATGATCGCCGCCTTTGGCCTGTTCACAGCCGGGGCGGTGGTGTCGGTGATGCACGGCATCCAGCAACTGCTCACACCGGAACCCGCGGCAGACTATGCGATCGCCTACGTGGTGCTGATGGTCGCGTTCGTCTTTGAGGGTGTGTCCTTCATCCAGGCGTTCAGGCAGACCCGGAAGGCTGCCCGCGAGCTGGACCGGAAAACCCTCGAACAAGTCCTAAAGAGTTCCGATCCCACGCTGCGCGCGGTCTTTGCCGAGGACGGGGCCGCGCTGATCGGTCTGCTGATCGCGTTCGCCGGAATCTTCCTGCACCAGGTGACGGGCTCATCCGTGCCGGACGCCGTGGGGTCCATTCTCGTGGGTATCCTGCTGGCCGCGGTCGCCGTCGTGCTGATCGATCGGAACCGCCGCTTTCTGGTGGGGCAGGCCGTGACCAGCGATATTGAGGGCTCCATGGCCCGCCGCCTCCTGGAGCACCCCGAGATCGAGCGCATCACCTACCTGCATCTTGAGTATGTCGGCCCCCGCAAGCTTTACGTCGTGGCGGCAGTGGACATCCTGGGGGATCTCCGCGAACACGACGTCGCCGTGGCCCTGCGCCGGGTTGAACGCGAGCTTGAGGACCACGAAACCGTCGAGGAGGCAGTCCTGACACTCGCCACCGCGGACGAGCCCTCGTTGGTTTTCCCGGCCGTTTCAGGACACCGCTGACTCAGCCTCAGACGCCGTTCGCCGGTGCGTCCATTCCGGCCAGGGGCTGCAGCCGCGCCCCCGAGGCCAGCAGCGCCTCGAGAACGGGGGACGGGCTGGGACTGGCCAGGAGGAAGCCCTGCCCCATGTCGCAGCCGAGGGAGCGCAGCAGGTCCAGCTGCCCCGCGTCCTCGATGCCTTCGGCTATGACGGCCAGGTTCAGTTTCCGGGCCACTTCCAGGATCCCCTCGAGCATCGCTGCGGCCGGGGCGTCCCCAGGCAACCCGGACAGGAAGGCGCGGTCGATCTTAAGAATGTCCGCAGGCAGCGCCGCGAGCGTGCTGAGCGAAGAGAACCCGGTCCCGAAGTCGTCGATTGCGATCCGGACGCCGAAGCTCTTGAGCCGGTTAAGGGCCGCGACCCCGCCGTCGGCGTTCGTGGCCAAGGCGGATTCGGTGACCTCGAGGATCACCTTGCCCGCCTGCGAAGCGGGGTGGGTCAGAATGCGCTCAAGAGCATCAAGATTCCGGTCGCTGGATAACTGAAGCGTGGAGAGATTGACCGAGACCCAGAGGTCGGCGGGGGTGCCAGGGGAGCGGCGCCAGCCGGCGACGTGACGGCTTGCGGTCTCCAGCACCCAGCAGCCGATGGGACCAATCTCGCCGGTTTCCTCGGCAAGGGGGATGAACTCGGCCGGCCCCAGCCTGCCCAGGGTCGGGTGTTCCCAGCGGACCAGGTCCTCGACCCCGGCGATTTCACCGGTGCCCAGATTGACCACTGGCTGGTAGTCGAGGCGCAACTGCCCCGCCTGCACGGCCGTGGCCAGGTCCGCCCGGAGGGCGGCGCGGTAGGTCATTTCGTCGTAGCCCCGGGCATCGAAGAGCTGGTAGCGGCCTTTGCCGCCGTGCTTGGCCATGTACATGGCGAAATCGGCCTGCCGCATCAGCTCGGCAGGATCTGCAGTTCCGCCGCTGCGCTGGGCGGCGCCCATGCTGACGGACACCAAGAGCTGGACCTCATCGATGCTGAAAGGCTTGCGCAGCGCGTCCTGGATACGCATGGCGACGTCGTCCGTCGCCGTGCCGCCGTCGTCCATGACGACGATCGCGAATTCGTCCCCTCCCAGCCGGGCAACGAGGTCATGGGAGCGCACGCAGCCCCGCAGGCGTTGGGCCAGCTGCATGAGCAACGCGTCGCCGCCTTCATGGCCCAGGGAGTCATTGACGTCCTTGAAGTCGTCGACGTCGATGATTAACAGGCCCTCGCGCTGGTCGCTGCGCCTGGTGTCAGTACGTTCCGTGCCTTCCGGCGCAGAAGCTCCGTGGCCAAACACGTCGGCGAGGCATTCGGTGAGGACGGCACGGTTGGCCAGTCCCGTCAGGGGATCGTGCGTGGCGCGGAAGGTCAGTTCCAGGTGGTTGTCGTGGACCGTGGCGGCCATGGAATTGAAGGCCTCGGCCAATTGCCCGAGTTCGTCGTTGCGGACAACGTTGATCCGGTGGCTGTAGTCACCGGATTGCAGCTGCACTACCCCACGGTGCAGCCCCTCCAGGGGGCGCATCAGGTACTTGGTCATTCGCCGGCGGAATAAGAACACGCCGCCCACGGCCAGCGCAAAGAGGGCTGTGCGGCCGGTCGATACCGTCTGCTGGAGCTGGGCAGCACGGTTGACGTCGTCGTCGAGCGCGTCGAGCGAGGCGCGCCGGACGTTGGCCAGCAACGTGCGGGCCCTCGCACCGGATGTGGCAAATGCCGGCGCCTCCGCCACGCGGTTGCCGTGGAGATTGGCCACCTGGCTTCCCCAAAGACCGTGCGCGGAAAGACCCTCCTGCCACGCGGTCCTGGCTTCGAGAACTGTGGCCCGCATGCCATACTCCTCCGGCAGGATCCCGGCGGCGGCATCGAACTGGACGGAGACGTCCTGTTGTTGCTGCAAAAAGGACGACTTCTCGACGGGCGTCGCGGACAACAGCTGGAGCCCGGCTTGTTCGTGGGCATCAAGGCCGGTCCGCAGCTCGGCGACGGCCTCCGACTCGAGGCGGTGCTGTGCGGCGGCGTGCTGCATCTGATTCGTGACCACTCGGACGCCGTAGAGAGTCAAGGCGGCCCCGGCGATCAGGGCCACGATTACCAGCATGAAGGCCCTGGACCATTCTCGCTGCAGGCTCCCTGGGCGCGCGCGCCTACCGGTCCGCGTCCGCGGCCCGGTCGTTCCCTCAGCCGGCACGGCCGCCCCGGCGTCAGAGCGTCCCGGTAAATTGGCGGCGGCCGACGGCGACGCAGCAGCAGGGTCCGCCAACCCGCTGTTGGAGTTACGCATAATCACAGCCTCCGGCCACGTGCCGGCACTCGCCCGCATCGTCCATCAGGAGCGTAGCCGAACCGGCCCCGGCGGGTCATGTCCGGCCCTCTCGCGACACACTATTGTGAAGCATGTGACAGCAGTGTCTTCGGCGGACGGCCGAGATGGCAGCGCAGGGGCCGGGCCCCTCACCTGCCGGGTCACCTACCGGGCTGGGTCTCTTGTAGGGGCTAGCTGAGGCAGTCGGCGCAGTACGCGTGGCCGGCCTTCTCTTTAGCCAGCTGGGACCGGTGCCGCACGAGGAAACAGGAATAGCAGGTGAACTCGTCCTCTTTTTGCGGAATGACCGTGACGGTCAGTTCCTCGCCGGAAAGATCGGCTCCCGGGAGTTCCACGCCTTCGGAGGTATCGGCCTCGTCGAGTTCACGGACAACGCTGCGGGCGTCAGGCGCATTCGCTGAACGGAGCGCCTCCAGGGAAGCGTTGCGTGATTCCGCAACGTCGGAGCGTACTTCGTCATAATCGGTTGCCACCTGGTGGTACTCATTTCAGTTGCTGGGTGTGTGATTCAGTTTCTGTCCGGATTTCCGGATCTCCGGGATTGAACGGTACAGCATGACGCCGTGTAAATGCTGGGGACCGGGGGAGTCGCGGCAGTGACTCTCGTGACACCCTGGGACGGCCGGCCACGGCACTTTCCTTTCCGCTTCGTTCGCCACTGGTCACCGGGACGTCATGTGCCGTTAATTTGCGTGCCCTAGGCTGATTCTTTAGGGACCATCCACCTTGGGCACCATCCGCACCATCCGCACCACCCGTCGGGAGGGATTCACCATGGCCGATATCGCTGCAGTACTGGGACGGCTCACGCAGGACGAACTCAACGAACTGCGGTCCCTTGGCCCCAGCGGGCACCTGACCCGGCGCCTCACCGACGCGATTGACCGAGCGGCCGGCGGGCCTGGGGCCGGCCGCGGTTATTACGTCCCCAATGGGAGCGTCAGTTCCACCGGAGGACCCCACGTGATCCTGCGCAGCGATGTTTCGGGCTGGCTTTTCGGGCCTGCCCGGCCGGCCTAACCGGACGGCGGCGAGCGCAGCCCTCGCACTGTACACGCCAAGTTCTCCTTCCAGCCCGCCCCGGGAAGGGCCATACTGGCCCAAAGGGAGGGGGCCGGAGTGCGGATTCTGATGGTCGAGGATGAGCATGCCCTGGCGGAAACAGTCCGCCGCGGACTGAAGAATGAGGGGTTCGTGGTCGACGTCGCCCACGACGGCGTGCGCGGACTCTCGGCGGCGCTGGAGAACGAGTACGATGCCATCCTTCTGGACCTCATGCTGCCGCGGATGAACGGCTATGACGTCTTGAAGGAAATGCGGCAACGCAAAGTCTGGACCCCGGTTCTGATGCTCACGGCCAAAGACGGCGAATACGACCAGACCGATGCCTTCGACCTCGGCGCTGACGACTATCTCACGAAGCCGTTTAGCTTCCTGGTGCTGGTGGCCCGGATCCGGGCGCTGATCCGGCGCGGAGCGCCAGCCCGGCCAGTCATCATGACGCTTGGCACGTTGTCACTGGACCCCGTCAGCCACAGTGTGCATCGCGGCGATACCCTCATCAGCCTCACGGCCCGAGAGTATGGGCTCCTGTACTACCTGATGCGCCGGCACGACCAAATCGTCTCAAAGGCAGAGATCCTGCAAAACGTCTGGGATCCGGCTTTCGAGGGTGCGAACAACGTTGTGGAGGTCTACATCGGCTACCTTCGGCGCAAAATCGACGTCCCGTTTGGGCTCCACAGCCTGACCACCGTGCGTGGCATGGGCTATTTGCTCAGCGCCGACCCGATTCCTGGACCCCGTGCCGCCGGGACTCTCGAGGCGTGACGTCCGCCGGCTCCGCCGGTTCTGCCGGTTCCGCCGGTTCCGAACGCGGAAAGGCGATCTCAAACCGGCAGTGACCCGCTGGTCCGTCCGTCGGACGGATGCTCCCGTGATGGGCTGCCACAATTCCCGCCGCGATGGCCAGGCCCAGTCCGCTACCGCCGCCTTCCCGGGAGCGGCTGCCGTCGAGCCGGACAAAGCGTTCGAAGATCCGCTCCCGATCCGCCTCAGGGATGGGGTCGCCGTCGTTGTCGACCGTGATGATGACCCGGTCGCCGACGGTGCGAAGGTCCACCGCGATCCGGGAAAGGGCGTGACGGTCGGCGTTGTCCAGGACGTTCCGCAGGACCTGCATCAGCCGGCGGGCGTCGCCGCGGATCCGAGCGGGAGCGAGCTCCGCCGAAATCTCGTTCCGGCTGGTGGACCGCAGCCGGCGGATCTCCTGGTCCAACACGTCGTCAAGATCCACGTCCTTCTGCTCCACCCTCAGGCCCCCGTCATTGGCCTTGGCCAGCGTCAGCAAGTCCTCGACTAGGAAGCTCATTCGAGTCGTCTCCTCGGCGAGCACATCCTTCATCTGCAACCACATCGCCCCTGTCGGGTCCGCAGCCGCGATCTCGATTCCGGCCCGCAGCGTGGCCAGCGGGCTGCGCAGCTCGTGGCTGGCGTCCGAGACGAACCTGCGCTGTTCAGTGTCCGAGGCCTGCAGCCGGTCCAGCATCGTGTTCATGGTTAGCGCCAAGGCTTGGAGTTCATCGTCGGTGGGCGGCACATCGACGCGCCCGTCCAGCCGCTCGGCGTTGATCCGGGCCACCTGGCCACGGATCCGTTCCACCTGGCGCAGGGATCGCCCCACAAGGAGCCACACGGATCCGGCCACCGTAAGCAGTAGCAGCGGCGTGGCTCCCAGCATGAACCACGCGACTGTGGAAATGGTGTCCGCCTGTATCTGTGACGCCTGGGCCACGACCACGGTATAGCTCAGTGTGCCGGTCCGCGCTCCCACAGTGACGATGTGATAGTCGTCGTTGTCGCCGATGCTCGGAAGGCTCGAAACGTCCTGGGTCATGGTCTGGCCCGGGCTGGGCCGCTGGGCTGACAGCGGCGCGTTGCCGATTTCGGCATCCGACGCAGCCAACACGTACCCTTCCGGGTCCAACACCTGGACGAACTGGCCCGCATGCGCCGTATCAACGATGTACGCGCGGGCATCCGCGACGTCCATATCCTCCATTTCGGCGACCACGTCGAGGGCCTTCTGCCGGGCTGCGGCGTCGCTGGACCTCGCCAGGGAAGCCTGCAGCAGGATCAGGAGGAGCACGCCGCCGAGCAGCAACGCCACAGCAACGACGCCGACAGCGACCGCCGTCGACTGTTTCCGCACGCCCCAGCGAATCTCGCCCCTGCCGGGACGGCCGGATGTGGCTCGTGTGCGCGGTGCCATATTCCAAGAATGCGTCAATGCGCGGATCAGGACAACCACCGTGGGAGCATTGCCGCCACCTGGCACCCGGCCCACCCCCGGAGGGGTGCCGGAGCGGCCCATCGGCGTACGGTCCGCTCGGGGAGAGGCCGCTCTCAGTCTCTTCTCAGCGGTATGCGGGACAGTGGGAACAGGCCGCCGAAGACCGGCCGCCGGAGGCCACGGAGCCGTCCGTACACAGTTTCCGGCCGCACGCTCTCCTCAACCAGTGTGCGGCCGGACACTACCCCCTTCACAGCGGCGACTGGCGGCCACAACAGCTACATTCCAGCCAGTCCTGCCCACGGCCGAGGGCGGGCCTCTCATGGCCGGGGCGTCACCCGGAGCCAGATGAACTGCTGGGCGTGCAGGAGGAGCCCCGCGTCGAGGCGCAGGCGGGCTCCGGTCAGGATGTCGACTGCGTCGGCCGCGAAGCCGGAGAGCGTCACCGCGTGCACCTCCTGTGGGCCGTCGCTGAAGTTGGCCAGCACGAGGACCAGTGTTCCATCTCCCGGGCGCTGGTACCCCAGGACGCCAGGGTTGTTCGTGGCGAACCCGACCAGCCGGGTGCCGGCTAGCTCCGGCGTCGAGGACCGCACGGAAATCATCCGGCGCAACCCGGCATAGACCGCGCCGGCGGGGGTTTCCTGATCAGCGCGTTGGGCATAGCGCGACGCCGGATAGTGGGGCCGGTGTACCCAGCGGCTGTCACTGCCGTGACCTTCCTCGAGGGCGTACTGGTAGTCGTTGGACTGTCCCACTTCGTCGCCAAGATACAGCAGCGGGATGCCCCCGGTGCTGAAGGCCACCGAATGGGCCAGCAGGATGCGGTTCACCGCCGAGGCTGATCCACTCTCCAGCCCACACAGCGACGCCGTGGTGCCGGAAATTCGGCAGTCGCCGGTGCGGGGGTTGTCCTGGAAGGGTACGCCGCGGGCGAAGCTTCCGGGGAAACGGTTGACGTAGAAAGAGTTGAGGAACCGCCGGTGCTCGAAGCCATTGATGCCAAGCTCGGCGGCGTCCTCATCCGCAAACGTCCATCCGATGTCGTCGTGGCTGCGCACGTAGTTCACCCAGGACGTGCCTGCTGGGATATTGTGGCGCCGCTCCAGAGCCTGGGTGAGCAGCGATACGTCGCGGGTGGCCAACGCCTCCCAGATGAGCGCCATCTGCAGGGGATTGTAGGAGAGCTGGCACTCGGCGGGGTCGATGTACCGGGCCACCTCATCGGGGTGCACGATCGCCTCGGATTTGAACAGCAATGACGGCGCGGCCAGCCGGCACACGGCATTGAAGGCCTGCAGCAGCGTGTGGGCTTCGGGCAGGTTTTCACAGGGCGTGCCCAGCTGCTTCCAGATGAAGGCGACGGCGTCCATCCGAAGAATGTCTACGCCCTGGTTGGCCAGGAACAGCATCTCGCCGGCCATGGCCCGGAAGACGTCAGGGTTGGAGTAGTTCAGGTCCCATTGGAAAGTGTGGAAGGTGGTCCAGACCCACCGTCCGTCCGGCATTTCAATAAAGGAACCGGGGTGGTCGTCCGGAAAGATTTCGCGCACGGTTTGCTCGAACGCGTCTGGCATCGACCGGTCCGGGAAAATCCAGTAGTAGTCGCTGTACGCCGGGTTGCCCGCGGCCGCCTTTCGGGCCCATTCGTGCTCGTCGGAGGTGTGGTTGAAGATGAAATCGACGACGAGGCTGATGCCATTCGCCCGCAGCTCGGCGGCTAGCTCACGCAGCTGCTGCATGGTGCCCAGCTGAGGATTGACGTCGCGGTAGCTGGAGACGGCGTAGCCGCCGTCGGAGTGCGGTTCGGGGGCCAGGAACAGCGGCATCAGGTGCAGATAGGTAAGGCCCAGTTCCTTGAAATACGGGATCCGGGCGTGGACCCCCGCCAGATTTTCGGCATACCGGTCGACATAGCAGACACCCCCGAGCATGGTGTTGGCCTGGAACCAGCCGCTGTTGTGTTCCCGTTCGGCGTCTAGGCTCTTGAGCTCCGCCGGCCTCTCGGCCCACGAGTGGGCCGACTGCATCACGAGGTCCGTGAGCTGATCCAGCCAATCGTGCCGTGCGCCGTAGAGATCGTGGAACAAACGGAACAAGGCCGGGAAATGGCGGTCGAAACGCTCTTCGAAGACGGCACGGTCCGGCCCGTCCCACCCGATGCCCGTGTCCGACGCCAGGGTCCGGAGCACATGCCGCCGGGCCTCGCTATCTACCCCGTCAGTTACAAGGGCGGGTTCAACCATGGGGCGTCTCCTTCGACGAACTTCGGTCCTCGGCGGCGCGAGGACAGTTCACATCCTTGCAGACGGACGGATGGCTGCCCAGCACGGCCGACATGTTTTCGTTGAGGAAAGGCAGCCGGCCGCGGATGTTGCCAATGGTGTTGATGGGAAGGTCTATAGGCTGGCGTGATGACCGGTTCCGTTGATCTCCTGCCCACGTTGCTGGGCGTCGGGCTCCTGATGCTGGTCACCGTGACCCTGCTGACGGTTTTCCGGATCCCGCACAGAGCCGCACCGGCGCTGGCCATCCTTCGCGGGGCTGCGCAACTGGCCGTCATCAGCTTGGTACTGGGCAGTGTCATCACCAGTCCGGTCTGGGTCTGCGCCGCACTTCTCGTGATGTTCTCGGTGGCAGCCATGACGGCCGCACGACGGCTGGGGTGGACTTGGGGCCGCCTGGCCGCAGTGGGTGGCTCCATGGCGGCGGGCATCCTGGTGACCCTGGCGATCATCTTCGGCACGGGCGCAATCGCCTTCACGCCCCGGTACGCGCTGGCCATCGGAGGGATCGTGATCGGCAATGCGATGACCATCGCCACACTGGCCGGCCGGCACTTTGCCGAGTCGGTGAATGAGCATTGGGATGAAGTTGAAGGGTGGCTTGCGCTAGGTGCGACGCGGCGCCAATCGACGTTGGAGCTGGCCCGGCGTGCCGTCTATTCAGCCCTCATCCCCTCGACCGACCAGACTAAGACGACGGGCCTTGTCACTCTTCCCGGCGCGTTCGTGGGTGCGATCTTTGGCGGACTTTCACCCTTGGAAGCGGGCCGCTTCCAGATCGTCGTGCTTGCCTCGATCATGGCGGCAGGTTCCATAACCGCCGTCGTCCTGATCGGGATCATCGCGCCGGTGAGGGTGCGTCCGGCCCGCCCAAGCTAGGGTGCGCACCGGGGCCCGTCCTGTCTAGGCCGGCACCCGGATGACGAGGGGGTCCATCGCCTGGCCGTCGGCGTACTGGCCGTCGAACAATTCCGAACCGGCCTGGGATACGGCCACTTCGACGCGCTCCCAGACCAGAAACCCTTCCATATTGCGGGGTGCGGCAGTTCGCAGGATGCCGACGTCCGAGCGGTCCTTCCCGCCGCCGTCGCCCGTGCTGATGGACAGGACCCCGTGCCCGGCGGTGAATTCGACCCATGGATCCAGGAGCCGGACGAACATCATTCCGTGGTGGCCGGCAACGCGGACGTCGCCGCGGAAGCGCAGCACGCCGGTGCCGCTGGCGGGATCGTATTCGGAGCCGGCTGGTGCGAAACAGAACTCGCCCGACGCGGTCACCGTGGCGCCGTCGGCCGCGGAAACCGCACCGTCCGGGAGTCCGGAAATGTAATCCATGAAGCTGCGCTTGATGCCCCAGGTCAGGCCCGGCAGGGGCAGCGGAGCGGGGGAAGCGGACGCTGGTGTCACGTAGGTTCTCCTGGGCTGTCGGGCGGATCTATGTCCGAGCCTAGTCGGGGATCCGCGCGGGGCTGAACTGTTGCACCGTTGCCGCTTCATCCGGCGTATTTCACTGACGGCGTAGGCACTCCAGGACTACTGCCGGGGCGGCGGTGGTTGACTTGGATGAGTACCGGTTAGCAGGAGGTGCACAGTGGCCGCGTCCATCAGCAGGGTATCCGGATCCGATGTGTCCGAAGACCCGCTGGATTCCTATTCCGCAACGGTCATTCGCGTGGCGGAGGCTGTCACACAGCATGTTGCAGCGCTGGAAATGACCGGCAACGGGCGCAACGGCAGGTTCCGGATCGGCGCGGGGTCGGCCGTGCTGTTCACTACCGACGGATATCTGCTCACCAACGCCCACGTGGTGGGCGGCGCCCAGTCCGGCCATGCGGTCTTCGCCGACGGCACCGCCACCACTGTTGACGTGGTGGGCGCCGACCGGCTGTCTGATCTTGCCGTGGTCCATGGCAGGGCCCCCACGGCGGCACCGGCGGAAATGGGCGACGCCGAATCCCTCCGGGTCGGCCAGCTGGTCATCGCCGTGGGCAATCCGCTCGGGCTCGCCGGCTCCGTCACCGCCGGGGTGGTAAGCGGGCTGGGCCGTTCCATCCCCGTCTGGTCCGGACGGAGCCGGCGCGTGATCGAGGACGTCATCCAGACCGACGCGGCCCTCAACCCCGGCAGTTCCGGCGGCGCGCTGGCGGACGCCCGGGGGCGGATCGTCGGCATCAACACCGCCGTGGCCGGAGTCGGGCTCGGCCTGGCCGTTCCCATCAACGCCACGTCCCGGCGGATCATCGCTTCGCTGCTCAAGGACGGCCGTGTCCGCCGGGCCTACCTGGGTCTGGTGAACACTCCGATCCAGCTGCAGCCAAGCGCCGTCGTCCGGACAGGGCGCAGGGAGGGCCTGCTTGTGGTCGAAGTCCTCCCGGGTTCGCCCGCCGAACGCGCCGGGCTGCGGGCCGGGGACATCCTCCTGAAGGTCGGACCGATGTATGTGTCCAATGCCGAGAGCCTGCAGAAACTGCTGTTCGCCGAAGCGATCGGGGAGCCCCTGGAACTGGCCGTGCTCCGGGACGGCTCGGACCTGCGGTTGGTGGCGGTTCCCGCGGAGATGACTGACAACTAGCAGGGAAATCCTGCCCAGGCAGGGCGATTCCGCGCGCTGAAATTATCCCGCCGTGGACCGAATTCCTGCCCTGCTGAACTACTTGGATCCAAATTGCGGCGGCCTGCGGAATTACTCGTTTGGCGTCTTAAATACCTGCCCGCCGCTCCACGTCCTTACGCAACGGTACTGACCCCTGTACCCGTCTTTCTTTGGGCGAAAGATCGGGTACCGGCACGCCTTGTTGCGCCCAGCGGGGCGTGTCACGGTGTCATTGGAAAGCCGGAGGGAACAGGGTCTCAGTACGGCCTTGTTTCATTGTTGCTCAGGCTCTTCGCAGACGATTGAGTTCGTTTTACCTGGGGAAATCGGAGAACATCGTGGGTAGCCCAACGGAAATTACACCCTCCATTTCGGTCCGCCTATTCGGATCATTCGAAGTACGCCGGGACGGCGCGGCGCTCACCGCCGCCGACATGGGGGGATGCAAACCCCGGCACATACTGGAAATTCTGCTGCTGAACCTTGGGACGCCGGTGTCCAAGACCCGCCTCATTGATCTCCTCTGGGGCGCCGGCGCGAGTGACGGCTCCGTGGCGACGCTGGAGAGCTATATCAGCGGTATCCGGCGCGCCATCCAGCCAGGCCAGACCAAGACCGGTCCGCTCCGCACGGCCAATAGTGGCTACGTCCTGGACCCCAGCCTCGTGGACCTGGATTTGTTCCGGTTCCGTGGACTGGTCCGCGACGCCGGTGAGCTGCTTCCGAATGAGGCGTATCCTCTGATGCTCGAGGCCCTAGAGATCTCCGCCGAGCCGCTCCTCGGGTTTGAACTTGCCTCTGACTGGGCAGAAGAGGCGCGCGCACGCCATGCAGCCGAGAAGGTGGCGCTGCAGATCCTCGCGGCCGAAACGGCGGCCCTGCTGAACAAACCGGACGAGGCCGTCAACCTGGTTCAGGCCGCCATTCGGGCGGAACCCCTGAACGAGCGGGCCTGGACGGTTCTGGTGACAGCCTATGAACAAGCCGGCCTGCCGGCGGAAGGTCTGGCGGCGTATGACCGGTGCCGGAGGCTCTTTGACCACGACCTTGGCTGCACCCCCGGCCCGGCCCTGCAAGAGGCACATCTGCGGCTCCTGCGGCAGCGTGCGGAAGGTAATTCCGAACTCTCCGAGGTCTTGGCGGCGCTGCTCTATCTGGGTGAGCGCTTGAATGCGCCCAAGAGCAGGCAGCTGCCGGCGGCGGAATCGCGGCGCATGCATGAGAACGCCGGGCGGGTGCTTGATTCCTTCCTCCAGCGCGTCCGGGCCGCGGTCTGACCCCCTGCATCCCAGGCTCCGGCGGGCCGGCCCCTCCAGTTTGAGGACCGGGTCGCCGGCATCGCCACAACGAGGAGTTAGCTTCGTCACGTGGCCGGGATTCTAGGGAAATTCCGATGGGCAGGGCCCCATACTTGGAATGACCCTGGCGGGCAGTCCCACCGCCCGGTGTGAGGAGGGCCCATGGAAACCTTGAAGAAAGTCGTCACGAACGAGTACTTCCCCGCAGCTGCAGTGCTGTCCGGGGTCATGCTGTTCTGGATCCTAGGCTTCTTCGGCGGGTTGTCCCTCCTAAGCACCCGCCAGTCACCGGTGACCACCCTGACGTGGATGATGTTCGTCTATGCCGCAGCGGTGCTGTCGCCCCTGGCCGGCCTCGTCGCCGCCATCGACCTCGTCCGTCGGTGGCTGCGGAACCGGCAGGCCGGCGCGGCAGAAACCGCCTAGCCTGCCGCGCTGCCCTGCGCGCCTAGCCGGCACCGGACGCAGCCCGTAGCGGACGCAGGGCCGCTGCCGGATGTCTCCGGCTACTCGAAGCGGGACGGATCGCCCATGCCCCGCCGGACGACTTCCGCGACGCCGCTGGAGAAGTCGATCACCGTGGTTGGCTCAGCACCGCAGTCGCCGGAATCGATCACCGCATCCACGACGTGGTCCAGGCGCTCCTTGATCTCCCAGCCCTGCGTAAGAGGCTCTTCCTCATCCGGAAGCAGCAGCGTGCTGGACAGCAGCGGTTCGCCGAGCTCAGCGAGAAGTGCCTGGACCACATGGTTGTCCGGGATGCGCACGCCGACCGTTTTCTTCTTCGGGTGCAGCAGCCGCTTGGGGACCTCCCGGGTGGCGGGCAGGATGAAGGTGTAGCTGCCCGGCGTGACGGCTTTGATGCTGCGGAAGACGTCGTTGTCGATCTGGACGAACTGGCCCAACTGAGCGAAGTCCTTGCAGACCAGCGTGAAGTGGTGCTTGTTATCGAGGTTTCGGATGCTCCTGATCCGGTCCAGTGCCTCCCTGCTTCCCAGCTGCGCGCCCAGCGCATAGCAGGAGTCGGTGGGGTAAACGATCAGGCCGCCTGTTCGTACGATCTCCACCGCCTGGTGGATGGAACGCGCCTGGGGGTTCTCGGGGTGCACATCGAAGTATCTCGCCATGGGTCGAGCTTACGCCCGGGGTGGCCCTCCCGCTGGCGCCCCTCGACGCCGGCACGCCCTGGCGGCGGCCGCCGGCCAGTGTGCGCTCAGGCCGCCAAGGCGGCGAACATGAGGGCAGGCCGGCGGCCCGGTCCGCCGTCAGGGCCGGCTGGTCATTACGGCACGCTCACAGCTGCTCGTCGTGGTGGATCCGTTCGCCGAGTTGCCGCAGCGGCTCCCCGCTGCCGCTCCACTGCTGGGCAATGAACTCCGCGGCGATGGACACGGCCGTTTCCTCCGGCGTGCGGGCGCCCAGATCAAGGCCCACGGGACTGTGGAGCTTGGACAATTCGGCCTCGCCCAGGCCGGCCTCGCGCAGCCGAGCCATCCTGTCCTCGTGCGTGCGCCTGGATCCCATCGCGCCGATAAAGGCTACAGGGCCGCCGCGGAGGGCGACTTCAAGGACTGGGATGTCGAACTTCGGGTCGTGGGTCAGGACGCACAGCACGGCCCGGGAGTCCAGCAGCCCCTGGGCGAACTGCTCGCTCAGATACCGGTGTGGCCAGGCGTTGACCACCTCGGCCGCGTCGGGGAACCTCGCGGGCGTGGCGAACACGGGCCGCGCATCACAGACGGTGACCCGGTACCCCAGGAAAGCTCCCAGCCGGGCCAGCGCCGCGGCGAAGTCAATGGCGCCGAAGACGATCATGCGTGGCGGCGGCGCGTAGCTGGCAAAGAAGATGCGCATGCCGGTGTCGAGCCGCTCGCCGTCGACGCCGTAGTTCAGGATGCCCGTCCGGCCGGCGGCGAGGAGGCCCTGGGTGTCGTCGCCGACGGCGCGGTTGGTCCGGTCCGAGCCCAGGTCGCCTTCGCAGCCAACAGGTCTGACGATGAGGTGCCGCCCCACGCGGTCGGCATCCGGATGTTCGATGACCGTGGCCACCCCCACGCGGCGCCCGGCGGCGATGTCCTGCGCGACGGCGTCGAGTTCGGCGAAGTGGCGCTGGGAGACGGGTTCCACGAAGATGTCGATGATTCCACCGCAGGTCAGGCCCACGGCGTAGGCGTCGTCGTCGCTGATCCCGTAGCGCACCAGGGCCGGCTCGCCGTCGTCCTTGACCTGCGTGGCCAGCTCGTACACGGCACCCTCGACGCAGCCGCCGGAGACCGAGCCCACGGCCTCGCCGTCGGCCGTCACCAGCATGGCCGCCCCCGGGAGTCGTGGCGCCGATTTGAAAGTACTCACGACCGTGGCCAGGCCTGCCGTGGCACCCCTCCGCCAGTCAGGCAACATCGCCGCCAGGACATCGCGCATCGGCGCTCCTCAGAGCCTGCCGCAAAGCCGGAGCATCCGGAACGCTGAGCGCCGGCCGGCCCAGTAGGCGATGCACGCCACGACGGCGACTACACCGAGGACTTTCGTAGGGCTGGACAGCTGCTCCGCCGCGATTCCCCTGGCTAGGCTCAGCGCATCCAAGCTGCCGCCGGGCGCGGCCGACGCCGGAACTGGCTCCGGGGCAGCCGTCGGGGCCGGCTCCGCGGCCGACGCCGGAACTGGCTCCGGGGCAGCCGTCGGGGCTGCCGTCGGCACCGGTTCCGCTGGTGCTTCGGAAACTAGAGGTGCTCCCTCCGCGAGCATGGCCTGCAGGTTTTTCGCGAAGAGGGACATCATCTGCTCGGTGACGCTCCCGATCACCCCTTTGCCCATGGCCGCGGCTTTTCCGGACAGCACGAGATCTGCGCTGACGGACCCCCGTGTGGCCGCGCTGTCTTCGGCCAGTGTCAGGGTGACAGTGGCCTCGGCGGTGCCCTGTCCGCGGGTCTCCTGGGCCTTGCCGGCAAGGACGGCGCGGTGTTCCGCGGCGTTTCTTTCAATGACGTTCAGCAGGCCCCTGTATTGCATCGTGACCGGGCCGAGCTTTACCGTCATGCCCACTTGGTAGGCGTCCTCCGAGAGCTTGTTCAGGATCTTGGCCCCGGGAAGGCAGCCGGCCACCCTTTCAAAGTCCATCAGTGTGTGCCACACCTGGCTTATCGGTGCGACCACCGAGAACGTGCTGTCAATGTGCATGCGCTGGTTCCTTGTCTCTCGCTCGTCCGTGCCTCCGGCCTGGTTGCTGGCCGGCACCCCGAATTGCGGCTGCCAGCTCTGCCAACGCCCGGTAGCTGTGGCCGCTGACGAATGCGTCGCAATAGGGCAGTGCTGCTGCCATGCCGCCCACGAGGGGCTGGTACTGCGGTGCCGCCTTGCGCGGATTTACCCAGATGATCCTGTGGGCGAGCCGGCGAAGGCGGGCCATTTGCGCCGCGACCTTTTCCGGATCCTCGTACGCCCAGCCGTCCGAAAACACCACCACCACTGCGCCCCGCGCCAGTCCGCGGCGGCCGTGCTCGTCGACGAAGCGCCGGAGGCATTCGGCGATCCGGGTTCCGCTGGCCCAGTCGGGCGCGGAGACGGCGGCGCGGGCCAGAGCCTCGTCCGGATCGCGCAGGGCCAGTTGCCGCGTAAGCCTGGTCAGCCTCGTGGAGAAGACGAAGGCTTCGGCCCCAGCCCCGGCCACGGCGCCCTGCAGCAGGGAGATGAAGACGCGCGCGTAGGGCTCCATCGATCCGGACACATCGCACAGCAGCACCAGTTTGCGGCGCTGCTCGCGCCGGCGGGCGTACAGCAGCAGTGGGGCGTCGGTTCCGGAGCGCCGGGCAGCGCGAACCGTCGCGCGGACGTCCAGGCTCGCCGTGCTGTGTGCGGACGTGCGTGTGCGGCGGCTCAGGCGCAGCGGTGTCGCCAGCTGCAGCGCGGCGGCCAGCCGCCGCACCTCAGCTACTTCATCGGCAGAAAGCTCGGCGAAGGAGGTCCCATGCAGGTGTTCGTCCGCGGAAACCATGGCCAGGACGGCATTCCGATCGGCGCGGGGACCCTGGGCCGAGCTGTCCCGGCCGGGGGAGGCCACACGCGGGTGCTGGCGCGTACCGTCGGCCGTGCCCGCCTCCCGGGTGCCTGGCGCCGCGAGCCTGGTCCCTGGCTGCGGTGCGGGCGGCGCCGGCACTGCCGGGCGGGCCACCCGGCCCGGTTGAGCGGCGCCTGCATTCTTGCCGAACACGGCGGCGAAGACGGCATCAAACAGGGGCACCTGTTCGCGCGCGGACACGAGCACCACGCGGCAGGTCCAGTACAGCTGCTCAAGCTGGGCAGGGGGGATCAGGTGGAGCGCCTCGGCCAGCCGTGCGGCCCGGTCCGGCGACGTGGCAAGACCGGCCCTCCGGATGGCCGTGACGAACGCGGCGGACAAGGCTGCTGCCTCGACCCGTGGCGGCCAATCGGTGGCGCTGTTGTCTTGGGCGGCGCCGTGGACTTCAGCCATCGGTGCCCTCCACGAGCCAGGCCGCCCCGCGGGAGCCGACGAGTTCGAGGTCATCGCGGTTCTTGACGATGGAGCCCCACGTTTGCTCGGTGATGCCGGGGTCGATCCGGGCCACCCCGAGCACAGCCAGGGCCGAGACCCAGTCGATTGCCTCGGATATGCCCGGGGGCTTGGCGAGGTCCAGTGTCCGCAGCCGGGTTATGACGGCCGCGGCCTGGAGCGCCAACGGGCCGCTGCTGGCGGGAACCCGGCGGCGCACGATCTCGGCGATCCGGGCCGGTCCGGGGTAGTCGATCCAGTGGTACAAGCAGCGGCGGGTCAAGGCGTCATGAAGGTCCCGCGTCCGGTTGGAAGTGAGGATCACGATGGGCGGATGGGTGGCGCGGATGGTGCCCAGCTCCGGGATGGTGACGGCGGATTCCGCCAGCAGTTCAAACGTGAAGGCCTCGAATTCGGCGTCGGCGCGGTCGATCTCATCCAGGAGCAGCACGGCAGGCCGCGGGCCGGGATGCTCCAGCGCCTGCAGGAGCGGCCGCCGCAATAGGTACTGGGGGGCGAAGAGGTCAGTTTCCGTGACCTCGGTGTCGCGGACTTCGGCCAGCCGGATGCCGAGCAGCTGGCGTTGGTGGTTCCATTCGTAGAGGGCCTCACCGGCGTCGATGCCCTCGTAGCACTGCAGCCGGTACAGCGGGGTGTCGAGGAGTCCGGCCAGCGCCTTGGCGGCCTCCGTTTTCCCGACTCCCGCCTCGCCCTCGAGCAGGATGGGCTGCGGCAGGCGGACGGCAAGGAACAGCGCCGTTGCCAGCCCCGCGTCGGCCAGGTAGTTGGTGCGGTCCAGCGCGGCCATCAGCGACCCCACATCCGGGACCCGGCGCTGCACGTCCTCCTCCGCGCCGGCCCGCGCCGCCGTCGTCATAGGGCCCCCTGCAGCCCGTCAAGCAGGCGCCTGTAATCTTCCTCGGTGTCCACGTCCAAGGGGACGGGACCGGGCGTGCGGACCTCGACGACGTCGTCCGCCCGCTGTTCGAGCAGCTTCCAGACTGCTTTGTCGCCGTGCAGGGCGGCCAGATCCGGAAGCAGGCGGCGGGCAAACGCCAGAGGGTGCCCCACGCCGTCGTCGTAGCGGCACACCGCGATACCGCCTAAGCCAGCAGGACCGGCGCCGGCGCCGGCCGAATTGGCGCCGGAACTGATCTGCTGGAGGGCGCCGAGCAGGGCCCGCACGCTCGCGGCCCGGACACCGGGCTGATCGCCGAGCAGCAGGACTACCGCGTCGGTATCCGGATGCAGGGCGGCGAGCGCCGTGGCGATCGAGGACGCGCACCCGTCGCCGAAGGCCGGGTTGAGTACCACCTCGCAGCCGCTGGTGTCGACAGCGCGCTCTACTTCGGCCGCCGCGCCGCCCAGGGCCAGCACCGTCTGGCCGAACTCGCAGTCCCGGGCAGTCGCCAGGACGGCATCGAGCAGCACCCCCGTGCCGTAGGGCAGTAGCTGTTTGGGCCGGCCCAGGCGCCGCGACGCACCCGCGGCCAGGATGATGCCCGCAATCCGGGGCTCAGGGCTTCCAGGCCGCCGCAGCGATTCAGGTCGTGAGGGCATAGCGCTCCGGATCTTTGCGGAAGGCGGCCCGGCAGCCGGGGGAGCAGAAGTAGACAGTGATCCCGTTGTGTTCCAGGTGCAGGGATGACTCGAGGGCCGGGACAGACATGCCGCACACCGGGTCGACCGCGCTCGCCGGCACTGACTCCGCGCTCGCAGGCCCCGAGTCCGTGGGCGCCTCCATGCCTGCGGGCGTCGCGGCAGCGGGCGCCGCAAGGGGCGGGGAAGCACGCCTTGCCTTGGACCGTTCCCCAACCAGCTGGGCCAGGATTGAAAGCGCGATCTCCCCGGGGGTCCGGGCACCGAGCTGCAGCCCGGCCGGCGTGAAAACCCGCGCCCGCTGGGTGTCGTTGACGTCGAGGGATTCCAGGACGGCGGCGCCGCGGGTCTCGCTGGCCACGAGGGCGACGTAGGGGACGCCCGCGCGCAGGGCCGCCTCCAGCGCACCCTCTTCCGCTCGTCCGTGCGAGGCGACAATCAATGCCGCGTCATCGCCGCGGGGGTCAGCGGATTCGCCGACCGTCAGTTCGACTTCGAGGCCGACGCCGGAACCGAGCGTCGCCAGCGCCTGCGCCACCGGCGTCGTGCCCACCACCAGGACCCGGGGCGCCGGAATCCGCGGCTGGAGGAAGATCTCGATCGCCCCGCCGCTGAGGCAGGGATTGGAGACCTCGACGGCGCCTTCCGCCGCGGTCCGCGACGGTTCTCCGGGCAGCACCCGCAACAGGAGGGGTTCCTGGGAGGCCAGGACCTGCAGGCTGTACTCGCGCACCGATGCCTCGACACAGTTCCCGCCCACAAAGCCGTGGATCTCCCCGGTAGGCAGCACCAGGGCCGTGTCCCCTGCGTGGGCGCTCGTGGGGCGCTGGGCACGCACCACCGTGGCATGGACAAACGGCTCGCGGCGGCTGGCGAGCTCATCGGCCCTGGTGGCCAGGGACTCTGCGATGGTGGGCATCAGATCGGCGGCCTGGCCCGGCCCTGCATGGCGGCCCAGACGCGGGCCGGGGTGCAGGGCATGTCCACATGCGTGACGCCGAACGGCGCCAGGGCGTCGACAACGGCGTTGACGATCGCCGGCGGGGAGCCGACGGTGGCGGACTCGCCGATGCCCTTCGCCCCGATCGGGTGGTGCGGTGATGGGGTGACAGTGAATCCGGTCTCCCAGTCCGGCACCTCCATGGCCGTGGGGATCAGATAGTCCATGAAGGACCCGGCCAGGCAGTTGCCGGCCTCGTCGAACTCGATGATCTCCATCAGCGCCATGCCGACGCCGTCCGTCAGACCGCCGTGCACCTGGCCCTCGATGATCATCGGGTTGATCCTGGTGCCACAGTCATCCACCGCGACGAAGCGCCGCACCTTGACCTGACCCGTGCCGGGGTCGACGTCGACGACGCAGATGTAGGCGCCGAACGGGAAGGTGAGGTTCGGCGGGTCGTAGGTGACCTCGGCGTCCAGGTTGCCGTCCACGCCCTCGGGCAAGGCAACGGTGCCGTGGGCGCCCATGGCGATCTCGGCGATGGTCTTGCCGACGCTGGGGTCGCCCTTGACAAACCAGCGGCCCTTTTCCCACTCGAGGTCCTCGGGGCGGGTTTCAAGCATGGCCCCGGCGATCAGCTTCGCCTTCTCGCGCACCTTCCGGGCGACGAGGGCCACGGCGCCGCCGCTGACCGGCGTCGAACGGCTGCCGTAGGTGCCCAGCCCGAACGGGGTCTGGTCCGTGTCCCCGTGTACCACCTCGATGTCCTCCGGCGGGATGCCGAGTTCCTCGGCCACGATCTGGGCGAAGGTGGTCTCGTGGCCCTGGCCTTGGCTTTGCACCGAGATCCGGACCACGGCCTTGCCGGTGGGGTGGACGCGCAGCTCGGCGCCGTCGGCCATGCCGAGGCCCACAATGTCGAAGTGCTTCCGGGGGCCGGCCCCCACGACTTCCGTGAAGAAGGACACGCCGATGCCCATGAGTTCCCCGCGTTCGCGCTTTTCGGCCTGCTCACGGCGGAGGTCCTCGTACCCGGCCAGTTGCATCGACAGGCGCATGGCGGCCTCGTAGTCACCCGAGTCGTAGACCCAACCGGTCTTGTTGGCGTAGGGGAACTGCTCCGGCTTGATGAAGTTCTTGAGCCGGAGCTCCGCCGGGTCCATGTCCAGCTTGCGGGCCAGGACATCCACCATCCGCTCCACCAAGTAGACGGCCTCGGTGACGCGGAAGGAGCACGCATAGGCGACGCCGCCGGGCGCCTTGTTGGTGTAAACGCCGGTGACGGAGCAGTAGGCGGCCTTGAGGTCATAGCTGCCGGTGAAGATGGAGAAGAATCCGGCCGGGTTCTTGGTGGGCTGGGCGGTGGCGTTGAACGCGCCGTGGTCGGCCAGCACGTGGGTGCGCAGTGCAAGGATCTTGCCGTCCCTGGTCGCCGCGATGTCACCCTGCATGATGTAGTCCCGGGCGAACGAGGTCGACATCAGGTTCTCGGAGCGGTCCTCCACCCATTTGACCGGGCGGCCGGAGACGATCGAGCCGACGACGGCGAGGACGTAGCCGGGGTAGATCCCGACCTTGTTACCGAAGCCGCCGCCGATGTCGGGGGAGACGATCCGGATCTTGTGCTCGGGGATACCGGCCACGATCGCGAACAGGGTCCGGTGTGCGTGCGGGGCCTGGGTGGTCTCGTAGAGCGTCAGCTTGCCGTTGACCGCGTCGAAATCGGCGACGGCGCCGCACGTCTCCATTGGGGCGGGGTGCACCCGCGGGTATACGACCTCCTGGCTGACCACAACGTCGGCGGAGGCGAACACCGCATCGGTTTCGGCTTTGTCGCCGATCTCCCAGTCGAAGATCCGGTTGTCCGTCCGGCCCTCGATCTCGTCCCGGATCACCGGTGCGTCCGGCTCCAGGGCCTTGCGGGCGTCCACCAGCGGGGGAAGCACATCGTATTCGACGTCGATCAGCTCTAGCGCGTCCCGGGCGGCGTAGCGGTCCTCGGCCACGACAAACGCGACCTCCTGCCCCTGGAAGCGGACTTTGTCGGTGACCAGCACGGCCTGGACATCCGCGGAGAGCGTCGGTGCCCACGCCAGTTTCAGGCCCAGGAGGTCTTTGCCGGTGATGACGGCCACGACTTTCGGATGCGCCAGGGCGTTGGTGGTATCGATGGACACGAGCCGGGCGTGCGCCACCGGAGCGCGCAGGATGGCGCCGTGCAGCATCCCCGGCAGCACGATGTCATCCAGGTAGTGGCCCTGGCCGCGCACGAAGCGCGGATCTTCCTTCCGCTGGATGCGGCCATAGCCGATCGGGCGGTCTTCGTCGCCGGCGGCCGGGTTTGACGGCCGGTCATGGATGACAGTCATGCCTTCACCTCCGTGCCTGTTTCCGCTGTCTCTGTGGCGGTGTTGGTGCCATCGAGCACTTCGTCGGTGGTGGGTGCGCCTGTGGCGTCCGCGACGGCGGTGTCGGGACCGGCAGGATGGGCTGCGGCCCATTGCACCGAACGGACAATCGTGGCGTAGCCCGTGCACCGGCAGATCTGCCCGGAAATGGCCTGCCGAATCTCGGTGTCGTCCGGGTGCGGATTCTTATCAAGGAGCGCGCGGGCCGTGAGCATCATCCCCGGGGTACAGAAGCCGCACTGCAGCCCGTGCTCCTCCATGAAGCCCTGCTGGACGGGGTCGAGGGTGCCGCCGGTGGCCAGTCCCTCGACGGTGCGGATGTCGTGCCCCGCGGCCATGGCGGCCAGGACGGTGCAGGACTTCACGGGCTGTCCGTCCATCAGGACCACACACGTCCCGCAGTTGCTCGTGTCGCATCCCCAGTGCGTACCGGTGAGGCCCAGGACCTCGCGGATGTAATGGACCAGGAGCACCCGGGGCTCGATCTCGCTCGTGACATCGTTGCCGTTGACGGTCATGCTGATCTGCATCGGCTTCAGCCTTCCTGCATCTGGGCGGCGCGGGCACAGGCCCGCCGCAGCACCCTTTGGGTAAGCTCATCGGCGAGATGCCGCTTGTAGTCGACCGGGCCGCGCTGGTCCGCCACCGGATCGCAGGCCGCCGCTGCCAGCCTTCCGGCCTGCGCGTACAGGTCCTCGTCCGGACGCCTGCCGCGGAGCACGGCGGCGGCCTCGGCCACCAGGTGGTCAAGGCCCAGCGCGGTGAGTCCGACGGCGGCGTCGTCGACGGTCCCGTCCGCGGCGAGCGTGACTGCGGCGCCGGCGGCGCCGACTGCCCAGTCCCCGACCCGGCGTTCGACCTTTTCATAGGCGCTGCCCGTGCGGGGCCGGATGCCGAACCTGAGTTCGCAGAGCAGCTCGTCCTGCCCGACCGCGGTTTCATAAGGTCCGCGGTGGAACTCGGACATGGACAGGATGCGCTCGCCGCGTGGCCCGCGGATCACTGCCTCGGCGGCAAGGACATCACAAACGGTGGAGAGGTCCTCGGCGGGATCGGCCTGGCAGAGCGAGCCGCCGATGGTGCCGCGGTTGCGCACCACGGGGTCGGCGATCACCAATTCGGCGTCCCGCATAATGGGGAACAGCGCGGCGACCTCCTCCGATTCCAGCAACGTGGTGTGGCGCGTCAGGGCGCCGACCCGCAGCTTATTGCCGTCACGGAGGACGAAATCGAGCTCGTAGAGGTCATTGATGTCGATCAGCCATTCGGGCCGGGAGAGGCGAAGCTTCATCATCGGCAGGAGGCTGTGGCCGCCGGCCACCACCCGGGATTCGGGGCCGTACCGGGCGAGAAGTTCCAGCGCGTTGTCCACGCTGGTGGCGCGCACGTAGTCAAATGGAGCCGGAATCTGCATAGTCCCTACCTCACTCCGAACGGCCGGCGGCGTGGTGCAGCGGCAGCGTAGCGCCGGATTGAGGTCAGTCTTGCCCCGGCCTGAGTGGACTGTCAATATCGTCATAAGCGAAAGGTTATGAAGCCGTGGCGATGACATTGGGACAGTTGCGGACGTTCGCCCTGGTGGCCAAGCTGGGCTCTCTTCACGCGGCCGCTGTCCAACTCGGAGTCAGCGAACCTGCCGTTTCGACAGCGCTTGCCGCCCTCAGGCAGGATCTGGGTGATCCGCTCTTCGTGCGCGCCCACGGCGGGATCGCGCTGACCCCCGGGGGCCGCGCGCTCGCCGAACACGCCCAGGACATCGTGGGACTGGCGGACCGGGCCCGGTGGGAGGTGGCCCACGCCCAGACCGAGACCGGCCGCCTGAAAATCGTGGCCACGGCGCCGTTTGCCGAGCACGCGGCCGGCCGCCTGCTGGACCTGTTCACCCGCCGGGTTCCCGGCGCCTCCGTCGATGTGGTGGTGGAGGAGGCCGAGGACATTGCATCGCTGTTGCTGGAGCGCGTCTATGACATCGCCCTGGGAGCCCGGCCCCCCGTCCGCAACGGTTCCCTTCCCAACCCTAGTGGCGACGTCGGCATCGACTCGGTCCCGTTCCTGCGGTACCAGCGGATTGTCGTGGCGGCCGCCGGACATCCGCTCGCCGCCCTTCACGGACCCGTAGCGCTGGCCGAACTGTTGCGCAGGCCGTGGTTTGCCGGTCCCGCCGGGATCCAGGCGTTCAGCGAGGAGGGCCGCTGGCTGGCTTCCCAGGCAGTGGCGCCGGAGATCGTCCGGTTGAGCAGCGAGACGGAGGCACTCGCCGCCGTCAGGGCGGGGGAAGGAACCATGCTGGCGCTGGGCCATATTGTCCGGACTGAAATCCGCACCGGATCCCTGGCCCGTGTCCCGGTGGCCGGAACGCCGATTTCCGGGCTCTGGTGGGCCAGTACGCTGGACCGCCGCCGGGCAACCACCATGGCGCGGACCCTGCAGAGGTTTGCTGGCACCGCCGACGCCACCGCGGCCATGGTGGCCCCCGGCGGTTCACGGGGGCTGGAACGGCGGGGGTCCAAGTTCCACGTGGCGCTCTGGAGCTGAGGCGCCTGCCGAGGTGTCGCTGGCGCTGTGTCGCGTTGCACAACGCCGGGGCGGGTGCTACCCCTTGAGGGTTAGACGATCCATTCACCCGCGAGAAGGAGTAGCAATGACGTTGTCCCGAGACGAAGACAGCTCGCTGCGGCATTGGAGCAGCCGGCTGATTCAGGCGCTGCAGATCCTCGACCTGGAAGTCGACCACGAAAAGATCGTCCAGGTCGCGGACGAGTCCGTCAAAGCCGTCGGCCCGCATGCGGACGCCATCAGCGCGTTCATTGTGGGATACGCGGCCGGCACCGCGTCCACCAACGGCCGCAAGAGCACGCAGGAGGCAGTGCACGCCGCATCGAACAAAGTCATTGAGCTCTGCGAGCACGGCGAGTCCGGCGGCCCGGACGAGGAAGGCTGGGCCAAGAGGGCCCAATAACGCTGTGACAGTGACGCAGTAGCGCCCGCGCCCCACCGCGGGACATGCCCCACGGTGGGGCCCAGGGATGCGCATGTTGGTGTTATGTCCAGTGGCCGGGGCCGGGGTTGGGCATGTCCCGCGGCCCCGGCCCGCGCTGTCTTGTGCCTAGGGTGAGGCCACCCCGGCAGGGACGGTTGCCGCGGCCTCGGGCGTCTGGTCAAGGCTCGGCTCAAGCCGGACGATGACCGCCTTTGAGACCGGCGTGTTGCTGCCCTCGGCCGTGTGGTTCAACGGCACAAGCACGTTGGCCTCGGGGTAGTAGGCAGCCGCGCAACCGCGTGCCGTGGGGTACGAAACCACGCGGAACTTGCGCGCCACACGTTCCTCGCCGTCGTCGTACACGCCGTGGACGTCTACGAGCTGCCCGTCCGCCAGGCCGAGTTCCGCGATGTCGTCAGGGTTCACGAACACCACATGGCGGCCCTTCTTGATGCCACGGTAGCGGTCGTTGTGCGAGTAAATGGTGGTGTTGAACTGGTCATGGGAGCGCATGCTCTGCAGGATCAGGGTTCCCTCCGGCCGCTGGACAAGTTCGAGATCGTTGACCGTCAGCACAGCCTTGCCGGTGGGTGTGGGGAAGGTGCGGGAGTCCCGGGGACCGTGGGCGAGGACAAACCCACCTTCCTGCCGGATCCGCTGGTTGTAGCCCTTGCAGCCGCCAACGACGCGGGAAATGTGATCGCGGATGAGGTCGTAGTTCTTCTCGTAGCCGTCCCAATCGGCTTTGATTTTGTCGCCCACCAGGAGCTTGCCCAGCCGGCTCACGATGGCGGGCTCCGAGAGCAGGTGATGGGACACGGGCTCGACGCTGCCCCAGGACGGGTGCACTGCGCAGACGGTGTCTTCCACGGAAACGAACTGGGGTCCGGATTCCTGGATGTCGATCTCGGTCCGGCCCATCGTCGGGAGGATCAGCGCCTCGCGGCCCGTCACAGTATGCGACCGGTTCAGCTTGGTGGAGATCTGGACCGACATCTCCGTGTTCTCCATGGCTGCCACGGCGGCATTCGTGTCCGAGATGGCCCCCACTAGGTTGCCGCCCAGGGCGACGAACACCTTGATCTCGCCCGCGCGCATCTTGTTGATGGTTTCGACGGAGTCCGTGCCGTGCTCGCGGGGCGGTTCGAAGTCGAACTCTTTTCCGAGGGCATCCATGAAGGACTGAGGCATCTGCTCCCAGATGCCCATGGTGCGGTCGCCCTGCACATTGCTGTGCCCGCGGATGGGGGAGGCGCCGGCGCCCGGCTTGCCCATGTTGCCGCGCAGCAGCAGGAGGTTGATGATCTCCTTGATGGTGGCGACACCCTTCTTCTGCTGCGTGATGCCCATGGCCCAGGTGATGATAACTTTCTCGGCCTTGAGATAGCGGTCGGCGAGCTCATCGATGTCCTCGCTACGCAGGCCCGTGGCTTCGAGCACCGTGCGCTCATCCAGCCGGGCCAGATGCTCCCTAAGCTCCTCGAGTCCCTCGCAGTGTTCGGCCAGGAAGGCGTGGTCCAGGACCGTCCCGGGGTTCTTGGCTTCGGCGTCGAGCACCCGCTTGGACACGGCCTGCAGCAGGGCCATGTCGCCGCCGATCCGGATCTGGAGGAACTGGTCCGCGATCTGGGTGCCGTGGCCGATCACGCCCTTCACCTCTTGCGGGTTCTTATAGCGGCGCAAGCCGGCCTCGGGAAGGGGATTGACGGCCACGATCTCGCCGCCGCGGTTCTTGCACGCCTCGAGTTCGGTCATCATACGGGGGTGGTTGGTGCCCGGGTTCTGGCCCATGACGATGATCAGGTCGGCTTGGGCATAGTCGTCGAAGCTGACTGTCGCCTTGCCGATGCCGATGGTCTGGCCCATCGCCCAGCCCGAGGATTCGTGGCACATGTTGGAGCAGTCCGGCAGGTTATTGGTGCCGTAGCCGCGGACCATCAGCTGGTATAGGAAGGCGGCCTCGTTCGAGGTCCGGCCGCTGGTGTAGAACGCCGCTTGGTCGGGGGAGTCCAGGCCCTTGAGCTTGCCGGTCACGAGCCGGAGCGCTTCGTCCCAGTTGACCGGCTTGTAGTGGTCCTCGCCCGCGGGCTTGTAGACCGGTTCGGTAAGCCGGCCCTGCATGCCAAGCCAGTACTCGGACCGGCTGCGCAGTTCGCTGACGGGATTCTCGGCCCAGAAATTATCGGGGACCACCACCGGGGTCGCCTCCCAGGTCACGGCCTTGGCCCCGTTTTCGCAGAACTCGAACGCCTTGCGGTGGTGCGGGTCCGGCCACGCGCAGCTGGGACAGTCGAAGCCGTCCTTCTGATTCATGGCCATGACGGTCTTGCGGGTCCGGTTCAGGCCCATTTGTTCGATGGCCGGCTTCATGGAGTGGTACACGCCTGGGACACCGGCGGCCCAGCTCTTCGGCCCGTCCGCTACAACGAGGTCTTTCTCGGACGGTTCCTCGATCTGAGGAGTCTTGCGAGTCACGTGAACTTCCCTTCTGCAACCACCGTCCGGAGCGGACGGCGTGCTGATCTGCTGCCACTATGCACCATACCGTCAGGCCTATCAGCTAGATCGGAGCGCCGCAAGCAATAGGCCGGCCCCGGCCTCCGCGTACCGCCCGTCACCCGCGCATAACCCTTATACCAGCACAGTCTTGGCCCTTGCTGAGGGTTTGCTGTTCGCCGGCTGCAGGTAGCAGGGACCAAAAATTCGGGTCCTCGATGGGTAGCCGTTACGCGTCTGTAATTCGCCGCTGGCCGTTCGGCGCAGTACTCCCCGCGCGGGCTGCCGTGCCGCTTTAGGCCTCCGGGCGAGTACCCCAACGCATCGGCGCGGGTACCCGCAGCGCTCGAGCCAAGTGCTCGGAAGCCCCGGAAATCGCCGGACCTCGGTCCGGAAAGTAAGTTACTGGCCGCTCCCAGTTTTCTCCAAGGAATCACCAAGCACTGTTGCACCATCACTCACTCGAAGAGGCAGGTGTGCAATGAATTTGTTCGCATGCAGGAAAGTCGACGGCCAAAGACGTGCCTTTAGTCGGCCCACCCGCGCAGTAGCCGCAGGGACAGCGATGGCCCTGCTCAGCTTTATCGGGCTCACCACAACGGCGCCTAGCGCCATCGCCGCAACGGCACCGGCCGGCGCAGGCTTCACCATCACCCCGTCCGACTTGGCCTTCATCCTCAAGCAAATCAAGATCGCTGAAGCCCACGTCGCCAACACGACATCGGCAACCGGCCCATGCGGTGCCCTGATTGGCACCGGCCCCAACCAGATCCCCAGCCCTCTCGTCTCCCAGGGCCTGCGGACCGTGGACGGCTCGTGCAACAACCTCCAGCAAGGCCAGGAAACGTTCGGCGCTGCTGACCAGCCGTTCCCGCGCATGTCGACGCCGAAGTTTCAGGCCGCCGAGGCTGTACCGCCTGGCTTCGGCCCGGCAGGTTCGACGAGCTACGCGCAGAAGAAGGGCAACGTTTTCGACTCCGAGCCCCGCACCATCAGCAACCTGATCGTGGACCAGACCTCCACCAACCCTGCCGCGGTGGCAGCGGCCGGCAACCCAGTCAGGACGCAGGGCAACGAGGGCGTTGTGCCGTGCACCACCGACCCGGAGCCGCAGGCAACCCCGCCGGTCATTGAAGTTCCTGCCGGCTGCGTGCCGACGCACCAGACCCTGTTCATCCCGAACGTGACCACCGACGTCGGCCTCTCGCCGCCGTACAACTCGCTTTTCACGCTGTTCGGGCAGTTTTTCGACCACGGCGTGGACCAGACGGTCAAGTCCGGTGGCACTGTCTTTGTTCCGCTTAAGGCCGATGATCCGCTCATCCCTGGCCCGGACCACATCCTCGGCAACGCTGACGACCTGGCCCCGCAGTTGCGGTTCATGGTGCTGACCCGGGGCCAGAACCAGCCCGGTCCCGACGGTGTCATAGGCGACAACCCCGCGACTGCTTCCGATGAAAGTGTTGACGATATCCAGAATGCGACCAACACGGATTCGCCCTGGGTCGACCAGTCCCAGACTTACACCTCCCACTCTTCGCACCAGGTCTTCCTGCGGGAGTACATCAACAACGCCGACGGCAAGCCCGTCTCAACCGGCAAGCTGCTCGGTGGCGTTGCCGGCCGCACCGCGAACGGCATGGCCACATGGGCCACGACCAAGTCCCAGGCGGAGATCTTCCTTGGCCTCAAGCTCGAGGACAAGGACGTCACGAACATCCCGATGATCGCAGCGGACGCGTACGGCAAGTTCATACCCGGCCCCCTCCGCGGACTGCCGCAGTACGTCACCCAGACCGGCCTCGTAGAGGGAGACACGGCTAACCCTGTTCCGGTGCCGGCAAATGTGCGGTACTTCGACACGCCGTTCCTGACGGACATCGCGCACAACGCCGACCCGTCACCACAGGACACAGACCACAACCCGGACACGCCCCCCGTAGCTCCTGCCGCGGACGATGACGACACGGCCTCGGCAGATTTTGCCAACCAGCCGGCCGGAACCTACGACAATGAGATGCTCAACGAGCACTTCATCGCCGGTGACGGGCGCGTCAACGAGAACATCGGGCTCACTGCCATCCACCAGATTTTCCACTCTGAGCACGACCGCCTCGTCGACGATATTGAGAACGTGCTGACGAACGATACTTCCGCCAGCGGGACGGCGGCCCTGTCCCAATGGAAGTTGGCGGCCGGTGCCAACGGCTGGAACGGTGAGCGCCTCTTCCAGGCGGCACGGTTCATCACCGAAATGGAGTACCAGCACCTGGTCTTCGAGGAGTTCGCCCGCAAGATCCAGCCTGCGATCAACCCCTTCGAGCCGTTTGCGTTCACTCAGACGGAGCTCAACCCGGCGGTCAAGGCGGAGTTTGCTCACGCTGTGTATCGCTTCGGTCACTCTATGCTGACCGAAACGATCTCCCGCAGGAACGAGGACCGCCCCGGTACCGACCTCCAGTTCGGCACCTCCGACGACGTTCTGGGGAGTCAGAATGACATCTCCTTGCTCGAGGGGTTCCTCAACCCTCCGGAGTACACCAATGGTGGCCCCGACGGTTTGCTCACTTCCGAGGAGGCTGCGGGCAGCGTCATCATGGGGATGTCGGATCAGGTCGGGAACGAACTGGATGAGTTCGTGACAGACACGCTTCGCAACAACCTGCTGGGCCTGCCCCTGGACCTGCCGACGATCAACATGACGCGAGCCCGGTCCGAGGGCGTCCCGCGGCTGAACCCGCTCCGCCGCGAGATCTTCAATGCGACGAACGACGGCCAGCTCAAGCCCTACACCAACTGGATCGACTTCGGCGAGGGCCTCAAGCACCCGGAGTCGCTGACCAACTTCGTGGCGGCCTACGGTCTGCACCCGTCCATCACCGGCGCAACGACCCTGGCCGGCAAACGTGAGGCCGCACGGTTGATCGTTAACCCCAACCCCCTTGCTGGCGACGTCGCTCCTGATGACGCCGCGGCATTCATGAACAGCACGGACGCCTGGGCCAACACCGGCACGCAGTCGATCACCGGCCTGGACAACGTCGATCTCTGGGTCGGTGGACTCGCGGAGCAGACGGTTGTGTTCGGCGGACTGCTGGGCAGCACCTTCAACTACGTGTTCGAGAACCAGCTGACCGATCTGCAGAACGGGGACCGGCTCTACTATCTGGCCCGCACCCCGGGCATGAACCTGCGGACGCAGCTCGAAGGCAACTCGTTCGCCGAAATGATGATGCGCAACACGAATGTTCACAGTTTGAAGGCCGATGCATTCGCCACGGCGGACTGCAAGTTCGAGCTGAAGAACCTGGCCGGCACCGCTGCCGGCTTTGCGACCGCGGGGAACACCGTCGCGAACGACCCGCAGTCGGAGTGCAATGAGCCGGCCTTGCTGATCCGCATGCCCGACGGGACGATCAAGTATCGCGCGAGGAACACCGTCGATCCCTCCGGGATCAACGGGCAGAGCGTCTACAACGGCACTGCCGGCGTGGACCGCGTCTACGGTGGAAACGACAGCGACACCTTCTGGGGTGGACTCGGCAACGACATCATCGAAGGTGGTGACGGAGCCGACGTCGCGCTTGGCGGTGAAGGCAACGACATCATCACCGACCTTGCCGGCGACGACGTACTGAAGGGCGGCCCCGGCAACGACGCGATCGACACCGGACCAGGCCTCGACATCATCATGGGCGGCGACGGCAAGGACTTCACGAACGGTGGCGCCAATGCCAACGAAACCTTCGGTGGGCCGGATGACGACTTCATCATGCTCGGCCAGAGCCTTGACGCCGCCTTCGGCGACAGCGGCGATGACTGGGAAGAGGGTGGCGATCAACCGGACCTCATGCAAGGGGACAGCGGCAACCTGTTCTTCCTGGACGACTCCCAAAAGCCCGGACACGACATCCTGATCGGCCAGGGCGGTGACGACGACTACGACATGGAAGGTGGTGACGACATCGGTGTCGCCGGTCCGGGCATCGAGAAGGTCGCCGGCGCTTCAGGCTACGACTGGGAAATCGGCGTGGGCGATCCGCAGCCGCAGGACCTCGATTTGGCGCTCCCGATCCCGCCGCTGGATATCCTCCAAGTCGGCGTCCGGGACAAGTTCAATGAGGTCGAGGCGTTGTCCGGTGGGGATCTCAACGACACCCTCCGTGGTGACAGCGAAGTTCCCAGCACTGTGGGTGGCGGCGGGTTCATCGGCTGCGACGTGCTGGACCAGGCGGGCCTTGACCGCATCGCCGGTCTTGACGCGCTGGTGCCGGCGTTGAACACCCCGTTGGCTACCGTCGTGGGGCAGTCGGCATCGGGCGACTGCCCGCTTCTGACCGGCCCGAACGTCTGGGGCGATGGCAACATCCTCCTTGGCGGCAGCGGCGCCGACCTGATCGAGGGGCGTGGCGGAGACGACATCATCGACGGTGACGCCTACGTCAACGTGCGCCTGAGTGTCAGGACCAACGCGGCCAACCCGTCGACAGAAATCGGCAGTGCAGCGGTGACCGCGGCCGGCCAAAGCGCCATGACCAGCCGGTATCTTCGTGACGGAACCGGTGCGCTAACCGGACCGACACTTCAGGAAGCCGTCTTCGCCGGCACCGTCGACCCCGGAAACATCGTGGCCGTCCGTGAGGTCCTGACCGGCTCCGGCGGAACCGACAGGGCAGTCTTCACCGGCCCGCGGGCGGACTACACCGTCACCACCACCGGTGGGAACGGCACAGTGGGCTCGGCCGGCTCAACCACCACCGTGGTGGACAACGTAGGGACCGATGGCACCGACACTCTCCGCAACATCGAGTTCCTGCAGTTCTCTGACACCGTTGCGCCCAGCGCTCCGGTCATCGGCGCGGCAACCGCAGGCGCCGGGCAGGCAACAGTGAACTGGACGGCTCCGACCGTCGGCACCGCCAGCGCCTTCTCCGTGAAGGTGCTCGACGTGACGACGAATCCGGCCGGCGTCCAGGTCGGTGCCCTGCGCACCGCCCCGGCAGGCGCCACCAGCCTGGTGGTGACCGGCCTGACCAACGGATCGCAGTACAGGTTCCAGGTGCTGGCCACCAGCGCCCTCGGTGACAGCCCGTTCTCGGCAGCCTCCAACACGGTGACGCCGGCTGCACTGGCCGCACCGGGAACGCCGGGCATCGGGACGGCCACGGCCGGGAACGCCTCGGCGACCCTGACCTGGACCGCGCCGGCGTCCAACGGCGGATCCGCCATCACCGGTTACACGGTGAGGGCCTTCGCCGGCACCGTCCTGGCCCGTACGCAGCCGGTCACCGGCAACGTCGGAACCGTCGTCGTCACAGGCCTCACCAACGGGACGGCGTACACGTTCGACGTCGCCGCCGTCAATGCGGTGGGTACGGGCGGATTCTCGGCCCGAACGGCAGCGCTGACACCGGCGGCACCGGCGACCGTAGCAGGAGCGCCGACCATCGGCGCGGCCACGGCCGGGAACGCCTCGGCGACAGCGAGGTGGACGGCACCGGCATCCAACGGCGGTTCCGCCATCACGGGCTACACGGTGAGGGCCTTCGCCGGAACCGTCCTGGCACGTACGCAGCCGGTCACCGGCAACGTCGGAACCGTCGTCGTGACGGGTCTGACCAACGGGACGGCGTACACGTTCGACGTCGCCGCCGTCAACGCACGGGGGACGGGCGGATTCTCAGCCCGATCGGCAGCGGTGACACCACGGACGGAATTCGTGGCTCCCACCGTGACGGCCCGGGCACCCGCATCGGGTGCGCGTTCCGTGAGCCAGACGGTGAATCTGACGGCGACCTTCAGTGAGACGGTCACCGGAGTCAGCGGCGCCAACTTCGTGCTCCGCCTCGGCACTACAGCGGTCCCCGCCGTGGTGACTTACAACGCCACGACGCGAGTCGCTACGTTGAATCCGAATGCGACGTTGGCTGCTGACCAGACGTACACCGCCACTGTGTCCGGAGTCCGTGACACGGCGGGGAACACGATGGCGGCGAGCAGTTGGACGTTCATCACGGGCCCGGCGCCAACAATCACGGCGACATCCCAGCGGACGGCGATTCCTCGGAACGCCAACGTATCGGCGTTCTTCAGTGAGATCGTCACCGGGTTCTCGACCACCACGGCTCGGGTCATCAATGTCGCTACCGGGGCGGTAGTGACCTCAGCGGTCACGTTCAATCCCCTGACACGGGTGCTGACGATCAATCCGTCCGCAAGCCTGGCCGCGAACACGCAATACCGCGTCGAGATAACAGGCGGCAACACTGCCATCAGAGATACGGCCGGCAACCCGCTGGTCACCCGGACCTGGACCATCACCACAGGAACGGCGCTCTGACGCCAGCAACATGAGAACGCCGGCTGGCGGACCCTCAGCGGCCCGCCAGCCGGCTTCTTCAATCCTTCGAAGTTCACTTTTCGACGCTGCATTCAGCACTTGCCCACATGGAGGGGCCATGACCACTCGACGCGAAATCTTCAAACTGGGCGCTGTGGGCGCCCTCGGCCTTGCCGGATTCAAAGGCGGCGACGACGACATTCCCGCTACTGGGCCGAGCACACCGCTCATCACCGCCAGCCAACTTGCACGCCAAAACATGCCGGTTCCCTATGCGGGCGTCTTTCGCCGCCCGCCTGAGCTGGTCCCTTTCGCGACGGGCTTCGACGGCGGCGACCCCGCCCGTCCGTTCGCCCGCTATGCCCTCACCCAGAAACTCGGCCAGGCCCAGCTGGTGCCCGGCTTGAACACCACCGTGGCGGGCTACAACGGCATCTTCCCAGGCCCTACCATCAGGGCCACCCAAGGCACCCGGATCGAGGTGCGGATCCGCAACGCCCTGCCCGCCGCCGGGCTCGTGCAGCCCGCCCGCTTTGATACAGTCACCCACCTGCACGGCTCGGCCTCGCTGCCCCAATATGACGGCTACGCGAACGACATCACCATCCCCGGGTTCGTGAAGAACTACCGCTACCCCAACTTTCAGCCTGCCCGGACCCTCTGGTACCACGACCACAAGCACCACATCACGGCCCAGAACGTGTATTCAGGACTCGCCGGCTTCTATCCGCTCTCCGACAAGTTCGATCGTGCCCAGCTGCCGCAGGGCGAGTTCGACGTGCCCCTGATGATCTCGGATGCCATGTTCAATGCCGACGGTTCCCTCGCATACAACGACAACGGACAAAAGGGCCTATGGGGGGACATCATCCTGGTCAACGGCGTGCCCTGGCCCACCATGAAGGTCAAGCCCCGGATCTACCGCTTCCGGGTGCTCGACGCGTCCATCTCACGCTCCTACCGGCCCACGCTCTCCACCGGCGACCCCGTCTACGTGGTAGGAACCGACGCCGGCATGGTGCCCACGGTGCAGGCCGTGAAGTCCTGGCGGCACGGCACGGCGGAACGCTATGAGGTGCTGATCGATTTCCGGAAATACCGGACCGGGCAGCTGATCGAACTGCGCAACCTCAGCAACAAGAACAACATCGACTTTGCCAACACGAACAAGATCATGCGTTTCCAGGTGGTGGCGGACTCCGGGTCGGGGGCCGGCTCCATATCCAGCATCCCGGCCACCCTGGACGACGGCGGGGCCGTCAACGCGGCGCTGGGGGCCATTCCCACCATGAGTCTGACGCCAGCGATGGTCAAGGCCAAACGCGAGCTGAAATTCTTCCGGGAGCACGGGCAATGGACCGTCAACGGCGTCACATGGGCCGATGTGGAGAAGTCCGGGTTCACCAAGCTGTTCGGCAATCCCCAGCCGTTCGACGTCGAGCAATGGACCATCACGAATGCCTCCGGCGGCTGGTTCCATCCAGTGCACATCCATCTCATTGACGCCAAAATCATCGCCCGGAACACCAATGGCGGCCAGCCGTTTGCCTGGGAGAAGGGCCCCAAGGACGTCTTCTACGCCGGGGAGAATGAGTCCATCACGGCGCTCATGCAATTCGACCCCGGCGCGAACGGAGGCGGCCGTTACATGATCCACTGCCACAACCTGGTTCACGAGGACCACGACATGATGGTGCAGTTCTCCGTGGGCGATCTGCGGACCAACGACCCCGTCACTTCGGATCCGCCGGTCCTGGACACTACTGCTCTGGACGCCTTCGTGCCGGTGTACCGGCCTGGATTCCCGGCGGGGACCTGAGGTGCGGCGCCTGGGTCAAGTGGGGGCCGCTGCCCTGCTCGTGTTGGCGCTGAGCGCCTGCACGGGCGGGACCCCGCCACCGGCTCCACCCTCGCCGACCGCCGGGGCCGTGCAAAGCGCAGCGCCGGTCTCGCTGGAGACCGGGACTGACGTCGGCAACGGCCGTCCGGCCGTGAGCAACGACGGGCTGATGGTGCGCCGCCGCGCGGTCATTGCCGTCCACCCTGCCGCGGGCGCCGGGCCGGGCGGGCCGCGCGCGCGGCTTGAGCAGATGGCAGCTGCCAGCGGCATCGTCCTCTCCGACATCCCCCCGGACGTGCTCGAACCAGCGATCCTGGAGCACCTCGCGCCGGAACTGATCCTGGCGCTTCCGGCCGGAAAGACGGGCGAGGACGCGGAGAAGTTGGCCGAGCTCGCCTTCGGCCCGGAGGGCAGTTACCCGGGCGTGGAGCATGTCCACGTCGCCTCAGTCCTGGTCCACGATCTCCAGTTCAGCGTCGCTGCCACTGATCCGGCAGCCCTGGCCAGGTCCGTTGCCGAGGAGGGCATCCTCGCGGACGCGCTCGGGAACTACGGGACCACCCTGGACAGGGGAGCCCTGAAGGTCACCTACACGGGACCATTGCTCAGCGACTTGCTGGTGGAATCCGTGCGAATCGGCATGGCCCGCGGCGCCGGCGTCAAGCCAGCGGAGGTGACGTTGGCTCCCCGTTCGGCCACGGGCGAGGGAGTGGACATGTCCCTGGAGCCGGAACCGGCACCCGAGTCTGAACCGTCTCCGGGGGACAGCGGGACGCACTCGCACGACGCCGGCAGCGACGACGCCGGCCACGATGATGCTGGCAGCGACGGCGCTACAGCAACGACCCCGGGCTCTGAGGAGTCCGGACACTGACCGCACCTGGCCGGCCGGAGCAAGGGGAACGCTACCGGCCGGCCACGAGTGTGTCCCGGATCTCGCGGCGCAGGACCTTGCCGATCAGCGACCGCGGCAGCCCGTCCATCACGGCAACGCGGCGCGGCACCTTGTAAGCGGCCAGGCTGCCGCGCGCGAACGCCAGTAGCGCCTCAGGGTCGACGCCGGCGCCCGCGGACACCACGACGGCGGCCACCACGTCTTCGCCACCGCCGGGGCGGGGCAGCCCCACCACGCACACGTCCTTGACGCCGGGATATTCGGAGAGGACGTCCTCGACTTCCGTGGGGGAGACGTTGAAGCCTCCGGTGATGATGAGTTCCTTGAGCCGGTCCCGGACAGTCACGAAACCATCCTTGTCCACTGAGACAATGTCCCCGGTGCGGAACCAGCCGCCTTCCAGCAGCGCTTTTTCTGTCTCCTGCGGCCGGTTCCAGTAGCCGGCAAAAACTTGCGGACCCCGGATCAGCAGCTCGCCCTCCGCGCCGGGGGCACGGTCCAGGAGAACGTTCCCTGGGTCCACCACGCGGATGTCGGTCAGGGGAAACGGGACCCCCACAGTTCCCGGTTTCCGGCTGGGCCCAAAGGGGTTGCCCAAGGCGATGGGCGAGGTTTCCGTCAGTCCGTAGCCCTCGATCAGGAAGCCCCCGGTCGCCTTCTCCCACCTCTCCACTGTCGCCGTCGGGAGGTTCATCGCCCCCGAGATGGAAAACCGGATGCTGTCCAGCGCGATTCCGCGCTCGGCCGCGGCGGCGGCGATCCGGTCGTAGATCGGCGGCACCGCCGGCAGGAACGTCGCAGGGGACTTCTTGTACGCCTTCAGCACCAGGTCGACGTCGAACTTGGGAAACAGCACCAGCCTGGCACCGATGCTCAGGGCAAACGTCATGCACAGCGTCAGCCCGTACGCGTGGAACATGGGCAGCACCGCGTACACGGTTTCCCGGCCGTCTTTGAGCCCGGGCACCCAGGCGCGGCCTTGCGCGGCGTTGGCCTGCAGATTGGCATGGGTCAGCATGGCGCCCTTGGGCTGGCCCGTGGTGCCGCTGGTGTATTGAATGACGGCCAGGTCGCCGGCGGCCGGACGCGGATGCCTCTTCTTCAGCTCGCCGGCGGCAAGGAGTTCTTTCCAGGCCAGCACGGTCCGGCGCGCCGGCCGCGCAGCGGGCCGGGCAGGGTGCTTGCGGGCTGTCAAAGCGGCCCGGGCCGCGCGGGCTGCCGGCACGGGGAGCCGCAGCGCCATCCGTTGCAGCAACGGCATTGCCGGGATCAGCTCAACGGAGACGATGCTTTGCAGCCCGACGTCGGCGGGTAGTTGACGAACCTTGTCAATGGCCTTGTCCCAGACTATGGCGACGGTGGCGCCGTGGTCCTCGAATTGATGGCGCAGTTCACGGTCCGTATATAAGGGATTGTGTTCGACGACGACGGCGCCCAGGCGCAGCGCCGCGTGGAACGCGATGATGTGCTGCGGGCAGTTCGGCAGGACCAGCGCCACCCGGTCACCGGCCCGGACGCCGAGCGCCTTCAGGCCCGCCGCCGCCCTGCTGATGGCGGTGCCCAGTTCGCGGTAGCTGGTGCGCGCGCCGAAGAATTCCAGCGCGGTCTTGTTCCCGTGGCGCCGGACGGACGAGTCCAGGAGGTCGACGAGGGACCCGTCGGGGAGCTTGAGGTTGGCCGGAACTCCGGGGCTGTAGTGGCGGGTCCAGGGGCGGTCGGGACGCCGCGGCCCCGCGGATCTGGTGCTCATGGTCTGTCCTTGCCACTGGGCTGGGTTGGGCTGGCTGGCTGGGTTGGCCTGGCTGGGTCCGGCTCTTGGCCCGGCGGGGCCCGCCAAGAAAGCCTACCGGCGAAATCCTACCGGCGCGGCCCCACACGGACCTGCGTCGCCGGCGAGCGCCGCAGTGGCCGGGCGTGGTGAGTGCCCGGAGGTGACTTTCGGCCCTTGGCACCCGGGAGGCCCGGGCGGAGGCTGGGCGTACACCGCGAGCCGCAGGTCCGCGCACTTCACTGGGCCGCGCTGTTCCACATGATTGCGCAAAGTAAGAGGTCCACGGGAGCGCTATGAAGTACCAGCAGCCGACCCTGAGGTTCCGGTGTGCCTCCGACACCGGGACTATCGACACCGGGACTATCGACACAGGGCCTATAGACACCGAGGACCTGCGATGAACTCCGACGGCGTCACGCGGACCACCGTGTTGAAGGAGATCCACGATCTGGCCCGGCCGCTGAAAACCGATCGTGATCTCAACGGCCTCGTTCGGCGCGCTGCCGACTGCCGTTTCGTAGCCATCGGCGAAGCGTCCCACGGCACCCACGAGTTCTACACCTGGCGCGACACCCTCAGCAGGCGGCTCATCACGGAGGAAGGCTACAACTGGATTGGGGTGGAAGGGGACTGGCCCGACTGCTGGCGCATCAACCGCTGGGTCCGCGGCCAGGAGGGAAAGGACCAAGGCGTCCACGCGCTGCTGGCCGGCTTCGAACGCTGGCCGACCTGGATGTGGGCCAACGAGGAAGTCGCGGCGTTCCTGGACTGGCTGCGCGGCTGGAACGCGGGCCGCCCCCTGGATAGGCGTGTCGGCTTCTACGGACTGGATGTCTACTCGCTCTGGGATTCGCTACGCGAAATCATCGGCTGGCTGCAGGAGAACGACCCCGAGGCCGTGGCCACGGCCGAGCGGGCCTGGCAATGCTTCCTGCCCCACCACGAGGACCCGCACCAGTACGCCTGGAGCACTCGGTTGGTGCCGCAGTCCTGCGAGCCCGACGTCGTGGCCCTCCTGACCGAGGTCAGGAACCGGGCCTTCAGCCCGGGCCCCCATGAGGAGGACGCCTTCGACGCCGTCCAGAACGCCGAAGTCGCGGCCAACGCGGAGCACTACTACCGCACCATGGTCCGCGGCGACAGGGAGTCCTGGAACGTCCGCGACCACCACATGGCTGACACCATCGACCGGGTCAGCAGGCACCTCGGAGCGGCGTCGAAAGGCCTGATCTGGGAACACAACACGCACATCGGTGATGCCCGGGCCACCGACATGGCGCAGGACGGCCTGGTCAACGTCGGGCAGCTGCTGCGCGAACGCCACGCGGGCGATGGGGTGCTGCTGGTTGGCTTCGCCGCCCACCGCGGTTCCGTGCTCGCCTCCGACGGGTGGGGCCGCCCCGAGCGCATCCTTACGGTGCCGGCAGCGCGTCCGGGCAGCCACGAACATTTCCTGCACCAGGCCCTCGGCGTGCCGGCCGTGCTGGAGTTCGGCGACGACCGGACCGGACCATGGCTTTCGACACGGCTCGGGCACCGGGCGATCGGCGTCGTCTATCACCCCGAGAGGGAGGCCGGAAACTACGTTCCGACCCGGATGGGGGAGCGCTACGATGCCCTCATCTGGCTTGAACAGACCGCCGCACTGCGTCCGGTGCACCATGAAGGGCCGCCCCGGGAACCGGAGTTCGAGACCGAGCCCACCGGATTCTAGGCCGGTGCGGACTCCAAGAAGGCAGGATCCAAGATGAGCAAGGCAATCGTCGTCGGTTTCAACGGGTCTGCCGGCAGCGACGCCGCTCTGACCTGGGCCCTTGCGCGGGCCGCCCGGGACAAGCTTCCGGTCATCGTCGTCCACGCGGTGGACGACCGCTGGATGTCTCCGGATTTCCAGTACCACGAGATCATCCGCGAATCGGGGATGGAACTGCTGCAACAAGCCCGGGAGAGCGCCAGCGGGCAGGCCCCGGACGTCGAGGTGGACATCCAGCTTCGTCATGGCAGCGGAGGCTCGGTGCTGCGGGACGTGTCCAAGGAGGCAGCCATTGTGGTGGTCGGCGGTCATGACAAGCGTTGGATGGACGGTGGGCCCATGACGGACCGTGCCCTGCAGGTTGTCGCAGCCTCGGAATGCCCGGTCGCTGTCATACCCGCGAGACGGGGAACGGGGGACCGGGGCGTGGTGGTCGGCGTGGACGGTTCCGCGGAATCGCTGCAGGCGGTCGCATTCGCGGCGGCGGAAGCTGACCTGGGCGGTGATGGGCTGACCGTGGTCCTCGCCTTCAAGAGCCCGGGCCGGTGGGTCGAGAAAAAGCTGCCGTCCAGCGGCCTGGCCGAGACCATGGCCGAGGAGGACCGGATCGTGCTTGCCGAGTCGATCGCCGGCCTCGGCGAGAAGTATCCGGACCTGACAGTCGAGCAGCGCCTTGAAACGGGCACGGAACCGGCGAAGGCCCTCGTGAATATCGCCGCCGGAGCCAGGCTGCTGGTGATCGGAAGCCGTGGGCGCGGCGCGTTCTCCCGGACGGTGCTCGGCTCCACGGCGCATGCTGTCTTGCTGCAGGTGCCGTGCCCCACCATCGTCACGCGCGTGCACCGGGTCAAGCACGGGGACTGACGCCGGGCACAAGGTCTCTTGCCCCGGCGCGGCCCGCGACAGGCCCGGGACAGGCAGGAAGCCACTGCCCGCGGAGGGGGCTTTTCGCCGCCGCCAACGGATGGGAGGATGTTGCCGTGGACCCCTTCTTCAATTTCGTCACTCACTTTTGGTGGCTCGTCTTTCCCCTGAGCGGACTGGCCGGCGGGTGGGCGCGCTCCTGGTCCAAAGCCGCTGAACGCCGGCACCGGCGCCGCGTGGAGCTTTACACGCTCAAGAACCAGGCGGCGCAGGCCGAGCAGGCCAGCAAGGAAGATGTGCTGGCCCTCATGAAGGCGCACGACGCCGTCAACCGGCGTTGGCTGGACTACGAACTCGACGTGGGAAAGCTGATCGACTTTCCGGTCATGACGGATGTCCGGGAGCCCCTCACCGTGGCTTTCCTGCGGGCCAAGCGTGAGGCCGACGGGCTGCGCCCCGCCGCCGCCGAAGAAGTCAGGACCGCCGCAAGGCTCGCGGAATATCGCGCGGCCGTGACTAGTTTTGAACTCGAGTTCGACGTCGCGGAACGGGAAGCCAAACGGATCAGGGACAGCAAGTTCACCGGGCCGGAACGCCAGCGGCTGGACACTGCCCGGAAGCTCCTGCGGATCGCCTCCGACGCGGCCGCGACTCCCGCCGAGCGCCAGACGGCATACAGGCGCGCCCGCCGGGAACTCGACGGGCTCATCGTGCTGCCGGAGGCCACGCTCGCCGCGCTTGAGGAAAAGATCGCTTCGATGCTCGGCGCCGGCCCGGCGCCGGAGGTCCGCCGGACCGTCTAAGGCCGCCGCGGGCAGGGGAAACGCGCCCATCCCGCTGTGAGACGCATCGCACCGTCGCCATGAATGCCCCGTCCCGCACCACTGGACGGAATTTAGGGTCTTCTGGCATGTTTTGCCCTGCCGTCTTTCCCACGTACCATCGATAAGGTTTCAAGCTGCTTAAGTGACCACTGCGAGTTCGTCCGGATAGTCATCGGATGGACGCCGTGGCCATGGGGCATCGGGGATGTGAAACTGCTGACCATGGACACTGCAGATTGGGCAACAGGTGGAAATCACCGTAATGGTGGCGCTAGTGATATCGCTGGCGCTGTTCTTCGACTTCACGAACGGATTTCATGACACCGCGAACGCCATGGCTACGCCCATCGCAACCGGCGCCATCAAACCGAAAACAGCGGTTGCCCTCGCGGCGGTGCTAAACCTCGTGGGAGCGTTCCTCTCCACGGAAGTCGCCAAGACCGTTTCCGGCGGCATCATCAAGGAAGGCGCGGACGGTGTCCAGATCACCCCGGACATCATCTTCGCCGGGCTGATGGGTGCCATCCTCTGGAACATGATCACCTGGCTCAAGGGCCTGCCGTCCAGTTCCTCGCACGCGCTCTTCGGCGGCCTGATTGGTGCGGCGATCGCCGGCATTGGCATCCACTCGATCAACTTCGAGTCGCTCATGCAAAAGGTCATTCTTCCCGCGATTTTTGCGCCGATCATCGCCGGCGCCGTGGCCTACCTGTGCACGCGGCTGGCGTACGCGCTGACCTCCCGGCATGACCCGGAAACCGGGGACAAGCTCACCCAGAAGCGCGGCGGATTCCGGACCGGCCAGATCTTCACGTCCAGCCTCGTGGCGTTGGCCCACGGGACCAACGACGCCCAGAAGACGATGGGCATCATCACCCTGGTCCTCATCTCTGCCGGCACCCAGCCCGCCGGCTCCGGGCCGCAGTTCTGGGTCATCGCCTGCTGTGCCTTCGCCATCGCGATCGGCACCTACTCCGGCGGCTGGCGGATCATCCGCACCATGGGCTCCGGCCTCACCGAAGTCAAGCCTGCCCAGGGCTTCGCCGCAGAGTCCAGCACCGCCAGTGCCATTCTGGCCTCCTCGCACCTGGGCTTCGCACTGTCCACCACGCAGGTGGCCTCCGGCTCAGTCATCGGTTCCGGGATGGGGCGCCGTGGCACCACCGTGCGGTGGGGAACCGCAGGCCGGATCGCGATCGGCTGGCTGTTCACGCTCCCCGCCGCCGGGATTGTGGGGGCACTGACTGCCATGCTCGTGCAGACCGGCGTCATTGGAGTGATCATCGCCGCAGTGGTCGGCACCGCCGCCGTGGCTTATATGTTCGTGCATTCGCGCAAATCCCACGTCGGCCACCACAATGCCGTCCAGATCGAGGAAGTCGGCCAGGCCGTGCAGTTCCGTAAGAAGAAGTCCGCCGCCAAGGCCATCAAGAATTCCGCCGTCAAGGCGATCAAGAACGGGAGCGCCAAGCGATGAAATGGTTGGAACTGTTCACCGTAGCCGGGGCCACGCTTCTGTCCGCGGTGACCGTCGTCGTCCTCTACGCCCTGGGTGTCCGGCTCACGGCCATCGCGGGCGACATCCGGAACTCCCCGGCGTCGTGGACCCGGCCGCTCGCGTACGCCTGCTTCGCCGTGTGCGGCGCCGCCGTCCTCTTCGGGCTCTACCTGATCATTCCGTACTTCCACAAGTAGCAGCCGCCCGCACGCCAGTCGGTGGTCGGTGCTGTTCGGCTGTGCCTTCCGGCGTGAGGCGGTGCGTCCGGGGATGGGAACCGGGCACGGCATTGGCTAGGCTGGGGCCATGGTGAGCTTCCAGTACTTCGTGGCCTCGTCCCTGGACGGGTACATCGCCACTGACAAGGACGATCTGGCCTGGCTGCTCCAGTTCGACGGATTTGACGGCGGGCAGGAGAGCTACGACGCGTTCATCGCCGACGTCGGCTGCATCGTCATGGGCGGCGAGACCTACGCCTGGCTTCGGGAACACGAACCCGACACCTGGCCCTATCCGGGCACGCCCTGCTGGGTCTTCACCCGCCACGAACACTCAGCCCCCGAGGGTGCCAATGTCACGTTCGTGCGCGGGGCTGTCGGCGAGTTCGTGGACGACCTCAAGGACGACGCCGGCGGCCGGAACATCTGGGTTGTGGGCGGTGGCGTCCTGGCAGCGCAGTTCGCGGACGCCCGGCTGCTGGACGAATTGATTGTCTCGGTCATTCCCGTGGTTTTGGGCAGCGGCAAGCCGTTGCTGCCCATGACAGGTCCGACGCCGCCGCTGGAGTTGACGTCGTCGCGCACCCTGGGCCGGGGCATCGTGGAGCTGCGCTACCGCTTCCCGGCCCGGACGTAGCCGGGTCCGGTATTCCAGGCGGTGCGAGCCCCTAGGGCGCGATATCGCGGATCAGGTTTGTGATCCGGGCGGTGGAGAGCCGGCGGCCGTTCTCGTCGGTCATCACGATCTCGTGAGTGGCCAGGGTCCGGCCGAGGTGGATGGCCGTGCAGGTGCCGGTGACGGTGCCCTCCGAGATCGCCCGATGGTGTGTCGCCCCGACCTCAATCCCCAGCGCCTGCCGGTTGGGACCCGCGTGCATGCCCGCCGCGAACGAACCCAAGGTCTCGGCGAGGACCACGTGGGCCCCGCCGTGCAGGATGCCGGCCACCTGGGTGTTGCCTTCCACTGGCATGGTGGCCACGGTGCGTTCCGGACTCATTTCAAGGAAGTGGATCCCCATCTTCACCACGAGGGCTCCGACGCCGTATTGGCCCAGCCAATCGTGCATTTCCTCGGGAATTCCGGCCGCCGCGAGCTCGGCCGCGTAAGGGCCGGGCGTGAAATTGTCCATCATGGGAACTAGGCTGGCACCTGTGAGCGAAACTACCAAACCGGCCCCTGCCCCAAATTCTGCCGCTGCCCCATTTGCAGCAGCTGCCCCTCTTACTGCGGACACTGCAGCAGACCTTCTCCCGGCAACTGAGCCGGAATCAGTGCTTGCGGCCAAGCCGGCCCGGAAATCCACCCGGGCCGCGGCGTCGGTTTCCGCCACCGAGGCTCCCGTTATTCCCATCACGGACCAGCCGCGCCTACTCGTGCTGGACGGACATTCCATGGCGTTCCGGGCGTTCTTCGCCCTGCCCGCGGACAAGTTCTCCACCGCCACAGGGCAGCACACGAACGCGATCCACGGCTTCACCTCCATGCTGATCAACCTGATCAAGGAGCAGAAGCCTACCCACGTGGCCGTGGCCTTCGATGTCTCCGACGACACGACCCACCGCAAGGCCGAGTACAGCGAGTACAAGGGCGGGCGCAATGAGACGCCCCGGGAAATGAGCGGCCAGATCGACCTGATCGACAAGGTCATGGGCGCGTGGGGCATCAAGACCATCAAGATGCCCGGCTGGGAAGCTGACGACATCCTGGCCACGCTCGCCGCCATGGGGGAAAAGGCAGGTTTCGAGGTGCTGCTGGTCTCCGGCGACCGCGATGCCTTCCAGCTCATTACGGACAACGTTTTTGTGCTGTACCCCAGGAAAGGCGTCAGCGATATTCCCCGGATGGACGCGAAGGCCATCCAGGAGAAGTATTTCGTCAGCCCCGCCCAGTACTCTGACCTCGCCGCCCTGGTGGGGGAGTCCGCGGACAACCTCCCCGGCGTTCCCGGCGTCGGCCCCAAGACGGCGGCCAAATGGATCAACCTCTACGGCGGTCTTGAGGGGGTCCTGGAGAACCTCGACGCGATCGGTGGCAAGGTGGGGGATTCCCTCCGCGAATATGTTGAGGACGTCAAGCGCAACCGCCGGCTCAACAGGCTTCACACCGATCTCGAACTGCCCGTCACCCTGGACGAGCTCGCGGACCCACGGCCGGACCAGGCCGCCCTTGAGGAGCTGTTCGACACCCTCGAATTCAAGACCATCCGCACCCGGCTCTTTGCCCTCTACGGCAGTGAAGTGACGGAGGCGGAGCGGGAAAGCCTTGACGTCCCGGACTTCGTGATCCCGGCGGACGCGGCCGAGCTCAGCGCCTTCCTCGCGGCCGGTGCCGGCAAGCGCTCCGCCGTGGCGGTCGATGTTGTGCCCGGTCGGCTCGGCGAGGACGCCTCCGCCGTGGCGATCGTTCGCGATCACGCCGCCGTTTACATCGATCTGGCCAGCCAGGACGCCGAAGCCGAAAACGTCCTGGCTGCCTGGTTGCGTGATGCCCAGGCGCCGAAGGTCGTGCACGGGTTCAAGGCTGCCCTGAAGGCCCTGTCCGCCCGTGGCCTGGAACTGGAGGGCGTGGTGGATGACACCTCCATCTCCGGCTATCTCATCCAGCCCGACCGCCGCAGCTACGAGCTCGCGGAGCTGGCGCAGCATCACCTCAACATCGCCGTTTCCACCGATGCCGCCAAGGAAGGCCAGCTTGAGCTGGCGTTCGACGGCGACGACGCCGCCGCTGCCGGCGCGCTGGTCCACGTGGCCGCCGTCGTGCAAGCCCTGAGCCGTTACTTCGAATCTGAACTGAAGGAACGCGAAGCCCAGGACCTGCTGACCACCCTGGAACTGCCCGTCAGCCGGGTGCTGGCCGACATGGAACTCGCGGGAATCGCCATCGACATGCCGCGTATGGACGAGCAGCTGTCGGACCTCGCCAAGGTGATCGAGAACGCCCAGGAGCTCGCCTTCGCCGCGATCGGCCACGAGGTCAACCTCGGGTCGCCGAAGCAGCTCCAGACCGTGCTGTTCGACGAACTCCAGTTGCCGAAAACCAAGAAAATCAAGTCCGGCTACACCACCGACGCCGCCTCGCTCAAGAACCTGCTGGAAAAGACCGGACACGAATTCCTGGTCCAGCTAATGGCGCACCGCGAGTCGTCGAAGCTGCGCCAGATGCTGGAGTCGCTGAAGAAGTCCGTCACGGAAGATGGCCGGATCCACACCACCTACGCGCAGAACGTCGCAGCCACCGGCCGGATCTCCTCCAACAACCCCAACCTGCAGAACATCCCCATCCGCAGCGAGGAAGGCCGGCGCGTCCGCGGCATCTTTGTGGTCAGCGAGGGCTACGAGTGCCTGCTCTCCGCGGACTACTCGCAGATCGAAATGCGCATCATGGCCCACCTCTCGGGGGACGCCGGGCTGATCCAGGCCTACAAGGACGGCGAAGACCTGCACCGTTTCGTGGGCTCGAACATCTTCCACGTGCCCACTGACCAGGTGACCAGTGCCATGCGTTCGAAGGTCAAGGCAATGTCCTATGGCCTCGCGTACGGCCTGACCTCGTTTGGCCTGTCCAAGCAGCTGGAGATTTCCGTTGACGAGGCACGGACCCTCATGAAGGAGTACTTCGACCGGTTCGGCGCCGTCCGCGACTACCTCCGCGGCGTGGTGGACCAGGCCCGGATCGACGGCTACACCGCCACCATCGAGGGGCGCCGGCGTTACCTCCCGGACCTGACCAGCACGGACCGGCAGCTGCGGGAGAACGCGGAGCGCATCGCGCTGAACTCGCCAATCCAGGGATCGGCGGCTGACATCATCAAGCGCGCCATGCTGGGAGTGCATGCCGAGCTGGCGGCACAGGGTCTCAAATCGCGCATGCTGCTGCAGGTCCATGATGAACTTGTCCTCGAAGTCGCCGCGGGCGAGCGCGAGGCAGTCGAGAAGCTCGTGACCGAGCAGATGGGCTCGGCCGCGGACCTCAGCGTTCCGCTGGACGTCCAGATCGGCCTCGGCTCCAGCTGGTACGAGGCGGGGCACTAACGGTTTAGCGGTTCCGGCAGGTTTTCGTTCCGGCGTTGCCGGGACCTTAGGATTCTCAGGGGGAGAAGCACGTGGCAGAAAAGTACGAGCTCAGGCGGTTCCGCGCGGTCGAAAAAGGCTCGGCGGACTACGCGCAGGGCACCGCGTGGCTGCGGGGAGTCGGGATCGGATTCTATGACGAGCCGCGCAAGGACGACTTCGTGGACAAAATCATGGCCATGTATCTCGTGGACAACCGTGAGATGACCGGCGTCTACCAGGCCGACGGCGTCGCTGCCCACTCGCTGGCGGCCGAGGTCCCGGTGGCGACTTTCGCCACCCTGCGCAAGGACCTCAACATTGGCTACGGTCGGCAGCTGGAAGCCCACCTCGTCACGGCCGTCACTGTACGCGGGACCCACCGCCGGCAGGGGCTGCTCCGGCGGATGATGACCGAGGACCTTGCCGAGGCGAAGGCGGCCGGCGTCTCACTTGCGGCGCTCACTGCCTCCGAGGCCTCGATCTACGGCCGGTTCGGCTACGGGGTGGCCACCTTCGAGCGCAGCGTGAAGGTCGATACCGGGCCGCGCTTCCGGCTGCGCCATGTGCCGGTCGGCTCCGTGGAGATTGCCGACCGCAAAGTCCTCCTGGAGCTTGCCCCGGAGATCTTCGGACGGGCCCACGGTTCCATGCCCGGATCGATCTCGCGGCAGGAAGCGTACCGGCTGCGGTCCTCGGGCATGCTCGGCCGCGACGGCGGCGAGGACGAGGCCGTCCGATGCGCCCTGCACTACGACGCCGCGGGCACTGTGGACGGGTACGTGTCCTATAAGTTCGCCGGGTGGGACACCAAGCCGTACACCATGGAGATCGTCGACCTCGTGGCGGCGACGGACGCCGCATACCTGGAACTGTGGCAGTTCCTCGGCAGCATCGACCTCGTGGACCGGATCAGCTGGGAGGAAGCGCCGGTGGACGACCCCCTGACCTGGGCGCTGGAGGACCCGCGCTGCGTTGAGTCCTCGGACCACCGGGACATGCTGTGGCTGCGCGTCCTGGATCCGGCCCGGGTGCTGGGGGCCCGCCGCTACTCCGCCGACGGGACCGTCGTTCTTGCCGTACGCGACAGCCTCGGCTTCGCGGCCGGCACCTTCGCCCTCACGGTCACCGGAGGAGAGGCCGCGGTGACGCCGGCTCCGGGTGCTGAGCCGGACCTGTCGCTGGACGTCGCCGATCTCGGGTCCATCTACCTGGGCGCCGTCTGTCCCGTGACCCTGAAAGCCGCCGGCCGGATCACCGAGCACACGGCCGGGGCGGCTCTGACAGCGCGGCTAATGTTCGCCGTCGAACGCTCACCGCATTGCCCCACGCACTTCTAGGCCTCCGGCCCGCGGCGCTGCGGCCTGCGCCGGCGGCGCCGGTCGGGGCGCGAACGGCCCCGCGCGCTTTGACCGGCGTTCGCGGAAACGACTAGACTAAACGGGCGTGCACTACGTGCGCGCATCTACAATCCACAAAATCAGGATGACCCGGCGGAACATTTGCTGTGACGCCGTGCGCTTGGCCTGCATTCCATAATGCCGGCCAAGCGGTTTGCCTGACCGACTAACTATCCACAACGGAGCCCCTACTACATGACCATCACCTCCACCGAGAAGCCCGGTACCCCCGTAGTCGCCATTAACGACATCGGTACCGCTGAGGACTTCCTCGCAGCTGTCGACGCCACCATCAAGTACTTCAACGACGGAGACCTCGTCGAAGGTACCGTCGTCAAGGTCGACCGCGACGAAGTTCTGCTCGACATCGGTTACAAGACCGAAGGTGTCATTCCCTCCCGCGAGCTTTCCATCAAGCACGACGTTGACCCCGGAGACGTCGTCTCCGTTGGCGATCAGGTCGAAGCCCTGGTGCTCACCAAGGAAGACAAAGAAGGCCGCCTGATCCTCTCCAAGAAGCGTGCTCAGTACGAGCGTGCCTGGGGCGACATCGAGAAGGTCAAGGAAGAAGACGGTGTTGTCACCGGTACCGTCATCGAGGTTGTCAAGGGTGGTCTTATCCTCGACATCGGTCTGCGCGGCTTCCTGCCCGCATCCCTCGTCGAGATGCGCCGTGTGCGCGACCTCGCTCCGTACATCGGTCAGCAGATCGAAGCCAAGATCATCGAGCTGGACAAGAACCGCAACAACGTTGTTCTTTCCCGCCGTGCATGGCTCGAGCAGACCCAGTCCGAGGTCCGCTCCACGTTCCTCAACAAGCTGGAAAAGGGCCAGGTCCGTCCCGGCGTCGTTTCCTCCATCGTCAACTTCGGTGCCTTCGTGGACCTGGGCGGCGTAGACGGCCTGGTTCACGTTTCCGAGCTGTCCTGGAAGCACATCGACCACCCGTCCGAGGTTGTCGAAGTTGGCCAGGAAGTCACCGTCGAGGTTCTCGAGGTCGACCTGGACCGCGAGCGCGTCTCCCTGTCGCTCAAGGCTACGCAGGAAGATCCGTGGCAGACCTTCGCCCGCACCCACGCCCTCGGGCAGGTTGTTCCGGGTAAGGTCACCAAGCTGGTTCCGTTCGGCGCGTTCGTTCGCGTTGAAGACGGCATCGAAGGCCTGGTCCACATCTCCGAGCTCGCCGTGCGCCACGTTGAGCTGGCCGAGCAGGTTGTCTCCGTTGGCGACGAGCTGTTCGTCAAGGTCATCGACATCGACCTCGAGCGCCGCCGCATCTCGCTCTCCCTCAAGCAGGCCAACGAGGGCGTCGACGCCGACAGCACCGAATTCGATCCGGCACTCTACGGCATGGCCGCAGAGTACGACGAAGAGGGCAACTACAAGTACCCGGAGGGCTTCGACCCGGAGTCCAACGAGTGGCTTGAAGGCTACGAGAACCAGCGCGCCGCCTGGGAGCAGCAGTACGCTGACGCCCAGACCCGCTGGGAAGCCCACAAGAAGCAGGTTGCCCAGCACGCTGCCGACGACGCTGCAGCTGCAACGTCCGGCGAGAGCGATTCCGGCACCACCAGCTACTCCTCCGAGCCGGCTGCAACCGAGACCGGTGCAGGCACGCTTGCTTCGGACGAGGCTCTTGCCGCTCTGCGCGAGAAGCTGACCGGCAACTAATTGCCCGTGTTCCTCACGGAGTCCGCTCCTTGAGGCCAGGCAGTTTGTAGCTTGAAGGTGGCCGTCCCCTCGGGGGCGGCCACCTTTCTTTGTGCCCCGGGGGACATGCCCATTTTTGGAGTTCGCCCGTAGGCATGTTTGGATTATGCCCAGTCCCGGCCACGTGAGCGGGACATGTCCAGTGCTGGGAGGCCCGCACCATGCATTGGCGCCGGACATGCCCCGCAGCTGCCCTCAGCACCGGACATGCTCATTTTTGAAACCCTTTCCCTAGGGACATGCCCACTTTTCGAGCTCGCCCGTGGGCATGTGTGGCTTGTGCCCACTCCTGGCCCCGGGCGCGGGACATGTCCAGTGCTGGGAGGCCCGCACCATGCCCTGGCGCCGGACATGCCCCTCGGCTGCCCTCAGCACCGGACGTGCTCATTTTTTTTAAGCCCTCACCCTGGGGACATGCCCATTTTTGGATCTCGCCTGCGGGCATGTGGATTATGCCCAGTCCCGGCCACGTGAGCGGGACATGTCCAGTGCTGAAAAGCCCGAGCCAGACCTGGGCGCCGGACATGTCCAGTGCTCGGTGCCCACGCCATGCTCTGGCGCCGTGCATGCCCCTCGGCTGCCCTCAGCACCGGACATGCTCATTTTTTAAGCCCTCACCCTGGGGACATGCCCATTTTTGGATCTCGCCCGTGGGCATGTGTGGATTATGCCCAGTCCCGGCCCCGTGCGCGGAACATGTCCAGTGCTCGGAGGCCGGCGGCGAGGTGGATGTGGGCTCCTTGACGGCTGCCCGGCGTTGAGCGCAAACTCGGCAGGTTGAGATATTCGCCGCCGACGATGAGGGGACTTCCATGGCTGATACTTCAGGGGCTGTTGAATCGCAGGACACAGTCAGGGCCGCGGGTCCGTGGCCGCGGGGCATCGGTGCCGTTACCTTGTTTGTCGAAGACCTGGCCAGGACGAAGGGCTTCTATGAGGCAGTCTTCGGGTTGCCGCTCATTTTCGAGGACGATGTCTCTGCTGTCTTCAAGTTCGAGAACACGTTGATCAACCTGCTCGATGTCTCCGAAGCTCCCGAGCTCATCCGGCCCGCCGCAGTGGCCAGCGCAGATTCCGGTGCCCGAATGCAGTTCACCATCGCAGTGGACGACGTCGACGCCGTGTGTAGCGAGTTGTCCCGCCGGGGAGTCGAACTGCTCAACGGCCCAATGGACCGGCCCTGGGGTATCCGCACCGCCTGCTTCCGCGACCCTGCCGGACACATCTGGGAAATTGCCCAATAGAAGTTGGCCCAGACTGACCTCTCAGGGTTCGCCCGACGGGCATGTCCCTTGCCGGGTGCGTGGGACGGGCATAAGGGGAATGGGCGTAGTGCTCGCAGCCACGGGAGGGCATGTCCAGTCCTCGACCTGAGCCCAGGGGCTGGCCGCGGGAGGGCATGTCCACTGCTGGGTGCGCGGGATCGGCATAAGGGGAATGGGCGTAGTGCTCGCAGCCGCCGGAGGTCATGTCCAGTGACGGGTGGCGAGTCCGGCCCCGGATGCCATGCCGTCAGTGCAGCGGGATCTTGCCTCTGACTGGCACCGTATCCGTTTCCGAGGCTGCACCGGTGACGAGCTCGGCACCCGAGGATTTCAGCAGTGCGACGGCACCCACATTGCCGGCCGTGGTTTCGGCCACCAGGACGGCTGCCCCTGCAGCTGCGGCCCGATCCTTCACAAGGCGCAGCGCCTCGCGGCCCACGCCACGGCCACGGAAGCTCCGGGCCAGCCAGATTCCGGTTTCCAGCGTCCCGCCAACAGCCCCGCCAGCAGCATCCGTCCCGCCGCCAGCCCCAGCCCCGCCAACAGCCCCGGCCCCGCCAGCCGCATCAGCCCGGCCGCCCCCGGCGTCGCCAACAGCCACAGCCCCGCCGCTCGCCCCGCCAGTCCCAGCCCCAGCCCCGTCCCCGCCACCAGCCCCAGCCACGCCCGCCAATGATGGCTGCGGGTCCGTCCGCCTCAGCCGGACGGATCCTGCCAGCTGCCCGTCGCAGCTGATGGCCCATCTCTTCTGACCCGCGGGACCGTCCAGACCGGCTGCGGCGGCGCGGTGGAATTCGCGGAACCAGCTGATCCGATCGGTGTTCCAGCCGGGGGTCGTACCCAGCGGCGGGGTGACCTCGTCGGCGTCGGCGTCCCGGAGCGCAAGTTCCAATAGCTGCTCGAGCAGGGCTTCGCTGACGTCAAGGAGCGCGACCCCGGGCACGGGCTCAGCTGATGGGGACATCGATCCACTCCGTTTCTCCGGGCACCAGCGATGCGCTGCCGGCTGACATCGCGGCCACGCGGTCCGCGGCCCGGGCCAGTTCTTCCGGATCATCCGGCAGCGCCAGCCTCAGGACAGTAGTCTGCGCCTCGTAACGGGTTTCGGCCATGACATACCCCGCGGCGCGCAGATCATTCTCCAGCCGCCCGGCCACGGCGTGCTGCACCGGCACCGCGCAGATTCGCAGCCGGCGGCGCCGCACGAGGGGCGCGAGTTCCAGCGCCCCGGAGACGGATTCGGAATAGGCCCGCACCAGGCCGCCGGCGCCCAGGAGGATGCCGCCGAAATAGCGCACCACAATCGCGGCGACGTCGCTGAGGTCGGCGACGCCGGGTGCGGTCTCCCGCTTCAGCAGCGCTTCGAGCATGGGCAGGCCCGCGGTGCCGGACGGCTCGCCGTCGTCGTTGGAGCGCTGCACGTCCCGGTCGGGGCCGAGCACGAAGGCGAAGCAGTGATGCCGTGCGTCGTGGAATTCGCGGCGCAGGCGGGCCAGGGCAGCGCGGGCGGCGTCCTCGTCCGGAGTGCGGGCCAGGACGGTGATGAACCGGGACCGCTTGACCTCGATTTCGTGGCGGAACTCGGACCCTGCGGCAAGGGTGGTGTAGACGGCCGTCCTGCTCTCGGGGGGTTCAGCCGCATCTGCCACCGGTTCAGTTTAGTCTGGTGAGGTGTTGAAGATCGGGTTGACCGGCGGAATCGCCTCGGGGAAGTCCATGGTTGCGTCGCGCCTGCGGGAGCTCGGCGCAGTGCTTGTCGACGCCGACGCGCTGGCCCGTGAGGTGGTGGAGCCAGGCACGCCCGGGCTGGCGAGCGTGGCCGCCGCCTTCGGTGCGGCCACCCTGACGCCGGACGGCCGGTTGGACCGCGCCCGGCTAGGTGCCCTGGTCTTCGGCGATCCGGAGCGCCTGGCCGTGCTCAATGGGATCGTCCACCCCTTGGTGCGGGAGCGCGCCGCAGCGATTGTTGCTGCCGCCCCGGCCGGCGCCGTCGTGGTCCAGGACATCCCGCTGCTGGTTGAAACCGGACAAGGGAAGAACTTCCACCTGGTGGTGGTGGTGGATGCCCCGGACGACGTCCGGATCCAGCGGATGGCCGAACACCGCAACATGAGCGCTGAGCAGGCGCGCGCCCGGATGAACGCCCAGGCGGGCCGCGAGGACAGGCTGGCCGCGGCGGACGTCGTGCTGGAGAACTCCGGCACCCCCGAGGAACTCAGGCATGCGGTGGACGCGCTGTGGGAGCAGCGGCTGACGCCGTTCGCGGTGAACCTCAAGGAACAGAGGATTGCCCCGCGGACGGGAGGGCCGGTCCTCGCCCCTGCCGATCCGGCCTGGGCCGCCCAGGCCGGCCGGCTGATGGCCCGGCTGCAGGCCGTGGTTCCGCGGGATGTCCTGGCCATGGACCACATCGGCTCCACGGCCGTCCCGGGCCTTGACGCCAAAGATGTGATCGACCTCCAGCTGAGCGTCCGCGACCTCGACGCCGCGGACCGGATCGCCCCGCTGCTGGCCGACGCGGGATTCCCGCGCTGGCCCGGCATCATCGCCGACAACCCCAAGCCCGCTCACCCGGACCTCGCCGACTGGGGCAAACGGCTGCACGGCAACGCCGATCCCGGCCGGCCGGTGAATCTTCACCTCCGCGCGGCCGGCTCCCCGGGCTGGCGCTACGCACTGTGCTTCCGCGACTGGCTCCGGGCCGATGCCGCGGCCCGGACGGACTATGTCGCAGAGAAGAAGCGGGTGGCCGGGCTGCACGAGACAGACAGGTCCACTGCCCGCTACGCGGCCGACAAGGAGGGCTGGTTCACCGACTACGCCGCGCCCCGCATGGAAGCGTGGGTGCAGCGCACGGGATGGGAGCCGCCGTCGTACCCGGATGATGAGAGGGCGGATGATGAGAGGGCGGACGACGGCGGAGCGGGCGGCAGCCGTAGCGGCAGCGTCAACGACGCCACCGGCAGCGCCGTGAGCCCAGGTACTGCCCAAAGCTGAATCAGGACATCCTGTCGCAGCCCGGCGGTAGATTAGGTACATGAGTCTTGCCCAGGAAATCAACCGCGTCGTGGCGCCCTTCGAGGTCATCAGCGAGTTCCAGCCGGCGGGTGACCAGCCGGCCGCCATCGCCGAACTGACCGAACGGATCAAGAACGGCGAAAAAGACGTCGTGCTGCTCGGCGCCACCGGTACCGGTAAGAGCGCGACGACGGCCTGGCTGATCGAGCAGGTCCAGCGTCCCACCCTGGTGATGGTGCAGAACAAGACGCTCGCCGCGCAGCTGGCCAACGAATTCCGGGAACTGCTGCCGAACAACGCGGTGGAGTACTTCGTCTCCTACTACGACTACTACCAGCCCGAGGCCTACGTCGCCCAGACGGACACCTTCATCGAGAAGGACTCCTCCGTCAACGAGGAAGTCGAACGGCTCCGGCACTCCGCCACCAACGCGCTGCTGACCCGCCGCGACGTGATCGTGGTGGCTACCGTCTCCTGCATCTATGGCCTGGGCACCCCGGAAGAGTACATCGCCGGCATGGTGACCCTCCGCAGGGGCGCGGAGATGAACCGCGACGACCTGCTCCGCAAATTCGTCTCCATGCAGTACACCCGCAACGACATGGACTTCCACCGCGGCACGTTCCGGGTGCGCGGCGACACCGTGGAAATCATCCCCATGTATGAGGAGCTGGCCATCCGGATCGAGTTCTTCGGGGATGAGATCGAGAACATCCAGACCCTTCACCCCTTGACCGGCGAGGTGCTCCGGGACGAGACGGAAATGTACGTCTTCCCCGCCTCGCACTACGTCGCCGGGCCGGAGCGGATGGGCCGGGCGATCAAGAGGATCGAAGACGAACTGGCCGAGCGCCTCGCGGTGCTGGAAAGCCAGAACAAGCTGGTCGAGGCGCAACGGCTCCGGATGCGCACCACCTATGACCTGGAAATGATGCAGCAGATGGGTTTCTGCAACGGCATCGAGAACTATTCCTCGCACATTGACGGCCGCGCCCGCGGGACAGCGCCGCACTGCCTCATCGATTACTTCCCGGACGACTTCCTCCTGGTGATCGACGAATCCCACGTCACAGTCCCGCAGATCGGCGCCATGTACGAGGGCGACATGTCCCGAAAGCGCAACCTCGTGGACCACGGCTTCCGGCTGCCCTCGGCGATGGACAACCGCCCGCTCAAGTGGGACGAGTTCCAGGACCGGGTGGGCCAGGCCGTTTACCTCTCAGCCACCCCGGGCAAGTACGAGCTCGGCAAGTCCGACGGCTTCGTCCAGCAGATCATCCGCCCCACCGGCCTGATCGACCCCGAGGTCGTCGTGAAGCCCACGAAGGGGCAGATCGATGACCTCCTGGGTGAAATCCGGACCCGCACCGCGAAGAACGAGCGAGTCCTGGTCACCACCTTGACCAAGCGGATGGCCGAGGACCTCACGGACTACCTGCTGGGCCATGGCGTGAAGGTGGAGTACCTGCACTCCGACGTCGACACCCTGCGCCGCGTGGAACTCCTGCGCGAACTGCGGATGGGCGTCTTCGACGTCCTGGTCGGCATCAACCTGCTCCGGGAAGGCCTCGACCTCCCGGAGGTGTCGCTGGTCAGCATCCTGGACGCGGACAAGGAAGGCTTCCTGCGCTCCTCGACGTCCCTGATCCAGACGATCGGCCGTGCCGCCCGCAACGTGTCCGGCCAGGTGCACATGTACGCCGACCGGATCACCGACTCGATGGCCCACGCCATCGACGAGACGAACCGCCGCCGCGCCATCCAGGTTGCCTACAACACGGAGAAGGGGATCGATCCCCAGCCACTCCGCAAGAAGATCGCGGACATCACCGACCAGCTGGCCAAGGAAGATGCCGACACCCGCGAGCTGCTGGCCGCGGCCGGCAAGAACCGCGGCAAGGGCAAGGGCGCCGCACACATCCGCGCGGACGGCCTCGCGGCCGCCCCGGCGGAGGACCTTGTTGGCCTGATCGAGCAGCTCACGGAACAGATGCACGCCGCAGCCGGGGAGCTGCAGTTCGAGCTCGCCGCCCGGCTCCGCGACGAGGTGGGGGAATTGAAGAAGGAACTGCGGCAAATGCAATCCGCGGGGCACGCCTAGGGTAAACTCGGACGAACGTAGGGGAGTATCCCAAGCGCTACGATCGTCAACACGCACGGCATAGATGCCGTGCCGGGCGTAGCGGGCAGCCAGGCAGCGTCATGTGCCGGCGGTCGGAGAGACTTACACCGCTGAGCTGTACCCTACGAAAGGTATTTCCCCGTGCCCGAGCTTCCCCTATGGTTTGAGATCGGCTCGTTTGTCGTCCTCGGCGTCATCCTTGCCATCGACCTGCTGATGGTCCTCAAACGCCCGCATGAGCCCTCCATGAAAGAAGCAGGGCTGTGGGTTGCGTTCTACGTGGCCCTGGCCCTGGTCTTCGCCGGCGCCATGTTCGCCTTCACCGGCCCGGAATTTGGCGGCCAGTTCATCGCCGGCTGGGTGACGGAATACAGCCTGAGCATCGATAACCTGTTCGTCTTCATCATCATCATGGCGCGCTTCTCGGTACCGCGTAAGTACCAGCAGGAAGTGCTCATGGTGGGCATCATCATCGCCCTCATCCTGCGCGGCATATTCATCATGCTCGGCGCGATCGTGATCGAGCAGTTCAGCTGGGTGTTCTACATCTTCGGCGCCTTCCTGCTCTGGACCGCCTGGAAGCAGGCCCAGGACGAGGGCGAGGACGAGGAAGACAAGGAAAACCCGCTGATCGCCCGGATCCGCAGGATCCTGCCGATGTCCGAGAAGTTCGACGGCGGCAAGCTCCGCACCGTCGTCGACGGCAAGAAGGTCTTCACCCCGATGCTGATCGTCTTCGTGACCATCGGCATGACCGACCTGCTCTTCGCCGTTGACTCCATTCCGGCCATCTTCGGCCTCACCCAGAGCGCCTTCATCGTGTTCACCGCGAACATCTTCGCCCTGATGGGGCTGCGGCAGCTGTACTTCCTACTCGGCGGCCTCATGAACCGGCTCATTTACCTCAAGCACGCCCTGTCCGTGATCCTGGCGTTCATCGGCGTCAAGCTGGTCCTGCACGCCATGCACGTCAACGAGCTGCCCTTCATCAACGGCGGCCAGCACATTGAATGGGCGCCCGAGATCCCCACCTACGTCTCGCTCGGAGTGATCATCGGCACCATCGTCATCGCGGTGGTCGCCAGCCTGGTCAGCTCCAAAGCGTCCAAGTCGAAGTTGGACGCCCGGCTGGAAGAAGACTCCCGCAAGAGCCTGAGCGACGTCGACTAGCACCGCCACGCCGCGTACCAGCCGGGTTCCCGGCAGCGCACAGCGAGCCCCAAACAGTTGCGGCGCTGGACCTTCACGGGTCCAGCGCCGTACTTGTTTTGGGCCAGCCACCCTCAGCCGGCCGCCATCAATTCAGAGCAGCCTGTGCCGCGTCAGCGGCGGGCGGAACGGGCCATGCCCAGCAGACGCCCGAAGATCGCCTCGCCGTCGTCCGCGATGCCGTCATGGTGGAACTCGCCGGTCTCCCACACGTGCAGGCCCCGGACGGCCGCCGCTGTTTCCAGAGAGAGCTCGCGGTCCACGTAGATGTCGTCTGTGTAGACGGCCGCGGCGACGGGCACGGAATTGAGCGCCAGCCTCTCCGGATCGTATAGCGGAGCCCAGTCGTCCTTTTCCGCGAGCAGCCGGGCCACGTCCCGCAGCGGGCGCAGGGCGGGGTCCTGCTCGAAGTACCAGGGGTAGACCATTTCCCCGGTCAGGAGCGGCTCAGCGGCGTCGGGACGGAACTCCGGGAACTCCGCCAGCACGCGCCAGGCGGCCCAGTTGGTGGCCCCCGCCTGGCCATAAATGGACTCGTGCATCAGCGCGTACAAGGGGTTCGAGGCCCGGGACACGAGCCCCCTGACCTGTTCCAGGAAGCCGTCCGAGAGGCGGTCGCCGTCGGGGGTGGCCACGAAGGCGTCTTCGAGCAGGTGGTGCAGCGCGTCCACCCGGGTGTTGCCGCCCAGGAACGAACCCACCATCTGGAACCGTTCCACGGTGAGCCGGCCGCCGTCGGGCAGGAACTCCTTCGTGTCCCGCAGGTGCCGGGCGATCCGGGTGACGGCGGCCCGGTCCTCGGGGTACCAGTCAAAATACTCGGCGTTCCGGGCCGCGACCCGCCGGAACGTCGCGCGGTACACACGCTCCGCGGCGCCGCCCAACGGGGCCAGGCCGCCCGTGACGAGCACCTCGCGCAGCCCCTCGGGGGCGAACGACAGGTAGCTGAGCGCGCAGAACCCGCCGTAGCTCTGGCCGTAGATGGTCCAAGGGGCGGAGCCCAGTGCGGCCCTGATGGCCTCGGCGTCGGCAACGATTGAATCGGCGCGGAAGTGCGTCAGGTAGCGGGCCTGTTCCACGTCGGTGCCGCGCAGGGGCAGCGTGTTGCGGTCCACGGCCGAGGACAGGCCGGTGCCGCGCTGGTCCAGCATGAGGATCCGGAAGTCCCTCGCGGCGGCCTTGCTCCAGCCGCCCAGGGACGGGAACCGGTTGCCGCGGCCGCCGGGACCGCCCTGCAGGAAGAGCAGCCAGGGAAGCTCGGCGGCGTCTTCCTCGCTGTGTTCGGTCGAAACGTACTCGCGGGCGAACACCGAGATGGTCTCGCCGCGCCGCCCCGCCTCGCTGAAGTGGTCCAGGGGGACTTGGAAGTAGTGTTCGGCGGTCCGCATTCCACGGTAGGTGTGGCGTGCCCGGACGCTGTGCCGGATGTTGCGCCGGGCGTCGGACGCAGCTTCCAGGAGGGAGGCCCCCATGAGCCCGGTCACCGGCAGATCAGCCACGGGTGGCCGCCTCGCGGGAGTCGGCGGCGGAACCGGCGGGGGAGCCTGCGCCGGATAGTTGGCCGGCAACTGTGCCGGAACCTGCGCGGCGGCCGCCGAAAGCCGCCAGCGCCGCTCCAGTGAGGCGGAACGTGGACCATTCCTCCATCGGTGCGGCGCCAAGCTTCTTGTAGAACTGGATGGAGGGCTCGTTCCAGTCCAGGACACTCCATTCGACGCGCGCATAGCCGCAGTCGACGGCGGTCGCGGCCAGGTGCTGCAGGAGTGCCTTGCCGTGGCCCTCGCCGCGGGCCTCCGGCCTGACGTAGAGGTCCTCCAGGTAGATCCCGTGGACGCCTTCCCACGTGGAGTAGTTCAGGAACCAGAGGGCGAAGCCGCGCACCTCGCCGGCCGCGTTCTCCGCCATGGTGGCGAAGACCCTCGGATTCTCGCCGAAGAGGGCCTCGGTGAGCAGTTCCGGGGTGTTCCGGACGGCGTCCGGTTCCTTCTCGTAGAGGGCGAGGTCGTGGATCATCTGCAAGATGGCAGGGACGTCAAGAGGCGCGGCAGGCCGGATTACACTCATTATTCGAGTTTACTCGCGGCGCGAACCGTCCCCGGGCCGCCGCCCGCCGGTTAGAGGCGGTTAACGTCTGTGACGCGGACGACGGCGGTCCCGGACTCGTCCGAAGCCGCCAAATCCACCTCGGCGGAGATGCCCCAGTCGTGGTTCCGGGCCGGATCGTCAAAGATTTGCCGGACCTTCCACACGCCGGGTTCCTCGGTGATGATCAGCAGCCCGGGGCCGCGCGCGTCCGGGCCGGTGCCGATGTCGTTGTGTTCGTCGAAGTAGTCATCCAGGACGTCCTCCCAGCGCTCCGCGTCCCAGCCGGAACCGGCGTCGAGCTCGCCCAAGGTGGTGGCGGCCTCGTCGGCGAACAGCTCCACGCGGCGGAACATCTCGTTGCGCACCATCACGCGGAAGGCCCGGATGTTGGAGGTCAGCGACGGCGGCGGGGGCGGGGGAGCGTCGTGCGGTGTGGGTGCCGCGCCTGACGTCAGTTCTTCCCATTCGTCGAGCAGGCTGGAGTCGACCTGGCGGACCAGTTCGCCCAGCCAGGCGATGAGGTCCTCGAGGTCCTCCCGGAGGGCATCCTGCGGGACGGTCTGGCGGAGCGCCTTGAAACCGTCGGCGAGGTAGCGCAGCACGATCCCCTCCGAGCGGGCCAGGCCGTAGAACTGGACGAACTCGCCGAAGTTCATGGCACGCTCGTACATGTCACGGACCACGGACTTGGGGGCGAGCTCGAAGTCGCCGACCCAGGGCGCGGCCTTGCGGTAGACATCGAAGGCCTCGCCGAGGATCTCCGCGAGGGGCTGCGGGTAGGTGACCTCCTCGAGCATCGCCATCCGCTGGTCGTATTCGATGCCGTCCGCTTTCATCGCCGCGATCGCCTCGCCGCGGGCCTTCTTCTGCTGTGCGGACAGGATCTGGCGCGGCTTCTCCAGGGTTGCCTCGATCACGGACACAACGTCCAGGGCGTACGACGGCGATTCCGGGTCCAGCAGCTCCAGCGCGGCGAGGGCGAACGGGGACAGGGGCTGGTTGAGGGCAAAGTTGGCCTGCAGGTGGACCGTGAGCCGGACCGTGCGGCCGTCCGCTCCCTGCTCCTGCGGCGGGATTCGCTCCACGACGCCGGCGGCGAGCAGCTCGCGGTAGATGCCCAGGGCCTTCTTCATGAGCCGCAGCTGTGCCGGGCGGGTCTCGTGGTTTTCGGTCAGCAGGCGGCGGGCCGCCTGGAAGGGGTCGCCGGGGCGTTCCATGAGGTTCATGAGCATCGCGTGCGTCACGGTAAAACTCGACGTGAGCGGATCCGGAACAGACTCGACCAGCCGCTTGTAGGTCGGCTCGCCCCAGGACACGAAACCCTCGGGGGGCTTCTTCTTGACCACCTGGCGCAGCTTCTTCTGGTCGTCGCCGAACTTGGCCGTGGCCTTGGCCATCGCCTTCACGTTCTCCGTCACGTGCTCCGGGGCCTGGACCACCACGGTCCCGGCGGTGTCATAGCCGGCGCGTCCGGCGCGGCCGGCGATCTGGTGGAATTCGCGGGAATTCAGCAGCCGGGTGCGGACGCCGTCGTACTTGCTCAGGGCCGTGAGCAGCACGGTGCGGATGGGCACGTTGATGCCGACCCCCAGGGTGTCCGTGCCGCAGATGACCTTCAACAGGCCGGCTTGGGCAAGCTGTTCGACCAGCCGGCGGTACTTCGGCAGCATGCCGGCGTGGTGGACGCCGATGCCGTGCCGGACCAGCCGGTTGAGGGTCTTCCCGAAGCCCGCGGCGAAGCGGAACCCGGCGATGAGCTCGGCAATCTTGTCCTTTTCCTCGCGGGTGCACACGTTGATGCTCATCAGGTTCTGCGCCCGGTCGATCGCTTCGACCTGGCTGAAGTGGACCACGTAGACCGGGACCTGCTTGGTGGCGAGCAGCTCCTCAAGGGTCTCGTGGACCGGGGTCTGCTCGTAGTAGTAGTGCAGCGGGATGGGACGTTCCGCGGAACTGACCGTGGTGCTCGCCCGGCCGGTCAGTTCGCGGAGGCCGTCCTCGAAACGGCTGACATCGCCGAGGGTCGCCGACATCAGCAGGAACTGCGCCTGGGGCAGTTCCAATAGCGGCACCTGCCACGCCCAGCCGCGCTGCGGGTCCGAGTAGAAGTGGAACTCGTCCATGATGACGGCCCCGAGTTGGGCCGCCGCACCTTCACGCAGGGCGATGTTGGCCAGGATTTCGGCGGTGCAGCAGATGATCGGGGCGTCCTGGTTGACGCCGGAGTCGCCGGTGATCATGCCGACGTTGTCGGCACCGAAGATCTCGCAGAGGGCGAAGAACTTTTCCGAGACGAGGGCCTTGATTGGGGCGGTGTAGTAGCTGCGCTGCCCGCGGGCCATGGCCTGGAAGTGCGCGGCGATGGCCACGAGCGATTTTCCGGATCCGGTCGGCGTGGCCAAGATGACGTTGGAACCGGCGGCCAACTCCATGATGGCCTCGTCCTGGGCGGTGTAGAGGGCAAGGCCGCGGGTCTCAGTCCACTCGACAAACCGGGTGTAGAGCTCGTCCGGGTCCAGGGCCGTCCTGCCGGAGACTCGGGCGGCCGGGGCGGGGAGCTGATCAACGAGTTTCATTGCTGTCCAGCTTAGTGCCCGCGTACTGCCCGCGGCACCGGCGGGAGCCTGCGCCACACGCATCGACAGTACGCCTCCTTGGCTGGCCTACGGGGCGGGGCTAGGCTTCGGGTAGGACGACTTTGCCCGGACTGGAGGCGCCATGAAGTGGGATCCCGAGAAATATGTGCAGTTCGGGGATTACCGGAACAGGCCATTTTTTGACCTGACGGGGCGGATTCATGCCGAAGCCCCGCGGCACGTCGTGGACCTCGGCTGCGGTCCCGGTAACCTGACCGCGACGCTCGCGGACCGGTGGCCGGGCGCCCAGGTTGTGGGCCTGGACTCCTCGCCGGAAATGCTGGCCACCTCGAAGGATTACGCCGCCGCGGCGGCCAATCTTTCCTACGAACTGGCCGACATCGCGCACTGGCTGCCGTCCGGAGACACGGACGTGGTGGTCACCAACGCCGCCTTGCAGTGGGTGCCCGGCCACCGGAAGATGTTGCCCGAATGGCTCGATGCCCTCAAGCCGGGCGCCTGGTTCGCGCTTCAGGTCCCGGGGAACTTCAACGCCCCGTCCCACACCCTGATGCGGGAACTGGCCGAGTCCCCGGCCTGGGCGGGGCGGCTCGCCGGGGTCCTGCGCCACGAAGACGTGGTGGGGGAGGCGGCGGAGTACCTGGAGATCATGCTCGACGCCGGTTGCGCCGCCGACGCCTGGGAGACCACCTACATGCAATTGCTCCCGGGCGCCCACCCCGTTTTGGAATGGGTCCGCGGCACTGGACTACGGCCGGTCCTTGCGGCCCTGCCCGAGGACGAGGCCACGGAGTTCGAGGCCGAATATTCGGCGCGGCTCGACGAGGCGTATCCCGCGGGCCGGCACGGGACCGTCTTCCCGTTCCGGCGCACGTTCGCGGTGGCGCAAAAAACCGGGTAAGCGGCGTGTCTGTCGGATGACATGAAGCACTCCGGAATGGGGCTTACAATGACGTGGCGGTATGGGGGCGGCCGTTAGGCTGATTCCATTCCGGGCCCTGGGCTAGTTATGGAGGTTCGGTGCTTATAGGCCTGATGTCGCGGCTGCTGTCCGCGCACAAGGGGAGCGTGCTGGCCATCGCTGTGCTGCAGCTCGTCCAAGCCACCGCCAACCTGCTCCTGCCCACCCTGAACGCCGCGATCATCGACGACGGCATCATCGGCGGCGACAAAGGGGAAATCCTCCATCTCGGCGGCTGGATGGCCGGAATCGCCGCCGTTCAGGTGATCACGGCCATCGCGGCCGGATATTTGGGCGCCGTCGTCGCCATGGAGATCGGCGGCCAGCTGCGGCAGGAACTTTTCGCGAAGGTGCAGTCCTTCTCCTCCCAGGAGGTCAGCGTTTTCGGTGCGCCAAGCCTCGTCACCCGGGCCACCAACGACGTCGCCCAGATCCAAAACCTCGCCATCTTGGTTTTCATCATGCTGATTGCTGCACCAGCGATCTTCATCGGCGGCATCGTGCTTGCCGTGCACCAGGACGTTGTGCTGTCCTGGATCGTGGTGGTGGTGATCCCGGTTCTCACGGTGATCATGACCGTGATCGTGCGCCGCCTGATTCCCCTGTACCGGCAGGGCCAGGGACTCCTTGACCGGATCGGCCGGGTGCTGCGTGAGCAGATTATCGGCGCCAATGTCATCCGCAGCTTCGTCCGGCAGGACCACGAAATCCGCCGCTTCGATGAAGCCAACAAGGACCTTACGCGGAACAACCTGAAATCTGCCCTCCTTGTCGCCGCCATGATGCCGATGATCATGTTCGTGGTCAACCTGTCTTCCGTGTTCGTGGTGTGGTTTGGCGGCCACCGGATCGACGCCGGCGAAATGAGGCTCGGGGCCCTGACGGCGTTCATCGCCTACATCTTGCAGATCCTGATTGCCATCATGATGGCGATGTACGTCTTCATGACCGCCCCCCGGGCGGCGGCGTGCGCCGAACGGATCCGCGAGGTGCTGGACACGGAACCAGCCATCGCGGATCCGGCCACCCCTGTCGGCAGCGCCCCTGCCGACAAGGCGGCACACGCCGGCAGCACTGTCGATTTCCGGAACGTGTCCTTCGCCTATCCCGGCGCCGAAGCGCCCGTGCTCGACGGCGTCTCGTTCACCGCCAGGACCGGGACCACGACGGCGATCATCGGCGCCACCGGCAGCGGCAAGTCGACGCTCCTGAACCTGCTTCCCCGCTTCCTCGACACGACCGCCGGCGGGATCAGCATCGGCGGGCGCAACGTGCGGGACATGCCGCTGGAGGCCCTGCGGGACCTCATCGCCATGGTCCCGCAGCAGTCCTATCTCTTCACGGGCACGGTCGCGGCTAACCTCCGGCTCGGATCGCCCGCCGCGGACGAGCCCGAATTGTGGCAGGCGCTCGAGGCCGCCCAGGCCGCCGACTTTGTCCGCGCCCTGCCATTAGGACTCGAAGCGCCCGTGAGCCAGGGCGGCACCAACTTCTCCGGCGGCGAACGGCAACGCCTGTGCATCGCGCGGGCACTGCTTAAGAATGCCCCGGTCTACCTGTTCGACGACAGCTTCTCGGCCCTGGACTACGGAACCGACGTCAGGCTCCGCGCGGCCATCGAGCCCCTGTTGCATTCGGCCACCGTGCTGATCGTGGCCGAACGGGTGTCAACAATCGTGGACGCCGGGCTGATCCTCGTTCTGGAGGACGGCTGCGTCGTCGCGCAGGGAACGCACAGCGAGCTGATGGAGTCCTCGCCCAGCTACCAGGAAATTGCCGATTCCCAGCTGGTCCTGGAGGAATCTCCGTGAGCCGCGCGGGGGCACACCGCGCCGGGACCACCGCAGGGGCCCGTGTCCCGGAACGCATCAAGTGGCAGACCGCCGGCCGGCTGCTGCGCCTGCTTCTGCCGCTGAGATGGCGGATGGCCGGTGTCATCGCCGCCACCTGTGCGTTCGTGACACTCAACGTGGCGGCCCCGAAGGTCCTGGGCGACGCCACCGACGTCGTCGTCGCGGGCTTCCTGGGCGGCTCCCTCGACGAGCACGCTCTGGCCGCGAAGCTCCTGGCGGTCTCTGCCATGTACGTTGGGGCGTCGCTGTTCAGCTGGATCCAGGGCAGCCTGACCGCCACGGCGGTGCAGCGCCTCAGCTACGGGCTCCGCGGCTCCGTGGAACAGAAACTCCACCTGTTGCCGTCCAGCCATTTCGAGGAGCAGCGCCGCGGCGACGTGCTCAGCCGGGCCACCAACGACGTCGACAATATCTCCCAGGCCCTCAACCAGTTGCTGAACCAGCTGATCATGTCCGTCCTTATGCTCTCCGCCGCACTCGCCATGATGCTGTGGCTTTCGCCCCTGCTGGCACTGATCGCGGTCCTGTCGGTGCCGGTGTCCACGGCCATCACCGTGCTCGTGGCCCGGCACTCCCAGGCCCACTTCAAGGAGCAGTGGAGCAGCACGGGGGCACTGAACGCCCAGCTCGAAGAGTTCTTCACCGGGCACGAAGTGGTGAAGGCCTTCGGCCAGCAGGAGGCATCTGCGGTGAGCTTCCGGGAGTGCAACGACAAGCTCACGCGATCGAGCACCCGCGCCCAGTACTTGTCCGGTATCGTGCAGCCGCTGTTGATGTTTGTCGCCAACCTCAACTACATTGCGGTGGCCGTCGTGGGGGCGCTCCAGGTTACCGCGGGGGCGATGACCATCGGCGGCATCCAGGCGTTCGTCCAGTTCTCCCGCCTCTTCAGCCAGCCCGTGGGCCAGATCGGCGGAATGCTGAATCTCGTGCAATCCTGCCTGGCCTCGGCCGAGCGCGTGTTTGAGTTTCTTGACGCCCCGGAAATCCCGCCAGACAGCGCAGTGCCGGCTGTTTCGGCCAACGGCGCCGGCAGGCTTCACCGCGCCGACACCCCGCGAAAACTCCACGTCCCGCGCAAATCCTCCAATGGGTGCAACTCCCGTGCCCGGGGCAGGTCCCAGGTCCCAACGAATTGGGGCGCGGTGGCGGGCCGGGTCACATTCGAGCACGTCAGCTTCAGTTACAGCCCCGGCACCCCCGTGGTGAAGGACCTCTCCTTCACAGTGGAGCCGGGACAGACTGTGGCAATTGTGGGACACACCGGGGCCGGCAAAACCACCGTGGTAAACCTCCTGATGCGCTTCTACGAACTCGACTCCGGGCGGATCCTGGTGGACTCGACTGACATCGCCACCATCCCGCGGGACGAGCTCCGCAGCGCCTTCGGCACCGTCCTGCAGGACGCCTGGCTGTTCACCGGCAGCATCCGGGAGAACATCGAATACGGCCGGCCCGGTGCCGCCGACGCGGACATCGTGTCGGCGGCCCACGCCAGCCACGTGGACCAGTTCGTCAGGTCCCTTCCGGCCGGCTACGCCACGATGCTCGGCAACGACGGCGACTCCCTGAGCCGGGGCCAGCGCCAGCTCGTCTCGATCGCGCGGGCGCAGATTGCCGGGCGCAGCATCCTGGTGCTGGACGAGGCAACGAGTTCCGTCGACAGCCGTACCGAGGTGCAGATCCGGCATGCGATGGAGCGGCTGCGGGAAGGTCACACGAGCTTCGTGATCGCGCACCGTTTGTCCACGGTGCGGGACGCTGATCTAATTCTCGTCATGGACCACGGACGAATCGTTGAACACGGGACCCATCAGCAGCTGATGGCCACGCGCGGGCTCTACAAGGATTTGTACGAGGCGCAGTTCGCCGGTCGCGAACAGGTCCCGGCCGTCCCGGAGGCGGAACAGTGAGTCCCACGGACACCGCGGGGGAGCGCTTCCCCGGTGCCTGGCGGACCAATCCGGCCAGCTCCGTGCCCCTCTTCGAACAGCTCCGGCTACACGTCATTGAACGCGCCGACAATGGCACCCTCGCGCCGGGCACCAAGCTTCCGGCGGTGCGGAGCCTCGCGGGCGAACTGGGCGTGGCACCCCACACCGTGGCGCGGGCCTACAAGGAACTCGAGGCCGCCGGCGTCGTGGTGACACGGGGCCGGAACGGCACCGTTGTTTGTGCCCGCGATGCCGCCTGGAGTTCGCTGTCCGCCGCCGCCGCCGAGTTCGCCGCGGCTGCCAAAGCCCAGGGCGCAAGTTTCGCCGAGGCTGTGCAGTTGCTGGCCGCCGCCTACGACCGCCAGTAGCACATCCGGTGCTGCCCCTGGCGCGCAGAATAGTTTTTCGAAGAAGTTTTCGATTAGCATTAGATTCGTGCCTAAAGCTGTAGCTGAAGATCCAGCCGTTGAAGTCCATTCCGCCGTCGAGCCGTTGACAGCCCGGGATGCCGCCCTGTCCCGCCCCGTCCTGAAGCGTCCGGACATGACGCGCCTGGTGGTCAAGGGCGCCCGCGAGCACAACCTGCGCAACGTGGACCTGGACCTGCCGCGCGATGCCATGATCGTGTTCACCGGCCTGTCCGGCTCCGGCAAATCATCCCTCGCGTTCGACACCATCTTTGCCGAGGGCCAGCGCCGCTATGTCGAGTCGCTCTCCGCCTATGCCCGGCAGTTCCTGGGCCAGGTGGACAAGCCCGACGTCGATTTCATCGAGGGCCTTTCGCCGGCCGTCTCCATCGACCAGAAGTCCACGAGCAAGAACCCGCGCTCCACCGTGGGCACCATCACCGAGATCTACGACTACATGCGCCTGCTTTGGGCCCGCGTGGGCCGGCCGTATTGCCCCGTCTGCGGGGAGCTTGTGACCAAGCAGACTCCGCAGCAGATCGTGGACCAGTTGCTCGAGCTCCCGGACGGCACACGCTTCCAGGTGCTGGCCCCCGTGGTCCGCGGCCGCAAGGGCGAATTCGTCGACCTCTTCAAGGAACTCACCGCCAAGGGCTACTCGCGGGCCCGTGTGGACGGCGAGCTGATCCACCTGAGCGAACCGCCGAAGCTGGGCAAGCAGTTCAAGCACACCATCGAAGTGGTGGTGGACCGCCTGGTGGTCAAGGAAGGCATCAGCCAGCGCTTGACCGACTCCGTCGAAACCGCCCTCGGGCTGGCGGAGGGCCGCATCCTGGCCGAATTCGTCGACCTCGAAGCCGACGATCCGGAGCGGATCCGGGCCTTCTCCGAACACCTCGCCTGCCCCAACGAGCACCCCCTGGCGATCGACGAAATCGAGCCCCGCTCCTTCTCGTTCAACAACCCTTTCGGCGCCTGCAGCGCGTGCAGCGGCATCGGCACCAAGCTGGAAGTCGACGAGGAACTCCTGATCCCCAACCCGGAGCTCTCGCTCTCCGAGGGGGCCATCGCGCCGTGGTCTCTGGGCACCGCCACCACGGAGTACTGGAACCGGCTGCTGGCAGGCCTCGCGGACGAGCTCGGCTTCTCCATGACGACGGCGTGGGAGAAGCTGGGCGCCGACGTCCGGCAGACGGTCCTGCACGGCAAGGACCACAAAGTGGTGGTGCAGTACCGCAACCGCTTCGGCCGGGAACGCAAGTACAGCACCGGCTTTGAGGGCGTGGTGCAGTACGTCCACCGCAAGCATGGCGAGACCGATTCGGACTCCGCGCGCGACCGCTACGAGGAGTACATGCGCCAGGTCCCGTGCCCGGCCTGCAACGGCGCACGGCTGAACCCTGCCTCCCTGTCGGTGCTGATTAACGGCAAGTCAATCGCCGAGGTCGCCGCGCTGCCCATGCGTGACTGCGCTGACTTCCTCGACAACCTCGTCCTCACCGGCCGCGAAGCCCAGATCGCCCACCAGGTCCTCAAGGAAATCCAGGCCAGGCTGACCTTCCTCCTCGACGTCGGACTCGAATACCTGAACCTGGAACGGCCCTCCGGCACCTTGTCCGGCGGCGAAGCCCAGCGCATCCGGCTGGCCACCCAGATCGGTTCCGGCCTCGTGGGCGTGCTCTACGTCCTCGACGAGCCCTCGATCGGCCTGCACCAGCGGGACAACCGCCGCCTGATCGAAACCCTGACCCGGCTCCGGGATCTCGGCAACACCCTGATCGTGGTGGAGCATGACGAGGACACCATCCAGGAGGCCGACTGGGTGGTGGACATCGGACCGGGCGCCGGCGAGCACGGCGGCATGGTGGTCCACTCCGGCTCCTACCAGGCCCTGCTGGAAAATACGGATTCACTCACCGGCGACTACCTCTCGGGCCGGAAGAAAATCGAGATCCCCAAAAAGCGGCGCAAATACGACAAGAAGCGCGAGCTCAAGGTGGTCGGGGCCAAGGAGAACAACCTCCTGAACATCGATGCCAGCTTCCCGCTGGGCCTCTTCACCGCCGTCACCGGCGTCAGTGGCTCGGGCAAGTCCACGCTGGTGAACGAGATCCTCTACAAAGTGCTCGCCAACAAGCTCAACGGCGCCAAACAGGTGGCCGGCCGGCACAAGTCCGTCCAGGGCCTCGAGCACCTGGACAAGGTGGTGCACGTCGACCAGAGCCCCATCGGACGCACCCCGCGCTCCAACCCGGCCACCTACACCGGCGTGTTCGACCACATCCGGAAGCTCTTCGCCGAGACCACCGAGGCCAAGGTCCGCGGCTATCTGCCGGGCCGGTTCTCCTTCAACGTCAAGGGCGGCCGCTGCGAGGCCTGCTCCGGCGACGGCACGCTGAAGATCGAGATGAACTTCCTGCCGGACGTCTACGTCCCCTGTGAGGTCTGCCACGGCGCCCGGTACAACCGCGAAACCCTGGAGGTCCACTACAAGGGCAAGACCATCGCGGACGTGCTGAACATGCCCATCGAGGAAGGGGCGGAGTTCTTTGCCGCCTTCTCACCGATCGCGCGGCACCTCAACACGCTGGTCGACGTCGGCCTTGGCTACGTCAGGCTGGGCCAGCCCGCCACCACGCTCTCCGGCGGCGAGGCGCAGCGCGTGAAGCTCGCGGCCGAGCTCCAGAAACGCTCAAACGGCCGCAGCGTCTACGTCCTGGACGAGCCCACCACAGGCCTGCACTTCGAGGACATCCGCAAGCTCCTCATGGTGCTGCAGGGCCTCGTGGAGAAGGGCAACACGGTGATCACCATCGAACACAACCTCGATGTCATCAAGAGCGCGGACTGGATCGTGGACCTTGGCCCCGACGGCGGCTCGGGCGGCGGCCGGGTGATCGCCTCCGGAACGCCGGAGCAGGTGGCCAAGTCGAGCGAAAGCTACACGGCCGCCTTCCTCGCCGAGCTTCTCGCCTGACGCCCGCCGCCGGGACCGTGCGGGCGGAGAGAGCATGCCTGCGCCCGCACGCGTCCCCGCCCGTACGGGAATGTCTTCGCCTGACGAATCCGGCGGATGTATTCCTGAACGAGTATGCGAATTTCTGGCATCTCCACACTCGTGAGAAACTAAGCCGGTGACGCATACAACAGTGCCCGTGATCTTTGACCTTGACGGCACTCTTGTCGATCCCGCCGGGGGGATTACGGGCGGAATCGCCGCGGCCCTCACCGAGCTTGGCCTGCCGGTTCCGGATCAGTCCCGGATGGACGCCATGATCGGGCCCAAGCTGAGCCACTCCCTCACGGAAATCGCCGGCGTTCCGCCGTCACTGCTGGCGGACGCCATCCGCATCTATCGCGCGCACTACGTTGCCACGGGGATCGCGCAGAGCCGGCTGTACCCGGGCATCCGGAACCTCCTCGAGGACCTCGCGGCCGCGGGCCGCCCCATCGCCGTTGCCACCCAGAAACCCGAAGGCCTTGCCCGGACCGTCCTGGCGCACCATGGGATCGCCGGGCTCTTCCACAGCATCCGGGGCTCCGCCGCCGACGAGGCCGGCCCGGGAGCGGGCCCTGTTTCCGAAGGCGCTGTTCCCGAAGGCAAAGCCGATATCGTCGCTGCCGCACTCTCAGACCTGACAGCGGGGCACCCTGCGGCCGCCGGCCGTGCCGTCATGGTGGGGGACCGGGCGCAGGACGTAGCCGGGGCCGCGGCGAACGGACTGGACTGCATCGGCGTAGGCTGGGGTTTTGCGCCCGACGGCGAACTGCACACGGCTGGTGCCATCGAGATCGTGCACAACACCACGGCGCTTCACGCGACGATCAACAAACTCTCCGAACGCCCGGGGACCCCAGCCCTGAACGAGGTGCACACCGATGGCAATGTTTGACGCAATCCGCTGGACCACGCGCGGGCTCATATCCTCCACGTGCCGTCCCACGGTCATCGGCCTGGAAAACGTGCCCACGGACGGACCGTTCATCGTGGCGCCGAACCATCTCTCCTTCCTGGACAGCGTGATCGTCCAGGCCCTCATGCCGCGGCCCGTGGCGTTCTTCGCGAAGGCCGAATACTTCACCACCGGCGGCGTCAAGGGCAAGGCCATGAAGTCCTTCTTCGAGGCCGTGGGTTCCATTCCGGTGGAACGCGGCGAACAGGCGGCGAGCGTGCAGGCGCTGAAGACACTGCTGGACATCCTTGATTCCGGCAGGGGCGTGGGGATCTATCCCGAAGGTACGCGCTCCCGCGACGGCATCCTGTACCGCGGCCGCACGGGCGTCGGCTGGCTGGCCCTCACCACGGGCGCACCCGTGATCCCGGTGGGCCTGATCGGCACCGAACACCTGCAGCCCGCGGACAGCAAGTCCGTCAAACCGCAGCACTTCACCATGAAGGTGGGCGAGCCGCTGTATTTCGAGAAAACCGGACCGGACCACTCCCTGCCGGCCCGCCGCCAGGTCACGGACCGCATCATGGATGCCATCGCGGAGCTGAGCGGCCAGGAACGCTCCACGAGCTACAACCAGAGCAAGTCGGCCGAGTAGCGCAAGCCACCCTGCTCCCCGCAGGCGGGTGCACGGCACCTCCGGCGGCTCAGTAGACTTGATGTGTGGCAGATCCAGCGAGTTACCGACCCCAGACGGGTGAAATTCCGACCAATCCGGGCGTGTACCGCTTCCGCGACCCGCACGGCCGGGTCATCTACGTCGGCAAGGCCAAGAACCTCCGTTCCCGGCTGAATACGTACTTCGCCAACCCCGCCGGGCTGCTGCCCAAAACCTACGCGATGGTGCACACGGCCAGCAGCGTCGAATGGACTGTGGTGGGCAGCGAACTCGAGTCGCTGCAGCTGGAATACACCTGGATCAAGGAATTCACGCCCCGCTTCAACGTGATGTTCCGGGACGACAAGACCTACCCGTATCTGGCCGTCACCATGGGGGAGAAGTATCCGCGTGTCCAGGTGCTCCGCGGGGATCGGCGCAAGGGGACCCGGTATTTCGGCCCGTACACCGCCGGCGCGATCCGGGACACCATGGACACCCTGCTGCGCGTATTCCCGGTGCGCAGCTGCAGCCCCGGGGTGCTGAAGCGCGCCCAGGCCAGTGGCCGGCCCTGCCTGCTCGGCTACATCGACAAATGTTCGGCGCCCTGCGTCGGCCGGATCTCCGCCGAGGACCACCGCGCCCTCGCCGAAGACTTCTGCACCTTCATGGGCGGCGAAGCCAAACCCTTCGTCAACCGGCTGGAACGGGAAATGGCCGCGGCGGTTGCCGAGCTCGACTACGAACGCGCGGCCCGGCTCCGGGATGACATCGTGGCGCTAAAGAAAGTCTTCGAACGCAACGCCGTGGTCCTCGCCGAGGGCACGGACGCCGACGTCTTCGCCCTGCACGAGGACGAGCTCGAGGCCGCCGTCCAGGTCTTCCACGTCCGCGGAGGCCGGATCCGCGGCCAGCGCGGCTGGGTGGTGGAAAAAGTCGAAGACTCCACCACCCCGGAATTGGTCGAACATCTGCTCCAGCAGGTCTACGGCGAGGAAGCCGGGCTCCAGGGCAGGCTGCCCCGGGAAGTCCTGGTGCCCACCGAACCCAGCAACGCCCCGGAGCTCACGCAATGGCTCAGCGGCCTGCGCGGGGCCCGGGTGGACGTCCGGGTGCCCCAGCGCGGCGACAAGGCGGCCCTCATGTCCACGGTCCGTGAGAACGCCGAGCACGCCCTCAAGCTCCATAAATCCCGGCGCGCCGGCGACCTCACCATGCGCTCCCAGGCCCTGCAGGAAATCCAGGAAGCCCTCGAGCTGCCCGTGGCGCTGCTGCGGATCGAGTGCTTCGATATCTCGCACGTCCAGGGCACCAACGTGGTCGGCTCCATGGTGGTGGTGGAGGACGGCCTGCCGAAGAAGTCCGAGTACCGGAAGTTCGCCGTCACCGGAGCCGCCGCCACCGACGACACCGCGGCCATGCACGACGTGCTGACCCGCCGGTTCCGGCACTATCTCCAGGAGCAAAACGAGCAGGCGGCGGCCGCGGCCAAGCCGGCACACCAGGCCGCGCTGGACGCCGCAACCGCCGCGGCGATCGCCGACTCCACCACGCCGGCGCCGCGGAGCAAGTTCGCCTACCCGCCCAACCTCGTCGTCGTCGACGGCGGCAAACCGCAGGTCAATGCGGCTGCCCGGGCGCTGGCAGAGCTGGGCATCGAGGACGTCTATGTGGTCGGCCTGGCCAAACGGCTCGAGGAAGTGTGGCTGCCGGAAAGCGATTTCCCGGTGATCCTGCCGCGCGCCTCCGCCGGCCTGTATCTGCTGCAGCGGATCCGCGACGAGGCCCACCGCTTCGCCATCACGTTCCATCGGCAAAAGCGCGGCAAGGCCATGACGGCCTCCGCGCTGGACAGCGTGCCCGGGCTGGGGGAGTCGAAACGCAAGGCCCTCCTGGCCGAGTTCGGCTCCGTCAAGGGCATCAAGGCTGCCACGCAGGAAGAACTCACCGGCGCCAAGGGGATCGGCCCGTCCCTGGCCGCCGCGATCGTCCGGCACTTCAATGCCGACGACGGCGAGGCCGCCGCCACGGTTCCTGCCATCAACATGACCACGGGTGAAATCCTGGACGCTTAGCTAGCGCCGCCAAACTTAGCTAGGGTAATGACTTGGGTAACGGCATGGCCGCGGCATCACCGCGGCCAGGGCCCGAACCTGATCGGAACAGCAAATCGCACAGGCAGAGATGGGGCTTCACTGATGGCAGAGTCGACGGCAGGATCCGAGACGGATGCGGACGGCATGACGCCCGTCAAACCCGTCGAGGCGGAACTGCTCGTAGTGACCGGAATGTCGGGAGCCGGCAGGAGCACTGCCTCGGACGCCCTTGAGGACCATGGCTGGTACGTCGTGGAAAACCTGCCGCCGCAGATGCTCGGCACGCTCGCCGAACTCGTGTCGCGGACACCGCACTCGATGTCCAAGCTCGCCGTCGTGATGGACGTCCGGAGCAAGGAACTGTTCGTGGACATGCGCGCGGCCCTCCGCGCCCTGGAAGCCACCGGTGTGACCTTCCGCGTGCTGTTCCTCGACGCCAGCGACGACGTCCTGGTACGCCGCTTCGAGCAGGGCCGCAGGCCCCACCCGCTCCAGGGCGGCGGCCGGATCCTCGACGGCATCGCGGCCGAACGCGAACTTGTCCGTGAACTGAAGGACACCGCAGACATCGTCCTGGACACCTCCTCCCTCAACGTGCACGGTCTCGCCACCGCGATTACGGAACTTTTCAGCGAGACCGGGCCGGTGGCGCTGCGGCTGAACGTCATGAGCTTTGGTTTCAAGTACGGGCTGCCGGTGGACGCCAACTTCGTGGCCGACGCCCGCTTCATCCCCAACCCGCACTGGGTGCCGCAGTTGCGCCCGCACACCGGGCTGGACAAGGACGTCAGCGACTACGTGCTGGAGGCCCAGGGCGTCAGTGACTTCGTGGAACGCTACGTCCTGGCCCTGGAACCGGTCCTGGACGGGTACCGGCGGGAGAACAAGCACTACGCCACCATCGCCGTAGGCTGCACCGGCGGCAAGCACCGCTCCGTGGCGGTCGCCGTGGAGCTCTCACGGAGGCTGGCGCAATATCCGCGCGTCACCGTGACGACGACGCACCGGGACCTGGGCCGCGAGTAATGGCGCTGCTGACCGGCCCGCTGCCCCTTGTCCCGCCCGCCAGCGCGGCATTCGCCAGCCAGCAGGACAAAGGCCCCGCCGTCGTCGCGCTCGGCGGCGGCCACGGCCTCTCCGCCTCCCTGTCTGCCCTGCGCCTGCTGACCTCCGAGCTCACCGCGATCGTCACGGTCGCGGACGACGGCGGATCCTCCGGCCGGCTCCGTGAAGAGTATGGCGTCCTGCCGCCGGGCGATCTCCGCATGGCCTTGTCCGCGCTGTGCGACGACACCGACTGGGGCCGAACATGGCGCGACGTCATGCAGCACCGCTTCGCCCCCGGCGCCGGCCGTGGCGGGTCACTCGATGAGCACGCCATGGGTAACCTCCTGATTGTCACGCTCTGGGAGCTCCTGGGCGACACCGTTGCGGGCCTGAAATGGGCCGGCGCCCTGCTCGGCGCGCGCGGCGAGGTCCTGCCGATGTCCAGTGTCCCGCTGACCATCGAGGGCCAGATCCGGGTTACCGCCCCGGACGGCACCACGGCATTGCAGACCCTCAGCGGCCAGGCCAAGTGCGCGGTGGCGGGGTCCCTTGAGCACGTCCGGCTGCTGCCCGAGAACGCTCCGGCCTGCACGGAGGCGCTAACGGCGATCGAGCTGGCCGACTGGGTCATCCTCGGGCCGGGTTCCTGGTACACGTCCGTGCTGCCGCACCTGCTGCTGCCCGAAATGCGGGAGGCTCTCTGCAACACGGCCGCCCGCCGCTGCCTGACGATGAACCTCGCCACGGACACCAAGGAGACCGCCGGCATGACCGCCGCCGACCACCTAAGGGTGCTGCGCGAGTACGCGCCGGAGTTCACAATCGACGTCATCCTGGCCGACCCGGCGTCGGTCCAGGACCTGCCCGACTTCGAGGCGGCGGCAGGAATGCTCGGTGCCGAGGTGGTCTTGGGTAAAGTGGGGGCGTCTGGTCGCCGTCCGGTCCACGATCCGTTGCGGCTGGCGACGGCGTACCACGATATTTTCGGGAACAGTTAGGAAAGGTGCCATGGCACTGACAGCATCAGTCAAGGAAGAACTTTCCCGTCTGGATATTAAGAAGTCCTCGGTCCGCAAGGCCGAGGTATCGGCCATGCTCCGCTTCGCCGGCGGGCTGCACATCATCTCGGGCCGGATTGTGATCGAGGCTGAAGTCGACCTCGCCTCGACCGCCCGGCGGCTGCGCGCGGCAATCGCCGAGGTGTACGGCCACCAGAGCGAGATCATCGTCGTCTCGGGCGGCGGCCTGCGCCGCGGCAGCCGCTACGTGGTGCGCGTGGTCCGCGATGGTGAGGCCCTGGCCCGCCAGACCGGACTCCTGGACGCCCGCGGCCGCCCCGTGCGGGGCCTTCCGTCAGTTGTGGTGAACGGCTCCGCCTCGGACGCCGAGGCCGTCTGGCGCGGCGCCTTCCTGGCGCACGGCTCGCTGACCGAGCCAGGCCGCTCCTCGGCCATGGAAGTCACGTGCCCCGGCCCCGAATCGGCCCTGGCCCTCGTCGGCGCCGCCCGCCGCCTCGGCATCCAGGCCAAGGCCCGCGAAGTCAGGGGAGTGGACCGCGTGGTGATCCGCGACGGCGACACGATCGCCGCGCTGCTGACCCGGATGGGCGCCCACGACGCGCTCATGGTCTGGGAGGAACGCCGCATGCGCAAGGAAGTCCGCGCCACGGCCAACCGGCTCGCCAACTTCGACGACGCCAACCTGCGCCGTTCCGCGCAGGCCGCCGTCGCCGCCGGTGCCCGCGTTGACCGTGCCCTGGAAATCCTGGGCGACGACGTCCCGGACCACCTCAAGTACGCCGGCGAGCTCCGGGTCGCGCACAAGCAGGCCAGCCTGGACGAACTTGGCCGCCTGGCCGATCCCGTCATGACCAAGGACGCCATCGCCGGCCGGATCCGCCGGCTTCTGGCCATGGCGGACAAGCGGGCCCAGGACCTCGGCATCCCGGGCACGGAGGCCAATGTGACGCCGGAGATGCTCGACGACTAGCCCGCCCCTAGAATCAACACAAGTAAATGCCGGGAATGGAAATACCCGGGAGCCGCGGCGGGTTGTTGCCGTTGGATCCCACCGCAAACTTCCGGATGCCCCGCATCCGGATGCACAATCCGAGAGTTACCGAACCGGACAACCCGTCCACGACATTGGAGGATTTTGTGACCGAGTACGTACTGCCACAGCTCGACTATGACTACGCAGCGCTGGAACCGCACATCTCCGCGAAGATCATGGAGCTGCACCACAGCAAGCACCACGCCGCCTATGTGACCGGCGCCAACAACGCCCTCGCCCAGCTGGCCGAGGCGCGCGAAAAGGGCGACTTCGCCAACATCAACCGCCTCTCCAAGGACCTCGCGTTCCACACCGGCGGCCACATCAACCACTCCGTCTTCTGGAAGAACCTCTCCCCGGACGGTGGCGACAAGCCCGAGGGCGAGCTCGCTGCGGCCATCGACGACGCCTTCGGCTCGTTCGACGCGTTCCGTGCCCAGTTCAGCGCCGCGGCGCTGGGCCTGCAGGGCTCCGGCTGGGGCTTCCTGGCCTACGAGCCCATCGGCGGCAACCTGGTCATCGAGCAGCTCTACGATCAGCAGGGCAACGTTGCACTCGGCACCACCCCGCTGCTGATGCTGGACATGTGGGAGCACGCCTTCTACCTGGACTACGTCAACGTCAAGGCCGACTACGTCAAGGCCTTCTGGAACATCGTGAACTGGGCCGACGTCGCCAAGCGCTTCGACGCTGCCCGCAAGAACGCGACGGGTCTCATTACCCTCTAAGGGGTGACGGGAACGACTTCCGTTTGTAACAAACCTCACATTACGGGCGCTTCAGCCCGAAATGTGGACGGACTGCCCCTGCACTTGCGGGGGCAGTCCCGGTTAAACGTAAGATGGATCACGGAAGGCGGTTAGCCTTCAGCAATGTGGCTGGTCGCCCTCCGATCTGGTAATTATCTCTGCCCAATGGCGTGCGGGATCTGTTAGTTGGCTTGAACGCCTTCTCAACTAGTCGTGCTCGCAGGAGCACCAAGGAGACTGAAAACGTGACGACCCGTATTGGCATCAACGGCTTTGGCCGTATCGGCCGCAACTACTTCCGCGCCGCCCTCGCACAGGGCGCAGATCTTGAGATCGTTGCGGTCAACGACCTCACCAGCCCGGAAGCCCTCGCTCACCTCTTCAAGTACGACTCTGTGGGCGGCCGCCTGGCCGAAACCATTGAGGTCAAGGACGGCAACATCGTCGTCGACGGCAGGATCATCAAGGTCCTCGCCGAGCGCGATCCCGCGAAGCTGCCCTGGGGCGAGCTCGGCGTCGACATCGTCATCGAGTCCACCGGTTTCTTCACGAAGGCCGCCGATGCGCAGAAGCACATCGACGCCGGCGCCAAGAAAGTCCTGATTTCCGCCCCCGCGTCGGATGAAGACATCACGATCGTGATGGGCGTCAACGACGGCCTGTACGACAGCGCTACGCACCACATCATCTCCAACGCCTCCTGCACCACCAACTGCCTCGGCCCGCTGGCCAAGGTCATCAACGACGCCTTCGGCATCGAGCGTGGCCTGATGACCACCATCCACGCCTACACGGCCGACCAGAACCTGCAGGACGGCCCGCACAAGGACCTCCGCCGCGCCCGCGCCGCCGCCATCAACATGGTGCCCACCTCCACGGGTGCCGCCAAGGCAATCGGCCTGGTCCTTCCGGAGCTCAAGGGCAAGCTCGACGGCTACGCCATCCGCGTGCCCGTGCCCACCGGCTCCGCCACGGACCTGACCGTCACGGTCTCCCGCGAGACCACCGTCGCTGAAGTCAACGCCGCTCTCAAGGCAGCATCCGAGACCGACGAGCTCCGGGGCCTGCTGACCTACACCGACGAGCCGATTGTCTCCTCGGACATCGTCGGCGACCCGGCGTCGTCCATCTTCGATTCCGGCCTGACCAAGGTGATCGGTGACCAGGTCAAGGTTGTGTCCTGGTATGACAATGAATGGGGCTACTCCAACCGCCTCGTGGACCTCACGGAGCTTGTCGCGTCCAAGCTGGGCTAGGGTAAGACTCATGACATTCCACACCCTCAACGAACTGATCGCTGATGGTGTCCGCGGGCGGTACGTTCTGGTCAGAAGTGACCTGAACGTGCCGCTCGACGGCTCTACAGTGACTGACGACGGCCGCATCAAGGCCTCCCTGCCAGTGCTGGCGAAGCTCACGGACGCCGGTGCCCGCGTGCTGGTCACAGCACACCTGGGCCGCCCCAAGGGCGCCCCGGAGGAGAAGTACTCGCTCAAGCCCGCAGCCGCCCGGCTGGCCGAGCTTGCCGGGTTCAAGGTCTCGCTTGCCGGCGACACTGTCGGCGAGTCGGCCAAGGAACTGTCCGCCGCGCTGCAGGACGGCGAAGCGCTGGTCCTGGAGAACGTGCGCTTCGACGCGCGCGAGACCTCCAAGGACGACGCCGAACGCGGCGCCTTCGCGGACGAGCTCGTCGCCCTCACCGGCGACAACGGCGCCTTCGTCGATGATGCCTTCGGTGCCGTGCACCGCAAGCACGCCAGCGTGTACGACGTCGCGACGCGGCTGCCGTCCTACCAGGGCGACCTTGTCCGCACGGAGGTCGAGGTGCTGCGCAAGCTCACCACCGACACCCAGCGGCCCTACGTCGTTGTCCTCGGCGGTTCCAAGGTCTCCGACAAGCTCGCTGTCATCGACAACCTCCTGGGCAAGGCGGACACGATCCTGGTGGGCGGCGGCATGCTGTTCACGTTCCTCGCCGCGGCGGGGAACAAGGTCGCGGCCAGCCTGCTCGAAGAGGACCAGATCCCGGTGGTCCAGGACTACCTGAAGCGGGCCGCTGACGCCGGTACCGAGTTTGTCGTGCCCACCGATGTTGTGGTGGCGGCCAAGTTCGCCGCCGACGCCGAGCACGAGACCGTCGCGGCCGACGCCATCGAGTCGAGCAGCTTCGGGGCCCAGGGCATCGGGCTGGACATCGGGCCGGTGTCGGCAGCGGCCTTCGCGGAGCGGATCAAGGGCGCCAAGACGGTGTTCTGGAACGGTCCCATAGGCGTGTTCGAATTCCCGGCCTTCGCCGCCGGCACCCGGGCCATCGCCCAGGCGCTGACGGAGACGGACGCGTTCACGGTGGTTGGCGGCGGCGACTCCGCGGCCGCGGTCCGGACCCTCGGCTTCGCCGATGACCAGTTCGGCCACATTTCCACCGGCGGCGGCGCCAGCCTGGAGTACCTTGAAGGCAAGGAACTGCCCGGCCTGAGCGTCCTCGACCGTTAGCACAGGCCGTTAGAAGCACCGGCCGTTAGCAGCACTGACCGCTGGTAGCAGCACTGACCGCTGGTAGCAGCGGCGGCCGCCAGGCCATCGAGCCGGCAGGGTGCCCTCCGCAAGGAACCGGGCACCCTGCCGGCTGCTCTTATACAACAAGAACTCTTGGAGATCACGTGACCACGTCAACCAACGGTAAATTCGACCGCAAGCCCTTCATCGCCGGGAACTGGAAGATGAACATGGACCACGTCCAGGGCATCACCCTCCTGCAGAAGCTCGCGTGGACCCTGTCCGACGCCAAGCACGACTACAGCCGGGTGGAGGTCGCCGTGTTCCCGCCGTTCACGGATCTCCGCGGCGTGCAGACCCTGGTCCAGGGCGACGAGCTCGCCGTCGTCTATGGCGGCCAGGACCTCTCCCAGTTCGACTCCGGCGCCTACACGGGCGATATTTCCGGGCAGTTCCTGGCCAAGCTCGGCTGCAGTTACGCACTGGTTGGCCACAGCGAACGCCGCACCGTCCACAATGAGTCCGACGCCGTGCTCAACGCCAAGACCAAAGCCGCCTTCCGGCACGGCATCACCCCCGTGCTGTGCGTCGGCGAGGGCCTTGAGATCCGGCAGGCCGGCACCCACGTGGACCACACGCTCGCCCAGCTCCGCGCCGGCGTCGAAGGCCTCACCCCGGAGCAGGCTGCCGAGCTCGTTGTCGCCTACGAGCCCGTCTGGGCCATCGGCACCGGCGAGGTTGCTGGACCGGAAGATGCACAGGAAATGTGCGCAGCCATCCGTGCGGAACTGTCCACCCTCTTCGGAACCGACGTCGCTGCCAAGACCCGCTTGCTCTACGGCGGCTCGGTCAAGGCCAACAACGCGGCCTCGATCCTGAAGGAACGCGACGTCGACGGCTTGCTGGTCGGCGGTGCCAGCCTGGACGCTGCCGAGTTTGCTAATATTGTCAGGTTCGAGAGTCACCTGTTGACGGATTAGTCCGGACACAGCCTGACCCCCGTAATCCAATTCTTCTGAAAGGCCGTCGTGGACGTTCTTCATGTCATTCTGCAGGTCCTCCTGGGCATCACCAGCCTCCTGCTGACGTTGCTCATCCTGCTCCATAAGGGACGCGGAGGCGGCCTGTCCGACATGTTCGGCGGCGGCATGAGTTCGGGGCTGAGCTCCTCCGGTGTCGCCGAGCGGAACCTCAACCGGTTCACGGTCATCCTGGGCATCACCTGGGCGGTCGTGATCATCGCCCTCGGCCTGCTCATGCGGTTCAGCACGGGCGCCGATTCCTAGGACTCCGTCCGAAAAACTCCATAAGGGGTCCTTAAGGCCCTCCCGGCATCGGGAACTCCGCAACTACGCTGTGGCTGTCGTCTAGCACGCTTCCATCAGCTGAGTAGCCAGGAGTTCCCGATGCTGCATTCTGCTTCCGGATTCAAAGGAATCCGTGTAGGCGCCACCGAAGGGGCATCTCCCCGCCATGAGCCACTGAACGGGGCCGGCGTACGCCAGCCCCGTATTCGTGTCTCCTTCCGGTGCGCCAAGGGCCATGAAACCGCGCTCGTATTCGCGCAACTGCCGGAGGAACAAATCCCTGGAGTCTGGGACTGCCGGCGCTGCGGCGGGACCGCAACCCGCGATGAAGCCAAGTTTGCCCTCGAGGAAGCGCCGACGGAGGGCTTCAAGACACACCTGGAATACGTTAAAGAACGGCGCTCCAGCCAAGACGCCGAAGACGTGCTGGCTGGAGCGCTGGAACGGCTACGCGCCCGACGGTCCCTTCCGGACGAGCTGCTCCGGGACCCGTGACGCGGCGTTTTCGTCAATCAGCCACAGGGTTTCCCGGCGGCCACGCGGGCCAGCCGCGGGAACCTGCACGGGATTGGCACCGGCCAGCGCCAGTCCCACGGCGCCGGCCTTATCGTCACCGGCCACCACCATCCACACCTCTAATGCCGTATTGATCGCCGGCAACGTCAGTGACACCCGCGCCGGCGGCGGCTTGGGGGAGTTGTGGACGCCGACGACGGTCAGTTCCTTCTCCCGGATACCGGCCTGCTCAGGGAACAGCGAGGCGACGTGCGCGTCCGGCCCTACCCCCAGGAGGACGATGTCCAGGCGGGGGAGCCGCGCCGGATGTTCCGGCCTGTCATCGGACATGTCCGCGGCGTGTTCGGCGGCGGCAGCCTCAGCGAGGCGGCGTGCATAGTCTGCCGCAGCTTCGTCCGGGCTGTCGAAGTCATCGGTAGAACCAGGCACATGGACTCGCGCCGGATCCACATCGATATGGGCCAGGAGAGCGTCCTGGGCCTGGCGGGCGTTGCGTTCGGCGTCGTCGGCCGCCACGAAGCGCTCGTCACCCCACCAGAAGTTCACCTTTGACCAGTCAACGGCCGGCGCCGCCGGTGATTCCGCGACTGCCTTAAGCGAACCGATGCCCATTGTGCCCCCGGTAAGCACCACAGTGGCCTCGCCGTGCCGGTCCTGGATATCCACGAGCTTGGTGATAAGGCGGGCTGCGATTGCAGCCATCAGGACGGTCGAGTCAGGATGGATGCTTACTCTCGGGTCAGCGCTCACTGGGACGGACACTCCTTAGATTGGTACGTGGGAGTCCCATAGTAATCACTTCGCCAAAGACTTCGTCCGGATCCAGGCGGCGGAGCTCTTCGGCCAGGCAGTCTTTGAGGCTGCGGCGCGGCAATGAGATCCGTTGCGCGGGCTGGCCGGGCTGCGTCAGTTCCGCAATCGTGAGCCCGGGCCGGAAGAGCTGGATGTCGCCGCCGGGCCGGGTCAGCCGGACGCGGCGGATCCCGGTTCCGGCCGGATCCGCCACGATCGTGACGGGAACATCCAGGGCCAAGGTGAGCCAGGCCGCGAGCAGCACCGTACTGGGGGAGTCCGAGGCGCCCTCGACGGCGACAGCCGTCACCGGCGAGTCGTCCACCTGGTCCAGGACCGCGGCCAGCTGGATGCGCCAGTTGGTCAGGCGCGTCCAGGCGAGGTCCGTGTCGCCGGCCTTGTAAGTGCGGCGAATGTTTTCCAGCGCCGTGACCGGGTCCGTTTCGTTGGCCGAGTCAGTGATCCGGCGGTGCGCGATGCTCCCGATCGAGGTCTGGCACGCATTCCTGGGGGCGCCATGCGGCCACCAGGCCACGATCGGTGCGTCCGGGAGCAGCAGGGCCGCCACGAGGGACTCGCTTTCCTCGGCGAGTTCGCCGTAGCCGCGCAGCAGGATGACCTCGGAGGCCCCAGCATCGCCGCCGACGCGGATCTGGGCGTCCAGCCGGGTCGGGGCCGAGGCCCCGGCGTCGGCGAGGACGATGATCCGGCACGGGTGTTCCCGGCTGGCCTCGTTGGCGGCCTCGATGGCCTCCTCTTCAAGCCCTGAGCGGGTGACGACCACTAGGGTCAGCACCCGGCCCAGGGCGATCACGCCGCCCTGCTCGCGCAGGGCCATGATCTTCTTGGAAATCTTAGAGGTGGTGGTGTCGGGAAGATCTACGATCATGGCCTTCTCCAGGTTCGTCCGTCGCGGGCAAGGAGCTCGTCGGCCGAGGCAGGGCCCCAGCTGCCAGGAGCGTAGGGCTGGGGCTGTTCGTCGAGGCCGGCCCAGTACTCCTCGAACGGGTCCAGGATCTTCCAGGACAGCTCGACTTCCTGGTGCCGGGGGAACAGCGGCGGTTCGCCGAGGAGCACGTCGAGGATCAGGCGTTCGTAGGCTTCGGGGCTGGACTCGGTGAAGGAGTGGCCGTAGCCGAAGTCCATGGTGACGTCGCGGACTTCCATCTGGGTGCCCGGAACCTTGGACCCGAACCGGATCGTCGCGCCTTCATCGGGCTGGACCCGGATCACCACGGCGTTCTGGCCGAAGTCGTCCTCGCCGTGGTCGGTGAAGAGCAGGTTCGGCGCGCGCTTGAACACGACGGCGATCTCAGTTACCCGGCGGCCGAGCCGCTTGCCCGCGCGCAGGTAGAACGGCGCTCCGGACCAGCGCCGGGTGTTGATGTCCACCCGGATCGCGGCGAACGTCTCGGTCTTGGAATCGGCCGGGATGCCCTCTTCCTCCAGGTATCCGAGGACTTCCTCGCCGCCCTGCCAGCCGCCCGTGAACTGCCCGCGGGCGGAGTGGGTGGAGAGGTCATCGGGAAGCCGGACGGCGGCGAGGACCTTTTCCTTCTCGGCCCGCAGGTCATCGGCGTTGAAGGAGATCGGCTCCTCCATGGCCGTCAGGGCCAGGAGCTGGAGCAGGTGGTTCTGGATGACGTCGCGGGCCGCGCCCACGCCGTCGTAGTAGCCTGCCCGGCCGCCGGTGCCGATGTCCTCGGCCATGGTGATCTGGACGTGGTCCACATAGTTGGCGTTCCAGAGCGGCTCGAAGAGCTGGTTCGCGAAGCGCAGCGCCAGGATGTTCTGGACCGTCTCCTTGCCCAGGTAGTGGTCGATCCGGAAGACCGCGTCCGGCGGGAACACCGACTCGACGATGTCGTTGAGCTGCCGGGCGGATTCGAGGTCGTGCCCGAACGGCTTTTCGATCACGACGCGGCGCCAGTTGTCACCCGACGCCTGGGCCAGGCCGTGCTTCGAGAGCTGGCGGCAGACCTGCTCGAAGGCCTTCGGCGGAATCGAGAGGTAGAACGCGTGGTTGCCCCGCGTTCCACGGTGCTCGTCGAGTTCATCGATGGTCTCGCCGAGCCGCTTGAACGCGTCGTCGTCGTCGAACTCGCCCTGCACGAAGCGGATGCCCTCGGAGAGTTGCTTCCAGACCGTCTCATCGAAGGGGGTGCGGGCGTACGCCTTCACCGACTCCAGGACCTCCGCGGCGAAGTCCTCGTTCTCCCACTGCCGGCGGGCAAAGCCCACCAGGGCAAAGCTCGGCGGGAGCAGCCCGCGGTTGGCGAGGTCGTACACGGCCGGCATGAGCTTCTTGCGGGCGAGGTCACCGGTTACCCCAAACAGGACCAGCGACGACGGCCCGGCAATACGGTTTAGACGGCGGTCACGGGGGTCCCGGAGCGGATTGCGCCCCCGGCCGGCCGTGTTCCTGCCGCCGTTGTAGGTTTCTGGCATGGTTGCGTGGGTGCCTTAGCTTTGAGTGGAGGATGCTGCCTGGCCGGCAAGGGACGTGATGAGCTCCTGGAGCTGCTTCACACCCGCAGGGCGGTCGGTCAGGTGCAGCCGGAGGACCGGGCGGCCGTGTTCGGACAGGACCTGGGCGTCGCCTGCGGCCTGCGCCGAGATCAGCTCGCCGAACGTAAAGGGCCGGTCCGGGATGGCGAGGTCCGTCGCGGAGGCGGCCGTGACCTGCAGGAAGACGCCGATTGCAGGGCCGCCCTTGTGGAACTGGCCGGTGGAGTGCAGGAACCGCGGACCCCAGCCGAACGTGACCGGGCGTCCGGTGACAGCAGCCAGTTCGTCGCGGATACCTTCGAGGCTGGCGTAGGCGAGCCGGTCGAAATAGGCCTGGACGCTGAGGTAGCTGTCCGGGCCGAGTTCGGCGAGCAGGGCGCTGACGGCTTCTGCCGCCGTGGCGGCACCGCCGAGCCATTCCCCGCCGCGGACCTCGATGGCGCCGTCGGTGAAGTTCGCCGGCGTCGGCTCGGGCTGAGCGTCCAGCAGGCCGCGCGCGGCGATCTTGGCTGCCTCGACGTCGGGCTGGTCGTACGGGTTGATGCCCAGCAGCCGGCCGGCCACGGCGGTGGCGAACTCCCACACCATCATCTGGGTGGCCAAGCCGCCGGCAATGGCGACCTCGTTCTCGCCGAGCTCTACGTCGGCATCTGCCGCGACGAGCCGGACGACGAGGACATCGGGAGCGCCAAGTGTGGCCTCCGGGGAGGCAGGGCCGGCGACGACCGGCAGCACGCCGGTGCCGAGCTTGCCGGTGGATTCGGCGATGAGCTGTTCAGCCCAGTCGGCGAAGCCCACAATCCCGGAGCCGTCCTCCGCGATGACGATCTTGTTGCGCAGCGGGTTGGTGCCGCCGAGGGCGGTGCCGAGGGCAAGGCCGATGTTGTCCTCCGAGTCCTCATTGAGGATCTCGGCTGCTTCTTCTGCTTCATCAAGGAATGCCTGGATGTCCACTCCGGCCAGCCCGCAGGGGACCAGTCCGAACGCGGTGAGGGCCGAGAAGCGACCGCCGACGTTGGGGTCGGCGTTGAAGACGGCGCGGTAGCCTGCTTCCCTAGAGGCCTTGTCCAGCGGCGAACCCGGGTCGGTGACGATGATGATGCGGCTCTTCGCGTCGATCCCGGCATCGGTGAATGCCTGCTCGAAGATCCGGCGCTGGGAATCGGTTTCCACGGTGGAACCGGACTTGGACGAAACGACGATGGCCGTTTCGGCCAGACGGTCCGCCAAGGCGGCACTGACCTGTTCGGGGTCGGTGCTGTCAAGAACAGTCAGCTCGACGCCAGCGGTGCCCGCGATGACTTCAGGCGCCAGCGAGGAGCCGCCCATGCCGCAAAGGACGATCCGCGTAACGCCCTCGGCCTTCAGCGCATCGCGGAGTTCCAGGATCCCGCCGACCAGCGGCTGGGAGACGGTAGCCGCCTCGACCCAGCCCAGCCGGACGGCGGATTCCTGCTCTGCGTCCGGACCCCACAGCGTGTGGTCCTTCGCGAAGATCCGGGTGGCAATGCGGTCCTCCAGGAGTGCCGGGAGGTGCTGCTCATGGGCCTGGCGGGCTGCGCCGGTGGCGTCGTAGCTGAGTGTGCTCATGATGGGTTAGGAAGCCTTCCGTGCAGAGGCCAGGGCGCCTTCGACGTCACCCAGCAGTTCCTTCCAGCTGGCCACGAACTTGTCCAGGCCTTCGGATTCGAGCAGTGCGACGACCTCGTTGTAGGAAATCCCGAGCGCATCGAGGGAGTTCAGGGTGGCGTTGGCGTCGTCGTAGCCGCGGGTAACGGTGTCTCCCGTGACGGTGCCGTGGTCGAACGTGGCGTCGAGGGTCTTCTCCGGCATGGTGTTCACGACGCCGGGCGCAACGAGTTCCGTGACGTAGAGGGTGTCCGGGTAGGCCGGGTCCTTCACGCCGGTGGAGGCCCACAGCGGGCGCTGCGGCAGGGCGCCGGCCTCGGCCAGCAGGGTCCAGCGTTCGGTGGAGAAGAGCTCTTCGTAGACCTGGTAGGCCAGGCGGGCGTTGGCCAGGCCGGCCTTGCCCTTCAGGGCCTTGGCCTCGTCGGTGCCGATGGCGTTGAGGCGCTTGTCGATTTCGGCATCGACGCGGGAGACGAAGAAGGACGCGACCGAGTGGATCTTGGACAGGTCGTGGCCGTTGTCCTTGGCCTGTTCGAGGCCGGACTGGAAGGCGTTGATGACGGCGCGGTAGCGTTCCAGCGAGAAGATCAGGGTCACGTTGACGCTGATGCCCTCGGCCAGGGTGGCCGTGATGGCCTCGAGGCCTTCGAGGGTTGCCGGGATCTTGATCAGGACGTTGTCCTTGTTGACCTTCTTGTACAGGTGCTTCGCTTCGGCGATGGTGCCGGCCGTGTCCCAGGCCAGGCGGGGGTCCACCTCAATGGAGACGCGGCCGTCGACACCCTTGGTGGCTGCGGCGACGGGGGCGAACAGGTCGCAGGCGTCGGCGACGTCGGTCGTGGTGATTTCGAAGACGGTCTCTTCAACGGTGGCGCCGGCGGCCGCCTGGGCGGCGATGACGGCGTCGTAATCGTGGCCGGTGGTGATGGCGGCGTGGAAGATGGACGGGTTGGTGGTGACGCCAACGACGTTCTTCTCTTCGATCAGCCTGCGCAGGGTGCCGGTCTGCAGGCGGCCGCGGGAGAGGTCATCGAGCCAGATCGAGACGCCGGCGTCGGAGAGCTGCTGTGTGGGGGTAGTCATTTCATAACTCCTGGAAATCATGGGTTCCGGGGGACAGGGTCCCCCGGAACCGTGGGGTGTGGATCAGTTGGTGAGGCTGGCGAGGGATTCCTTGGCGGCGGCGGTGACGGCTTCGGTGGTGATGCCGAATTCCTGGAAGAGGCGCTTGTAGTCGGCGGACGCGCCGAAGTGTTCCAGGGAGATGGAGCGGCCGGCGTCGCCGACGAATTCCTTCCAGCCCAGGGCCAGTCCGGCCTCGACCGAGACGCGGGCCTTCACGGCGGCGGGGAGCACGGCCTCGCGGTAGGCGGCGTCCTGCCTGGTGAACCACTCGACACAGGGCATGGACACGACCCGGGTGGGGATGCCCTCGGCCTGCAGGGCCTCGCGGGCGGCGACGGCGAGCTGGACCTCGGAGCCGGTGCCGATCAGGATGACCTGCGCCTCGACGGTGGCCCCGTCCTGGGAGGCTTCGGCCAGGACGTAGCCGCCCTTTGCGACGCCGGCGGTGGAGCCGAACGTGTCGCCGGTGGCCTCGGACGTGCCGCGGGCCCAGGTGGGGATGTTCTGCCGGGTCAGGACGATCCCGGCGGGGTTTTCGTGGTTTTCCAGCATGGTCTTCCAGGCCGCGGCGACCTCGTTCGCGTCCCCGGGGCGGACGACGTCCAGGCCCGGGATGGCGCGCAGGGAGGCGAGCTGTTCGACGGGCTGGT